>DAONFG010000094.1:0-2563 GCA_035403465.1 Spirochaetota bacterium | reverse complement strand
CCATGCATGGGATATACGATTTTATCACCAACCTTAAACATTTTGCAACTCCTGATTTTATTTCTCAAAAAAACTGAGAAATAATAATTTTTTTGAGTAATAGGAATACAATATACACAAAATAAAAAGAAATGTCAATAAATGAATTTTTGACTATTCTGTCAATCCTTCTTTTTCCATATATCTTTCGAGTACAGACTTCATTTCATAATGATTTCCGTCGCAGACTTTATCCGCGCCGCTTCCTTTCAGCCCTATTCCGCCTGATATCTTTTTACAATTCGGCCCGGGGATTAAACCGGTATACCAGCATACACCTTTACCTTCCACACCGTCCGGTTTCTCAGGAAATACAGGATCGGGCATCCCGTTATACACTTCTTTCATATAGTATCCCCAGAGCGGAGCGGAGATACCTGCGGCAGCCTGTCCTTTACCAAGCGTCATAAAGGATTTGTCATACCCAAGCCATACTACAGCTGCTATATCGGGAGTATATCCGCAGAACCACGCGTCAGACCAGTTTGAAGTAGTACCTGTTTTTCCAGCAGCAGCTTTAGTAAATCCTGCCTGGTTCCTTATAGAATAGGTGGGAGTTCCCCTGTCGACAACTCCCCGCATAAGATCAGTCATAATATATGCCACTGATTCAGGTATAATCTGTATCGTGCCTTCAATTTCTTTCGCTGCAATAATATTGCCGACTTCCTCCTCTATGTTGACCAGTTCATTCCCATCCCTGTCAATCACATAACGGACAGCATATGGAATTACATCGCGTCCCCTGTTTGCGTAGATTGCGTATCCTGTAGCCAGTTCAAGCGGCGTAAGATCTACAGTTCCAAGAGCAAGGGCCGGTCCCGGGGTAAATCTTGTTTCAGGAACCTTCAGCATACTTGCCGCGTAATCTATTATTCTATCGGCTCCGACAAGATCGAATATCCTTATTGAAATGATATTTATCGATAAAGCAAGTGCTTTCTGTATATTTACCATGCCGGAGAATTCACCCTCATAATTATCAGGTGACCATGTAGTGCCTGCTGCATCCACATCGATAATCGGAACATCGGGAAGTACTGTCGCAGTGCTTATGCATTTATTATAAATTGCAGAACCGTAAACAAAAGGCTTGAATGCTGAACCGGGCTGCCTTCTGGCCTGAACCGCCCTGTTGTACTGGTTGGAAACTTCAAATTCGGAACCTCCTACCATTGTTGTGATATATCCTGTCGGCGGTTCGACCGCGATAAATGCGCCTTCAACTTTCATTGATGAGGATATTCCCGATATCTGGGTCCTGAATGCTTCTACAACGTTGTAATTTTTCGGAGCATCTGACAGGAGCGTAAGAATCTCCATTGAATCGAGAAGCTGATCAACCATATTTTTTTTAAATTGAGTATCAAGATCGTTAACAACAATTACTGACGGGAGGCTGAATATCATCCGCAGGGCGCTGTATGCACCGAATAAGCTTCCGTCAACTGCGCTGTAAGAATTCATTCTGGAGGAAATTTTATCCTGTTCTATAAGTCCTTCACTCATATATTTTTGTGCTACTTTCTGACGTTTAAGATTAAGTGTAGTATATACGGTAAGCCCTTCATTATACATTACATCTTTCCCGAAACGGGCATCGAGAATCTGTCTTACATAGTCCGTAAAATATGGGGCGTTATCTTCATCTTTTGATTTTGCTGTCTTAGTAGGAAATTCAGTCCTCATTGACTCAACAAATCCCGGCCAGAATGCTTCATAAATCTCGTCCGCATGCTGCTGAGTAAGATAGCCTGCGTTTACCATCCTGTTTAGTGTGTCTTTATTTTTAATAGAAGCTTCTTTCGGGTATTTTAATGGTGAATAACCTTCAGGTTTAGATGGAAGTGCAGAAAGAACACTCGCTTCAATCAGCGACATATGCCTTACTTCTTTATCAAAAAAGAATTTGGAAGCTGTCGATATGCCATGACATCCGTGCCCGAGGTAGATCTGGTTGAAATACATTTCCAGAATTTCCTCTTTGGAGAATTTTTTTTCAATCTGCAGGGCTAGTATTGCTTCAAGGGCTTTACGCGCGAAAGTCCTCTCACTCTCAGTAAAAAGCTGTTTTGCAAGCTGCTGAGTGATGGTAGATCCGCCCTGAACTATTGTAGGTCTGAATGCTTTGACTGAAGCAAACAGGTTTTTACCCATTGCTCTCACAATTGC
Organism: Spirochaetota bacterium; assembly: GCA_035403465.1. Lineage (GTDB taxonomy): Bacteria > Spirochaetota > UBA4802 > UBA4802 > UBA5550 > JAAYBQ01. Next base: position 352 of record DAONFG010000094.1, on the reverse strand, counting down.
CATTGGGTTTATACCGAAATGTTCATAGAAGTCTTTATCTTCCTGAGCAAGGAACGCATTGATCAGAGTATGGGGAAGTTCATCAAAGGTTACAAGATCCCTTTTTTCCTGATATAGTTCAGCAATAAGTTCGCCGTTAACATCATATAATCTGGTTGGTATGCTCGGCTGGAATTTTTTCAGATTGTGGATTCCTGAATAGTTTTTAATTTCAGAAGTTATAAAACCGAAAATAATCCCGCCGGTAATGGAAAAAACTGCTACCAGAATAAGAGCAATTTTCTCAAGCTTTAATACTTTTTCTTTTATGTCCATATTTTCCATGCGGTTTTCAAAAGATGGTTACAGTAAT
>DAONFG010000093.1:0-3354 GCA_035403465.1 Spirochaetota bacterium | reverse complement strand
GGATTGCAAGAGTCTGCTCTGCGTCAGGCTCTTCGACAACAATGTTCTGAAACCGGCGGACAAGGGCGGTGTCCTTTTCAATGTACAATTTATATTCGTTGAGCGTAGTTGCACCGATGCACTGCAGTTCACCCCGGGCAAGTGCGGGCTTCAGAATGTTCGCTGCGTCTATTGCTCCCTCTGCAGCACCGGCGCCGGATATTGTATGCAGTTCATCAATAAAGATAATAAGTTTCTCCCTGCTTATAATTTCGTTGAGCAGTTTTTTAAGCCGTTCTTCAAATTCCCCCCTGTACTTGGTCCCTGCTACAATTGCGGAAAGGTCAAGAACAAGAAGCTTGTAATCGAATAGGGTTTCAGGAACACTTCTTGCAACGATTCTCTGTGCCAGTCCTTCTACTATTGCAGTTTTACCTACACCTGCTTCGCCTATTAGTATGGGATTGTTTTTCCTTTTACGGGATAAGATTCTTATAACCCTTGATATCTCGATATCCCGTCCTATTACAGGATCAAGAAGTCCCTGCGAAGCCATAGCAGTCAGGTCTACAGTAAAATCCTCAAGCGGAGTTGCCTTATGTTCTCCCTTGACTCCTGCCGGCCTGGTGCCGCTCTTCATTCCCAATACACGCAGTATTTCATCCTTTACACTCTCGTAGGCAATGCCTCCCTTCTCGAGTTCAGGAAGACCACCACAGCTCCCTTCTTTGAAAACTGAAAGCAGCAGGTGCTCAGTACCGATATATGAATTCTTAAGTTCTTTGGCTTCATCCCTGGAAATCTCAATAACTCTTTTAAATGACGGGCTTACGGGTATCCGCCCTTCTGAAACTGTATTCGAGCCCGGATTTATGGCTCTTTCGATAATAACTATGACATTGTCAAAATTGATTCCCAGGTTTTTCAATATCCGCGCTGCAACAGAATCCTCATCTTTCATCAGCGAGAGCATAATGTGCTCAGGTCCAAGCAAATCAGAATTAAGTCTTTTACCTTCATTCTGGGAGGATATCTCAATTATTTTTTTAGATTTCTTGGTGAATTCAAACATTAAGCTCTCCTGTTTTCTTAAGTTCATCCCTTAAAAACATAGCCCTGAAATCGTCGCTGTCAAGGATGCTTCTGAACCTTACACCGAAATGTTCCTGGAGATGGGAGAGCTGTACCCGCACCATGAGATCATTGATAAACATGACATCTGTTTCCTTGATTACTGACATCACGACACCCAGCCTCAGCCGTGATAGATGCTCCAGCGCTTCAGCATAATTTATTCTTCTTGAGTAGAGGAGAATCCCAAGAGACCTGTATACACTGTCTTCAAGCTCTCGCTTTGAGGTGGTAAAAAATTCATCACGCGCGTCATCCTCAAGTTTAATAATTCTGTTTATAAGGTCATCGGCAACGTCGATTGTTTCAATTTCGGAAACACCGAGATATCTTTTATTGCATACAAGGTAGAGGCATCCGATTATACGGCCGCTGTTTCCAAGCGTACCTGTAATCTGGAATCCGCTTTCACGTACAGGGGGGACAGTTTCGTTGATCCGTTTCTGGATAGTAAGGACGGGGAGGTGCAGTATTACCGAAACCTTAAGACCTGTACCGGTATTCGCAGGATTTGGTGTAATGTATCCGTAAATATCCGAAAATGCATACACGGCCGAAACATTAAGTTCATCGTCGATTCCATCAGCAAGGGTAAACGCCTCATTAAGCTGGAATCCAGGCCGTATCACCTGTATCCGGAAATGGTCAGTATCATTAATAAGTATCGAAAAATCTTTTTCAGTATCAAGTATTACTGCGGCAGTCGGCGAACTCTCCATCTCGCTTGTGATTATATTCTTTTCGCGGAGCAGACGTTTTTCATGCAGGTCAAATCCCCCGAGTTCAAGAAGTTTCCTGCCTGACGGATTAGACCCCGATGATACGAATTTGCCCGCGATCCCCGAGAGTAGAACCATATTGTTTTCATCAATTGTTTCCGAAAAGGGAATGCCGGAAATATTTCTCCCGATCCTGACCCTGGTCGAAAGAACCATATCGTTTCTTGGTCCCCTGTCGTTCCAGAAGCCGGTTTCACCTGCAAGAATTTCTGTAAGTCCGGGCATTTTTACCTTCCACTGCCGTTAAATGAACCGGATATCTCACGTATCCTGTCACGAAGGACAGCCGCATCCTCATAACGTTCATCATGAACAGCAGACTCAAGTTCTGTCCGCAGAATATCAAGATCAGATTCCACAGGGATTTGAGTAACTTCAACAAACATTGTTTTTTGTGCAGAAGGAACCTGCGGCGATTTACCTACATGCCGCTTATCGCCAAAAAAGCTTGCAAGTACAGGTGCAAGTTCATCCGAAAAATAATCATAGCAGTCCGGGCACCCGAGTTTTCCGTTCTTCCTGTAATCCGGGAAACTGCATCCGCAGGAATGACACCTTTTCTGATCCCTGAAGTCCGGGGATTCGTCAACATTGAGAAATGTAAGCATCTCAGGTAGCGATAATGTAAAGTTGGATATCTTGGTATTAAGGCCCACTTCCCTGGCACATTGCTCACAGAGGTGAACCTCGGATTTCATATTTTTTACCACTTCTGAAAGGTGGATGGTAGCTTCATTTTTTTTACATCTTTCACAAAACATATGTCTTTATCCTGACTGTGTTGTATCAAATAAATGCTGTATAGCCGGCACTTAGCACAATCAATATAAGTGATATGTAATGTGTAAACAATATTTTATCAGCATAAATGCGGCAGGGTTAAACATATCAATTCACATTTTCAAGGAAAACCATATTCCTGTAATCTATTTTATTGGAAGTATTTTTTCTGGTTATCATTTGAATGATTATCTCGGCAAAATCTCTATCTACCAGGTTATCGAGTACATCAGGAACAATTTTTTCATGCGCAAAACTTCCTGTGGCTGGACCGTTAGCCATACGAACAGTGTACCTTCGTGTAAGATAAGTTGGTTCACCAGCCTGGTCATCACTTTCCCATAACCTGCTGTTTACAATTCCATGCTCGTTTATCCATTCAGATGATCCGAAATCATATGAAGAAAAATAGATGCTTTGCACTATATCATCATCATTAAGAGTTACAACCAGGGACCTCTCTACAAAATCAGACCTGAGATATGAAGTAAAGTAGAGCTTATGCTTATTGTCCTCATGTACGACTTTTTCGAAATATATTTTACCCATTAATTTTACCTGTATTAATACGTTTAGAACCATATTCATGATGATACATGAAATCAGTATACTTCATGAGAAAGCTATTCCTGAATGGCTCATCCTGCAAATCAGGATCAGAAAAACCTCCAATATGAGATATCAA
>DAONFG010000092.1:0-3693 GCA_035403465.1 Spirochaetota bacterium | reverse complement strand
GGCAGAAAAATAAACAGAACTGACTATACTGCTCCGGACACTGAAATCAGGATGTCGGATAAAAACCTGCTCTCTTCCATTACGGGAATTCCTGCCGGCAGGATACTCATGCTGGACCAGGTGCACGGCGACAAAATACTGCATGTAAATGAATACCCTGAAGGGGTCAGAGCATCAGAGGGTTTTGCGGACGGAATGATTACTGCCCTCCCCGGACTCTGCCTTGTGATAAGGACTGCTGACTGTGTGCCGGTATTTCTTTATGATCCTGTGAAAAAGGTCATCGGTGCTGTGCATTCGGGGTGGAAGGGGACTATGCTTAATATCACAGGTAAATGCATCAGTATGATGGCTGATCTGTACGGTTCTGACCCCGGTAACCTCCTGGTGCTCATCCTGCCTTCAATCGGTCCTGAATCATACGAAGTGAACAGCGACGTTGCAGATCATTTTCCCGGCGATACAGTTGAAATAAACGGCAGGCTCCATGTTGACCTCTGGGGCAGCATAGAAAAATCCTGCGCAAGGTCTGGTGTCAGGCCGGAAAACATCTTTAATCCTGAAATATGCAACCGCATAAATACTGATGATTTCTTCTCGCACAGGTATGGCGACAGGGGCAGGAATCTTAATTTTATTTTTATGAAATGACCTGGGGTCAGAGCCTGTTTATAAAAAATAATTAAGTTTTTTAGTAAATGCTGTTTTTTTTGTTTTCCATGTAACTTCAGGCTTTTTTGCTTTACATATAATCACTATTAAAAAGGTAGTAATTAAAGTTTATAAAAAATAATAGACCTTTAAAGGGATATTATTTATATGAGCACTGTCGAATCACCCTGTTCCGCCTGAAAATAAGCGGCAGGATTATTAACAAGATACAGCAAGGCGGTGGAATCTATGTGGGAATACACTGAAAAGGTCAAGGAACTATACACACATCCGATTAACGTAGGAAAAATAGAAGATGCTGACGGGGTGGGGCACGTGGGAAGCGTTGTATGCGGCGATGCCCTGACTCTTTATATAAAAGTTGATAAAGGAATCATTACTGATGCGAAATTCGAAACCTTCGGGTGCGGAAGCGCTATTGCTTCATCATCTGCTCTTACCGAGATGATCAAGGGTAAAACCATCGAGGAGGCAGAAAGGATCACCAACAGGGATATAGTTGATTTCCTGGGCGGTCTTCCGGACCAGAAGATACACTGTTCTGTCATGGGGTCAGAGGCGCTGACAAACGCCATTGCTGATTACCGCGGCGAAAAACCGCCGATCGAGGATGAACCTCACGGTGAGATAATCTGCCAGTGCCTGAACATAACCGATGTTGACATAAGGAATGCTGTGCACGAACACGGTATCAGGAACATAGATGATATGATGGAATTTACAAAGGCAGGGACTGTGTGCGGTACATGCGTGCCGAAGATTGAGGACATCATAGAAGAAGAACTGGGACGCTGCAGCACTAAACAGGACAGCTGCTGTGATGAGAATGCCCCGATGACAAATTTACAGAAGATGAGAAAGATCGAAGAGGTGATCAACGGCGTGATCAGGCCCGGACTCAAGAGGGACGGCGGAGACATAGAACTTGTGGATATTAATGGGGACGAGGTTACCGTCAGGCTGCGCGGTGCGTGTTCATCGTGTATGACAGCCTCCATGACGCTGGAGAATTTTGTCCAGGAGGAACTGCGTAAAGCTGTTTCCCCGAATATTAAAATCAAACATGTGTAGGTGAAACATGGAAAGGCACGTCTACCTTGACAACAACGCAACAACAATGGTGGCCCCCGAAGCAGTAGAGGCCATGATACCCTTCTTCGGCGACAAGTACGGGAACGCATCGAGCATGCATTTTTTCGGCGGACGCGTGGCGAAGGATATTGAGAAGGCCAGGCACCAGGTGGCAATGCTCCTTGGCGCGGAGAACGACTACGAGATCACCTTCACCGGCAGCGCGACCGAGAGCGACAACCTTGCAATACGCGGTATTACCTCGTACCTTAAAGATAAAAAACATGTGATAACTTCAACGGTAGAACACCCGGCTGTGCTTAACCTGTGCAGGCAGCTTGAGAAAGAGGGATACCGCGTAACCTTTGTTCCTGTGACAGGAGAAGGCATTGTTGACGTAGCCGTCCTGAAAAACGCGGTTGATGATGAGACTGCAGTTGTATCGATAATGCATGCAAACAATGAGACCGGCGTGATCAATCCCGTTGAGGAGATCGGCGCTTTCCTGAGGCCGCTGAACATACCCTTTCATGTGGATGGTGTGCAGGCCGCGGGAAAGATACCTGTTGATGTCAATAAAATCCAGTGTGACCTCTACTCTATATCAGCTCATAAATTTCACGGACCCAAGGGTATAGGTGCGCTTTACGTGCGCAAGGGGACACGCATGAGACCCATGATATTCGGAGGGCACCAGGAGAAGGGCCGCAGGCCCGGGACTGAAAATTCACCCGGTATTGTCGGTATGGGCGTTGCAGCAGAACTGGCAATGAACCACCTTAAGGATATGGAAGGTGTCGCAAACCTCAGGGACAAACTGCAGCAGGGGATACTCCGTACAATAAAGACTTCATCTGTGAACGGATCGCAGGAACACCGCACCCCGAATACGCTGAATATTTCATTCGAGTTTATTGAAGGCGAATCAATACTCCTCTACCTTGACAAGAAGGGTGTGTATATATCAACCGGCTCTGCATGCGCAACAGGTTCGCTGGAACCGTCGCATGTTCTGCGCGCAATGAACCTTCCGTTTTCAAAGATTCATGGCTCAATAAGGTTCAGCCTGAGCAGGTACACGACAGGGGAAGAGATCGATTACACGTTAAGTGTGCTGCCTGAAGTTATCGACACGCTGCTGAAGATCTCGCCGTTCTGGGACAACGAGAAACAGGTTGGGAGGATTTTTTAACTTCCCCCTGACACCCGGCTGGGTCAAGGCAAAAGACTGGCTGCAGTCTGCACATTATTACTATCATATCTCCTGCAACATGTTATATCATACAAGTATTTGAATACGCCGGGTTTACCATATCAAAAAGCATTCCGGGCCTGAGCGCCGGAATGCTTCGCGAAAATCATAAATAGATAGTACCTGTATTACATTCCCATGAGGCTCATTATCAGTTCTATTATCTCCGAATCAATAACAATGGGAACACTGTTTATTGTGATTTTGCCTTTAACTGCAACCGGGCTCCCGATGGTCACTGAACTTGTATTAAATGACATTTCAAGTTTATCAAATCCCATCTTTAATCCGTTCATGCTGCCGCCTTTGAATACAAGCTCTTTGCCGGCAGTTGTGTTTACAATAATGACAATTTTTGAAGTCAGTACATTGTAGGCCATAACAGCTGTAAACTCACCGGTAACATACGTAATATCTTCTTTTTGTGTGCCATCAGCATTGGTAATCGTTGTTTTACTCTCGTAATTTGTTAATGTGAAACGCAGCTGCAGGCCGGCATTCAGTTTCGCATCAATTACGGGCTTCATGGTAATGACCATACCGTTTTTATTGGAAATTTCGGTTTCACCAAGTGCGGCTTTATCTGTACCGGACTCGCTTAAGGCCTTAGCGTCATTTATTACTGAAGGCTCCAGGCTGTTCATACGTATCCGTCAAATTAACCCCATCTTTTAAAAAATGCAATCATGAAATAAACT
>DAONFG010000091.1:0-3812 GCA_035403465.1 Spirochaetota bacterium | reverse complement strand
AGCGGATGTATCAATACCTATAACACCGGTTCAATTTCCGTTACTTCAACAGGAAAGGTTGACGCGCTTGGCGCTGGAGGTATAGCCGGTCATGGATCAATGGTAATTAACAGCTACAATACAGGCAGTATTAAAGGAAACTCCGGAGCCGGAACAACACTATGCATCGGCGGCCTTGGCGGCAGCGATGTTTATGTTCAGAATAGTTACAATATCGGCGCGGTTAGCGTAAAAGGCGCAGGGAGTAACTTCGCCGGGGGAATTATAGGAAAGGCCGGCGCAGTATGGGGGGAAACCGACAAAACATTGATTACCGCGCTAAATGGCTTCTGGCTTAAGCAGTCTAAGGCGGGCGGCATCAACAGCGATATTAAATACGGCAAGGGTTCTTATTATTATATGTCATCAGGCGATCTAAAAAAAATGAGAAAGGAAACAAAACTCGGCATGGTTATTGAAGCTTTGAACAGTGACAAGGAAGATCCTAATACAATGCACGAAGCTTCATACGGAGCAGTCTTCTCATTTGACAATCCTTCAGCATCCGTTATGGCGCGGACCGATGACGGCCCGGGAAAGAGGGCTAATCTTAACGGCACGCTGCTCGATAATCTTAATAATATGGTAGAAGACAAAATCAACCGTTTATACCGCAGATGGGTTATAGATGGAACAAATGACGGATACCCTGTATTATCATCCAAACCGACTGTTTACAGCAATATTCCTGAAAAACCCGATGCATCTGTCGCTAAGCAGATAGCCGGCGAGTATCTGGGTGAGAACAAGCAATGGACAGATAATATTAAGCTTAACGCTGATGGCACTTTCAAGCGAGCTAACGGCGGTGATGGCGGCAACTGGCTGTTTAACGGGAAGAGGCTGATACTACTGTGGTCCAAATGGGAGCCTGAGTTTCTGGAACAGAAGTCTCCAACGATATTCTCGTCAAATGTGTACGATTTTAAACTGACTCGTTCCGGCACTACACAATTAGACAATAAACCGGACGCGGAGGCAGCAAAAAAAATAGCAGGAGTGTATTCTGCCGAGCACAGGTACTGGAATGACAATATAATAATCAACGCAGACGGTACTTTCAAAAAAACTGCAGATGGTGACAACGGCACATGGTCATTTGACGGAAAGAAGCTGATCCTCAAATGGACCAAATGGGCGCCGGAGATTCTCGAACAGAAGGCTGATGGATCATTCTCGTCAACTATCTACAGATTTAAGCTTACACGCTCTGCGGCATCTAAATCTGAGATTTCTACTGCGGACATTGTACCTGCAGCTGATAAACCTGACGCAAAGACAGCAAAAATGATAGCTGGTGTATATTATGCACAGCACAGGGATTGGACCGACAGTCTTATAATCAATGCAGATGGCACCTTTAAACGGGGAAGCAACGGCGATGGCGGCACCTGGACCTGCGTTGACGGAAGGACGCTTGTTCTCAAATGGTACAAATCGGCACCTGAGACCCTCATGAAGTCGGCGACGGGATTCTACTGTCCCGCATACAAGTTTACATTGAGACAACGCTGACTGGAAATATTTATCACCAACGGATGACCGATAAAAAATGATAAGCCCGCATAGTTATTAAGTGCGGGCTTTTTTGCGTATTTATACTCATCTATAATTCCACAGGTATCGCATAAAATAAAAATTTTACCTGAAACAATAAAATCTATTGCTCATAAAATGGTCAGTAAATAATTAGTGAGAGTTTTTAATAAACAGAATTCCTATTGCTCACAATCTATGTTTTTTTATTTTTCCTCGAATTGACTCAAGTCAAGGCAGCACTCTTTAACCATTCTCTATAATTTGAAAAACAATGTAGGGAAAAATACATTAAATTTTTCCCCCCCTACATTTTTATTATTTTTTTAGCATCATTCAAATCTAAGTTAAAGGAAGGAGTTATGGTCGATTCAAGTTTAGTTCTATGGGGGCAGACCCTGTTGTACACGATTTATGCATTAACTATAATATCGGTAATGGGGTGGTTTGGTTACAGGGTAACTAAAACAGGGAAGAGTGTGGAGATTAAACCGGCACTCTTTTATACTTTTGTCGGATTTCTGATTATCATCGGAGTATCTCTTCATATTGTAACACATGAAACTATTCCGTGGAAGGCGATGGACCTGAATAGAGCTGAAATCAGGGCTGACAAAGAATTCAATATTAGTATCGTAAGTCACAAATTCATACTCCCTGCAGAAAAAATGGTAATTAAAAAAGGTGAAAAAGTGCGGTTTATCGTATCCTCTGACGACCTCACTTACGGTTTCGGTCTTTTCCGTACTGATAACTCGATGCTCTTTCAGATGCAGGTGATTCCCGGACATATTAATGATGTACTCTGGTTATTTGACAGGCCGGAAGTTTACACAATAAGGTCAACAGAATATTCAGGGCCGAAGGGAATCAATATGATTGAGAAGAATGTTGTTGAAGTAACGGAGTAAGGACTCTTCCGTAAAATTTAATATTATGAGGGATTTAAAATGAACTTTATACAGACATTATTTAAAGGGGAACGGGGCCTGTTCAAAGCTGATACCCTGACCCCTATGCAGAAGATGACTTTACGGTTTGTAGTCGTAGGTCTTGTCTATTATGCGTTTGCAGTAATAGAGGGAATGATAATGAGGATATACCTTGCGCAGCCTTTTCCTCTTATCCCGCCTGAGCAGTTTTACGGTATACTTACTGCGCATCCTCTTGTGGGAATTTTCGGTTCTACATATTCCATTGTGTTCGGCGCGGTTCTCTTCCTTGTACCATTTCTGATGAAGAAACCTCTGTGGAGCATTAAGCTGGCTAATAGGACTTGTGTACTTGTAGGAGTGGGAACCTTTGTTTTCTGGTTCGCGGGTTTTCTTACACTCTACTCTCCGCTATATACATTATACTGGCCGCTGCCTGCTGATTTTACACAGTTCAGTATCTGGGGCGGAATTTTCTTTATCACAGGTATCGCGCTTGTTATGCTCGGTACTGTTTTTTTTGTAATAAATATTTTTGCAACAATTGGCTACACCCCTGAGGGAATGTCCAAACAGCCTACGGGAGCACTGATCGCATCAGCGCTCGGTCTCAGCGGATTCAGAAATCTTTTCGCAAAAGAGAAAAAGGAGCATCTTGTATCATTGCCGGTTGCTGCAATCGCCAGGGGTACAATAGATACAGCGCTTAATTCCGGTATTATTCTTTTTACAGGAGTGCTGATTCTCGTCTACATGATCGCTGCGGTATTCGGATACAACCTGAAGCATTCAGCAGTAGATGCGCTTCTTTATAAAAACTGGTTCTGGTGGGGGCTTGATCTTATAGCAGACGGACTTGTACTGATTTTTGTTGCAGGTACCTGGTACCTCCTTGCAACGCTGATCACCGGTAAAAAACTTTTCATGGAGAATATAGCACGTGCAGCGCTCTTTGTGGAGCTGGTTGTTTCATGGACAGTATGGTCTCACCACCTGATGTCAGATCAGGCTCAGCCGGGAATTCTTAAAATTGTATCCGGAGAGATGGTTACAGCATTTGAGCTCATTACGCAGGGACTTGCGTTTTTCATTACGCTTGTTACACTCTGGAGTGCAAGGCCGCTTAAGATGACAAATCCTCTCAAATTTCTTCTCGGCGGGCTTCTCGGTTTTGCACTGGCTGTACCGGCAGGGATTATTCAGGCGGATCTCGGACTTAACAGGATTCTTCACAATACTCAGTGGATCGTAGGACCTCACGTTCATGTTGCAGTTCTTATAGGTCTGACAATGACTCTCTATTCA
>DAONFG010000090.1:0-4284 GCA_035403465.1 Spirochaetota bacterium | reverse complement strand
ATCAAGTCCGCGGGTAGGGTAGGCTGTCACCAGGAAGTCCGGGCTGGAGTCGATTTCGCGTCCAAGGAGCACCTTCTGTATATTGCCTCCGGACAGTTTGCTAACAGGGTGTTCAATACCGGGCGTATGCACATTAAATGCTTTAACAATATGTTCAGCGCGTGCCCGTGCAGTCTCCCTGTCAAGGAACGGGCCCCTGCTTCGGTAGTAATCTTTCAGCATCACGTTATCTATCATGTCCATGGATGCCACGAGTCCCATGCCCAGCCTGTCTTCGGGGATGAAACTTATGCGCAGCCCAAGCTCGAATATTTCACGGGGAGAACATCCGACGATCTCCTTCCCGTGAAACTTTATGTTTCCGCTTTTAATCCTCTGCAGTCCCTGGAGGCTCTCGCAGAGCTCCTTCTGCCCGCTCCCCGCTACTCCTGCAACTCCCATAATCTCGCCTGCACGTACGCTGAACGAAACGTCTGTGAGTGCCGGGATGCCGTCATCACCGGTCACGCAGAGTTTATCAACCTGGAGCACCTGCTCTGTTCCCTGGACCGGGGGCCTTTCGATGGAAAGATTAACCTGCCTGCCCACCATGAGCCTGGTTAGTTCCATGGGATCAGTAGCATCTGTGCGGACTGTCCCGGCCACTTCACCTTTCCGCAGTACAGAAATTTTATCGCTGATCTCCATCACTTCATGCAGCTTGTGCGTGATGATTACTATTGCGCAGCGTTCCTTCATGCGGTTAAGGACAGCGAAGAGTTTTGCCGACTCCTGCGGTGTGAGTACTGCAGTAGGTTCATCAAGTATGAGTATGTCCGCCCCGCGGTAGAGGACTTTAAGTATCTCCACGGTCTGTTTTTCGCCTACAGACATGTCTGCGATCTTTTTGTCAGGGTCTATGTTGAATCCGTATTTTTCCGATACGGTATTGATTATTCTCCTCAGTTTTTTCCTGCTGATAAAAAACGAGTGTTCCTGACCCGCGATGATGTTCTCCATGGCTGACATGACATCTATAAGTTTAAAGTGCTGGTGGATCATGCCGATCCCGGCAGCTATTGAATCCGATGGTGATGAGAATTTCCTTTCGCGGCCGCGGACGTATATGCTTCCTGAATCAGCTGTGTAGACTCCGGAAAGTATATTCATCAGTGTGCTCTTTCCTGCTCCGTTCTCACCCAGCAGAGCGTATATTTCGCCGTAGTCAACGCTGAACGTTATGTTAATATTGGCCCTAACTTCTCCGAAGGATTTTGATATCCCTGCCATCCTTACGGCTTCCCTGGTTTCGATTGTTTCCTCCGGTTATCCCTGGACATGGTATTGTCATTCCGTAACTTCACAATCGATGTGAATGGAATGACATGTTGCGTTAAAGATTAACGGTTTATTCATTCTATAATAATTATGATAGTTATTCAATAATAATGCATTAGGTGTAAATAAAAAAACCGTTCTGAATTACGAATACAGAACGGTTTTTAGAGTTTCAATAGCTTTGAGGTATTATTTAGATTTTATCTTACCCACAACACCTTCAACAAACCAGTCACATGACAGCTGATCCTGGTCAGACATCACTGTACCTTCTGCCACCCTGATCTTTCCGGACTGGTCCTTTATGGGGCCTGCGAAAACCTTGAATGTGCCGTCCAGTATTTTCTTCTTAACATCGTTGACTTTCTTTTCGGCTCCATCCGGTGCGTTCTTTGTAAGCGGGGCAAGCCTGACTATGTCCGCAGTCATCCCTTCCCAGTAGCTCTCTGCTTTCCATGTGCCGTCTATTACACGTTTTACCTGGGATGCATAGTACGGTCCCCAGTTCCATACCGGCGCTGTCATGTACGCTTTAGGTGCCATGGCGCTCATGTCGGAATTGTAGCCCACAGAGAACATTCCCCTTTCCTCGGCAGCCTGCTGCGGTCCTGCTGTATCCTGGTGCTGAGCGATTACATCGCATTTTTCGTCAAGAAGCGCCTTGGCTGCCTCTTTCTCTCTTGCAGGATCATACCATGTATGTGTCCACCTTACATGGATCTCGGCCTTCGGGTTAACAGATTTTACGCCAAGTGTAAACGCGTTGATTCCCCTAACAACTTCCGGGATTTCGAACGCTGCGACGTATCCTATTTTGTTGGTCTTAGTCTTTAGTCCTGCAACAATACCTGAAAGGTACCGGGGCTCTTCGATCCTTCCGAAATAATTACCCATGTTGTCTGACATCTTGTATCCTGAACAGTGGATAAACTTCACCTTTGGATATTCTTTTGCAATCTCCACGACGTAGTCCATGTAGCCGAAACTTGTCGCTGCTATTATGGTCGCGCCCTGGTCAATCATGCTCCTGATTACATCTTTTACCTCTGAACCTTCCGGGACAGACTCCTTGAAGATTGTCCTTATGCCGAGGTGCTGCTCGACATATTTGCGTCCCTGTTCATGGGCGTATGTCCATCCGCCGTCGCCTATAGGACCTACATAAACAAAACCCATTACAACCTCTTTACCGTCTGCAGACGTTGGAACTTTTTTGCCGCATCCACCGAAGAAGATGGCAATAGTAAGAATCATTAAAAATGCAGAAATTAGCTTTTTCATTTTATCTCTCCGCTGTTATTTATATACAGACAGTCCATCACCTGAACTGAATTGTATTCCCGTCAATGCCTGTAATAATGGCAAGTGATTCCACCCTGAATCCCTTTTCACGCAGCAGCCTTCCGCCGTCCTGGAATCCTTTTTCAATCACTATACCGATTGCAGTGACCTCCGCGCCGGCCTGGTGCACAATATCAATCAGTCCTGCTGATGCGCTCCCGTGTGCAAGAAAATCATCTATGATTATTATACTCTCACCCTGCCTGATATAATCCGCTGATACTGTGATTTCATAGTCCTTCTGCTTCGTGAATGAATGTACCTTTGCCGAGTATGCTGCACCTGTGCCGGTTGAAGGCCTGCTCTTTTTGGCGAACACCACGGGGACCTTCAATTTCAGGCCGGTCATCACCGCGGGGGCGATTCCCGATGCTTCAACAGTAAGTATTCGGTCACACTTTATACCGGTAAATCTGCAGCAGAATTCCTCTGCCATCGCATCAATAAGCATCGGGTCTACCTGGTGATTAAGAAATGAATCAACCCTGATTATTCCCCCGGTTATAGCTATGCCTTCTGATAGAATGTGTTTTTTAAGTAATTCCATACAGGTCCCGCTCTGAGTAATAAATAACGGCTGATGCAATTAACTAACTGAATTTTGACTCCTTTGTCAACAGATTTGCCGGTATTCTAATAAAGTATTGTATTGACAAAGAATAATTGGAAACACAATAATGAAAGATACATATGGGGGCACTTATGAACCGGATGTCAGCAGGAACCGTTGTAATAATCCTCTGCAGTTCAGTGAAGGGGCGGATTATACCCGTCAGGCTTTTCAGCGCGAACGAAGAGCTGCGGGAATTCAGTGTTCCTGCTGATGCCGAGGATGGGGATATTTATTGCCTACTTGTTGATGATTCAGGCGGATTCACCCTTCTAAGCAGGTATAAAAAGAAGCATATAATAAACAGGTATATCCGGCATCTTGAAAAACTCCAGGTGAAAATTTCTTATCCCCCGGAAGTTATTAAGGAGGTCGATGCAATCAGGTCCAGAAACGCAGCTGATGACCCGGGCCTCCAGGATTTCACAAATCTCCCTTTTGTGACAATAGACAACAACGGGTCAAAAGACCTCGACCAGGCTGTTTATGTTGAGCGGCAGGAGACCGGTTATACAATCTATTATGCAATTGCAGACGCATCTTATTATGTGAAGCCGGGCAGCGCCCTCTTCAGCGAATCCATCAGGAGGGGCGCAAGCTATTACCTTCCTTCATTCTCCGTACCCATGCTGCCCCGTGAACTTTCAGAGGATATCATATCACTCACTGCTGAAGCAGACAGGCGGGCACTTGTTTTTATCATGAGAATTGACGGTACGGGCAGATCGGCAGGTACGGAAATAAAAAGGGGGCGGATCAGCAGCAGGGCTAAACTGAGTTATTCGGGTGTTCAGAAGTTCTATGATCACCCGGAGGAAAGCGGACTTGACGGGCATGTGTATTCGGATTCGCTAAGGCTCCTGCAGGAGGCGGGGATGCTGCTTGCATCAAGTTCCGCTGAACGCGGCGTAATAGATTACGAAAGGTACGAACTGATGGTAGAGGTCAGTGCAGATGGTGAATCCCTTACTTACCGTGATGAACCCAGGAACAATGCTGCAAGGTGGAATGAGCAG
>DAONFG010000089.1:0-4962 GCA_035403465.1 Spirochaetota bacterium | reverse complement strand
TCTCTCCATGTTTTTCGAGAGATACAAGCTCGACTCTTTTTGCTCCCAGTCTGAGCGCTGTACGGGCAACGTCTACTGCGACATTCCCTCCACCGATTACTACGACGTTCTCACCTGCATGTAGTTTAGTACCGGATGTTCCGTTCTCTCTTAAAAACTCAACACCTGAATCAACACCTTTAAGATTTTCACCTTCGATGCCAAGAGTTCTACCAGCATGCGCACCTGCACTGATAAATACAGCATCAAAGTCGTTCTTAAGATCCGAGATTGACACATCTTTTCCAGCGCGGTAATTGAAAACAAATTTCACACCTTTCAGTCTTATAAGTTCAACTTCATAATCGAGTACATCTCTTGGAAGCCTGTACTCCGGGATACCCCAGATGAGCATACCGCCGGCCCTATCACCTTTTTCATAAACCGTAACTGCAAACCCGCGATCAGCAAGATCAGCAGCACAAGTAAGTCCTGCAGGACCTGCCCCGACAACAGCAATTTTTTTAGCGTCAGATGCAGCTGTTTTCTCTGACGGGAGGGGAAGTTTGCCCGATTTAACAAGCTCCATCTCCTGATCAGATGCGAAACGTTTCAGCTGACGGATTGCAACAGCGGATTCATATTTTGAACGTGTGCATGCACCCTCGCATGGAGCGGGACATACACGTCCGCATATCGCAGATAGAGGATTTCTCTCCCTTATCATGTTTACAGCTTTAACATACTCGCCTTTTTTAATGAGCTGAATATATCCCTGAACATTTATGTTTGCCGGGCATGTAACCTTACATGGAGCATGCCCGAGCTTGAGTATCGCAGGTTTATTAGGGATAGCCTGTGCATTATATTTCTGAACAGCTTTTCTCTTTCCGAGCCCGCGGTTGAACCTGTCGCTTACCTCAACCGGACAGGCCTTGGTGCAATCACCGCAGTCATTGCATATTTTTTCATCTATATATCTTGGAGATTTTTTTACTTTTGCAGTAAAGTTCCCTGCTACGCCTTCAAGAGAATCGAGTTCTGAAAGCGTATGTATTTCAACATTGAGGTTTCTTGCGCACTCTACAAGTTTCGGAGATACAATACATGTTGCGCAGTCGCCTGTAGGGAATGTTTTGTCTAAATGAGCCATCATTCCTCCGATTGCTGAACTGTTCTCAACAAGATGCACCTTAAATCCGGAATTAGCAAGGTCGAGAGAAGCCTGGACTCCTGCTATACCGCCACCCTGAACCAGTACTGCTCCGGTTTTTTTACGTTTCCCATTATGCATGGCTCACCACCCCTGTCATAATCTTTTCAGGCGAATTGATAAGCCTTCCCAGACCAAGATCATTCTTAGAAATTCCGAGACAGAGTCCCATCAGCTGCGTTATATACATGACAGGCATTTTGTAATCTTTACCCGTCCGGGACTTGATATCGCTTTGTCTCATATCGAGATTTATCTGACACATCGGACAAGCGACCGCAAGGCACTCAGCGCCGTAACCTTCAGCCATTTCGAGTATTGAACCCGATAGTTTGACTACTATTTCAGGCCTTGTTAGAGTTAAAGCAGCCCCGCAGCATTCAGTTTTGTGCGGCCAGTCAATGCTCTCTCCCCCCATAGCTTTTACTAACTTATCCATATATACCGGATTTTCAGAATTGTCAAAACCTGTAATCTCGTTGGGACGTACGAGGAGGCAGCCGTAATATGACGCTACCTTCATCCCGTTTAATGAACCGGCGAGAAACTTTTTAAACTTCGCGAGTCCCATATCTTCAAGTATTACTTCGATAAAGTGCCTCACACGGACTGTCCCGTCGTAGTCTTTACCTGTAATATCAGCGATTCTCTTTCTTGTTTCCGGATCTGCTGCAACTGCATAATTAGCTGCCTTCATTCTGCTGTAGCATGATGCGCAGCTCACTACCATATCGAGCCCCAGCTCCTGAACTTTCTGAAGATTTGCAACGGAAAGTGAAACAGCCAGATCGTGGTCAACCTGGTGTGCTGGTGTTGAGCCGCAGCAAGTCCATCCTTCAGGTTCAATAAGTTCAATACCGAGTGAGCCCGCAACTGCAATAGTTGATGTATACTGATCGCGTGCTGTAGACTCAGCGGAACATCCAGGATAGTACGCGTATTTCATCTCAGTGTTTCCTCATCTTTTCAATATTTTTAAATATCCGTTTAACTGCTTTTTTATCACCGTGAGTTGTCGGGAGTAGTGCGATTTTTCCTTTCAGGAGTATCATTGGAAATTTACCCGCATCCCTGAAGTATGAAAATGTACCGGCCTTATAAAGAACCATTGCGCCGAGATCATAAGTCCTGCCGAATGATTTCATTGTTCCGAGCAGCAGCCTGTTTATCAGCGGCATATTACCTGACGGAGTCTTCGCCTTATCTTCAGCAGCTTTAATTCTGAGAGAATCAACAACTCCGGCCATATTGATCTTCATAGGGCATCGTGAAAAACATGTTTCGCAGGAAGCACACACCCAGATGAATTCATCATTCAATATCTCTTTACCGGCACCAAGCTGAAGTTTTCTTATAATTTCAGAAGGAGAAGACCCTGTAAATTCAGCCGCCGGGCAACCGTTGGAACATCTCCTGCACTGAAGGCAGAGATTTATATTTACGCCGGAATCAGTTTTCACCTGTTCCAGTAAACTAACCCCTGCAATTTTACTCTTTATCGTTATGGTCATAATATTCTCCACTGATTCTTTAAACGATATAATTCATATGTCCGGATTACTAATCCTGCGGTATAAATTCTCACCCTGCAGTAACCGGTTCTTTCTTATACATAACGTCCTCTTCCTCAAATTCATCATCATAAATATCCTCAGCACCGGCATCGTCTTTCCCGGCCATTGAAACCGGTATAACTTTTCTATATACTTTTAACGGATTCTTCACCACTCCATTAACCAAGAGAAGATCATCTATCTTAATATTGAACAGCCGGTGGTTCTCCTCCAGATAAGGAAGTATGAGCTCCCAGTCTTTCCTGTTTATCGGCTCAATAACACCGCCGTTGAGCTGCTGGTGCACCAGAGTCTTATGAGGATCACGAATATAAACTGCTCCTCCTGACGCAAGAGAAAAGATATTGCTTCCGGGATATGGCTCATCCAGAAGTGTTACATTTCCTTCATCATCAAATTTAGTCCCGTTTAATACAACAAATCCGCCGTTATGATGAGGATCTCCAGCCATAAATGATTCTCCAAGAAAATCGAGACAGGTCCCGTTTATTATGACTCTCGGCCTTCCGACAGAGTTGATGAGAGGACGCCCCGCCGCGTTACCCATAACATATATATCACCGCCCTTCGCTCCGTAAAGAAAAGTCTGTCCTACATCTCCGTATATGACCAGTTTACCACGTTTGATTATCTGCCCGAGCTGATCCTGCGCGTTGTTGTGAACAGTTATAGTCATGCCGTCAATACCTGACGCGAGATAATCTCCGCAGCTGTCATAAACATCTATAACAACATCATCAGTATCCGGTCCGAGGCCGTTTCCAATATATCTCTGACCTGTACAGCCGAAAGAGATAAATCGTTTCCATCCTTTCATATATGCATCCATAAGCAGAGATGCGTCACTTTTGACCCCTTCCGCAGGAAAGTTATATGCATTAATAACAAGCACCGACTCATTCTGCGCCGGAGCTCGGAGAGTTTCCCGGGATTCCAGATCGATCAGCCTGTAGGCATTTAAACTGC
The DNA here is from genome assembly GCA_035403465.1 of Spirochaetota bacterium. Lineage (GTDB taxonomy): Bacteria > Spirochaetota > UBA4802 > UBA4802 > UBA5550 > JAAYBQ01. The sequence goes on along the minus strand of DAONFG010000089.1, from coordinate 1,230 downwards.
TGCTGTTGCTGTCATTAAGATATGGAATGGATTTAAAAAGCCTGGTCAGTTCAGTCCTTACAAGATGAATAATGTGACTCCTTTTTTTTGTTCCTACAGGAAATTTCATGTCATTCAGCATGGTAAAAGCACCGATTGCTGTACTTATACCAGCCGTATCATGCGCATTTTCTGTTATCATCCGAAGTACTGCGCGGAAGACATCATAACTCCATTGCGGCAGGTTTTTCCGGATATAATCGTATAGAGATGCCGGATCTTTACCGCAAAACTGTTTTATATTATTCTCAATTTCATTGCTTAATTTATTAGTAAGATATATTTCTGATGTGAAATCGCAGGCTTCACCATCAACTGGAAGATTGACCCGCTTCCCGAATTTATCTGTACAGCTGATCCTCATTCTTCCGGAAACTTCGGAGATGTTGAATATAAACGCTCCTCCGTCAGTGTGGCTCCCTCCCCTTGCATTCCAGTATTTTTCAGCAACAGGGCATATTCGAGGATCATCCTTTGAAAGACTGACCAGTGTAGCGTCGATCGCCTGTTTCTCTGAACCTATAAGACCCACCTGCACTTCACCATCGCAGAAAGCAAAAACCTGCGGTCTGAGCATTGCTGTATCAGTAATTCCAAGAAGCTGAAACTGTTTCTTTTCAGGAACATTCCGAGTTATAATAAAAAACCACGGACCGTCAGGAGAACCGTGTATATGAGTTGCCTGAATCGCACGGTATAATTTCTTTTTCTCTTCAGGGAGCCTGTCGAAGTCCAATTCCGAAGTGGGAGCCATGGCCTCAATGATATGTTCAAGAGAATAGTGATAAGTTCTGTTCATCAAATCGAAGAGCAAAGCTGACACTTCAGTGTCAGTAAGGAACTGGGGATATATGTTTCTCTGCAGCAGATGTTCTGTTACAGAATGGTAATTCGCAAAGTCCCCATTATGAACAAGAGCCATATTTATACCGGTAAAAGGATGCGCTCCCGCCGGATGCCATACACGGCCTTTGGTGGGGAAGCGCTGATGTGCAATCCATGTATGAGCTTTCAGTTCTCTTATTTTGTAATAGTCTACAATCGCTTCTGCAAAACCGACAACTTTTAGAATCATTATATTTCTGCCATGCGAGAGTACAAATGCCTTCTTGTCTCCCTGCGCGGCGTAGTTAACCTGGTTCAGTTTAAAACTGTTCTGATTTAAAAACTCATCCTCTGCTTCACGGCGGT
>DAONFG010000088.1:0-5242 GCA_035403465.1 Spirochaetota bacterium | reverse complement strand
CAACCTCCATGTTGAACTCAAAAGCGGCGACAACAGGCACCACATACATGAGGCCATATTCAAGTCTCTCGGTGTGGCTCTGCATTCAGCCTTTTCCATAGATGCTTCACTTGGAGGAGCAGTTCCTTCAACAAAAGGGAGCATCTGATGATAGTAGTAATAGATTATGGTATGGGCAACCTCAGGTCTGTCACTAAGGCCTTTGAATTGTACACGGATAAAGTCATTGTTTCTAGCGATCCCGAGTCGCTTGAAAATGCAAAAGGGGTGATTCTTCCGGGAGACGGTGCCTTTGCAATGGCAATGGATAACCTGACAAAATCGGGCTGGATCTCCCCGTTAAAGCAGTATATCAGCTCGGGTGGTTATTTTATGGGGATATGCCTGGGATACCAGCTGCTTTTTTCAAGCAGCGAGGAGTTCGGGTTTTCAAAAGGGCTTGATATTATTCCGGGCAGAGTGGTAAGGTTTCCTGAGACGGATCTCAAGGTGCCGCATATGGGCTGGAACTGTGTATCTTTCACAAGTGAGTCTGTTTTCCTTAAAGGTGTCCAGGATGGTAGTTATTTCTATTTTATCCATTCATACCACCCGGTACTCGATGATCCTTCGTGGGAGATAGCTTCGGCAGATTACGGCGTCAGGTTCCCATGTATAGTGGGAAAGGGGAATATTTTCGCATCCCAGTTCCACCCTGAAAAAAGCCATAATAACGGTTTAAAAATTGTTCAAAACTTCGTAAATGAAGTATATTGTAGATAAACAGTTGTTTACCAATACTGAGGATTGCCTGTGAGCGCAGGGAGCCTGGATAGTAAGGTATAATTCAGTTTAGGGGATTAATTAAAAGATGGATTCCTATGATAAATTTGAAGTAGATGTTAAATTTCCTCCGCTCATAGAACAGTATGAAAGGAAAATTTATGACCTGCGCCAGCTGATAGAGATAAGCAAGGGACTGAATTCTACTCTTGATTATAACATTCTTATAGATTCCATACTCCTGACATGCATGGGGCAGCTGCAGCTGCTTAATGCAGGTATTTTCCTTATGAAATCAATAGGCGGCGATAAATTCTCTCTTCACCGGAATTACAAGGGCTTTGAACTTGACCATATAATAGACTATTCATTTAACATAAATTCAGAACTGATCAGGTTCCTTGAAACTCATTACAGGAGCTTTACATACCACGAGATAATAGGTATGATTAATGTTCCCGAACTTGACGTGATCAAGGCTCTTAAGCCTGACCTTATTGTGCCGCTGCAGAGCAAGGGTGAGATTAATGGAATCATAGTTCTTGGCGACAGGATCAACAGCGGCGCCTTTTCCGAGAGTGAAATAGAATATATAATGAACATTGCATCCCTTGCCGGGATTGCAATCAATAATGCCAGGCTTTATGAGATGGCAACAACTGACATGATGACAAGGCTCAAGATCCATCATTATTTCCAGACCATACTTGTTGAAGAGATGAAGAGGGCACATAAATATGACAGGCCCCTGTCTCTTATTATCGCGGACATTGACAGTTTCAAAAAATTTAATGATACATACGGGCACCTCGCGGGTGACGAGGTTCTCAGGTCTGTTGCGTCAGTGTTCAGGGATAGTGTAAGGCTTATTGACATTGCGGCAAGGTACGGTGGGGAGGAATTCGCAATTATTCTGCCCAGGACCGATATTAACGAAGCAATTATCGTGGCAGAAAGGATAAGGTCTGCAATAGAGGGTCTTTCCATATCGTTTAATGACAAGCTGCTTCAAGTAACAATATCAATCGGTGTTACACAGTATGATTCATTGATTGATAAGAGCAGGCAGGACTTTATTGAAAGGGCTGACAGGGCTCTATACTCGTCAAAAAATGACGGGAAAAACAGGGTTTCTTTTTTATAAAGATACTCGTCTCAGATGGGGTATTTACCGGTATCATGTAGCGGTAAAGATCCTGCAAAAATTGATAATGGATTCCGGCGATTATGAAGAAAACAATGACCCTGCTTGTACTTTCAATTTTCTTTTCAAGCATGTATGCTTTACCATCACTTTCGGCAATTACCCTGGGCGAAATCAAATCCGATAAAGAAACGGATATTATTAATAAAGGGAAAGTGGCTGATGATTCCGTCCTTAAAAAGGATGATAAGAATAAAAAAACAGTAAAACCTGAAAAGGATAATAAAAAGGGTACTGCGGAAGAAAAATCCGGTGAAGGCGGTACCAAAAAAGTTAAAGAGATAAATCCGCGGCTTGTATGCCTGCTTTCTGTTGTAATGCCCGGCGGGGGACATTTTTACCTGGGCAATGACACCAAGGGCATTGCATTCTGCTTTGCTGCCGGTGCGGGCTACACTGCGGCAGGCTTCTTTTTTATAAAGACAATGCTCGCAGATGTCGGGTCGGTGGAGCACAGGAACTACCTGCTTCTTACAGGATTTGTCTTTTTTATTACACTCATTGTTCATTTTGTCGGTATCATCGAGGCATACAGCGATGCTGAAGAAATAAATAAAAAGAATCTGTTTAATGGTTCTGATGATCCATTCGAAACAGAAGTAATCATGTAGCAGCGCATTCTTCCCGTTTTTTATGTCACATTATTTTTTAATATTTTCTTGACACAAAGAAGCTCTATATGCTATATGGCTAATGCATTCTTGCAGGGCCCATAGCTCAGTCGGTTAGAGCGGCTGACTCATAATCAGTAGGTCCAAGGTTCGATTCCTTGTGGGCCCAATAAGAGGTTATACCCTCTTTTGTTTTTTATAATAAGCATTCAAAGGTAAATTAAATGTACGCTATAGTAGAAATTTCCGGAAAACAGTACAAGCTTGAAAAAGATGCGATTGTAAATGTTGATAGATTAAAGACTGCAGAGAAAAACCTTGTTCTTGATAAAGTAATCCTTTATTCAAATGACGGTGAAGTTAAAATCGGTCAGCCCTATCTGCAGAACGTCAAGGTAAAGGCCGAGGTTCTTGGTGAAGTAAAGGGAAACAAGGTTTTTGGAATCAAGTTTAAGAGACGCAAAAACTATACCAGGACAATTGGACACAGGGCGCAGTATTCACAGCTCAAGATAAATGAAGTAGTTGTGGGTTAATGATTGTTTGATAGTAATCCGGCTAGGCAACATTGCTGTTGAAAACGGATTACACTTTCCGGCTGAATTACCTGTTAGTATTCATATATCGGGCCATGCCGGAAGCGATGTAAAGGGAAAAGATGTTGTGTGTGCTGCGGTTTCGGCGCTATCACAGACCCTGGTGCTGAGCATTAACCGGCTGCTTAAAGTTGAGCAAACGGTAAAAATTGAAAATGGACTTTTAACTTCAACTGTAAAACCGGTAAAGGATGCAGTTGAGGAGATTAAGCTTAAATTGCTGATTGAATCATTCCTGATAGGAATTCTTGAAATACAGAGGGAATATCCGGGAAGAGTAAAAATTGAAAATGATGTTTGTTAAGGAGTTGTGTTATGGCACATAAGAAGGGCGCCGGCTCATCAAGAAACGGAAGGGAATCCAATGCCCAGAGACTTGGAGTTAAACGTTTTGGCGGCGAAAAGGTAAGCGGTGGAACTATTATAGTCAGGCAGAGGGGAACAAAAATTCACCCTGGTAAAAATGTCGGAAAAGGCAGTGATGATACCCTTTTTGCAAAAATTGACGGTGTTGTTACATTCGAAAGGTTTGATAAAACCAGGAAAAAGGTTTCTGTTTACCCAGCAGTCTGATCTTTACCGGATCAGCATAATGTTCGACCGATCGCGTATGGATACATACGCGATTTGTTTTTTCAGGAGTTAAATAAAGTGGCAAAATTTACAGATGTAATAAATATACGGATAAAGGCAGGTCATGGCGGCCCGGGGAGTGTCTCCTTTAGAAGAGAGAAGTATGTCCCAAAAGGCGGGCCCGATGGCGGTGACGGCGGCAAGGGGGGCGATGTCTATGTTGTTGCCGACAGAAGATATTATAACCTTTCGCATTTTTTCCCGGGCAAAGTCTATAGTGCCGATAACGGGCAGTACGGGATGGGGCGAAACAGGTATGGCAATGATGGCGAAGACCTGACAATCAAGGTTCCCCCTGGAACCGTTATTTACAATGATGAGACAGGCGAGATTATTGCAGATATGATCGAAGAGGATAAGCCCTTCAAGATTGCAACAGGGGGCATAGGCGGAAAGGGGAACGCTTTTTTCAAGACTTCAACTCACCAGACTCCCCGATTTGCACAGGACGGTATGCCGGGTGATGAACTTGATGTTAAACTTAACCTGAAACTCATTGCCGACATAGGACTGGTAGGTCTGCCTAACGCCGGCAAGTCCACACTTCTGGCCGCCATTACCAATGCCAACCCGAAGATCGGAGATTATCCTTTTACAACATTGACTCCGAACCTTGGCGTAATCCAGTATGATGACGGAATTGTGTACAAAATTGCCGACATCCCCGGAATTATTGAAGGCGCACATATGGGGCATGGCCTGGGATTGTCATTTCTTCAGCATATTGAGCGTGTCAGGTGCATATTCTATATAATCGATGTTTCGGGGGATGACCTCAAGTATACCCTTGAACTGCTTAAAAATGAACTGGCCACGTACAATGAGGACCTTCTGAACAGGGAGAGCAGGATACTCCTGTCAAAGATCGACCTTGTTTCGGCAGAAGAGCTTGAAGAGAAAAAGGCACTGTTCAACGAAAAGGTGATCCCCATATCAGTAATTCTTGACGACAAGATCAGCGTTCTTTATAAAGAGATAAGGGAGTTGATGGAGAAACCGGATGGAGAGGACTGAACTTTTTAAAAAAATAAAACGTGTTGTTGTGAAGATAGGGACCTCGTCGATTACCGATGATGACAGGATATCTGCTGCCAAAATTGAAGGATTTGCCAGGCAGATTTCATCAATCAGGAAGTCGGGTTATGAGGTTGTCATTGTCACCTCGGGCGCAATATCAGCAGGTGCAGGGATTCTGGGGATGAAGAGGACTAATCTTGCCATACCCGAAAAACAGGCGCTTGCTGCAGTGGGACAGGCTGTTCTAATGAACGAGTATAAGTCCTGTTTCTCGTTATACGGCTGCAGCGTAGGCCAGGTACTTCTCACTGAGGATGATATGCGTCACAGGACACGTTTCCTGAATGCGCGCAATACACTGAATGCCCTGATCAATATGGATGTTATCCCTGTAATAAATGAAAATGATACTGTTGCTG
>DAONFG010000087.1:0-5576 GCA_035403465.1 Spirochaetota bacterium | reverse complement strand
CCAGGCTACATCATCCGGGTGGATAAACATCCTGAAATCCTTGCCTGCAGAGTATTCAACAGTATAACCCAGCACCTTCTCCCACGCAGGTGAAGCATAAGTCAGCCTCCCTGCCGCATCCAGTGTCCAGATCATGTCGACTGAATTATCTATGAGTATCCTGTACTGCTCAATAGTTTTATGCAGCATCTCCTCTGCATGTTTTTTCCCGCTTATATCCCGGAGTGAACCCTCTATACCTGCGTACCTGCCGTCACGGTCAAAGATCACCCGGGCATGGATAGACATGGGCAGCACGGATCCGTCTTTTTTCTTGAAGAGTGCCTCGAAGCCGTTGACCTTACCCTCTTCCGCAATTCGCCTGAGAAAAACTTCCCGGTCTGCCGGGTTGGAATATATTTCATCAACAGGCCTTCCGATAATCTCTTCAGGTTTCCACCCGGATAAATCCTCTACCGAGGGGGATAATTCGGTTATAATATTTGATGTATCAACCCTGTAATATACATCGATGAATGACTCGTATAGATACCTGTACCTCTCCTCGCTCTCCGCAATACTGTTCCTTGACTGCAGAAGCTCGTCGTTAAGCTCCATCAGCTTTGCGCTGGCCTGGAGTATCTCGTTATTTTTTAATGAAATTTTCCTGTTGGCTTCGAAGAGTCTGAAGGCCATCCTTATTGAAGCGGCAAGTACAGTCGCTCCTGTATTCTTTACAACGTAGCCGTATGATGTTATCTCTTCGGTTTTGTTTACAACTTCATTTTCAGTATGGGACGAGAGGAAGATAACCGGGATCTCACGCAGATCAAGGATCTGCCGCGCGGCCTCTGTGCCGTCCATTCCCTCCCCCAGGTCAATATCCATGAGCACAAGATTGATGCCGGTGCCCTGTTCCCTGACAAGATCGACCGCTTCCTGCCCGCCCGCTGCATGGATCACATTATAACCCTCGGTTTCAAGGTCCCTTGATTCCATCATGGCAATGAGGAATTCATCCTCAACAAGGAGTATTGTTTTTTTAACATCAGGCGCAACGGAAGGCATGTCGCATAATCCCCATAAGTTTTGTGTTTATATGTTTACTTTTACACTATAGCAGTCAGCTATTGTAATATCCCGCTGCAATGATAATCACCGGAATTGAATAATTTCTACCGGTTTTATATAGTGTCGAGTTATAAAAAATATAAGCAAAAAAAAGTGTATTGTCAATAAGTTTAATTCTGCTTATATTAACCTCATAACAAAAACTTCAAGGATTCATGGAACTGAATAAATAAATGAAGAAACTTGTTTAATGAAGATAATCTACCTTACAGACGTACACGGGTCGTTTAACCGGATATACGAACTGCTCCTTGAAACAGTAGCTGATGTCTATATAATCGCAGGCGACCTTATAGACATCCCTTTTTACAATATCGATACAGCCATAAACTACCACGAGCTCCAGACATACTTTAACGCCCTTCGCAGAAAAAATGAAAAGACCGGTATGCTCCTGGAGGATTTTGTTGATGAACTTATAGATGATCCAACCACCGACCCCGGGGTGCAGACAAAGGCATACGGATACCAGCAGTACACGATACGCGCAAGGCGCGTCATGCAGCAGAAGTACAAGGTGCTCGAGAACATCCTCTCAATTAAAAACAACTCGGAAATTTTTGTCCTCCCGGGGAACTACGACATGAACCTGCGCTATACCGCACTGCATGAACGGGACCTGCACATGCAGTGGCATGAAATTGAAGGCATGCGCGTGGCAGGTTACGGCGGAGCAGACATATGGTCCGCCGGGATCCCCGAGAGATACATCGTGGACTACCGCGCGGGGATCAGCATCCCGGACAGGAACAACGAAATGTTTTCATTCTTCAAGGCTGTCAAGCCCCACATCATTGTGACACACCAGCCGGCGCACGGCATACACGACCGCATTACATGGAAAGGTCCCTCCGGGTCGCCTGCCCTTCGCACATACTGCGACAGCAGCAATGTAAGGCTATGCCTTACAGGGCACATACACGATGACTGGGGATTTACCTTCTCCGAGAACACTGTATTCCTTAACCCATCTAACTTCGGCGAGGTCACAACTGCAAAGGGTGAAGTTGCAGAGGGCGGCTTCTTTCATGAAATTATCATGGAAAACAGTGAGATCAGAAAGGTGCACTTCAAAAAATTCGTAAACTCGAATATATTCTCCCTTGCTGACTACATACACACTGATAATTCATATACAGAGGAGATAGCTGATACTGAACGGTATACGGCGCTGAAGAACGGGAAGAACTTTGACATAACCGCAGAAAAGTATTCCCACATCCCCGAAATTGAACTCTTCAAGGAGATACGCAGCTTTTTCAGGCAGTACCAGACTCCTGAATCGGAAAACCGCATGCTCGAGCTTGAAACAATCCTGGAAAAAATCACAGAAGAGGTCGGAGATATTGCATTTGACGTGGCAGGTTCGCTCAACATGGGACTCTCAAGTTCAAGTTCAGACATTGACATTATTATTTACATGCACCTCAAAAACGACTGCACCAATGACTGTTCACTGAGCGGCAACTACCTTAAGGCGATAGAACTACTGGGCAGGTACATGAAGGACAGGTACAAGTACCAGGTACTTGACGTGATCAATCTTGATGTTGTTGAAAAGAGCATCAGGGAGGAGAATTACGAATGTGAAGTGACACAGATGTTTGTCCTGCACAGGGCTGTGTGCAGGCCTGTAAACTACAGGGTCATAGCCCCTGTCGAGGACCTGCTCAACAGGAACACAGAGTTCAGGAAGGAGATCGAGGGTTCGGCCAGGTCTTTTTTACAGATATTCATGACCACTACCAGCCACTCAACTTCATTCGACAAATACCTGACACGGATAAAATCGCTCGGGGTTAAGATTCCGGATTCAATAAACGAAAAGATCAGGCTCTACCTTGACGGCGGCAGGTATAAAAACGAAAAGCAGTGATTAAATTTCATAAAAACTCTTTTTTCAAGAACAAAAACTGTCACATGCTAAAAAATTGTCGTTTTTTATCAATAATAAATTGACAAAACGTAAATATGTATAATAGTCACGTTACAGTATTTCCTGCTGTATTTGCAGGCAGGGCGCATCAATACGATTATAAGGATCATTTTTGCAATAGTCATAAAGATATCAGTACAATCTCAGGAAATTCCGGGGGAAATACACATGCATAGCAGCAGGGTTTTTACAAAATTTGATTGCGAGCGGATCAGCAGCATCTCTGCAGACTACACTGTAAAAGACCCGAACGAAAAAGAGATTGTAAACCTGCTCCTTGAACAGATTTCCCGCACCAGGCCCGTTGACCAGAAAAAAATCAAATCCAACATAGTAACCATCAACTCAAAATTCATCCTGCGCAACCTGGGCACAGGGATAAAAGAGGAATTTTACCTGGTACTGCCCAAAGATGCCGATCCCAAGAAAAATAAGATATCAATCTTTTCCGACCTGGGCTCCCGGATAATCGGCAGCAGCACAGGTACAGTAGTAAAAGGAAGCTACGGGGCCAACCAGTATTTTTCCATTGAAGATATAACCTATCAGCCTGAAGCTTCAGGGGACTATCACCGGTAGGCCTGTCCCTGTTCAAGTTTAAAGTTTTTCCACTGCTGCCTGCGTTCTTTTCCTCCCTTCGCGCCTTTGCGTCTTTGCGAGAGACCTGAATACTTCAGGCTTCAGCCCGTACAATGTGCAGCAAATGGATTCCCGCATTCGCGGGAATGACAAACTTTCTCCCTCTGCGTCTTTGCGAGAACATTCTTTAATCCTCTCTCTGTGCCCTCTGTGCCTCTGTGGCAAATCCTTTACAATGTCACCTGAAAACAGAAAGGATGCCCTTGCGGAGCATCCCTTTAATCACAGTAAAATTATTTACAGTTCTACATCATGGCAATCATAAGATCGAGGATCTCTGAATCCAGGTGAACAGGGAGACCGTTCAGGTAAAGAGTGCCCGATACTGAAACCGGCATACCGGTTCTTATACCATTATCTGATGATGAGTCTGAGGATACCTCAAAGCTCACCTTCACATCCCTGAATCCTGCAAGCTTGCCGTCAAGTTCTCCGCCTGTAAACTGCAGCGGCTGATCTTCAGGTGTGTTGGCAACAACTATAATGTTGCCGGGCAGCTCAAAAGTAACAAAAAATTCAATTGTTCCGGTAACAGACCTTTCTGCACCGTCTTTAAGGTCAACCCTGTAACCGGTTAAAGCAGCGGTCATCATTATGCCGGGCTGTGCTCCTTCAACAATATTACCGTACGTAATACTGAGAGTTTTTTCATCATTCTCGATAGTTCCCGAGAGGCGCCCCAGGTCAGGTACAAACATGGTACCATCTGATTTACTGAAGTCAGTTATAAGGGGAACGCTGAACTCTGACATGCTGTCATTGACAACCTTCAGGGCCTGTGCTGCCTTCTGCCTGTCGGCCGATTCATCTTTTGGGCTGTCACATGATCCTATATAAAGCAGGGCAAGAAGTAAATTAATACCGAGTATAACCTTTTTCATTTGATACAACCTCCGGTTTGTTATGTTTGGACAGGGTCTGTGGCCGGCTATAAAGTCCAAAGGCTGTACTGAGGGTTCAGAAGCAACCTGAGCAGGAGGCAACAATGAGAAAAAAAAGTCAATAATTTTTTATTTTATTTTATCCGGGGATACTGTAAATTCCGCGGGATAAGCCCGGCCGGATTTTTCACAGAGAGGGTGAATGCCCGGTGAATATAAAAAAGGATGCCGCGACGGCATCCTTTTTCTTTAACAGATAATGTATAATTCTTCTTTAAATCAATTTATCAGATCATACCCATGAGCAGTGAGAGGACTTCTGAATTCACGTAAACCTGTGTATCATTGACGATAACTGAACCATCAACTGCAACGGGACTGCCTCCCAGGCTGATTCCTCCAGTGATAGAGGACGCGTCTATTGATATTTTCAGATTCTTAAATCCGATTTTAGTTCCGTCAATCTGGCCGCCTTTAAATACAAGCTGATTATCCTCAGGGGTGTTGGCAATTACAACTATGTTGCTGCTTAATATCTCCTGTTCGAATCCAAGAACTACTTCCAGCACTCCTGATACCGTGCCAAGATCAGTCACTTTATTTGTTGCAGGATCGGTAACTTTGAGCGCATAATTAGCCAATGTAAAAGTAAGCTTAACCCCTGCAACAAAACCGAGATTCGTGAGCGTGGGAAGTTCAATCACCGGTTCAGCATCAATTATCATGCCACCCTGGTTGTAAACTTCACCTGATAGTTTGCTTAAATCAAGCTCCGGTAAAGCACTGCCTGCCTTGGTTGTTACTGCATTTGCCGTGGCATTCTGAAGACCATCGCTCATAAGTTTAAGAGCCGCTGCTGCTTTCTGATTATCAGTCATGGGAGCAGCTGAATCCCCTGATGTACTGTCGCATGATGCGAATGCAAGGGCAAACAGGAGCGCAATAAGAAGTGATACCTTTTTCATCGAAAACATCCTCCAATATTTTATTTTTGAAATAGCTGGTAAAAA
>DAONFG010000086.1:0-5736 GCA_035403465.1 Spirochaetota bacterium | reverse complement strand
CTGTAATCCTGCTCTGCATCTCCGGCGTGCTCAGGTTTGAAGGCAACGTCAGTGTTATAGATGTCAGCTTTTCGGTTTTGCTTATATTGAATGAGTCCCTTGGAAAGCCTGAATTTTTTAAAAGCATAAGCGTCATGATAAGTCCAAGGCCGGCACCCTCTGAATCATCAAGCACATCCATGAAAGCTTCAGACATATCAGTGTACGTGTACGCCTTATTGATCCTGGCCTTGATTTTATTCAGTTCTGGTTCCAGTATCGGGTTGTTATTAATTACTGTTATATGCAGTTTGTCGTTCTTTTTTGCAAAATTCACCCTTACGACATATTTTGAACCTTCTATTGTTCTTGTGACGTCATTGTCATCATTCTGGAAAACATAATCCTTGAAGTTTTCCATACCTGTCCTGTATCCGGACTTGTCATTTATATTAAAGCCTTTCATCTCGAAGTAGAGACGTTTCAGGTTCGCCTTGACACCGTTGTTGATCAGCTCCCTGGTTATGGCTATGACCGTATTCTTGTAAAAAAGCAGGTCGTATTGTTCAAGGAACCTGTGAATGATTTTAATTATTAGTGCGTCCACTTCGGGTGAAAATTTCTGAAACTGGATAAAGAAGTCTTCGCCGGTTGTAATGGCTCTTATATAATCTGGGGGTTTTATAAAAAATCCTTTTGATTCTATTGCGCTCAAGTTAGGGCTCCTATAGTCCTGGCTGCCGTTTTATCCGGGTATAACCGGTTTTGTATTTGATTTTAACAGACTGTCCGGCATAACGGGTGTTCCACTGCGGGATTTCTACCTGATCATGAATAACGTGAATACCGGCAATATGCTGCTGACTGATGTTAGTACGTATTTTATATGTTAGTAACTATTATAGCAATAATTTTTTTAATGCTCATAATTTTTTATATATTGTGAAGGTGTCGGTCAGTTCTGTCTTTCACTTTTCCGTAAAAAATAGAGCGCAGAGGCACTTTTTTTTAAGCGGAAGTCAACCGTGGTGCGGCGATAATTTCATGTTGACAGTAGTATGATATTTTTACTATAATGATTTTGACTATATTTCCGGCTTTGAAGCTTCAGGAGGCAGTGTTGGTGAACTGTTGCTCCGGATTAATATGGCTTATCATTCTGTCAGAAGCCGAAAATTCAGGCAGATAAGCGTTAAATTATGATAATCACGGCGGAGTAAATCCGATGAAAAGCAAGGCAGAATTTCCAAATCTGAATACTAAATTGCCCGACGGCCTGATGCCGAGCGGCATGTCTTATAAGGTAATGGTTGTCGATGGAAAGGAATTCCACAGAAAACAGATAGTTCAGATCCTTGAATCCGAGAGATATACAATTGTTGATACAGCGGTAAACGGTAAGGAGGCCCTGGACAAGATTGCCAAGCTGAAAGTTAAGCTGGATCTTATAACTACAGAACTTGATATGCCGGTCCTTGACGGTTACGCAATGCTTTACGAACTGAAACAGAAAGGTAATATGCCGGTAGTGGTTTTTATAGCAGAAGATACAACAAAAGGTGTGATGCAGGATTTAATAACCATGGGTGCGAAGGATTTTATACTCAAACCGGTGAACAGGAGAATCATACTGGAAAGAATAAAGAATGTATTATCAAAAAGAAGCTCTCAGGTCAATGATTTCTGAGAGGCTCAATATGAAACCGGGAGATCCTTTGTATGCCGAATGATCTGGAGACAGCAGCGAGTAACTTTTCAGAGCAGTCCAGGAAACATCAGATTGCTCTTTATTACACCATGGGTGACCAGGATAAAGCAAAAAAAATGGTCACCGGGGGATACACTGATCTGTATGTGATCAAATGCATTTTCTCGTCTTCAAGCGTCTACGGGGGATTCATTGTTTTTATTAACACTGCTTATCTTAAAGCTGTAAGCGGATATATTATTGTAACGCGTTCATTTGACCTTGTGGATGTTAAAACAACAAAAGACTGGAGAACATTCGAAAAGATACTCGTTGAAACGGCTAAAAAAGGTGAGCATGATGAGGTTTTTTCCAACCAGATAAGGGACGGCCTGATCAAGGCACTGACGCTCCAGGAGGTATCCAATCTTTCAAAACTCCTCGAACAGGATAACGGGATAGCAATCAACCGATATATGCAGAGGTTCATCTCTAGCGTGGCCGGGCTGCAGAACATGGAACTCAAAGCTGATTATGAACAGATATCTTCACTGGCAATGGAGCTCCATTCATTTACCTCGGCAAAGATACAGCCTGATGAATTCACAAAGGGCCAGGGTAAGGATCAGACTGCTGAAGTTGAGATTGAAAAAAATGAAGACGCCCTTGCAGGGAAAGATGTTAAGCTTATACTTAATGGCGCACTCATACTCTCTCCACTTAAGGGGAAGGAAATTTCCAGGGTGACTGCAGGCGACAGGATTATGATCAGCCTGGTTGATAAAAATCCCAGGACTATAGATGTTGCAAAAGCCTTTAATGCGTACGATAGTGATAAGGGGATCAGGCCGATTCCCGGAAGGGTTGTCAGCATCAAGCTTGAGGGGTACTATACCATATACGCAATTGTGGCTAAGGGGATTTATGTAAAGATAATTGAAGAGGAGCCGCTGATCAAGATCGCGATGGATCCTGCACACTACCTGTCTGCCGATGGCGGCAAGGATGATGAAAAATCTGTGAGTGGTATCACACTTGCAGTCCTTGCGTTTGTGTTTCTTGCCCTTGTGGGTGTTGTTCTGTTTTTTGTTTTCGGTATGTGATCATACCGGGCGCACCGGGAGTCCGCGTTTCCGCAGTTCATCCTTCACCTGCCTGATGCTGATCTCCCTGAAGTGAAAGATTGATGCGGCCAGGACTGCGTCAGCTTTCCCCTTAACTATGCCGTCATATAAATGATCTATTGTACCTGCGCCGCCCGAAGCGATAACCGGAATATCCACTGCTTCAGATATGTTCCTTGTCAGTTCAATATCATAGCCGTCTTTTGTACCGTCTTTGTCCATGCTTGTAAGCAGTATTTCCCCCGCGCCCAAGTCGCGCGCCCTGACAGCCCACTCTACGGCGTCAAGCTCAGTCGCTGTCCTGCCGCCGTGAAGGAATACTGTCCATCCGCCTTTATTGTTTTTTCGCGCGTCTATTGCCACCAGTATACACTGCGATCCGAATTTTTCGGCAGAGCGGGTGATTATTTCAGGTTCAAGTACTGCAGCAGTGTTGATCGATACCTTGTCAGCCCCGTTTTCAAGGATGAGCCGCACATCCTCAACCGTGCGGATGCCCCCTCCGACTGTGAAAGGAATGTGGACTGTTTCGGCGACCTTTTTTACCATGTCGAGTATGATCTCACGCCTGTCCGATGAAGCTGTGATGTCCAGGAAGCAGAGCTCGTCCGCCCCTTCGCTGTCGTAGAATCTGCCGTTTTCAACAGGGTCCCCGGCGTCGCGCAGGTTGACGAAGTTTACACCTTTGACTACACGGCCGTCCTTGACGTCAAGGCATGGGATGATTCTTTTTGCGAGCATTGGTTTTCACCATTTACTTTATTTATATTTTACTTTCAGTACAGTACAGCCTGTTTGTGGATTTAAAAACCGGGGCGAGCCCGTGTCAATATTTATTTTTTCATCTGATTGAAAGCAGTGATCCGGCAGGGATCGCGGATGATAATTATAGCATTTAACGTTTAGTATAGAATTTGTCATTGCGAACGGAGTGAAGCAATCTGTTCAGGCAGGAATGTATTGAATATAATATAATGGGTATTTCCGAAAACAGGCTGCCACGGCATTTCATGCCTCGCAGAGACGTTATGAATATTAATTCAATCGTAAACCGCTATAAAACAGCGAATTCTTTTGACGCATAAAATTTTGTCAGCCTGCAAATGTTGGTTTACAAAAGCCGACTTTATCCGGATAGTACGGATTATAGCTTGCATACAGGGGGCGTATTCCGGATGACAAAGAGGGAGCACAACAGCAGGGATATTTTCAGGCACTTTTCGGCGGAGTACGTTCCGCAGATCGATGGTCTTATTACGGGCCTTTTTGAACAGAAGATTGCTGCTTCCGACGCGATGTTCATGGAAGAGATGTACGCCGCTATTTCCGAGTTCTGCCTGCGCGATGGTAAAAGGATAAGGCCCCTGCTCCTGATCAACTCATTCAACGGGTATAAGAGGGGATTCGGCGGCAGGGCTGGAATAATAAACCTGGCAACGGCTGTTGAGCTTATGCATTCATTTTTACTTGTCCAGGACGACATCATAGACAGGTCGGAACTGAGGCGCGGAAAGAAGTCGCTCCATATACTTATGAATGACATGTACGGCAATCTTTCACTTAATCCTGCGATAGGCACTGACATTGCTTCTGTGCTTGCCGATGTTATATTCAGCTGCGCGGTCGAGCTGATCAGCGGAGCTGATGTAAGGGCCGCGTATAAAAACAGGTTCCTCCGGGTCTTTTCAAAAACCTACGAAATGACCGCCTGGGGGCAGATACTTGATTCGCTCTGTACGATGCCCTCTTCGATCGATCCGCAGAGCGATGCACCCATGAGGATCAGCCTGATGAAGACAGCATACTACACTATGGTCTACCCGATGATAATGGGGTATGTGCTTTCGGGCGGACGCAATGAGCGCGAGAAAAAACGCATAGAGAATTTTGGTATACCGCTCGGTGTGGCCTTCCAGGTGCGCGATGACCTGCTGGGTGTATTCGGGGTTGAGGGTGACACGGGCAAGCCTAATGATTCTGATATTAAAGAAGGGAAGTTCACACTGCTGGTCCAGAACGCGGTGACTAACCTTTCAGGGAATGAAAGGTCAAAGTTCACTGAATGTTTTCTCAAAGCAGAGAAGAGCCACCAGGACGTTGAGTATATAAGGCAGATGATTATTGACAGCGGTGCAATGAATGACACGATCAGCCGTCACAAAGAACTTATTGATGAGGCAAAACTGAAACTGGAGGAACTGGCATTAACCGGAAGGAGCAGGGATGTGCTTTGCGGAGTCATAGAATCAGTTGAGGATATACCGGTCTGATCCCGTTTACCTGCTATTTAAGCAGACTTATGATCTGCTCCGCGCGGCTGATTTCAATCTCGGTCCTGTCGCGCAGGTCCCTGATCACCGGGTCATTTTCAGGCAGGTCATGATATATCCCGTAATCTTCAATGATTGAGCTCCCTCTTTCGTAGTCCCTGCGCCGCGAATTCAGGGTCTTTGAATAAATCTTTCTTGTCATGTCAATGAACAGCTCCAAATTCACGGCTGCACCATTCGCGGCAAGGCCTTCTGATTCAAGTATGCCCCGCGCGTGCCGCCACCACTTGATTCCCGTGTCATCTTCAAGTATAAGGCTGTCGCTTAATGCGGATGCTCCGGCAATGAGCCTGCCTGCCCTTTTTGCGTACATGCGCAGTGCATAGTACTTAATGAAGAAGTCATAGGTTTCGATCCCGGTTTTAACACCCTGAGCTGTTATGAAATTTTTTCCGGTTCCGGTTATGTCACGGTCTGTGAAGATATCTTTGCCTGCTGAGGACTGCAGCCTTGCGCGCGATGTTGCCATCATGCTGATAATCTCCGGCCGCAGGATGGTGAATTCAAAGGAGTCGCGGCGCGCCTTGTTGCGCTTACGGTACTTGATCTCGTTGCGTACAAGGGTGTAAAGGTTTTCAGAAAGGAGCCATGCGGGCTTGAGTTCGTTGTACATGGA
>DAONFG010000085.1:0-5843 GCA_035403465.1 Spirochaetota bacterium | reverse complement strand
GTAGCATCATGGAGCTCTGCAAGGTCTATATCATCCGGCCCAACCCCTGCGATATCGTATGCCTGTTTTACCAGTCTTTCACCAATATCAGGTGTATCATCAGGCATTCGGTTCGACCCCTGCCCGAGCACAGATGCCAGTATTTTTACAGCGCGTGCTCCTACGAGTTTTTTAAGATATTTTTCAGAACATAAAATTATTGCTGCTGCGCCATCACCAATCGGCGCACACATCGGCCGTGTTAGCGGCCAGGCTACCAGTTTATCTGCAAGGACCTCTTCAACCGACATCTTTTCCTGGTATTGTGAGTATGGGTTCAGGAAACCATGCAGGTGGTTTTTTGAGCAGATTACAGCAAGCTGGCGCTGTGTTGATCCAAAGCGATCCATGTGCCAGCGTGCGCCCATGGCATACGCGTCCATGAATATACTGCGCCCTTCTCCCGGCTTTGACCCGTCATCAGGAATCTGTATTTTCAAAGTCTTATTAAACTCCCCGATCATCTTTAAATGATTCGGAAGATTGCCAATGTCCATGCACGATGCGTATGCGCCAAGTGCTACCGCCTTCTCAGGGTGGGTAATTTTTTCCGATCCCACTGCAATTGCAACATCGTACATACCGGCTTTAATTCCGGTCAATGCCATGTGAATTGCTGTCGAGGCACCTGCGCAGGCATTCTCAACATTAGTTACCGGGATCTTATCTATTCCCATTCCACGGAATAGAACCTGGCCGCGTATGGAATGCTGTCTTTCATACATTCCCCAGAATGTATTGGAAAAAAAACCGGCCTGGATATCCTCTTTTCTAAGGTTGGCATCCATAAGCGCAAGATTGATAACCTTCTCAGCCATTGATTTAACCGTTTCATCTGGGTACTTGTTGAAACGCAGCATACCTGATCCGATGATGAATACATCATTCATATTATACCTTCCTTTTTATAAAAGTTTATTCTTGTTATTCAACCCACTCAACTGGTGGAAATTCTCTTTCAACAGCTTTGTCCACCTGCACCGCAGGGTAACCAATTACTATTGCAGTTGCCACATGAGCGTATGGCCATTCAACTCCGAGTTTTTTCTTCAGTTTTTTACTCATGTTTACCGGTTCGGCAGCAAATCCGGCATAACAGGTGCCAAGTCCAAGTGAATGTGCGGTAAGCGCCATATTCTGACAGCATATGCCTGTTCCGAACAGAGGTTCTGAAATTCCCATATGATGAGTGAGTACAAATATGACTGAGGTTGTACCGAAGAATACATCCATCTCGCCATCTTTGAATTGCGGTGTGCGAAGTGCCTGCATTGCAACCATGGGACGCTGGTCAAATTTGCCATTATATGCTAATGCCAGGCCTTTTTTCAGAAGTGATGCCAAAGGATTTTTTTTCTGGTAAATGCTTGTAACTTTTCCCAGTATTTTTACACACTCTTTGCTTATTTCATCAAGGAAAGTCCTGTCCCTCACAACAATGAATTTCCATGGCTGTGAATTCCCTGCTGAGGGAGCAAATCTTCCTGCCTCCAGAATTCTGTGGACCATCTCTTTAGGAACTGGCTGCGTAGTGAAAACGCGGTTTGATCTTCTTTTATAAATTACCTTTTCAGTTTCGGTTAACCTGTTCTCAATATCCTTAAACACAGGTGATGTCTCATCCATAAAAGGATTGGGGTATCCTTTCCCGGGTTCAGGTATACTCAGTGTTTTGTTTGAAAAGCGTCCCTTCTCAACCCTGTAATAATTTGGAAAGCCAAGAGCATCGTGCGGGCAAATAGCCATACAGTTCTGGCATGCAAGGCAGACTTTGGGGAAATACTTTGATTTACTTCCGGTAAAGCCGGATTTACATCTGCCGCAATCCATGCACCTGGATGCTTCATTCACTACCTGGTCAGATTTTAAATTTAAACTTTCAGGTTTTACCGACCACTCCAGAGGAAGTGTGTGCATCGGTTTTGCTGAAGAATTTCTTTTTAATTTTTTACCATACTGCGGAATATCGCGGAATGAGATTTCCTTTTTTTGAGGTACAATAAACTCTTCACCATTAAGACTGGCATTGATAGACTGTGCCGCCCTGCGGCCTGCACCGATTGCAGCAGTTACAGTTAAAGGACCTGATTGTGCATCACCACCGGCAAAGATATTTTTAACAGATGTCTCAAGCGTAACACTATTAACACTGAATAAACCTCTTTCAATATTTACACCAGCCTGGTCTGCAAATCCGGTATCAACTTTCTGCCCTATGGCAAGTATGACAGAATCAGCTTTAATTTTTGTAAGGTTTTTTTCATCGTATCTGGGACTGAAATTTCCGTAATCGTCGCATACACCAATACATTGTTTTAACTCAAGTTCAACTCCTGAGCCGTTTTTTAACAGGCGGTTAGGGCCCCAGCCGTTACGTATAACTACGCCTTCTTCAAGGGCTTCGTTTATTTCCTCCCCGTATGCAGGCATTTCAATAAGATCTTCAAGGGCAATGACTTCAACCTTCGCAGCCCCCATTCTTAAAGCAGTTCTTGCCACATCCATTGCCACATTACCGCCGCCGATAACGATTACATCCTTACCGATCCGGACCTGTTCTTTTTTACTTGCTGCTTTTAAAAATTCAAGCCCGGTAAAAATATTACTATGCCCTTCCCATTCAGGTCCGAGCGTTGTGCTTTTCCGGGCTCCTGCAGCAATATAGACAGCATCGAATGTTTTTCTCAATTCATCAATGGTGATATCTTTACCAATAACTGTATTCAGTTTTAAAGTTACACCCAGGTCAAGAATACGCTGTATTTCGGCCTTTACTATATCCCCGGGCAGCCTGTAAGAGGGGATTGCGTATTGAAGCATTCCGCCAGGTTCTGCTTCAGCTTCGTACACTGTAACATCATGCCCTTTCAATGCCAGATGGTATGCACAGGACATCCCTGACGGACCTGATCCAATAACAGCAACACGTTTGCCGCTTTTATGTTCAGGCTGCCTGAATGATGCTTTTTCATTGATACCCCATAAACCGATATACCGTTCTACCTGATTAATATTTAAAGCCTCATCACGGTATTGCCTGTTACATTCATCTTCGCATGGATGGGGGCACACCATACCGGTTACCGCAGGGAATGGTGTCACTTTTGTAATTTCATCCCATACATCCCCGTATGTTCCGCCGCCGCTAAGCAGTTTCATATATTTTCTTACATCTACTCCTGACGGGCAGTTGAACTGGCATGCCGCTTCCTGTTTATCCGAATAGGTGCGTTCCACCAGTGACAGGGTCTGGCATGGGCATTGCTGAAGGCACAATCCACATCCGATACATTTATCATCATCAAGATTTATTTCAAAAGGAACATCCGGGACATGTTGATCATGTAGAAATCTGTATTTCTGCGTAAAGTTGCCGCTCATAAAAATCCTCCTTTAGAACTTTTGCGACATGTCAATATAGTCACCGGATTTAATGGTATTTGAATCTGTTATTGCAACTATATTGACATCCTTAATAGATTCTCTTGCTTTTTATATTTTACTGGTTTTACGCCATAATTTAAGTTTTTCAGCTTCCTGGAATAGTTGCTCCCTGAAGTCCGGATGTGCAATGCTGATCATTCTTTCTGCTCTTTCCCATATGGTTGCGCCTTTGAGAGTGACCATGCCGTATTCCGTAACTACTTTATGCACACCTGCCCTCGGGTCAGTTATTCCTGATCCGGGTGTGAGTGTTGGTACTATCCTTGAACAGAGTGTTCCGTCTTTCTTCTTATAAGTAGAGGGACATGCGATTATTGATTGCCCGTTTTTTGAACGGTATGCTCCAAGAACAAAATCAAGCTGGCCACCGGTACCTGAAATTTGTCTTGTCCCCATGGTTTCCGAGTTTATCTGGCCGGTAATATCAATTTCGAGGCAGGCGTTTATAGAAACCACATTGTCGTTCAATCCGATGATGTACGGGTCATTTGTGTAATCGACCGGACAGGCGTGAGCATCAGTGCAGCTGTAAATGAAATCGACAAATTTTTTAGTACCGACTCCAAGGCAATATGTCATTTTACCTTTATCGACCTGTTTTCTTTTTCCTGTTACCAAGCCTGCCTGGTAGAGTTTCATAATGCTGTCAGTCAGCATTTCCGTGTGCACTCCCAGGTCCTTCAGATCAGATTTTGCGAGAAGCGAAGTGACAGCAAATGGTGTATTGCCATAACCGATCTGCAAGCATGCGCCATCACCAATCGCGTTGTATATATGACCTGCTATTTTTTCATCAATTTCTGTAGGAACCGGGTCCGGAAGCTCGCCGAAAGCAGGATTCTCCCCTTCTACAATATAATCAACTTCTGAAATGTGAATTTTACAGTCAGGATGAGCGCTTGCAACCGGCCGCATGTTCGTATTGATTTCGGCGACAAATATTTTGGACCCTTCTACCAGCCCTTTCCCATAGGCCGGGCAGTTCCCGAAATGGAAGTAACCTTCTTCGTCCATGGGTGAAACCATGCGGGAACCCACATCGACCCGCAGATCTCCCTTACGGTACATCAGCGGGTATTCAAAGAACAGCGCAGGATGCGGATTCATGTGTTCGTGCTTTATCATAATTCTTTCTATCGGCCCCACAAATATTGGAGTACTGATAAACGAACGGCCTTCGGTATCAGCCTGCATAAACTTCCAGAATCCGACCCTTTGCATACACCTGATTTTAACATCACTCAATTCATTAACCCGCTTAACAAGCTCCCTGTCCATCAACTCACCGCAGGCATTGTAACCATAAAGATCAACGGTGTCGCCGGACTTCACCAGCTTTCCCACCTGTTCCGGAGTGATTAGTTTGTTTTTGTACTCACTTTGATATGGCATTTCAGTTACTCCTTACGTTTCTTTGATAAAATATATATAACACCTATGGATTATGCGGTCTTCTACTGGATTAAGATAGGTAGAACAATATAAATCTGGTTAATCTTTTATTGATCTGCAGTGTTACCTGGGCGTTGATAAAAATAAACATCATGAATACTTCATTTCGGAATTTACTGGTCGCTGGAATAATGATCCTTCTTACTTCAGAAGTATACGGCTGTATGGCAGAGGTGCAAGGAACAGATGCTATAGATATTTCCGGTGAATGGAAGATAAATAATGGAGAAAATACTTTAAAATTTCAAAGTTTAACTATGAAGGTTAAAAGCTTATTTTATCGCTATCTACTGGAACAGGATGAATATAATTTAAAAAATTTCTGAAATTTATAAACAGCATAGAAACTAAAGAAAACTCTGCTGTTTATAAATTAAATCTGTACAGAAATTAATATTTTGTAAGTTTACTGCTGATTATTATTCTCAAGCAAGCGGATCATTTTGTGGATATATTTATCCCTGTCTATGATGCGATCTGTAGCCATGTTAAAAATTCCCCTGAACATCGATATCGGAGCCCAGCGTTTTGGCGAGATGATACGGGCTCTGCGGGATTCAACCCCGGCCACTACCGCAGTTGCTATAACTTCCGGTTTAACCTGTTTTCTTAAAGGACCGGGAAATCCATGCTTGATAAGATCTGTTACTATAGCGTTCCCTCCAAAAGCAACTTCGGCAATTGGAGTAGCAACCCATCCCGGGATCAAAACTCCTGCCGTTGCCCCTGTACCCGCAAGCTCGGCACGCAGCGTTCTGCCCAGCATCTCCACAGCAGCTTTTGAAGCTGCATACGGCGCATTGACCATACCATTATAAAAAGCATAGATGGATGACGTTATCAGTATATGGCCCTTAGCTTCAATAATATGAGGGAGGCAGGCTTTGATCGTGTACCAGACGCCGAAC
>DAONFG010000084.1:0-6334 GCA_035403465.1 Spirochaetota bacterium | reverse complement strand
GCATCCCTGAATTATCTGTAGCCGATGTAATAGGCGAAGATAAAGTTATGGGCTGTGCCGTGGCATGGGGCGCTACACTGTTATGCCCGGGAACAGTAGAATTGACTTCACAGCCGGAGGATTTATCTTTTAGTCTTGGACGGATGAGCGGAGTAATAGATGACAAGCTTAATGAAGTAAAGAGTATCCTTGAGTTGATGTGCCCGGTAGAAGTAGAAAAGAATTTTATGGGAGTCCGCTGGTCCAAATTATTAATAAATGCCTCCTGCAGCGGAATGTCTACAGTCCTTGGAGGAACTTTTGGAAGCGTTACACAGGATAAGGCATCGAGGGTATGCGTACAGGCAATTATGAAAGAGTGCATTGATGTATCCCGCGCCGCCGGTATAAGAATTGAACCGATGCAGGGGAAAGACATTGTTAAATTTCTCGATTATAATAATTTTTTAAAGAAAAAGTTTTCATCTTTCATTATACCGATTGCAATCAAACCCCATGCTAAAATAAAAGCGAGTATGCTTCAGGATCTGGAAAAAGGGAAAAAATGCGAGATTGACGCTATCAACGGCGTGGTCTGCGAATATGGCAGAAAATATAAAGTTCCAACGCCATACAACGATAAAGTCGTAGAGATAGTAAAAGGAATTGAAAATGGCAAGTACAAGTATGAAACAGGGAATATTGCGTTGTTTGCTGATCTGGGGAAAAAGAAAAAATAAATGCCGGTGCATGAATAATATCCGCAAGTGTAATCAAAAATAATGTCGGTACCGGTACACAATTAATGGATTTTGCTGAAGGTTTGGAGAGGGAGGGTAATACAGAGACAGCTTACGGGCCTGTCTCTGTATTCATTGAAACTTATCGGGCTTTTACTGTTTCACTTTCTTTCTGGCTTTGACGTTTTGCATGCTTTCTCCTGTTGTAATCACTGGCGTATCCCTTAAGTCTTGCGGGGTCCTTCCATAGAACAAATGCCGCATGTCTCTTCAGTTCGGTAACCGCCTCTTTAAGGTAGGTAAACGCCTGGTTTCTTATCTTTAGACTGTCACTGCAGAATGCTCTCTTTGAATGTACCGCACAGAGAAGTGAAGCCATTTCGCGCGACATCTCCGCCGCAGCGTCGAGCATTGTGATATCAAAAATTGTGGTCCTGAGCAGCTCAACGTGTTCTTTCCCGAAGCCCGGGATATCACGCAGTGCCTGAATCATTGCCGCGTTACTCGATTTAGCTCCCAATTTTGATACCTTTGCCGCAGCGGCCCTGTTATTGCCGAATCCCCCTTCGCGATCCACCCGGCTCCTCAGGTGGCGGATGGCCTCCGCTCAGTCGCCGCGGCTGCTTTGGTGTTTGGGATTTGTTGTTATTGGGGTATGGGTTCTTTTATATACTTCAGGTGTTGCAGCTTCGATTATAACTTGTTGAAGGGCTATATCCGGCCTCCTGCAGGGATATTCTCTAAAACGGATTGCACATTATATCTTATGTTTCTGGTATTACCGCACAACATAAAGCTGTGCGGTAATACCAGAATATTGCTACATCTTTTCCAGTATATGTATACACATGGCAGCCTCTTCAAGTCCGATATTTCCACCCCCATTTTCTGCAAGACCAATTCTGGCACCTGCGACCTGTCTGGGACCTGCATCATTCCGGAGCTGCAGAACCAGTTCATGGATTTGCGCAAGGCCTGATGCCCCTATGGGATGCCCTCTGCACTCAAGTCCGCCGCTTGTATTTACGGGTTTTTTTCCTCCGAGCACGGTTGCGCCTGATTCCGCATATGGACCGCCTTCGCCGGGTTTACAGAATCCCATTGATTCGCATTGATGGAGTTCACCCCAGCTTGTGGCGTCATGGAGCTCGGCAAAATCTATATCATCAGGTCCGAGTCCTGCTATTTCATATGCCTGTTTAGAAAGCCTTTCACCGATATCAGATGCATCAAGGGGACGGTTTTCACCCTGTCCGAGTACCGATGCACGTATTTTTACAGGGCGTGCTCCTGTCATTTTTTTAAGAAATCTATCCGAACAGATAATCACTGCTGCCGCACCATCTCCAAGAGGTGCGCACATGGCGCGGGTGAGTGGCCATGCAATCTTTTTGTCAGCAAGAATCTCTTCAACAGACATTTTCTGCTGATACTGTGAGTATGGGTTAAGAGAACCATGCAGGTGGTTTTTTGAACAGATTATTGCAAGCTGTTTCTGCGTCGATCCGAAACGGTCCATATGCCAGCGTGCACCCATGGCATATGCATCCATAAAAATGCTTCGCCCTTCACCGGGTTTAGATCCGTCGTCTGGGATTGATACTTTCAATGTTTTACCGATTTCTTCCATCATTTTTAGTTGATTTAACATGTTCCCCACGTCCATACAGGATGCGTAGGCTCCCATAGCTATGTTTTTATCAGGATGTGTTATTTTTTCCGATCCCACTGCTATTGCAACATCATACATTCCAGCACGTATTCCGGTATATGCAAGATGCAATGCCGTTGAAGCACCCGCACAAGCATTTTCAACATTTGTTACAGGTATTTTATCTATCCCTATTCCACGGAACACAACCTGTCCCCGTATGGAATGCTGCCGTTCATACATTCCCCAGAAAGTATTGGAGAAAAATCCAGACTGAATATCTTTTTTTGTAAGGTTGGCATCCGCAAGGGCCAGATCAATGACCTTTTCCGCCATTGATTTTACACTGTCATCAGGATATTTATTAAAGCGTATCATTCCCGATCCGATGATATATACATCATTCATTTTTAAACCCTCCTATTTATAAATAATTTAATGAACATTATTCTATCCAATCCACTTGAGGAAATTCCCTCTCGACAGGTTTGTCTATCTGAACTGCCGGATATCCTATGACAATTGATGTTGCCACGAGATCATATGGCCATTTAATCCCTAATTTTTTCTTGAGTTTTTTGCTCATATTTACCGGTTCTGTCCCGAATCCGGCATAGCAGGTTCCAAGGCCGAGAGAATGTGCTGTGAGTACCATGTTCTGACAGCACATACCGGTGCTGAATACAGGTGTTGATATTCCCATGTGATGAACGAGGACATAAATTACAGTTGTCGCACCGAAAAAAATATCCATCTGCTTTTCACCGAATTGTGGTGTAAGAAGTGCCTGTATAGCCACCATCGGCCGCTGGTCAATACCATCGGGACGGAGAAAAGCCGCACTGTTTTTCACCAGTGTACGAAGCGGTCCTTTACCCTGGTAAATACGGGTAACCAGTCCAAGTGTTCTGGTGCAGTCTCTGCTCAATTCATCAAGGAGAGCACGATCTCTTATCACGATAAACTTCCATGGTTGTGAATTTCCGGCCGAAGGTGCAAAGCGGCCTGCCTCAAGTATCCGGTGGACCATCTCCCTGGGGACTACTTTATCTGTAAAGACACGGTTTGATCTTCTACGGTAAATTATACGCTCGGTATCGGTAATTTTATTTTCGATCTCTTTGAAAGCTGGAGGATTCTCATCCATAAAAGGGTTTGGATATCCTTTTCCTTTTTCAGGAATACGAAGAGTAGTATTCGACCACCGGCCTTTTTCAACCCTGTAATAATGCTCAAAAGTAAGTGCATCGTGGGGGCATATTGCTTCGCAGTTGCGGCATGCCAGGCATACTTTTCCGAAATATTCAGATCTGCTGCCGGTAAATTCCGACTTGTAATTGCCGCAGGAGATGCATCGTTCAGATTCGCTGGATACCTGGCCGGGTGTAAGACTTCCATCAACAGGATTGCTGATGCTTTTAAGTCTCTCAAAAAATTCCGGTCTTACTGCACGATTACGTTCAGCATTTTTATAGTCGTATAGCGGTACATCGCAGAATGATATTTCCTTTTTTAATGGAACTGAATATTTTTTTCCCGAAAGATATGCGTTTATGGAAAACGCGGCATTTTTACCGGCACCAATTGCGGACGTTACAGTCTCGGGCCCGGTTAAAACATCTCCACCTGCAAATACTCCGGCATGTTTAGTCATTCCTGCATCATCTGCAACAAGAAGGCTATTTTCAAATAGCTCTTCAAACCCGTGGAATTCTACCTCCTGACCTAAGGCGTAAACAGCCAGATCAGCCTCCATATAAAAATCTCCGCCTTCAACAGGCAAAGGCCGGCTTCTACCGGAATCATCTTCTTCAGATAAACGCATTCGTGTGCATTTTATTTTTAATGTCCCGTTTCCGTTATTTGTGATGTTAAGCGGCGCAGAGAGAAACTGAATTTTTACACCTTCTTCAAATGCATCGCTGATATCTTTATCGAAAGCAGGCATCTCTTTTCTTGAGCGCCGGTAAAGGATTGTAACTTCAGCACCGTATCTTCTTGCCGTTCGCGCAACGTCAATGGCAGTGTTCCCCCCTCCGATTACAATTACATTCCGTGCGTCCGGAATTTTCTGTCCTTCCCGGACGCTCCTTAAATACTCGAGCCCTGACAGAACCCGGCCGGATATGGGGAAATCCGTTTTTTTACTATTCGCGTTACCGATAGCCACGTAGACCGCATTATATTCTGACATGAGAATATTTAATGAAATATCCCTTCCTACTTTAACCCCGAGTTTCAGTGTAACCCCCATGTCTGTTATGCGCTGATATTCGACGTCAATCAGATTGGAAGAGAGTCTAAACTCAGGTATGGCATATCTGAGCATTCCCCCGGCTTTCATATCAGCCTCATAAACAGTAACATCGTGGCCCATGCGTGTAAGGTGATAAGCGCAGGACATGCCCGATGGTCCGGAACCCACAACGGCAACCCGTTTTCCGCTTTTTACCTCAGGTTTAACGAAGGATTTTTTTTCTTTGATTCCCCACTCTCCGATGAAACGTTCAACTTCATTTATATTAACAGAATCATCAATGTGCTGACGGTTGCATCCTCCCTCGCAGGGATGAGGACATACCATACCTGTAATGGCCGGGAAGGGGTTGGCGTCAGTGATTATATCCCACACCACATTATATGTTCCGCCATCGGCCAGTACCTTCATATATTTTCTCACATCTACCCCTGATGGACAATTATACTGACAGGCCGGTTCCTGGTTTTCAGAGTATGTGCGAGGTACCAGTGAAAGTGTCTGGCACGGACATTGCTGAACACAAAGCCCGCATCCGATACATTTTTCATCATCAAGAATAATACTAAAAGGTGTTCTGGCTACCGGCGGATCACTTAATATTCTGAATTTCTGAGTAAAACTTCCGTTCATAAAGTTATTCTCCATGAAAAATATTCATAAAATTGCGCATAATCCCTCCCGGGATTTATCAGTCTTACCATTACAAACTGATCTCATCAACTAGAGCCAGTTTTTTGACAGGTACTGATCCAAGAAGCGCCTGTACCTGTCTGGCATCACGATAACGCTTTTCCTGGCCGAAGTCCTTCATATAACCGTAACCGCCAAGTATCTGTACGCCATCTGTAACGACTTCACAAGCCATCTCATGGACAATGAGTGCAGTGGATATGCTGTATATTCCCCAGTCATGAATTTTAGCCTCTATACCCTGACAGGTTTCTGCCACACACATGTCCGCAGCCTTGCTCCGGATCGCCATGTTGCCAAGGATCATCTTCACCTCGCTCCAGTTGATAATAGTCCTGCCCCCCTGTTCCCTTTCCTTTGTATAATTGATAGCTTCATTCAGTGAACCCTTCATGATCCCGGCCGAAATAGCGGCAGTGGCAACATGAAGGGTTCTGGAGGACATTTCGAAGTATTTTTTTCCTTCTCCTTCCACACCGATAAGTTCAGCGTATGTACCCTCAAGGGTAATATCAATAATAGGGCAGGCATGGAGTCCCAGGCTGACAATGGGATCGCTTTTAATGATGCTGTTGTCGTTAAGATCTACAAGGAAGAAAGAGTACCCGGGTTTATTCTCTGATTTTGCAGGAATAATCGCCCATTTTGAAAAATTTCCAAGTACAAGATAATCAAGATTACCTGTGAGCTTATATTTATCGCCTGACCGTGTTGCCTGGGGCAGGGTGGATGTCTGGCCGGGATTGAAAAATGAAGGAAAAGCAATCAGATAATCACGTGCTGTACTGGCATTAAGAAACAGGTTTTCTGCAATTTTATCGGCGCCTGCTTCAAGAATAATTTCCTGAGACAGTGAGCTCGTGAAGATAATAAGTGAGTAAGATGCGTCAACCTCTGCGATGTGACCGAGCATCATACAAAGTGCGCTGATTCCCTGCCCGATGCCGCCGTACTTCTCAGGCAGCATGATGCCGAGAAATCCCAGGTCGTATATTTTATGAAAGGCGCTTTCGA
>DAONFG010000083.1:0-6411 GCA_035403465.1 Spirochaetota bacterium | reverse complement strand
TTGACGTTCAACTGGATTTGGGGTTCTAAAATGTATGGGACAGTAGTGATATTTTTTTAAAATGTTTAATATTTTTACAGTGTTAATTCCTTAACCATTTTGCAGAGTAAAAGGATCTATTCCCCCCGCCGCCAAAGGCGGCGGGGGGAATTAAAATACCATATTACACTAAAAAGTATTTTTAGAAATTATTACTGATTTTTTTATACAATTCCACCGGCTGTTTTATTTTTTGAATAAATGGATTATATCATGAAAATCAATAAACCCGGGGATTATATTAAAATCCTTACTGCAGGAGTTTTTATTATTGCGGTTATTGCCTCCTTTTCATGTGCCCCAAAATCCGCAGGCAATACAAAAAATACTATGACCGGGACAAAAGTCAGTGAGGCTGAAAGGCGCGGTATTGAACGGGCTGAGGCCGATATAAAAAGCGGTAACCTGAAAATTTTATATTACGGCGAACGTTCACCGGAAGATGATTACCCGCACTATGATAAAGATACAGGCCTCCCCATGGTAAACGAGGAGTGGGGTGACCTGCCGTACAATGAGTATCCCGATGAAGTGAAAGCATATAATAAAACGATTCGGGAATACTTGAAGAAACAAAAAATAAAAAATGAAATCCGCGGCAGGTAAATAGTCCGCATAGAAATGACTGCGGAATACTTATTGTGCGGCGGCTGCACCGTTGATCCATTCAGATTAAACGGAGCATACCGGTTCTGACCCCGGTTTTTACTTTTTCAGTTTGGCTGAGTTTGCATCCCTGGCATCTTTTTGATTCTGGGCTTTCTGGTCAGCTTTGACTTTACTGCTGTCCTTCTGTTTCTGGTCTTTCGCTTTAGATTTTGGACTCTTGTCACCCATGGTGTCTCCTGTGAAACTGTTTATTATACATGATGAAAATAAATTCTTTTTTTCATTCATTAAATCTAACCTATTTAAACGTAATGTCAACATTATTCATCAAATACAGGCTCTGACCCCGGTATTTATTGAGTTCAGGTTATAAATGCGGCAGGGATTGAAGCGTTACCCCGCAGCGGGCGGGTTTATTCTCATGAATGGAGATGTGGCAACCTGCTTGTATGAGTTCTTTATTCCGCCCGTGAGGAGTTTAAGCGGAAAGCCCGGCTTTTACGCGCTTGAATGTAATATTCAGGGTCAGAGCCCGTTCCATAACATGTGGCATTACCTGCCGGGGTTTGCGCGGAAAAGGCCGCCCAATACGTGAGGCTCTGACCCTGATTTACCCTGGATTGATGCTCTGAGCCTGTCTCAGTACCGTACATGCTCTGACCCCTGTTCCCTGTTTAACCCGGATTTGGGGCTCTGACCCCCGCAGATCCCGGGTTTGCCCTATTAATGGAATTAATAACCGTTTATAATAAATTATTATTGAAATTCCGGCCCATATTTTAAGAATTGTTCAACCTTTCTGCTGAAAACCGGCGCCTGACGTATTTCAGCAGTTATACCACAGGAAGGAGGAAAAGATGAACAATTACGAACTTACTGTCATTGTAAGAAACCGTGAAGTGGAGACTCATAAAGAAAAAGTTAAAGAGATTCTCCAGAAAAGCGGCGTTACAATCACCAAAGAAGACCACTGGGGACAGAGAAAACTCGCCTATGAGATCGACAGGGAACGTGAAGGTTTCTATATGTATATGCTTATAGATTCAGCACCCGCAGCGATCGATAAAATCAAACATGAGTTCGGTCTGAATGCTGACATTCTCAGATATCTGTTTGTAAAACTCGAAAAGAAAACAGCGTAAAAGGGGCTACCTGATATGGCAGGAGACCTTAACAGAACTATTCTTATTGGAAGGCTCACCCGGGATCCGGAACTGAGGTACACACCCGCAGGCGCGGCTGTTGCAAGTTTCACTGTTGCGAATAACAGGACTTATACGGTTTCCGGGGAAAAGAAAGAGCAGGTTTCCTTTTTTGACTGCGTCGCATGGTCAAAGATGGGGGAGATTATAACTGAATACTGTAAGAAAGGGCACAGGATTGCACTCGAGGGAAGACTTCAGCAGAGAAGCTGGGACGACCAGGACGGTAAGAAACGTTCAAAGGTTGAGCTTGTTGTTGAGAATTTCCAGTTCCTGACATCGAAAGGTGGGGGCGAGGATTTTCCTCATGATTCAGCACCGTCACAGTCAGGTCCACGCTCGCAGTCACCCGCGGCAGATACAAGCGCAGGCAGCGGCCATTACGATGATAACCCGTTCTCTGACGACGATATCCCTTTTTAACAGTTACCCTAACACTTAATCAATGGAGATTATAATGTCTGAAGAAATAAAAAATACTGAAAGTCCCGCAGCAGAACCTGCTGCACCGGAAACTGAAGCGCCTGAAAGAAAACCGCATGTTGCACGTGAAGATTCATTCGGCGAAAAACCCGCGTTCCAGAGGAACACAAGGTTCAAGAGAAAAGTATGCAGGTTCTGCCACGACAAGAACGCAGTCATTGACTACAAGGACGTCCGTCTTGTTGAGCAGTTCATAACCGACAGGGGCAAAATTCTCCCCAGGCGCGTTACAGGTACATGTGCAAAACACCAGAGGGGCGTTGCGCAGGCTATTAAAAGAGCAAGGATTCTCGCTCTTGTTACGTTTGTAGAAAAATAATCTTGGGCTTTTTCTTATTTATCATATGCGTGGTGCTTGCACTATGCTCGACCCTGGCTTTTTTCAGGTTCGGATGGCGGATCGTACCGGTCCTTGTTTCTGCTGCGTGCATCCCGTTTATTATAACCGACTATGCCGGTGACGTTACAGTTTATATTTCACCCGCTGTCTTCGGTATTGCAGGAGGTTACTGCTTCCGCAAAAAACTTGGACTGGATTTTTACCTTACGGTTTCGGCAATTGCTTTTGCTGTTCTGTTTACCGGGAATTACCTCTTCCAGAAAAATGTAAGGGGCTTTGACATAGTAAAGGCTTCAATGGATGAGATGGCTGTTCTGCTGGAAAGCTCAAAGCCTGAGATTGACAGGCTTGCTGCACAGTACAACAAGCCGAAGGAGGAGCGGGATAAGCTGGTTGCAGACATAGACACTCTGATTGCTACTATGAAGGACAGCAAGTGGATGCAGATGGCAAGGGACATCATGCCCTTTTCGGCTTTTCTGCTCGCTGCAGCCATCGCGGGTACGAGCTTCCTGTTCATGATGAAGTTCACAATGAAAAAGGCAGCGTCTTCAGTCAAGCCGCTCCAGTTTTTCAGGCTGAATGATTATTTTATTTTTGCACTTATTGCCGGGATTGCCGGTTTGCTGCTTTTGAAGCACGAGTCCTACCCGGTACTTTATGTTATAGCATTAAATACGGCACTGGTTGTTTCAGCGTTGTACGTGATCCAGGCAATGGGTATTGTTAAGCACTATTTTATCAGGAGGAACATTCCGGTTTATGTTCTGCCCCTGCTGCTCATAACACTGACCCTGATAAGTCCGGGACTCATGGTTTTTTTTATGATACTTTTTACAGGCCTCGGTTCGCTTGATCTCTGGGCGGATTTCAGGAAACTACGGCCTGATACTATGAATAACAAGGAGTAAACAATGAAAGTTATACTTCAGAAAGATGTGCCGGCCCTTGGTGATGCCGGTGATATAAAAGAGGTAGCTGAAGGTTACGCGAGAAATTATCTTCTCCCGAACAAGCTTGTAATCGTTGCTAACGAATCGAGCAAAAAAGCGGTTGAGCACCAGAAGAAGCTCATTAAGATCAAGAAAGATAAAAGGAAAAAAGCCAGCGAAGGTATAGCGGGCAGCATTTCCGGTATTGAGCTTACTATCCCTGCGCAGGTAGGGGAAGAGGGCAAACTCTTCGGTTCAATCACTTCCATGGAAATTGCGAAGCAGCTTAAAGAGAAGGGATTCACTGTTGACAAGCGCAAGATCCAGCTTGATGCACCGATCAGGCAGGAGGGCGAATATACTATAAGCATCAAGCTTGACGAGGGAATCAGCGCTTCTGTGAAAGTGTTTGTTGTTAAGGAGTAACAAATGGCTGACAGGCTTCCCCCCCAGGACGTTGAAACTGAAGTCGCATGTATCTCTTCAGCCCTGCTCAGCAGGGAAGCCCTGCTTAAAGTCACAGAAATCCTCCAGCCGGAGGATTTTTACCTTGAGAAACACAGGCTTGTGTTCGAGTCCATTGCTGAACTTGAACGCAAGTCTCTCCCCATAGACCTGACCACACTGCGCCAGCGGCTTATAGACAGGAACCTCCTTGACAGGATCGGCGGAAATACCGCGCTTGCTGAAATATACCAGTCGGCATCAACATCGGCCAATGCCGAGGTTTATGCAAAGCGTATCAAGGAGATGAGCCTGCGCCGCAAGCTTATCAATGTTGCGGAACTTTCAATTGAAAAATGCTACAACCGCGTGATCCCGACCGAAGAGGTTATGGACCAGGTTGAAAGTGACATCTTCAAGGTAACTGAACAGCGCATCACTTCAGACTTTGAGGGGATCGACTCAGTCCTCACCAGGACCATGAACGACATCGACATGTGGTACAAGACCAAGAAGTCCGTTACAGGTATGCCCAGCGGCTTCACCGAACTGGACGAGATGCTTACGGGATTTCACGGCTCCGAACTGATCATTGTCGCCGCGCGTCCCGGTATGGGTAAAACTGCATTTGCCCTTAACCTCATGACCCATGCCGCAATCAGGTCGAAGGAGGCAGTGCTCTTCTTCTCGCTCGAAATGCCTGCCACGCAGCTGGGACTCAGGATGCTCTGCATTGAATCTCTTGTTGATTCGCAAAAAGTAAGAACAGGACACATCGATCCTGACGACATGAAGAAGATATTCAATGCCCACGCAAAACTTGCCAAGGCGCCTATATACATCGATGACACACCCTCTGTCAGCATACTGGAGATAAGGGCAAAAGCCAGGCGGCTTGCGCAGAAGGTCCCGCTTGGAATGATCGTTATAGACTACATGCAGCTCGTGTCCAGCCTGTCGCGCGTTGAACGACACCTGCAGATTGCCGAAATTTCGCGGCTCCTGAAACAGCTTGCACGCGAGCTTAAAGTTCCGGTTATTGCACTTTCGCAGCTTTCACGAGCTGTTGAGTCAAGGACCGACCAGGTACCTACACTGGCTGACCTCCGTGAATCGGGCGCGATTGAACAGGACGCTGACGTGGTAATGTTTATATACCGCGAAGAGAAGGTCAAAAAGGATTCCGAGAAGAAGGGGATTGCAAAGATCATTGTTGCAAAACAGAGAAACGGCCCCATTGGCGACGTGGAACTCCGGTTCTGGGGCAAGTACACCAAGTTCGGCAACCTTGATCATACTCATTCATACGAGGAGACGAGCCCGGCAAATGAGTTCGAATAAGGATGACAGCACCCTGGTTCTCTTCTTTGAGTCCCTGGGCACACACTTTATCTTTTTCAAGGATACGCTCAAATGGGCATTCAAGCCGCCGTTTGACTGGGAAAACTTTATACGCCAGATGATGGAGATAGGCTACAGGTCGATTCCGGTCACCTCGATCACGCTCTTCTTTACAGGCATGGTAATGGCCCTGCAGATCGGCAAGGCCATGGACTCGCTGATGTCCGGTTCCTCTATATTTATAGGTGCGGCTGTTACGATCTCGATGTTCAGGGAGCTCTGTCCAGTACTCACGGGGCTGCTGCTTGCGGGCAGGGTGGGTTCAGCAATCGCCGCAGAGATCGGCACAATGAAGGTCACCGAGCAGATTGATGCACTTCGAACGCTCTCTGCCGACCCCGTACAGTACCTGTCAGTCCCCCGCTTTCTAGCGTGCATGGTCATGACCCCTGCACTTACGATTATCACCGATGTTGTCGGAGTAATAGGCGGTTCTGTTGTGGCCTTTTTTTCACTGGGGATTACACCGGACATGTATGTTGAAAACATTCTACAGACGATTGTGCTCGGGGATTTTGTTTCAGGTTTCCTTAAATCTTTCTTCTTCGGCGCGGAGATTGCGATTATTTCATGCGTAAGCGGGTTCAACACCACTGGCGGCGCAGAGGGTGTGGGCAAGGCAACTATACAGGCTGTTGTGCGGTCATCCATGGTAATACTTATTTCGGACTATTTTCTGACGTACCTGCTGCAGCTGGTGGATTTGTAAAATGTTAAAAACCAGCCCCCTGTCCCCCGAAGGGGGCACGTGAAAAAAATATATAGGCAAATTAAAAAAGTTTCCATAAATCTGAAAAGCAATATGTGCTGATCAGAAAAAAGTTGCAGTATATGATGAAGATCTTAAATAGTATTGTAATTGTTAATAAAAATTCTAAAATATTAATAATATTAGATTTTTAGCTCGTGCCCCCTTCGGGGCAGACCGTGTGAAAAATGGGGCAAAGGGATTTTATTAATT
>DAONFG010000082.1:0-6546 GCA_035403465.1 Spirochaetota bacterium | reverse complement strand
GTTACTTATCTTTTTACAATAAGCTACGATCGTAAAAATGACAGGGTCTCATACATAGTCGATTAGGATATTAACCCCACAGATGTAATCTGGATAACAACAGAATTCTTCGGATTTGCGCTTTCAATAAACAATGATAATAAAATTTCAATTAAATATAATGAAGTAATTTATACTGAAGATTTTGTTGTGAATATCAGCGGAAAAAAAATTCCTCTTAAAATAAATAACGATGGTACCCTTTACCTGGGGGGCGATAAATTTGTAAGAATCGTTTCAAAATCTCCACTAATGCTTGAGGCTTACAATAAAAAACTGGATTTCAGGAGCAGGGAGCTTTATTCAAAAATATTTATAGGAGATAAACCCGCTGAATTATACTGTTCTTTCACCGCAAAGGGTGAATCGCAGAGTATTCCAGGTGAACTCTATGCGGAATCAAAGGATGTTGTTGAACAGTGCAAACAGATAATTACCGGGCAGAAGAGTACTGTCGTCAGCAGGGAAGCCCAGACAAGTATATACGGTGAGAATACTGCTACAGCTTACGGTATCATTACAGACAGTAAAGGTGTCGCGAACGGGCTCGTTGTCATTGAACTTTTCCGTGGCGAGGTATCAAATTTTAAAAGTTCAATTGTCCGGATATCCCTGATCGTATCCGTGCTCTCTTTTCTTTTTACTTTAATCCTTACATTTCTACTTGCGCAATA
The DNA here is from genome assembly GCA_035403465.1 of Spirochaetota bacterium. GTDB lineage: Bacteria > Spirochaetota > UBA4802 > UBA4802 > UBA5550 > JAAYBQ01. Next base: position 5,833 of record DAONFG010000082.1, on the reverse strand, counting down.
TATAATAATTCCCATAAGAAAACTCACCATGGGAGCGCAAAAGGTCAGTGAAGGGGATTTGAATTATAAAATTACAATTAACAGGTCCGATGAACTGGGAGTGCTTGCCGAAACTTTTAACGGTATGCTGCTGAATATCAACAACGCGCAAACCCAGCTTACTTCGGCAAATAATGAACTGAATAAGTACAAGAACAACCTTGAATCCCTTGTGGAAGAGAGGACGAAGGCACTAACAAAATCCAACACAGAACTCCAGAACGCATTGACCGAGGTGAAGGACCTTAAAGGCATGCTCCCCATATGTTCATCATGTAAAAAAATACGTGACGATAACGGCTACTGGAACCAGATTGAAAACTATATAAGCAGACATTCCCATGCTGAATTCACTCACAGTATTTGCCCTGCGTGCGCAAAAAAATTATATCCTAACCTGAAAATAAATGAACCTGCAAAAGAAAACAGATAATCCCCTGAATCCTGCCTACTGATCATTTGTTTGATATATTCTGCAGTTTTTATTAAATTAAAACCAGGAGTGGATACCTGCGGATTATTAAGGTTTTATCCGACCGGGAAGAAATTAATTAATATGGCGCGCATAATGAAAAGGGATGTAAATAACCTTCCGGTTTTCATCAAGGAACTTTTAATACAGACTCCGATAAATCACCTGGTTGGAACTCCTTTATTAAGAATTTTCAACAGGCTTGAGGTCGAGGGCAGGGAAGTTCTTGAACAACTGCCGCGCAGCAATGTACTCTTTGTATCAAGTCACCAGACATTTTACATGGAGGGGATGGCAATGATGTCCGAGTTCAACCGTATAAGGCATCCGTGGATACACTGGTTCTGGAAGGCGGTTACAGGGCACTGCTATTATATTGTTGCAATTGAAACTGCACAACGTGAGGGATTAATGCTTCGCCTTATAGAATGGGCAGGCGCTGTGACTGTAACCAGGACATGGAGGAGGGGGACGCAGTCACTGGAAAAGGGTGAAGTTCCAATGGGACAGGTAAAGAGAGACCAGGAAAAAGTGGTCAGGGCAATAAAGGACGGCTGGGTCATAACTTTCCCGCAGGGGACCATAAAGCCCTTTGCGAAGGGGAGGTCAGGCACGGCCTATATTATTAAGCAGGCCGGGTGCATAGTTGTACCGGTAGTGATTGACGGATTCTCAAAGGCTTTTCATGAATCCAGCCTGGGCCGGATTAAAAAGCCGGGTACCGTGCTGAAGCTGAAGTTCAAAGCTCCGCTGGATATAAATTATGATGATCCGCCTGAAGTTATTGTAAATCAGATTATGGAGGCCATTGAACAGTCTGAAAGATTCAGGCCCCCCGATGAGGAGCCCGCGTATTAGAATGCTTTTTATTTTATGAAATTACTTCTTCACCTTTGATTCGATTGCTTTACGTTTAACCCATCCCGGGTTAGGTATACTTTTTACCATCTTCACTTCAATTTTAACCGGTTCGCTGAATATACGGTTGAGCTGGTCAATTAATTCCTGGAAGTTTTCTTTTTTATACTCTTTTCCCTTTACAAGATAGATTACAACAAGGCCCTTCTTCTCCTGTACAACCTTGAATTCCTCCATCAGGTAAAGATACTTTTTAATAAACATGGTAAATGTATTAAGAATCTTAAGTGATGATACGAATCTTCCGCTTGGCAGTATGAACGAATCGTCTCTCCTGCCATCGAATGCTTCAAGCAGAGGCAATCCCCTGCCGCATTTACATTTTTTGTCTGAATAGCGGCCAAGGTCGTTGATGCGGTAACGTATAAACGGCATGACGGGGCTGTTCATGGTTGTAAGAACCATCTCGCCAAGTTCACCTGCTTTGACATCGCGTCCTTTTTCGTCAAGGAATTCGACCCATACATTATCAATGTAGAGATGATAGTTATGCTCTTTGCATTGCGATGAAATCATCCACGTCTCTTCAGTGGAGTATTCATCATAGACCGGGCATTTGAATACGCTGGAAATATAGTCACGCTGGTCTTTTGTTGATAGTTCCGAGTTGACGGAAATAAATCTTGGTTTGAGCAGCTTCAGGTCGTCGGGTGTTACTGTACGCGCTATTTCAAGTATGATGGATGCGTACCCGACCAGCATAACGGGATTTGCTTTTTTGATTCCTTCAATCTGTTCGCGTACAGGAAGTATTGAGGATACATGCGATGTGCGGAACAACGGTCCTATGCTTTTTATGTTGGAATTTGTGTATTTAACATAACAGGATTTATGCCAGGGACGGTACCCGAACATGGTATATACGCGGAAGTTGGTCGTATTGTAAAAAATATGCGTTTTATGGCTGAACACAAAGGGAAGCGATCTTCCTGTTGAACCGGTTGTGGCGGAGTAATGGCAGTGGTTAATATCTGTTCCCTTTGCCACGATACCATCGGGGAAATTATCGCGAACTTCATCTTTGGTTATGAATGGAAGTTTCTTCAGGTCATCCAGTGTTTTGATGTCGTTAATATTAACACCGGCCTCGTCATATTTTTTTTTGTAGAATGGAACATCACGGTAAGCGCGGTGAATTCCCCTGATTACTTTTTTTTCAGCCCGTTTCCTGAGAGTTTCAGTTGAAAGCCACTGGTTAACGTGAACGGCAATTGATGCATAAAGGCCATAGAATATATAAAGCAGCATAGTACACTCCCGTCGGATTTGTGATTATCAAAAGGTGATTTTCTACAATTACCATTAATTAAACGAAAAAAGCAGTTGATTGTACATACAACATTTGCATAATGTCAAGACAAATTATTCTGTAAAAATAACAGCTTTTTTTTTGTGTATTGTTTTTATGTTTATCTGACAACATAAATTTGTAACACGCAGATCAATAATTGAATCCATCACTTTTTTAAGAACAATATTATCAGGGTAGGTACCATGTATAAATTTTTTGAAAAGCTTCTTGAAAAACCAAGGCTTTCACTTGCCGTACTTGCAGCAGTTACTTTGATCAGCGTGGCAGGTATATTCCTTCTGGAATATGACAACTCCTATGAAACAGGGATGCCCCAGGGTGATCACGATTATATCATAGGTGAACAGACAAAAAAACTTTTCAAGGATACAGAGACCTATCTCCTGCTTTCTATTGAGCCTGCAGAGGGGAGAAAGCTTCTGTCATACGAAACATTTCGTCACATGAACCGCATCGTTGATGAAATCAGCGAGTACAGAAAATTCAACCAGGAAAATGAGGATGCGCGTTTAAAGGCCATACTCGAAAAGACAGGAATAACCATATTGCCTGAAAAGACAAATCCGGAAATTCAGGATAATGCATCGGCAGATGACGCGAATAAGGTTAAAACTGAACCGGAGTACCCCGAACCGGCCAGGAAACGCAATATTTATGATTATAATAATTACAAAGAAATTTCATATTCAGAACTGAGTTCTGTTCTTGATCCGGTTGCATGCGATACGCTTGATACGATCATCAACGCGCTTGAGATCGTTTTTGTTTCACCTGATGAAAAAATCCAGAAGAAGACATTCGTAAAAATTCTGGAGGCATGGGAGGACATCTATCTCTATAAATCCGTTGAAATAGTAGAGGTATTCAGCAATCCCATTGAACTCTCGGATATCAACGGGGCAGATGATACGCTGCGTTCAGTTAATTTCATTGAAAAGGATGAAAATGGTAAAAGGATTCTGCCCTCTACTGAAAAGGACTTTGAGATCTACAGGCAGAAACTTGAAGGAAACCCGGTATTTAAATACAACTATTATTCCCCCGGCAAAAACGGCGAGGTCCGTGCCCTTGCCGCATCACTGCTTCTGCGCAGGCAGCAGAACTACGATCAGTTCATGAATTATTTCTGGGCAATGATCCGCAAGTACGATAAGGACCCGGTACACATGTATCTCCAGGGAGGGCTGGTTTTTGATAAGTTCATCAATGATTTTAATCAACGCGACCTTCAGAAGTATATCCCCCTTGTATTGCTGGTCGTTATTCTCACTTTTTATTTTAATTTCAGGACAGTAAGAGGGGTTGTGCTCCCAACGCTTACTGTTATTATTGCAACGATAATTACAATGGGTATTATGGGATTCCTTGGTATCAAGCTGACCATGGTATCTACACTGCTTCCGCCAATAATTATTGCCACAGGTAGCTCCTATTCAATACGTATATTCAACCAGCACCTGCTCGATCTTGAGGATACACATAAAATGGGTAAACTTGAAGGTCTCACGATGTCATTATACAAATCATTTCCCACTGTGTTCCTGGCTGGACTGACAACCTTTATAGGTTTTATGACCATGTTTGTTAACAGGATCCCGGCGTTAAGCGCGCTTGGTTTGTACGCTGCTGTCGGAACGGCACTTTCGGTTATCGTTTCAATCATCCTTCTGCTCTGTGCCCTTTATCTTATGAAGCTTCTGCCGGTGCATTTAGACAGCAAAGGTGAAAAGACAAACCGCAACAGTCTGGTGTCTGCTACGGTCGATTTCTGTTCAAATGTCACACTAAAGTATCATACGCAGATAATAATATTAGCAGTGATAACGGTTATTATCAGTTCCATCGGGATAACAAAGATGACAACTGAAACATCGGCTACAAGTTTTTTTAAAACTGATTCATACCTTAGAAAATCTTTAAGCCGCACCAATGAACTGTTTAAGGGAACATATATCGTTAATATAATTTTTTCACCAGGTGAAGGCAAAAGCATCTATGACCATGATTTCCTGAAGTACATCGAAGAGGTCAGGCAGTGGCTTGACCAGCCCGGGCAGGACACGGAACACAGGATCCTTTATAATTCCGGTTTCGGTGATTTTATAAAGCGTATGAACATGGCAATGAACAATGAAGATCCGGCATTTTATACAATTCCGGATTCAATGACCATACTGGATTACATGGAGCTTTTTTCCGGTGATGACGACAATGGTGACGGAAGACCGGATATGTTTGAAACAACCATCAGTCCAAATTCTGATAAAACAAACCTCATGGTCCGCATCGGGACTTACGGCGATGAGGTAATGACAACGAAAAAATCCCAGATGACACTGGATTATATCAGCAGCTATCTTAATTCAAGGCACAATCCCGGAGGTTACACCTACCTGGTGACAGGGGGGCCGACCAATTTTAATATCGTGTCAAAATATATTGTCCAGGGGCAGATCGAGGCGATTTTCCTCAGTATAACTATAATATTCATACTCATGTTCCTGCTCTACAGGAACTTCGGCGCAGGTATTATTTCAATGGTACCTGTGTCTATTACCGTTGTCTGGATTTTCGGGATAATGGGATTCTCCGGCATACCCCTTGGCATGGCCCAGAGCCTTGTTGCCTCAATCGCCATAGGTATAGGAGTCGATGATACGATACAGTTTACAATAATACTTCGAAGAAATTTGAGAAACGGTATGGATCTCCGCAGCGCAGTACGCGCTGCACACCTTGAAGCCGGCCTGGCCATGATTTACACATCCCTTTCGCTTTTCTGGGGATTTTCGATATTTATTTTTTCACACTTTACCCCTATACAGGAGAGCGGGATGCTTGTTTCGGGTGTAATGCTTTTCTGTACAATGGCAAACCTGATTCTTCTGCCAAGTCTTGTGCTGACCTTCAGGCTCCATATTCACAGAATTATCAATTGGAAGATTTTCAACCTTGTAAGAGTCCACTACCTGCTTGATGAAAGGGATGTAGCTGAAGGTTGATTAAAGTGATACCAGGCCGGAACCTACTCTTTGCATAAATTCCTCCAGCCTGCCTCTGCCTGCAAGTACCCGCGGCATGCCAACCGTCAG
>DAONFG010000081.1:0-7051 GCA_035403465.1 Spirochaetota bacterium | reverse complement strand
TCTCCCAGGGAAAAGTATCTGCACAGCGAACCTGTCGCGTCGGGAGAGGGTGCCCGGAGGGCGGGTGAGGGCATAAACCGCAAACAAGTCCCGGTTAACCCCTCTCCCAGGGAAAAGTATCTGCACAGCGAACCTGTCGCGTCGGGAGAGGGTGCCCAGCGGGCGGGTGAGGGCATGCGTCAAAAAAATTCCTGAACACAACAAATTTTTTTCACTTCCAGTCTCCGGTCAACGTATTACCTGCAGGAGGCAGCTATGCATCACAACAAAAAAGTATTTGCGCGAACACTTCGTAAAGAACAGACACCTGAAGAAACAAAAGTGTGGGAAGCTTTAAGAAATAGAAGGTTCTGTAACCTGAAGTTCAGGCGGCAGCATGATCTTGAAGGTTTTATTGTGGATTTTTACTGTCACGAACTTCGCCTTGCTATTGAGATAGACGGGAAAGTGCATGACAGGCAGAAAGATTATGATGAATTAAGACAGATAATAATTGAAGATTCCGGCTGTCGTGTTATACGGATCAGTAATGAAGAAGTGAATATGAATATTCTGCTGGATAGGATAAAGCATTTACTTTAACCATAACGCCCTCATCCGCCCGATGGGCACCTTCTCCCGCTTTGAAGTTTGGATGGGGAGAAGGGGTAGCATGAAATTGCAGTGTAAGGCCTCACCCGGACGAGCCTGCGGCCGTCCACCTGACGGACAGGGAGGGACTAATGTCGCGGTGCCAAGGATGGCAAGGAGCGACCTCTCCCATGCTTCGCAAGGGCGAGGGTACAGCATAAACTTTTGATGGTATAAGTTGAACAGCAAACAAGTCCTGGCAAATCCCCTCTCCCAGGAGGAAGTATCTGCACAGAGAACCTGTCGCGTCGGGAGAGGGTGCCCGGAGGGCGGGTGAGGGCATAAACCGCAAACAAGTCCCGGTTAACCCCTCTCCCAGGGTAAAGTATCTGCACAAAAAACCTGTCGCGTTGGGATAACAGCAAAAATTTTATGATAATCCTTCTCCCTGTTTGTCAGGACAAAAATTACATGGTGAAAATTATTTCATGATTAAAGAAGGTTTATATCACTATAAGGGAGAGGGTGCCCAACGGGCGGGTGAGGGCATGCGGTGATAAGGGCATGCTGCCGTCAATAAAAAAGGCTGCCCTCTTCGGGCAGCCTTTATATAGTTCAAGAGATTTATACTATCTTAGAACTTAACTGCGAATTTGTGCCTTACCATGTACATATTATAATCATAATCAGTACCAGCGTCTTTCTCTGTACCAGCAGCATAGCCGCCTTCGATTGTGTATGTTGTTGCAGCGTCTATTGCATAGTTTACACCTGCGTCTACTTCATAGAAAGAATCTTCAAATACATCATCGTTTGTCTGCATGATGTATGCGAATGCTACGTCAGCAGAGATTTTGTCAACAATCTTGATTTCAGATGCATAAAGCTTGCCGCCCATGTAACCAGCAAAGCTGTCATCTTCACTCAGAAGTGTGAAGTCAAAATCTGTTCCTGCAGCGAAAGTACCGTCTGTTTCGTCACATGATTCATAGAACAGTGCAACACCGGCTTTTGCCATTTCAAGTTTTGCAAATACATCTACATATACGCCATATTTGCTTTCGTCGTCTGCTTTGAGATCATCCCATTTTACCATTTCATAGATAACTTCAGCTTCAAAGCCTATCATGCCAAGGTCGCCTGTTACAGCTATATCAGCTTTAAATGACCAGGGCTCATAGTCTAAGTCGGCACCAGACGCTTGCTCAGCTCCCCATACATCAGTTTCTTTAACCTGATATCTGAAAAGAGGCATAATTGTGAATGCACCAGCTTTAATGTTTGCTGAAAGGTAATATGATGTTGTGTCGCCAAAGTCAGATATTTCACTTGCTACAGCATTACCAACAGCGGTTGCACCAGCAGCTTGACCAGCAGCATCTGCTGTATCTTCATCGGCACCCATTCCGATAGCAGTAGCATATGCTACTGCATATGCTGCTGCATATGCTGCACCTTCAGCTGTGGCCTGGTTGCTTTCATAGTTCTTTTCATAGATAGCCGAAACTTTAATGTCATCAGAAACAGCGTATGTACCTTTAATTCTTGTTACGTTGGATTCTGTGTTGCCGAAAGCTGTTCCCCACATTCCGCCGCCCATAAGACCAGCGTCAACTGTAAGTGCCGGCAGGAACTTTGTGCTTATGTATGCCCTTTCAACGCCAAGCATTGCAGCTGCTTCACCTGCTTCGCTGTCCGGAACTGTAGCTGTACCTTCGCCGTTCTCTGCGTCAAAAGTAACCTTTGTGAATACAGTTGTGTTTTCTGTAAGAACCAGTGCTGCATTGAAGTTGAAGTCTGCATCAAAGTACTTGTCTTTTCCTGCATTGTCACCGTCATATTCTGCAGCGTACATAAGACCGCGTACTTCCGCATCGCCTGTGATCTTGAGATCAGCAGCGTATACAGAAGCTGCACTAACGAGAAGTAATGCTACTAATAGAAATCTCTTCATTGTGCTCTCCTATTACTTTAATTTAAATTTTTAAGCCCTATGGGCCTATTGGCTCAAAAGATAAAGCATTCAGGCCGCATGTCAACAATTTTAATCAATTTTTTGTATATATGGACAGTATATTTTAAATTGATATATACAATTGTATAAAATATGTCAATAAAATGAGTTAACTTTGGGGTTTTTTTGGGGTCAGAGCATAGGGCGGGGTCAAGGCGGGTATGGCTGTTGTGGAAAATGTGTTATGTCGTATGGGGTTGATGCGCCTGGTACGGACGCGATTAATCGCGTCCGTACCAGGCGCAGAAGATGGGTGATTTTTTTACTTGTATTAAATTCGCTCCGTTGTTACCCTGAATTATGAAAAAAAGCAAAAATTATCAACCATTGCATATTTATCTTGATGCATGCTGTTTTAACCGCCCTTTTGATGATCAGACTCATGATAGAATCCGCATTGAAGCTGAATCTGTCATTATACTTTTGAGAATTTCATTAACAGGAAAAGTTAAACTTGTTGGTAGTGATGTTCTGAAGCATGAAATTAATAAAACACCCGATCCTGTCAGGAAGTCACAGCTGTTATCCCTGTTGAATTATATATCAAAATTTTATTCTCTGAATGACAGGATTGTTGAAATGGCCCGTAAATTCCAGAAATCAGGATTTGGTTCATTTGATTCACTTCATCTCGCTGTCGCACAAATAAACTGTGCGGATGTTTTTGCAACTACAGATGATAGAATGCTTAAGCTGTACAGGAGAAAACCGGATCTCTTTACATTCAGGATTGATAATCCGGTAAATATTGTCAGGGAGCTTATATTATGAAAAAAACAATGGGAATCGATCAGATCCGAAAAGACGGAATTGACGCTCTGATAAAAAAACTTGGACCAGATGGCATGATCCGCTTTTTGCAGCAGTTCGATTCAGGAAGGGGTGATTATACCAAAGACAGGCATGCCATTCTTGATGGTTATTCAATAGATGAGATAGTCGGTGAAATCAGGAAGAAGTAATTGATTTTTTTAGCACCCGCATCTTTTAAAATCCTGAGAGCTATTTCGATGTCAGGCTGTAATTCTTGTGCTATCACTTGGTCCCCCGGATGACAGATTGAATCACAATTTATCATTATCCGGTAACAATGCCCACCCCTTTTCACTTTTATGTAGAATTGCAGATATCCCTGAAATTTTATGGTATTTCCCATCCGTATAACTCTATGTTCATCTGCACAGAACAAGGGGCCTGTAACCTCTTGCTCTTAAGCCTTTTATTCGCGTCTTTGCGCCGGAGTTTATCCTGAGCCTGACGAAGGGCGAGAACATTCTTTTCTCCGTGTACTCCGCGCCTCCAGCGTAGCGGGTGGTGAAGCTGTTTTTCCTTGCTTTTTTCAGGACAATATGCATAAATTATTTCTTTACATCATAAACATTATATAAAAGATTCATATTGAGGAATTAGTAATATGAAACATACAATTATCGATGATGCCATTTCTCTTCCTGCAGACAAAAGGGCAGAGCTTGTGGATATTCTTATTAAAAGTCTCAATCCAACTATTGAAAAAAAAATTGATAAACTCTGGGCAGGTGAAGCTGAAAAACGGCTGGAAAGTATTAAAAAAAAATCAGTTACAACTATTCCGGCAGATGAGGTTTTCAGCAGGATCAGAAAAGCATAAATAAACATCATGGGAAATATCTATAAACGTCCCTGCGGTGTAAAAATCTGACAAGAAAAACAGTTTTTTCCTCTACGAAAAGTCCAATTCTGTAATCGCCAATCCGTATCCGATAATGCTTATCATGCCCTTCAATTTTTTTAAGATTTTTAATTTCCCTGAGTGATCCGGATTTTTCTATCAAATCAATTAATCCTGTGATCGAGGTGAGCAGCTTTTTATCTGAAATACTGGCTATGTCCTTCTCAAAGGTTTTCTTGATTTCAAGATTCATGAATAATTATACCCTTGACTTGATTCTGCTGACAAAGGCTTTTTTGTCGATATTTTCTGTTTTCATGCCTTCATCAACAGCTCTGGCAAGGGCAATATCTTCAATAACTTCATGGAAGATATCCTTTAATTTTTTTTCAGAAAGCGATTCTTTTATAGATTGTTTGATAATCAGCTTGAGGTCATCAGGCGTCAGTTTAGCCAGCGTTTGCATCATAATGTACTCCGCGTTAGAATAATATTAATATGTAGTAATATTGGAGAATAAGTCAAATTGAATTTATTTTTTCATTTATTAAAATCCATACGCATATGAACAGAACAAGGTGTTGAACCCCCTTGCTCTTAATCCTTTACTTTGCGCCTTTGCGCCGGAGTTTATCCTGAGCCTGACGAAGGGCGGGAATATTCTTTTCTCCGTGTCCTCTGTGTCTCCAGCGAAGCGGGTGGTGAAACTTTCCCTTTGTGACATTATTTTTTCTCCGTAGCCCGGTAACGCGTTACAGGGCTACGGGTGGGAATTTCACTGCACCGATACTTCTCCCGGTTTATCCTCAACTGACTTGTAGTACTCCTCCCAGGTCTCTTCGATCTCCCTGGCCTGTTCCTCGTCCAGTTTTTCGATCACAAAGCCCGCGTGCACAAGCACCTTTTCGTTGATCTTTATGTCAGGCGTCATTGCAATGTTCACCTGTGTCTCGACGCCGTTGGCCACAGCCAGAGCTGTGGAGCCGTCAATTTTTACTATTGTCATTGGTATTGCCAAACACATATGGTTCTCCTTTGTGTTTTCTATCGTATCGATTATAATTATGACTTACGTTTTGTCATTTCGAACCCGCATCAATTCATCGGGTGAGAAATCTCTTTTTACACTATTGATTATACCAGTCGTTGCTTAAATCGTTCCATTCTGGATTCAATGTATTTATCAGGTTATCTTTCTTTTCTCTGCGCCATTTTTTTATTTCTTTTTCTCTTAAAATTGCAATTTTAATATCGCTTGTTTCTTCATAATAAACCAGTTTGTTAACATTATACTTTTGTGTAAATCCTTCAATTAATTTATTTTTATGTTCATAAAGTCTTCGTTGAAGATCGTTCGTTACACCTGTATAAACAACTTTATTGGTTTTATTAGTCATTAAATATACAAAATAGCGGCATGTATTACTCATGGCTTTACCGGTCCATATTTTATAATGCACTTGAGATTTCTCACATTCGTTCGAAATGACAAATTCGTCAAAACCGGAATGAGATCTCCCTCAGCAGATCCTGGGCAGCTGCTCCTCTATCAGCAGCGGCAGCAGCCTCTTGCCGCCAATAAACGTCTCGACATAAACCTTGCCCGGGTATACACTGTCGATCTCGCCAATGATCGCTGCGTTTTTCCCGTACCCGTGTCCCCTCAGCGTATCAGTAATACCCTGTGCGTCATCTGCTTTTGCTATGATAATCACTTTACCTTCGTTTGCAACATATACCGGGTCAAGTCCCAGTATGCCGCAGATCCCCTTAACCTCGTCAGTAACGGGGATGTTTTCGTCTACCAGTTTTGCAGAGTACGCGGCACCTGCAGTTATCTCGTTCAGAACTGAAGCTATGCCTCCACGGGTCGCGTCGCGCATAAACTTTATGCTTTCAGGAAACTTTGCAGTAACCTGTGAAATCATCCCGTTTAACGGAGCGCAGTCTGACTTCAGGCTGCTTGAAAACTTCAGGTCATTGCGCAGCGACATTATGGTTATACCGTGGTCGCCGACAGTTCCGCTTACTATAATTTTATCTCCGGGTGCTATTTCTCGTCTTTGCACGTTTCCCGTGAAGATCCCAATGCCCGACGTGTTTATGTAGACCTTGTCGCCTTTACCGTTAGGGACAACCTTTGTGTCGCCGGTTACAATTTTTACCCCTGCCTCGTCAGCTGCCTGCTTCATTGAAACAAGCACCCTCTCAAGCGACTCGAAGTCAAAACCCTCTTCAAGAATTAGCGAGCAGGATATGAACCTCGGCGTTGCACCCATCACTGCAAGGTCATTTACTGTCCCGTTCACCGCGAGCTTCCCTATGTCGCCGCCGGGAAAGAATATGGGGGTGACCGTATACGAGTCTGTGGTGAACGCGATTTTACCGCCGCCTGTTTCCAGTATGGCCGAATCATCTATCTGTATGGAATCGCGGCCTAAAATTTCTTTTATCAGGCCGGATATCATGTCATTCATCAGCTTCCCGCCGCTTCCATGGCCGGGGAGTATCTTTTTCATTATTTTCTCCAGTACTTGTAGTATGCCGAACATGGTCCTTCGCCGGAAACCATGCACGGGCCTATTGCATTTTCAGGTGAACAAACCTTTCCGAAGAGCGGGCACTGCGGCGGTGTTATAAGTCCCCTGAGCAGGTCTCCGCACCTGCAGCCTGCGTGCTCTTTGACTGGCGGGGGAGTTACAGGGAACTTTTTCTCCGCGTCGTATATGGCAAATTCATCCTTTATTTTCAGTCCGCTTCCCGGGATTAAACCTATTCCGCGCCAATTGCGGTCACAGATTTCGAAGACATCAGAG
>DAONFG010000080.1:0-7973 GCA_035403465.1 Spirochaetota bacterium | reverse complement strand
GGGGAATCCACCAAATATTTTTAAAATCGTGTATTGACAAAAGGGCTCACTTCACTCTGAGGAAGTGCTGCATAAGTTCTATAATTCTTAACCACCTGGAATATTATGTTTGACCTGTATCGGTGTAATGGGAACCTTCAACCGGATTATTTGTACGGGGAATTATTAATGAATTTGAAAAATATATGCGTCTCTTTGATTGTCTTAACTGTTTTTCTGCCGGGGAATAAAAACGCTGATTTCGCGGAACTAAAACCTCTCGCCGGTGCAGAAATCGAACAGGGACTCTTCAGCTTTAACCGGGATGTGGCGGATATTATATATAATAAGCTGTTCGGTGAGAAACTCTTCTCGCCCGGTTTTTTTAAAGAGAACCATATTGTCGCGTATTACGGTCATCCAAGGTCCAGGATTATGGGGATAGTGGGGCGCCACCCTGTGCATGAACTCGGGCCTATGCTCAAGGCTACAGCCGCATCCTATGACATTATTAATGGAGATAAGGGTGTTGTACCTGCAATATACCTAATTTTCGGTACATGCCAGCCCGGCGGGGAGATAAACAGGATCGATAAGAAACTCCTGGATAGATATATAGAATACACGCTGTTAAACGGTATGCTCCTTTACCTTGATCACCAGCTTGGCAAATACAGTATCGAGGAAGCAATTAATGAGATGCTCCCTTATCTTAAATATCCTAATGTTCATCTTGCATTTGACCCGGAATGGCACACCACAAGACCTATGCGTGAAATAGGGTATGTCACTGCTGCAGAGATAAATTCAGCGCAGAAACTGATGAAGGAGTATATGCTGAAAAACGGAATCAGGGGCAAAAGGCAACTCGTGTTTCACCAGTTCAATCCCAAAATGGTCCGTAACAGGGAGGGAATTTCTGCCTCATTTGATCCTGTTATACTTGTTCACACCACTTCGGGCTGGGGCCCGCCGGACAACAAGAGGAGTACTCATGACCGCAACGCCCTTACTGTTAACATACCTGACAAGGGTTTTAAGCTCTGGTTCTTCTACACGACAAAAAAAGGGGTCCACTACGACAAGCCCCTCATGACACCTGAAGAGGTCCTTGCACTGCGGCCGGAACCGGGTATAATTATCTACCAGTAGGGTCAGGGTTAACGGGATACTTCCGGTCTGCCTTTATTCGTCCAATACCCGCCGTACCGCCAGGAGCATTGCATCCCTTGTATACGGTTTCTGCAAAAGGTGAAGGCCCTCGTCGAGTATATAATTGTTATGCAGTCCGTCACGGCTGTAGCCGCTGGCGAACAGGCATTTGATGACCGGGTTGATTTCCCTTGCCCTGTCATAAACGGCCCGGCCGCTCTGCCTGGGCATTATTACATCCAGGAATAGAAGATTTATCCTGTCTGAATTCTCCCGGAATATTTCAAATGCTTCCTGTCCGTCAGACGCTGGTAACACCATGTACCCTGCCTCTTCGAGTATGCCGCATGCAAGTTCGCGGATCTGATTATCATCCTCCGCGAGTAGAATGGTTTCAGAGCCGCCGGCTGCTTCAGCATGTTCCTCCTGGATGTTTTCACTTGTCAACCCGGTATTGTCTGCCGGCAGGTAGATTCTGAAACAGCTTCCGCTGCCGGGTTCACTATATACCTGCACCATGCCCTGGTGCTGGCGTATTATTCCGTAAACCATTGCAAGCCCAAGACCGGTACCCTTTCCCTTTTCCTTGGTAGTGAAAAAAGGTTCAAAAATTTTCTTCACGGTTTTATTGTCCATGCCTGATCCCGTATCGGTGACACTGATGCAAATATAGTGCCCGGGCTTTGCCCACTCGTGACCGTTGACAAAAGTCTCATCAGCAAAGAGATCCGATGTTTCAATAACCAGGCGGCCGCCGCCCGGCATGGCATCACGCGCGTTAACGCAAAGGTTGGTAAGGACCTGTTCGATCTGGCTCCTGTCTGCTTTTGCTGATGAAGCGTGTTTGCCGGGTTTGAAAACCAGTTCAATGTCCTCACCCAGCAGGCGGTTAAGCATTTTTATCAGGTCAGCGATAACTTCGTTTATATCAATCAGGGAGAGCTGAAGCACCTGCCTGCGGCTGAATGCCAGCATCTGGCGTGTAAGAACAGAAGCCCGTTCTCCTGCGCGTTTTACCTCGCAGAGCCGCGGATAATTAGGATCCGACGACGGCATCTTCATTAGAACAAGCTCTATATATCCAAGTATGGCCTGCAGCAGGTTGTTAAAATCATGCGCCATGCCACCTGCAAGCTGGCCCACTGCCTCCATCTTCTGGGACTGCATAAGCTGTTCCTCAAGGTGTTTGCGGTCGCTGATGTCATATGATACGCCGATTATAAATGGCTTGTTATCGTTATAAAAAAGTGACCCGTTGGTTAAGAATGGTCTAACTGTCCCGTCAGCGGCTTTGAGGTAAGCTTCGCCTTCAACATGGCCTTTGGTTAAAACTTCTTCAACTATAGTTTTTGCAATGGGCTGATATTCCGGGGACGCAAGATTAAGTATTGATATCCGTGAAATTTCTTCATCCGAATAACCGGAAACGGTGTTCAGGTTCCTGTTCCATCTGATAAAGCGTCCTTCGCTATTTATTATGTAAAATAAACCCGGCAGGCTGTTTATTACAGCTCTGCTGAAGTCGCGCTCACGAAGGATCTCTTTCTCGGACTGCTTCCGCTCAGTGATATCCATGGAAATACCCATGAAATTGACAGTCTTCCCATCTGCATCCTTAATTGCGACACCGCTGTTAATGAACCAAATCCATTTCCCGGAGGCATGCTTTACCCTGAATTCCATTATTTTATGCGGTTTACCGGTTTCAAGAACATCCCTGAAAACTTTAATACATGCAGGAGCATCTTCAGGATGCACATAATCAATAAAACTTCTGCCCACGGTTTCGGATACAGGAAAACCGGTGGATTGTTCCCATGAAGGGGAAATAAAAATAAAGTTCCCCCCGGGGTCGATTATATGAATAATCTCCGCGGTGTTTTCAACGATGCTCATCATCTGCTCGTCCCTTGAACGAAGGTCCTGCTCGGTCCGTTTGCGTTTGGTGATATCTTCAACTATACCCTCAAAGTAAAGCGGGTTTCCGTTTGCATCCTTAACTATGCGGGCGGCCAGAGAGACCCAGAAAGTGCTCCTGTCAGTTCTGTACATCTCCATTTCAAAACCATTGAATTCGCCTTCGTCAAGGACTTTGCCGAAAAACATCTTTCCCTCTTCAGGATGGACCGCCAGGGCCCATCCTGAAGCCGTATGCTCAATCATTTCACCGGTACTTTCAAATGCATGCATGCGTGCCAGTGTAGGGTTGACGCTTGTGAGTCTTCCATCTAATGCAGCCAGGAAGATGCCTATTGCTGCATTTTCGAAAATGCCCCTGTAGCGTTCTTCTGATTCGCGCAGGGCTTCCTCTGCCCGTTTCTGATCTGTACCGTCTATGGTGAAATCATATATGTGCAGGTATCCTCCAGTTTCAGGCACACAGGATGCATGGCTCTGAAGCCAGATCTCGCCCTTAACCGGATGAAGGTACTTTATTTCAAAACTGAATACAGCATGATCGCGGATGGAGCTCAGGGAGGATTCACGGGTATTCTCTCTCTGTTTCGCGTCAACTCTTTGCAGCAGAAGATCAGGCTGGTTTATGATTTCGTCAGGCCTGATTCCAAATACATCCTCACTTGCGGGACTCACATAAAGATAGTTAAATGACCCGTCAGGATGCCATATGTATTCGGATATAACCGCAGGGGAGACTTCGGCAATCCTTGAAAGGCGATTTTCAAGTGCCCTGTTCTTTTCAAGGGTATTGCCGGATTTTTTATATTCATCAATCAGCTTTGCCTGTGAACGGTTCTCGATTACCAGGGCCAGCATGCCTGCGATGTTATCAAGTATTGTTATCTCTTCAGCCGGGATTCCGCCTGGTGTATAGTTCAGATACCCGCATGTGTTCTGTCGTGTCCTGACCTCTATACAGCCCGATGCGCCGGGTATTAAAATTGTACTGAAGCTGAAAGATGCTTCGGGCCGCAGAAGGTTCAGAGCGGTTATAAAACAACCGGTGATTTCTTTTAAATCGTCAATCATGGAAATTTCGCTAATGAGCTGCAGCAGGTTATATTCCAGGCTGGATTTATCCATTAGTAATCCTGTTTAAAAGTTTATTATCCCGGGAGGAGATAATATATTAATATTGATAAAACAGGTATATGTCAATACTGATGGCGCTTATTATTTTAATTAATTTTTTTTGCTCTTATTCTGTTTATTTCCTGAATATTGTTTATATTTATCCAAATGCAGAAACAGGAGGTAATTTATGATTTCAGGCGGTCTATCACTAATTCTTCTGCTCATTGCGGTGGTAATAATAATTTTCGCAACGGGCAGATGGAAGATCAATGCCTTTGTTGTTCTTATTATGATTGCTTTCATTTACGGTTTATCTATTGGTATGCCCGCAGTACAGGTTGTAACTGCGATTAAGGATGGTTTTGGCAGTACACTGGCCAGTATAGGTATAGTTATCATTGCCGGTACCATAATGGGCTATATCCTGGAGAAAACAGGTGCGGCACTGGCAATGACAAGGGCTATCCTTAAAATTGTCGGCAAAAACCAGGCGCCGCTCGCTATGAACATTGCCGGTTACATAACATCAATACCGGTATTCTGCGACTCGGGTTATGTTATTCTTACTCCCCTTAACAGGGCGCTGTCGGTTGAAACGGGCAAGTCCATGTCAATTATGGCTGTGGCACTGGCAACAGGTCTCTATGCCACACACACCATGGTTCCCCCTACGCCGGGCCCCCTGGCTGCAGCAGCAGCGTTGAGTGCTGACCTTGGTACAGTTATTCTTTACGGTTTAATTGCCGCGGTACCAGCAGCCCTGTCAGGATGGGTATGGGCGAATTTTATCGGTAAAAAATACGACATTAAACCGGAAGTTGAGGAGAGTTACAGTCACCTGATTCAGAAATACGGGAAACTGCCCAATACGTTTATGTCCTTTTTGCCGTTACTGCTTCCCATACTTCTTATACTCCTCAAGTCAGTTTCGGCATTTCCTGCAATGCCGTTTGGCGCGAAAGAGACTAAGATGTTTGCTTTTATCAATTTTATAGGTGACCCTGTTACAGCGCTTATGCTCGGTGTTATAACAAGTCTTTTTCTTGTGAAAAAGAGTGAACTGGGCACGGCTGTTGACGTATGGATGGGACACGGTATAAAGGATGCTGCCATAATCCTGGCAATAACAGCTGCAGGAGGATCATTCGGGAAAATCCTTCAGCTGTCACCCATGGTTGACTTTATAAAGGTAAACCTGGGAGGCCTTAATCTTGGAATTTTCCTGCCGTTTATGATCGCGGCTGCGCTTAAGACCGCACAGGGTTCATCAACTGTGGCGATCATCACGACATCGGCAATACTTGCGCCTGCGCTTGGACCGCTGGGACTTGACCCGGCACTCACGGCTGTTGTCATAGGTGCGGGTTCAATGGTGGTTTCACATGCCAATGACTCCTACTTCTGGGTCGTATCACAGTTTTCAAATATGCCTGTCAACACGGCATACAAGATCTACACATCTGCTACCGCGATCGAGGGATGTGTTGCTTTTGCGGCATGTTTCATAATCAGTATTTTTATATAAGCGGCAGTATGATCTCCGGGGCTGCGTGTAAACGCGGCCCCTTTTTACAGGTAAAGATAAATGTGTTAAACCGTAAAGGAGAAGTTCAATGTTATTTAATTTCCGGAAAAGTTTTATTGAAAGAATGGCACTCAACAATATGACAGCAGGCAATTCTCTGAAGGCTGAAAAATGGTACAAAAAGCTTGAAGCCATGGAACCCGACAATTTAGGTGTTCTTCATAACCTTGGAGTCATCAGTATCGCACTGAAGAAATTCAGCGAAGCCGAAAGGTACATTAAGCGTGAAATTGAAATATACGGCGAGTCAGGGATTAACTTAAGAATTCTTGGCGACCTTTATTATATAGAAGGAAGCATGGACAAGGCTGGTAAAATATACGGCAGGGCGCTTGCCCTTATGCAGAAGAGCGGCGGTGATGAAAGCACCCGTAATTTTATCAGGAAAAGAATCATGATCTGTAAAGATAAATCTCTCTACGCTAAAGCAATTGAGAGCAGCCGGATTGTAGAAAAGGGCGCGGAACTTGTTTCCGGCGGAAAGTTCCATGATGCGCTTGAGCTTTACCTGAAAGCAGCTGAATACGATAAGTCAAGCTACATGGCGCTTAATGGTGCCGGGACTGTTCTTCTTAACCACGTTAAAGATTATAACAGGGCGCGTGACTGTTTCAAAAAGGCTCTTGAGCTTGCTGATATCCCGATTATAAAAAGCAACCTCGCGTTGTCTGAATATAAAATAAGCGAAACAGGGGGAAGCCGGTGAACGAAAAGAAAGCTGTTGAAATTCTTGAATCAGTTTTCAGGGCAGGGCTGCAAAGAGTTGACCCTGTTGGTATGATGGAAAAGCAGTTAAGGTTAAAAGGGAATGACCTTGTTATTGATACAGGGACAGAGAAGCACGTTGTAAAACTGAAAAAAAACGGGAAAATACTTGTTACAGGCATGGGCAAGGCATCAAGCCGCATGGCACTGGGGCTTGAGAAGATACTTGGTGACAGGATCGACAGCGGAATAATCGCTGTTAAGTACGGTCATACTGAAAAGTTGAAACGCATAACGCTCATGGAAGCGGGGCACCCTGTTCCAGATGAGGGATCGGTCAGGGCCGCAGGTGCAATAATAGATTTTATACAGAAAGCCGGTAAAGACGACCTTATAATAAACCTGGTGTCGGGCGGCGGATCCGCAGTCATGTGTTCGCCATGCACCACGGGGAGCGGGCAGTGCCTTCCTCTTGAAGAGAAGCAGTCAGTATCAAAAATACTACTCGCTTGCGGAGCTGACATACACGAGATCAACTGCATAAGAAAACACCTTTCGAACGTCAAGGGGGGCAGGCTGGCCGAGATCATGTACCCGGCCCGTTCACTTAACCTGATACTTTCAGATGTTGTGGGCGACAACCTTGACGCGATAGCATCGGGTGCAACTGTGCCTGATCCGACAACATTCAGCGATGTCATGAAAATAGTGGAACGTTACTCCCTGGCTGATAAACTGCCGAAAGGGGTAATGGAACATTTCAGGGCAGGGGCCGAAGGAAAGATTCTTGACACGCCCAAGCCGGGCAGCGAGATATTTAATAACACAACTAATATACTTATAGGCACCAACCACCACGCGCTCCTTGCGGCTGAAGATGAGGCAAAAAAACTGGGGTGCAGCACACTGGTGCTTACATCGGTGCTTACCGGCGAGGCGCGGGAGATCGCACATTTCTTTGCAGCAATAGGCAGGGATGCCTGCAGGTGGCGGGACCGGAAGAGCCTGCCGCTTTGTGTAATTGCAGGGGGCGAAACAACTGTAACGCTTAAAGGAACGGGCCTTGGCGGACGCAACCAGGAGATGGCGCTTTCGTTCATGGACGACATGGGCAGGTCGCCGGGGTTTGCTGAAAGAATATTTTTCATTTCTGCCGGTACTGACGGTAACGACGGTCCAACTGATGCAGCAGGTGCTTTTGCAACGCTGGAGATTTATAACCGCGCCAGGGACCTGGGCCTTGACCCTGAAAAGTATATTACAGCGAGCGATTCATACCATTTCTTTGAACAGGCAGGGGGCCTCTTAAAGACAGGTCCCACGGGCACAAATGTATGTGATATACAGGTGCTGCTGGTGGTATAAAATTCACAACACCTGCGAATATGTGACAATTCAGTTCGGCATTTTAATACGAGTAAGTTTCAGTAAAAAGCAGTTAAAGCATTAGCGGTTTAATAAAACGGCTCTTCTGGAATTATAGTGGAAAAAAAATAGTGGAAATGCAAGAATAATTTTA
>DAONFG010000079.1:1099-8075 GCA_035403465.1 Spirochaetota bacterium | reverse complement strand
TGTAAATTTTTTACTTCGGGATATAGTTTCTGCATCCATGGCGAAGATATCATTGATAATACAAGGCGGTCACCTTTCCCGAGAATTACAATTCTCTCAAAGGAAACACCATGCATACATGCGATCCTCCGTGGATCAACAGGAACCTCTATCATCCGGTCGTCCATATCTGTAATAATTTTAAAGATACCGTTATCCTGCGGATCTTTACAGTGTCGAACTCCCGAGATAATTAAAAAAATGACTACTATTGAAAAGACTGCAACCAGGATCGGGAAAAAAACTTTCTTTTTCATTTACTCTTCACTCCATTGTTTATTCTGCTTCATCAGCAGATACCCCAGCAGTGGTGCCCCGATAAAGGATGTAATAATACTAACAGGTATTTCCCCGCCCGGGAGGCTGCGGACAATTGTATCCGTCATAAGCAGAAAAAAAGCGCCAAGAATAGCAGCAAAGGGGATCAGCCTGTTATGATCCGGACCTACAATCAAACGCGATATATGTGCAACAATAAGGTCCACCCACATAATAATGCCGCATGATGAACTGCTTGCCGCAACTATAAGCGTACTGAAAAGCATGAAAAGGATCCTTGCGGACTTCACATTCACTCCCATTGACAACGCATCTTCATCACCCAGGGCCATGAGGTTAAGCTTCCACCTGAAGGCATAAATAACAGTTATCCCGGTTAGTATAATTACCGACGCCCTGCCCACATGTATCCATTGTACATTATTCAGTCCACCCATCATCCAGAATACAATAGACGGAAGTTCTTCGTAAGGGTCGGCAATATATTTTAAAAACGAACCCGCTGCCTGAAAAAATGACGATATAATTACCCCTGCAATTACAAGGGTGGTCAGGGTATTAATACCGCGTCCGCCGACTACATAGACCATCAGGACAGCTGAGACTGCCCAGATGAATGCTGATGTTTCGATCGAAAATGCTGATTTACTGAAGAATATAATAGCTATGGATGCGCCGAATACTGCGCCGTGGGTGACCCCTATAAATGAAGGAGCTACAAGCGGGTTTCTCATTATTCCCTGGAACGCTACTCCACCCACTGATAGTGCAGCTCCCGCAAGCAATGCTATCAGTACCCGCGGCAGCCTGACAGACCATAGCACCATCGCCGGAGTCATAAGATCATCCCCCGGTGTTTTCCCGGAAAGTTTCAAGATCAGAATCTCACGGAGTGTCAGAAGATTAATATGATACTGTCCAACCGTAAGGGCAAAAACAATACCAGCCATGAGTAAAATTGTGATAATGATAAATGGACTAATTCTTTTCATTTTTCTCCTGGTCCGGATGGGGAATCACGTAATCGGATCCGGTATCAGTATGTTCGATCCGGATTTTCATTTCATATATAGATTCAAGTGTTTCCACATGAAAAATTTTCTCGCGGGATCCCTTATGACATACACACCCCCTGTTAAGCATAATGAGCCTGTGACAGTATCTCCCTGCCGTGTTCGGATCATGGAGTGTGATCAGGGTTGTGAGCCCCTTCTCACCTGAAATCTTTTTAATCATTTCCATTATTATATGCTGACGCTTGAAGTCCAGGTGAGATGTTGGCTCATCAAGAAGCACTATTTCGGGCCTCTGGAACAGGGCGCGGGCAATGAGCACCACCTGTTTTTCACCGCCTGAAAGCTCATTGTAGCATCTGTCTGTAAGATGTTCAATACGAAGTTCTTCAAGAATTTCACAGGCATCAAGATAGTCTTTCCTGCATGGGGTTCCGTATAAACCATAGCGTACAGTGCCGCCCATGAGAACCATCTGAATAACAGTAAATGAAAAAACAATATTAAGCTCCTGGGGCACCACTGCAATCATTCCAGCTATCTGGCCGCGGGAAAGTTTAGACAGATCCTGTCCATGAACACGTATTGTACCGGATTTGCAATGCAGCACCCGGTTTATGCATTTAAGCAGCGTTGTCTTGCCGCAGCCGTTAGGTCCCAGGAGTCCGCAGATCTCGCCTTTTTCTACCGAAAAGTTTATCCCGTTAAGAATCCTCCTTTCGCGGTAACTGAAACTGATATTATCAATTTCAAGCATTTTATGATTCTGCATCACTGCTCCCTGCATGTTCATTATTCTTTATCCCACCAGATCACAGCCCATCTTGATGTTTTTTTATAATCAAGGTGAAGCCGTCCATTCTCTTTAACCAGGTGGACAGCCAAATATTTTTTCAGGAGCACATCTTCACCACGGGTCATATCCTGGAACATCCATCTCATAGACTCGCATGCCTCTGCGTGACTTTCAAATGTTTTAGAATCATCCACGTTGATGAAGGTGATGTTTGCATGGATACCCATCTGGTATAAAAGGTTATAGAAGTAGATATAATCGATACTCTCAGTGCGTTCACGCCCGACAGCTTCAAACATCCTCCGGTCAAAGGGACCGTCTCCAACAACAGTAGAGATTATCACGCGTTTGCGCGCCGCCTTATTCAGTTTATCCAGGGCGGACTTTACATCATCCACCGCAAGGGAACGTGATGCTATTGCCACATCGAATTTACCAATACCGCATTCAGCCCAGTTATCCGTCCAGCTTGCCTTTATTGTTTCAATATTTTTTATTCCGCACCTGGATGCTTCAACGCAGAGAATTTCGATCATCTTTTCGGAAAAATCCACTGCAGTTATATGCTTAACTTTACCGCTGAGAGGTATTGCAAGTGTTCCGCCGCCGCAACCCATGTCCAGGACAGTCCACGAAGGTTCAGGGTTCATGATATTTATAAATGAATCGGGATAGAATGTTTTACCTGCATGTTCAGCAAATGACGGCGCACGCCTGTTCCAGAACTCCGGACCGCTTCTCACGGGTTCAGGTTTTGAGGCTTTTTTGTTATTGATAATTTCATTCCAGTCTATTTGAGACATATCCGCTATGGAATGTTTTACATTTCTACTCATGGCTTTAACGTCCTGTTATATTATGGTATAATAACTTTTCTTTTCAGCACATGGCCTGCAGTAAAACTTTCCGTCTACCTCAACATCTTTCATGTCCAGTACACGTTCACCGCATGAAGCGCACGGGATAGACCTGACCGGTCTGCCGGGCAGATCCTCCGGGTTCAAATGAACCTTTACCTCTGTTACAGTAAAAAGTTCATTATCTGCAAGAGCTGCAAAATCATCTTTCATGGGCTCACTTTCAATCATCTCGCGGTTTTTTATTGTGTCACCCTGCCTGTTATTTGAACTGACCCTGACCGCTTTATTTGTTTTCAGGTTAATAAAAGTTGCAGCCATTTTACCGTGATCCAGTATCTTCATGGTGCGCTTTCCCGGGTGGCAGCCTGTTACAGCAATAATTGCATCCGTGGGACAGCGGTCAATCTCCACGAATACCATGAGGTCCTTCCTGTCTTCGCCGTGGGGATCGGTAATTCCAATGGCTTTCATGCCGCTTATTGCCATTCGTGTTCCCATCTGAATTCCGCCGCAAGCATCGCCGTGAAAATCTTTTGCCATTTCCAGGCATTTATTGAATTCAAGCTTGTCATTTTTATCGTTAGACATATTATAACTCCTGTTTGTAATTTGAGCGAGAGGAATCATTCCTTCTTATAATTCAAGTCTCCGGATGATATCATCATAGTCGTTTATCATATTCACAAAACGTACGCCGCCATTCTTCTTAAGCTGCATAAAACTGGCACCCTCGCTTACCGACCGCAAGACCACATCATTTTCAGTTACAATGCTCCCTGATAGTATGTCTATACCGTAGTCAAAAAGTACAGGGCAAAGGGGTGTACTTGGCCCCAGCAGCATTTTCACGCTCCCTTTTTTGCAGAGCTTCAGTATTCCCGGCAGCGTTTTGTTTATGAGAGTAGTGCTGGTAATTACGACAATGTCCGATTTAGGAATCAGCTCTTTCCCTTTCTCTTCAGGGTGGTCACCCGGACCCGGCTGTTTCTCTATGATCCAGAGATTCTTTGCGTTTTGTGCCAGTTCGTCAAGGTAGGGGAAGTGCCCGATAACTGATATATTCTTCCCGCCTGCCATTTCTTTAATAATATTCAATCCATCCATACCCTGGTGTTTATCATGATCCGCATTGAGAAGTGAATTGACCGCAGCGAGTCCCAGTGAGGCTTTAGCAAGATCTTTTTCAAGGCAGAACAAGGCAAGCTCCAGGGCTGTCATCCTGGTGAAAGAACCCTCCATTCCCCCGCCTGCGCCGTGGCTGCACCCGCCATGCGCAACTGCAGAGGCCAGGCCGCACTGCCTGCTCACAACAGCAGTCCAGGCGATACCTCTTCTTACCTCATATACAGGCGAATCCTCTTTGATACTGTTCATTATGCTTTTAAGAATTTCCATTTTTTCTCTCCGGAGGTATTATTCTATAATATTCATGCTTTAAACAGGCATTCGCATTGCAGAAGAATATCCGGCGATGCGAATATGATAAAACTCTTTCAGTATCAATCAGGAGTACAGCTCCTATAGTTCAGCTTTTAAACCGAAGCTGAACTGCCTTCCCGGGCCTGGATTGAACGGATCAGCTGCATAATCATCCATAACATTTTTGCACACCGCGAACACTTCATACCTTTCCATGAATGTCTGCGATATTTTAATATTTATCATCAGGGGGTCATGAAGTGAGACCTCCTTGTAATAGCTGGTTGAATAAGGATCTGAACTTGCCGCCGGTACGCTTGCCATCGCATACTTAATTGCGTTTGCAGTGTAACTTCCGAAGATGTTTAACGAGGTATTTGTAATAAATTTAAATCGAAAATCTATATTTACCTGGTGCTCGGGGATATCAGTTAATTTCTTACCCTTATAAACATCGGATTCCTGGCTGCCAGTATCAAGGTTGCGCACATGAAGGTATGTATATGAACACTCAGTATCAACCGACATTATGCCAAGAACGTCATCAAAAGCTGCTGCAATGACAGCCTCAACGCCCTGGTGATTTTCACCCTTTATATTTGTGTATGTTTTAACGAACGTAGTGCTGTCATAAATAGTTGCAAGTCTGTCATCAAACCTTGTAAAAAAATAATCCGTTCTGAAACTGACCGCCTTATCCAGGAAGAAAAATTCAAATCCCGCGTTAGTATTGTATGATTTTTCCGTCTTTAATCCTGTATCCATTGAAGAGCCTGAGACGCTGGCGTACTGTGTCATTGTAGGGAGTTTTGATTTTTTGGAAAATGAAGTACGCAGCAGCAGGAAGTCTTTAACAGGTTCGTATACAACACCTATTACAGGATTAAATGAATCCCTTGTTCCCCATAAAGTTGAATCATCTTTTACTATATATTGATCATCAAGAGGTGAATACGAATAATTGGTATAATCTGAACCTGACCTGTTTCTTTTTTTATATGTATCAAAATTCTGCGCATCATATGAAATACCTATGCTGACATTTACCGGGATGTTATACTGACCAAAATCTATATCATCCTCAATACCAAAGGTCAGTTGTTCAGCAGTCATGTCCTTTACAGTAAGGAAGTCATAATCATCTCCGGCAGCATGATATGCAGCCCAGTATGGCCAGTTGCTGTTAGAAGTGTTTGATGCGAACTGCGGATCAGCCTCTACTTTTTCCTCATGCCTGTCCCATCTGAATAGTATTGAAGTGCTTATATTATTAAGTTTATTAAGTTTGTATGACGGGAATATATTAAAACCGGCAGAGGTGTTATCCCAGTTTGAATGTGCACCACCCCAGCCCCTGATGGCCGTAGTCTCATCAGCATCTGCATATCCATCAAGAAATTCATAGTTATAAATATAAAATACATTTGCCCTGACTTTCAGATCTCCATTATCAAATGAAACATAGGGAGACAGGTTCACAGTGTACGTATCTCTCCAATTGAATGCTCCCGCGCTTAGACCATATTTATTTGTTGGAAATGACCATAGAAATGCACCGGTGCTTCCGGTGTGTGTTGCTATATTAGTCGTGCTGATGTCATTACTGTACCGCAGGGCTTCACTTTCAGTATAGCTTGCATTTATTCCTGCTTCCAGGTTGTCAAAGACCTGGTAACCCGCTTTGCCGGCAATATTATACTTGAATGATTCCTGGTGAGGCCATTCACCTGTATCAGTAAGATACAAACTATCAGCAAGCGGGGTTGTTGTATTTGTATATCCGAAATCCGGGAAAAACCTGTCATACCATTTCAGGCGTTCTGATTTTGTTAATTTAGCGGATACATCAAACGGTTCTTCTTTTTCTATGTATGCAGTTACCCAGTAATAAAAATTTTCTGCTGCATCTCCCTGCGCCATGTTTATTGTATAGTCACCATTCAGACCAAGTTCAATGCTGCTTTTTGCATACAAACCTAACGGCTTTTTTGAAACAACGTTTATTGAACCTATAGTTCCTGTTGTTCCATACAGAGCTGAACATGTACCCCGGTTAATAATAATCTCTGCGGCATTCAGTACAGGAATTTTCGAAATATCAAGATTGGCCTCGTAAACATCTGCAAGAGGAATACCGTCAACAAGTATCGCCACGTAGGGCATTTCAAATCCGCGCATCCTGAAGCGCACATGCCCCTTCCCGTGCTGGTATATCTGGAAACCGGGAACAGTATCAAGCGTATCATTAAGTCCCTTGTCATTATGCGCCTCTATATCCTTTTCTGTAACAACCTTCTGCATGGTCGCCTTATCTATCGTTGCCTCTTCGTCCCCCTTTACTACAATTCCGCCGTTTTCAAAGGACCTGGTTTTCTTCTTAACATCTGATCCTTTAATATCCTTCACTACTGCTTTTTCATCAGTTACAACATCCTGCTCACTGGTATCCTTCTCAATGACTTTTTTATCAGTTACAGTTTCCTGTGAATAAAGAACAGTCCCAGTGAGTAAAAAAGCAGTGGTAAACACTAGTCCCAAAAACTTTTTCATGACAATCTCCGTTTGTGTTT
>DAONFG010000079.1:0-1089 GCA_035403465.1 Spirochaetota bacterium | reverse complement strand
CAAACCCTGATTTTTATTTTTTAATCGAACCGGTTAATATGCTTTATGCATAACGTGCTGTTTTTAGCGATTATGCTATTTTAGACATTTATGCTTTTTTGGGCATTTATGCATTTAAAAGCATATTAATTTATTACTTGGTTAAATTTAACACACATAAGATGTCAAGTATTATTTTAATAAAACTGCCGGGATAATTATAGAGGAACATACATGAACAACAAGAGACAGGGTGCCGGAAGTCTGAATCTTCCCGGGCATCATGTTTCTTTTTTTTTAATAAATCCTTTTCCCTCCCTGTATTTATAGTCCTCGCTGTATATCGCGGGTATTCCTGTATAAGGCCTATGAGGAATCCACTGAATGTGTTAATTCACCTGCCTGTATTTGCCTTTATAAAATCCATGATAACCCTGTTTGTCTCATCAGGTTGATCCATATAAGTTACATGGCCTGAGTCCTTCATTACATAAGCCTTCACGTTTTTAATCTCCTTTTTAAAAACATCTATACATGATACATCAACAAACCTGTCCTTATCACCGAATATTACGAGCGTCGGGGATTTAATATTCTTCAGGTGTTTCCTGAGCATATCCCACCCCTCCTCATCAATCTCTCTTTTGAACACGTTGATGTAGAAATCATACGTTTTTGCAGACTCCTTTGCAATATATGCCTTGATATGCGAAGGAATCACAACAGGTTTATACGCTATGTATGACATTTTCAGGTCAAATTCCTCCGGGGTCCTGACTGCCAGCGGGTTCTCACCTTTGTCATACACCTTCTGGAAATCACTCCTGACCTTTGACTGTATTCCGAAAGGGCCCATGACAGAAAGAGTCTTTACCCTTGACGGGTACCGTGACGCATAGTATGCAGCGATTGCGCCGCTTGATGAAAGCCCCACAAGGTGAAACGATTCAATGTTCATGCTCCGGACGAATTCTTCGAGAGATTCAGCAGCTCCTGTTATTGTATAATCCGCACCCTCAACATAACCGGTTTCACCGCTTCCGGGAAGATCGGGTAAAATAATCCTGTAGGATTTGATGAATGCAGAGGGCATTGTGCCAAGTATATCCT
>DAONFG010000078.1:0-9539 GCA_035403465.1 Spirochaetota bacterium | reverse complement strand
GCGGACCAGGAAAGGGATGCTCTTGTAGCAAAAGAATTTAAAGCAGAGGGTATAGGCCTCTGCCGTACAGAACACATGTTCTTCAATGAGAAACGAATCATGAAGTTCAGGGAAATGATCATCGCAGAGACTCTTGAGGAAAGGCTGAAAGCGCTTGATCTTCTAAAGCCGATGCAGCGATCGGACTTCTATGAATTATTCAAATCTATGTCAGGAAAACCAGTTACCATAAGGCTCCTGGATGCGCCCTTGCATGAATTCCTCCCAAGATCGGAAGCCAGTATGGATGAATTTGTTAAATACATGCAGACAAGAAAGAAAAGCATGAAAGCTGCTGATATTTCTGCAAGATGCGAAGAGCTTGCCGAGATGAATCCAATGCTTGGACACAGGGGATGCAGGGTTGCAGTTACTTATCCTGAAATTTATGAAATGCAGTGCAGGGCGATCTTTGAGGCCGCATGCATGCTGAAAAAAGAGGGGATTGATGTTGTTCCTGAAATAATGATTCCAATTGTTATGAGTGAGCAGGAAATCAAGTTTATAAGAAACGGAAAGAAGATCGAAGGAAAAGTAGTTAAAGGACTCAGGGATATTAAAGAAGAGGTACTTGAAGAGTACGGAATGGATGATATTGAATACTCGAT
Organism: Spirochaetota bacterium; assembly: GCA_035403465.1. Classification (GTDB taxonomy): domain Bacteria; phylum Spirochaetota; class UBA4802; order UBA4802; family UBA5550; genus JAAYBQ01. The sequence goes on along the minus strand of DAONFG010000078.1, from coordinate 8,892 downwards.
AGGTACTATGATAGAACTCCCTGCTGCAGCGCTTTCTGCAGGATCTATCGCTGAATATGCTGAATTCTTCAGTTTCGGAACAAATGACCTTACGCAGACTACTTACGGTCTTTCGAGGGATGATTCCAACTCATTTTTCCCGGATTATTCATTATACGACCTCATAAAAAACAATCCGTTTAAGGTTCTCGGTGAACCTGTCAAGGAACTGATAGGAATTGCGGCAATCAGGGGCAAACTTACCAGGCCGGATATAAAAATGGGGCTTTGTGGAGAGCATGGTGCAAATCCTGATAATATTGTATTCTGTATCGAGGCGGGACTTAATTATGTATCCTGTTCGCCATATTCGATTCCGCTTGCAAAACTAGGCATTGCACAGTACAATCTGAGTAAATCATAGAAACTGATAACCAGTATATAATAAAGAAGGGAAGCGGCCATAAGCCGCTTCCCTTCTTTATATTGTTACCGGCGTTTATATATTTTTATTTATCCAGTGCGGCTATTCCCGGGAGAATCTTACCTTCAAGAAGTTCAAGGAATGCTCCACCACCCGTAGAGATATATCCGATCCTTCCGGAAACACCCGCCTGGTTAATTGCTGTAACGCTGTCACCGCCTCCTACAATACTGAAACAGTCAGAATCTGCAAGTGCCCTTGCAATTTCGTTTGTGCCCTGCGCAAAATTCGGCATTTCAAAGGCTCCCATGGGGCCGTTCCATATTATTGTTTTTGCCGTTTTTATTCTCTTTGTAAATAATTGTACACTATCGGGTCCTATGTCAAGTCCTATGATATTTTCAGGTATTTTTTCCGCCGGGTATGTTTCAGCGGGCGAATCGTTGTCAAATTCCTCAGCACCGATTATATCAACGGGAAGAAGTATTTCAATATTATTCTCTTTTGCCTTTTTAAGTATTTCAAGCGCTGAATCAATCAATTCCTCTTCAAGAAGAGATTTTCCTATTGAAAAGCCCTGTGCCCTGAGAAACGTAAATGCCATTCCGCCCCCGATTATCAGGAAGTCTACTTTGTTAATGATATTCTTTAAAACGTCAAGTTTTGATGATACTTTTGCACCGCCTATTATGGCGCCGAAGGGTTTTTGGGCCTTTTCAATGGTTTTCTGGCTGAATTCAATCTCATCCTTGAGGAGAAATCCGGCAGCCACAGTGTCGATGAATTCTGTCACGGCAAAGTTTGATGCATGCCCCCTGTGTGCTGCTGCAAATGCATCATTTATATATACATCTGCATGTTTTGCAAGAAGCTCACCAAGGGCGCGATCGTTCTTCTCTTCTCCGGGATAAAAACGGACGTTTTCGAGCAGTACAATCTCGCCAGGGGCAATATGTCTGCTGATTTCTATTGTTTCATTTCCAAGAGGCGTATCAATGAAACGTATTTTTTTCCCGATGAGCTCAGAAAGCCTTTCTGCGACAGGTGCAAGCGATGCTGACGGTTTTACCTGTCCTTTGGGCCTGCCGAGGTGTGAAACAAGGATTATCCTGGCGGAGTTTTTCAGGCAATATTCAATTGTGGGTATAGTTGCCTTAATCCTCGTGTCGTCTGTTATGTTCATTTCACGGTCATAAGGTACGTTATAATCCACCCTTACCATAACTCTTTTTTGTTTAAGGTCAACCTGGTCGATATATTTTACAGTCATAAGTCGGATCCTTTTATTTTTGTGCCAGTTCTCTGCGTTTTTTGCGTATGAGTGAGAATCTTGATAATACTATTGAAATCTCATATAAACCCATCAGTGGTATCCCGCATAGTACCATGGATATGACATCCGGCGGAGAAACCAGGGCTGCGATAACCCATATTATCACAATTGCATATTTTCTTTTTGTAATGAGCAGCTCTGGTGTAACTACACCGAATTTTGTAAGTACGAGCATGATGATCGGCATCTCGAAGAGTATACCCATCAGGAGACAGAAAATGAAAATCATGTTCAGGTAATCATCGGCCCCGATAGTTGTAATCATGTAGGTGCCGATAAAACTTAAAAACATCTTGATGCTGAAAGGTATGAGTAAAAAGAAAACAAAAGCAACACCTGAATAGAACAGAAGTACTGCAGATATGATAGTGAGCCTGGAAAACATTCTTTCTGTTTTACCTATTGCCGGGGCAATGAATCGCCAGGCATGAAAAAGTAAATATGGAATAAGCAGCAGAATTGCGGTGCCGGCTGAAGCCTTAAAGCGCAGCATGAAACCGCCGGTAAGCTTAAAAATATGAAGCTGGTTATTGGTATCAAGAAAAGGCTTATTTATGTAATAAACGATACTGTCGGAAAAATAGAAAGCGACAAATGTAAATATGATAAAAGCCAGGAATATTTTAAGGAATCTGGACCTGAATTCATCGAGATGATCAACTATTGACATGGGATGATCTCCACGTGTTAGAGACTCGGGATCGATTTCTTCGATTTCTTTTTCTTTATTATCCTTTGGAGCGGGAAGGTCGGCTGTTTTACCTTTTTCTGCAGGAGGAAGTGCACCTGACGCTGCGGCTGGTTTATCAGCTTCATCTATCAGAAGTTCCATTAATCCGGGCAATTTAGCTTTTTTCTTTGCTGCTGCAGGCAGTTTGGCGGATTCATCAGTAATCAGTTTTTTGACTTCTGCCGGTTTAGCCTTTACGGGTACTTTCTTCTTTGAAGCTGCAGATTTTACAACTGTTGCCTTTTTGGCTGGAGCTTTTTTTGTTTTTGGAGATGCTTTTGTTTTTTTTTCTTTCACTCTGTTCACCATTATGGCTAAAATGTTTCTTCATTCATGATTTTTTCATCTTCGGTATAGTTTTTCCATTTACCGGTTTTTGCATCGTTTTTAAAATTCCCCTCGGTCTTTCTTTTACCTGTTTCGTAAAAGAATTTCCATAATCCGTCTTTTACTCCGTTTTTGTACTTACCGATCGATTGACGCTTCCCGTTCTGATAATAGAGGTTTTCTGTCCCGTTTTTAATCCCTTTGGAATAAAGGGATATTTCTTTAGGATTCCCGTTCGGGTAGTATTCCCTGTACACCCCGTCTCTTTTTCCTTTCTTGTACCATATTTCAGATAGCGGGAGGCCTTCACATGTAAAGGAAGTCACTACTCCATGTATTTCGTTATTGCTGTATGTAAGGCGTTCTCTGGTTTTGCCGTTTTCGTAGTAGGTAGTCCACTGGCCGCTTTTCATGTTATTTCTGTAGGTACCGGCAAATTCAAGTTGTGTACCGCCTGAATTTATATAGTAAAATTTCCAATCGCCCTCTTTTTTGTAATTTTTAACTTTTCCCTCTGCACGAAGAATACCGTTTACGATCAGTTTGAAATCCCCGTCTTTTTGCTGAATTGCAGAGGCATCGGTGTCATTTATGAAAGGGTCACCTGTTCCGGATTCAGGAATATCTGACCAGGATGTGAAGGATATTGTAAGAGCAATAAGCATAGTTAAGGCGCAGATAATTAGTTTTCTGTTCATTGATTACCCTTCCGGAAATGTAAAAAATGTCTTATGTCTTCTTGGAAATAGTCAGGATTTATCGTATTTGAACCGATAAGTATTACAATACGACTGATTGTGTAGAGTCAGTTAATAGATTATGGGAATCAAGTCAAATGTTTTTTATAACTGCTTGATTACTAATGACTATATAATAATGAGGTGACCGCCATGATGAGATCTCTCTGGACTGCAGCTTCCGGCATGATAGGACAGCAGTATAATATTGATACAATTTCAAATAATCTTTCCAACGTAAACACGACCGGGTTTAAAAAACAGAGGGCTGAGTTCGAGGACCTCCTTTACCAGACAGTGCTTATGGCGGGGACCCCGGCGACCGAGTTTACAGAGATTCCGACAGGTATACAGGTAGGTCATGGTGTAAAGATCGCTGCAACACAGAAGATGTTTGAGCAGGGGAGTCTCCAGTCTACAGAGAATAAGACTGACATTGCACTTGAAGGTGAAGGTTTTTTCAAGATACAGCTTTATGACGGATCGTATGCGTATACACGTGACGGTTCATTCAAGGTCGATTCAAACAGGCAGGTCGTGACATCAAACGGATACCTGCTTGAGCCGCCGGTTATCCTTCCGGAAAACTTTATCATGAATACTCTGGCAATCAGCCAGCAGGGAAAGATAACGGTTAATATTGTTGGCGAAGAAGACCCGGTAGAAGTAGGCCAGATGGAGATTTACAGGTTTGTCAACCCTGCAGGTTTAAGCAGCATGGGCGGAAACCTGTTTAAGACCACCCCGGCCTCGGGTGATGAGATTCCGGGTATCCCCGGTATGGAGGGCCTGGGTAAGGTGCACCAGGGATTCCTTGAAATGTCCAATGTTAAAGTCGTTGAAGAGATGGTTAACATGATTGTTGCCCAGAGGGCCTACGAGGTGAATTCCAAGGCGATCCAGACATCTGACTCTATGCTGAGTACGGCAATAGGTCTGAAGCGTTAATGAAACGGCTGATTTTTTCACTGGTGCTTGCGCTCTCTGTTTTTAACGGAGCTGAGCTGTATGCCGCAGTGAGAGTTTATATGCTGCCTGAAGCTGTTATAAGCGGGAACGATGTATATGTCCGTGATATATGCAAGATTGAGGGTACCGATTCAGCCAAGTACCTTGAGCTTGCAATTCCAGCTGCAGACTTTGGGGATAACATAATAGACCGTGCCGAACTGGAGCGTTTCATGAAATCATGTTTTAATGAGACTGTTTCAGTTTTCGGGAACGGGACAATGATTACATGGAACATTGAGCAGGATGTAAAAAACGAGATTAATAAAAACCGCGTTGTCAAAAGGGGCGACTCAGTACAGGTCGTGGTTAATTCAGGAAACATTACAATCAGGCTTACTGGCAGGTCACTTTCTGACGGTGCGGTTAATGATGAAGTTGAAGTAAAGCTGGCAGGCGGTAAAAAAATACGGTGCATTGTTACAGGCGAACGACAGGCCAGGATGATATAATGAAAAGTGTTTACCTGAAAATCTGTTTTATAATCCTTCTCACAATACCGCTGATATATGCGTCGGTATGGAGGGACAGGGATATATATTCCTCCGAAGCGAACCTCCAGGTGGGAGATATAGTAGTAGTTACCATAAATGATTTATCTAAATTCAGTTTTGATGCAAAGCTTAACAACTCTTCTGCTTCCGACATCCTTTCAAATCCAGATGTGACAGTTACCGGATTCCTCCCGAAAATCAGTGCCAGTAAAAATTTCAAGAACAATGAATCAAGCGCTTATCGCGGGTCGTCAAAAATTGTTTTATCCATTGCTACACGCGTAACAGAGAGGCAGGCAAACGGGTTCGCGGTTATAACAGGGACACGGACATATTCATTCGGCGGCGTGACAAATACGATGGCAGTAAGGGGAATCATCGATCCCAGGATGATAAACGGCGGCGTGATAGATTCAGAAAATGTTGCTGATTTCATTATACAGATTACCGGAAGGAAAGAGGGCATTGCCATACGCAAGGGGCCTCTTGCCGAAGGTGAAGCCGCTTCTATCATTCTGACTGAACAGGAGAAGCAGGCGATTATAACTGATTATCTCGAAAAAATGATAAGGGAACTCACAAGGTAGGTTATGGCCGGATTTGTTAAAAAGACAGCAGTTGTGCTGATGCTTATTATGTTAGCGGCTGCGGCAGATTCAGAGGTATCTGTCAAACTCAGGAACCTCTGTTTTATTGACGGGTACAAGACAAACCAGATATTCGGCTACGGCATGGTTGTGGGCCTGCAGGGGACGGGCGACTCAAGATCCAACCTCACAAAAACGTCCATGAAAAATCTTCTGAAGAGTCTGGGTCTCCAGGAGACAAGCCCGCTGATAAAGAATTCCGCGGCGGTTATTATTTCGGCAAATATTCCTGCCAACCTTAGGGTGGGCGACAGGATAGACATATATGTTTCATCAATAGGTGACGCAAAGTCTCTTGAAGGCGGGGTGCTGATACAGTCACCGCTGAAGGGGGCTGACGGAGTTATTTATGTAGTGGCCCAGGGCAGGATAACAATCCAGGGTAACGAGGACAGGCGTGGCGTCAAGACCACCGGAATAGTCACGGGCGGCGGCATTGCAGAGAGGGAGATCAGGCCTGAATTTATTGTAAAAACCGCGGATAACAAGGACGCGATTTACCTTGTACTTCACGACTGGAATTACTCGACAGCTGACAAGATTATAAAATCACTGCAGAAGAAACTCAAAGGGAGCACTGTTACACTTGCAGATAACGGCAGGATCATGATCACAATCCCCGCAGAAACATCGTTGACCGAGTTTATCGGTACAATAGAAAATACAGAGATCGTTCCGGACATGAAGGCCACTGTGGTCATAAATGAAAAGGACGGAACAATAGTTACAGGCGGAAATGTAGTAATCTCGGAAGCCATGATCAGCAGGCGCGGGATGATCATAGAGATAGAAAACTCGGAAAAAAAGCAGAGCGCAGGGTACATCAGGGATTCAGCAACCGTGCAGGAACTTGTTGAGAGCCTTAACTCGGTGGGTGCAGGCACAGCCGATATCATCGCAATACTCAAAGCCCTGAAAGCTTCAGGCGCGCTTCATGCAGAACTGATTGTAAAGTGAGGAACTTATGGATGCATTTCTTAGTATAACAGGCAGGCCTTCGGTATCCCGCATAACAGAAAAAGAGGATAAACTGAAAAGGCTGAACACGGCTAACGGCGCCTCTTTTAAGTCTGAACTTGACGCGGCAGTTGATTCATCTAAAAACAAAAAGAAACCCGTAGATGAAAAGCTCTGGAATGCCTGTATTGAGGCTGAATCTTTATTTGTCGGCAAGATGCTGAAAGAGATGAAGTCAACTGTACAGAAAAGCGAGTGGCTCCATGGCGGACAGGCCGAGGAGATATTTGAAGATATGCTTTACGATGAGTATGCGCTCAAGGTGTCGAAAAATTCAGATTTCGGCATGGCAAAAATGCTCTACGAAGAGCTAAGCCGCAAAATGTAGTCAGCCTATGTGCATGTCGAAGAGAGCCTTTATGTAGTACGGTGGAGTTGATGTCAGTATCTTCGCGAATTCCCTGTTATAAGTTATTCCTGCCCCTTCTGAAATTTCATGGTAAGCCGCTTCAGTATTCCGGCTTGTCCTGTATGCCCTTTCACTTGTCATTGCATCGAATGAATCGGAAATTGCTATTATCTGCGCCAGTATCCCGATTTCTTTCTCAACTTCACCTTCCGGGTATCCTGAACCATCCAGCCTCTCATGATGCTGCTTTGTAATCAGTGCAATCTCGTTCATCATGTGAATATTCTTCAGTATGTTGTATGAATGGACAGGGTGGTTCCTGATGATCTCCCATTCGGCAGTGTCAGGTATGTTCCTCTTGTCAAGTACCTCGTGGGGGATGCTGATCTTGCCTGCATCATGAAGCAGCCCGGCGATTTCCACCTTAATAATATCGTCAACAGAAAAGCCTGCCTTCTGCGCTATGTAGCGCGAAAGTATTGATACCCGTGTTGAATGGCCCTGCGTGTACTCGTGTTTTGCATCGATGACCCTTGCAAACAGGCGCAGTATGGGATACATGCCGGTCATTCCTATACCTGACCAGCAATCGTCAGCGGGTTTCCTGTATGTAATGTTGATATACTTCTCTTTTACTTCGATGAATTTATCGGATGACTTGCCGGGTATAATCTCGTTGTCGGCAATCATTTGGGAGATGATGTCGACTATGACTGGATTGAATGCCGTTCCCCGCAGCTGCCTGATTATTTCTTCGGCCTCTGCGGCGGATATCTTGTCCCTGTCAAGCCTGGGTGTCTGGAGTGAATCAAAGCAGTCAACGGCGCTAAGTATCTGCACCTCGGCCGGTATCTGCACGCCCGCGAGTCCGTCAGGGTAGCCAGTGCCGTCCCATTTTTCATGATGCCACCTTATCCAGAAGGAAAGGTCGCTCAGCTCCGGGAGCGCTGCGGCTATGCGGCTCCCTTTAACAGAATGTATCTGCACCTGCCGGAATTCATCTGCGGTAAGTTTTCTTTTCTGGCGAAGCAGGCTTATATCTATGGCGATTTTACCTATGTCATGGATAAGTCCCGCGAAGTATATCTGCTGTATGCGTTCGGGGGAAAGGCCGAGTTTTTCGGCGATTATGGCGCAGCTTTCACCTACGCGCACGGCGTGCTTATGCGACGGATGGTCGTTCAGGTCATATTCGAGCACAAGTCCCAGTGCCTCAAGGCACTGGCCCAGCAGAAGGTTCCGGTTCAGATCCAAGTTATACTCCGTAGGTTCATATATAGAAAATATCTTAATCCGGGTAAAAAATCAAGACTAAACAGATTATTAAAAGGGTTTCATTAAAGACAACTCTATGCCGGTGTTCTCCAGCCCACTGTCCGCCGGCACACTATTTCCCGCATTTCATTATAGCATCACTTCAAAGCCCCCGTCAGAAGATCCGTGCTGTAAGGTTCCCCAAAGGGGGCATGAATCCGGATTTACTCAAAGCAGACAATAAAAAAAGCCCTGGATGATTGAAATTATCAATTTCATAAATCAATAATTCTTTATTTGCTTGACTGGTTTGACCTGTGATTTTTAATTAAACCAGGATTGGAAAAATGACCATATATCTTGATAATGCGGCAACATCGTGGCCTAAACCCCCGGTAATGATGGAGGGTATGATCGACTTTAACACGCGGATCGGCAGCAACCCCGGGAGGTCGGGCCATTCCATGTCGATTGAATCAGGACGTACACTCTTTGAGGCAAGGGATGTGCTGTCGCGCCTGTTCAATATATCTGATCCCATGAGCGTCGTATTGACCCCGGGCATTACCCATTCGCTGAACATAGTTATTAAA
>DAONFG010000077.1:0-9697 GCA_035403465.1 Spirochaetota bacterium | reverse complement strand
GTCAGATTGAGGACTTTTTTATTCTTAAAATGTGCGCAAGACATTGTACACTACCAAAAAAAAGTAACGGCATTATTTTGTTTTGTTTCAATTTTCTGCGTTTTCATCAAACCTGCAGATGCACAATCCACTGTTCTTTTAGCAGGTATCCAGGGGACAGTCGGCACAATCGGCGAAATATTTCCGGATGATTCAGATTACAATGAATCAAAAATTAACAACAAGTTGAACCTGGGATGGGGATTCTTCGGCGAGGTAAAATTTCTCCAGGCCGGGAACTGGTTTCATGATATCTATATTTCTTATGATCGTTCAAAGGGAGCATTTTCATTCCAGGATTATAAGAATGCTTTTACGGCGGAATCGTATACACTCATGTACAGGATCGGCGGATTTACGGCGGCCCCGGAAGACGGTAAGGTGAATTTTTTCATGTTTGCAGAAGCAGGCCTTGCACTTGACCGCTACCTGTCAGGGGATTTTTCTGATGATACCAATTCAATGCTGGCAGGAAAACCATACCTCGTGCGCCCCGTATTCGGCCTGGGCGGGGCCTGATGTTTGAGCGCGTTACCATCAACATACTGGAATTAAGATTTGATGTAAGGTTCCAGCATCAGCCCCAGGATGATTTCCAGGATTACATGAACTGGAACAGCAGCGGCGAAAGCAGTCACTGGCTGGGCGCAATAAGTTTATATTCAGGCATTGCCTGTAATTTTTAAGAGGTCACCATCCTGATGAAAGAAACGAAAACAGGTAAATTAAAAAACGACGCCGCTGAACCATCCGCTTCCGGAAAACAGCCATCATCAAAATCTTCATCCATAAAAGAAAAGTTTAATTTAAGGTTTTTCAGCCCGAAAGATTCATCACCATGGGCCGGTGATAAAAAAAATATAGTCGTTATCGGAAGCGGCATCGGCGGCATGGCATCGGCGGCTCTCTTCGCAAAGATAGGCCACCACGTCAGTGTACTCGAGATGAACGATTCGCAGATAGGCGGCCATGGACGGTGTCTTACACTGGACGGCATGAAGTATTCAATGGGCCCGCAGTACGTATGGGAGTTCAACGAAGGTGAGCGCGGCGACCGTTTCCTCAAGTTCCTGGGGATAAAATCCTCGAATCCCTTCCTGCTCATGGAGAGGGACGGTTTTGAACGGGTATTCATAGGCAGCAGGAATGATTATGAGAACAATTCATACTTCCTGAACTTCAGGGTACCGCTCGGCCTTGACAATTTCAGGAAGGAACTCTCCGCCATGTTTCCCGAAGAGTCCGACAACATCAACAGCCTGTTCAGGGACATGACAGCGATCTTCAACACATACAAATCATTTTTCAGCAGACAGAATGACAGTGACAGCTATATTTTCCTCGCTGCAAAATTTCTTCTTTCAAACGAAGCGAATTTTTCCCTCAAGATGAAAATGGCCCAGGTTCTGTTCCTTTCAGTAAAAGAATGGTTCGACCAGTACAAAATCAGCAGCCTGCCGCGCCGGATACTCTATGGTCACGGCGGAATATTCGCCGAGTCCGAATCCGAGATGTCAGCCCTTGCATATATCATTGGCACCGGGAACTACCACAAGGGTGCACGTTATCCCGAGAAGGGATTTCACTTTTTTTTCGAATCGCTTGTTTCTTCAATCCGCGCAAACGGCGGTACTGTGGAAACCGGGAAGAAAGTTGTACAGCTCGTGACTAAAAATAACATTGTAACCAGCGCAGTCTGCAATGACGGAACCGTGTATCCATGCGATGTTGTCTTCAGCGACATCTCACCCAGGCTTACGTACTCGCTGCTGGGCAAAAGCATCGCATCGTTTAAATACCTGCCGTCGCACAGCATACCCACTGTCTGCATCGGCCTGAAGAAGGGGCTTGAACCGATTGCAGCGATGAAAGGCAGAAACTACTGGTGGCAGGATGGTAAAGAGGTAAACTATAACAATCCTGATATCACTGCCCCGCCTAAAATGCTCTTTGTCTGTTCGCCGACAGCGAATAAATACGGGGCAGCAGCGAAAAAAAATAAAGATGCCCTGGTTGTTTTCTGCCCAGGCAACTATAACCAGGAGAATAAAATTTATGCCAAAGGTCCGGGAGCTGTAAGTGCTTTCAAGCAAAAACTCGCAACGGACATAGTAGAGATACTCGACCGCAACATGTTTCCGGGTCTGAAGTCAAAATTGCTTTTTACAGAGGTTGTGAGTTCGATTGACATCAAGGCCCAGACAAACGGCGAGATGGGGAACGCATACGGCAGGCGGCTCAGTGTCAAGGAGATACTGAAAGGTCAGATAGAGGAGAATGGATGTCCAAAGAACCTGTATAATGTTTCGGCTACTAAAAATTCCCCGGGCATTGCCGGCGGCATAGGAACAGCTTCAGCGCTGTTTGAGGAGCTGACAGGTAATACTATTTAGTCAAAGTACGCCTGATAATTCGCCCCAGTCTCCATAGCGGTTTTCCACGCATAATGACCTCCTGCAGACCTTCAAAGTCTGCGGGCGGAACAGGTGCATCCATTTTTTTCAGAAGACTGACTGCACCAGCCTTGCAGGCTGGCAGGCAGTTCCCGCAGCCGATGCATCTTTTATCAACCACGGATATCTTTTTCTTTTTTTTATCAAAGGTCAGTGCGCCCACCTGGCATTTTTTTTCACACTGCCTGCACCCTATGCATTTCCCCGGGTCAATGGCGGCATGGTAGCTTGCAGAGGTGAATATTCTCGGGTTGGGCAGCATCCTGTGTATTCCGAGAACCTCACAGCAGCAACTGCAGCAGGAGCATATAACTTCCGGATGCTGCATGTTATATGTCTGCAGCACAAGTCCCTCCAACTGGTTTTCCCTAATAATCTCAAGAGCCTCATCTTTCCTTACCTCCCTGCCCTGGTTAAACCTGAGCATCACCTTTGCAATATCTCCGAAGACCATACATGTCTCGCTCCGCTGCGTCTGTTTACAGGGGTCACCGTGAATTTTTTTTCTCTTCCTGCAGCTGCATTCAATGATAAAGATGGGTCCGCTGGTATTATTAATATGCTCCCGGACATCATCGTATTGCATGATATCATGGACTGCCGGTATTACAGCCTCAATGGGAATCGTCCTCATCTGCGGGACATAGGTACTGATGAATGACAGCCCGTGCTGCATGGCATGGGCATAACTGTCATATGCTTCCAGGTATTCCGCGTCCATCTCGAAGACTTTACCTTCATACATGCCTATTACAAGCGGGACAAGGCAGTAGTAAATGATGCCGTTCTCTTCTTTCCTCATGATGCTTATTTTTTGACTCATCGAATCCAGGCATTTCCGGAGGTCAGCGACATCGGGGATCAGAGCCCCTTTCATTTTTATAAAACCAGGAATACGATCCATAATAATATCAACCGTTTCATACCTGTAGCTCATGGCAAGGGCAATTACCGCCTCTTCGACCGAGAAGTGATGTTTAAGGAGTCGGATATCGGAACCCGACCTGTCGCGGGGAAAACCAACAGGCTGTTTATCAAGGTGTCGCTGAAGTTTCCTGTATATTCTGTCATCTCTCATTTTAAATTCCCGGAATAAAACATTTAAATATTACTGGCAACATATCAGTTTATGTCAAATACCTTTCATCTAAAGTGAATTGATTTACGCGACGAACAATCGGGTCAGAGCTGTTTTGTAGGTCAAAGCTGAGTTGTAAAAACAATTAATATCAAGAGGTTTAACTGATTAAAAATTAACAACAATTCCTCACAAACATGGCACAGAATCAAGTTGCACATTCATAGTCATCAAATTTTTTTAATCAATGATGTTTTAAGCCCTTTTCCCGGACATGTTAATAACAATTACACACTTATTGATATAAATTCAGGCTTAATAAATTAAAAAATCAACGATAAATTCAATAGAAGAATGCAAGTCGCTTCCGGTAAGCCTCCTCGTAAAGCAGAAACCTTTTATTGCATCAACCTCATTAAGTTACAGCAACATCAACAACTTTACAGCAGGTTTGTATGCAAACTGCTACATGGGAAGTGAAGATGGTGAATACAGGGCTGCAGGCCTGAAGTATGATGTTAAGGTTACAACGGGGATCATGTTTTAAACAACAAGTTGTTTCCCGGACAAGGGGCTGCAGCCCCTTGCTCAGCTTTTGCTTTTATTCACTTTCCCCGCATTCTTTTCCTTCAGCAAATCCGCCAGCTCCCTGAAGTTTTCAAACACATCCTGGAAGTCATCGTGTGAACGCAGCTTCCGTATATCGGGAAAGGTTCCATTTTTTATCTCATTGATATACCGGTTAAGCAGGAAGAGCGGACCGGAGATCCTGTTCGACCTCCTGAGCATTATGTAGAATATTATTGCAGACTGAATAGCCGCGGAAACAATAAGCATCACAATGATGCTTTTGTTGCGTGTAGTGATCGCCCTGACCTTTTCATTGTTCTGGTCAAGAAGCCTCTTCGTTTCATCGTTATCATGCTTCAGCATGTCAGCGGATATCCGCATATTTTTAATGTTTTTTGATTCAGAAAGTACAATGAGTGTTTTAAAAATCTCGGTCTGTGTCCCTGAAAGTACCAGTTGGTTACGGCTTATCTCGTCAAGCCTGGAGTTATTTGATATAAGTACAGATGAGAGTATGATAATTATGACTGCCATGATCAGAGCCGAGAGGCCGGCGAAAGTGGCAGCTATGTGATACTGGAATCTGCCGTTTACTATTATGTGTCTCATGTGTCGTTTTGTCATTTCGTGTTTATCCTTATCACTGGATTAAAACTGCCTGGCTGGTACCTGGAGTTTATGCCTCTGTCATGCGAATTAATGCAGCACAAGCTTACACCCTGCTTCATTGATATTATATTTATCAGCGGCGAGTCTCCCTTGACCGCATCAGTTTTAACTTCAGATTTTCTCCTGGTATAAAATTCCCGGATCTTTTTACCAATATTGTCTGCCTCATCAGAAAGCTTTGCTGCATCATTAACGGTCTCCCTGAACTTGAGGTCATACCTTCCCGCGGAGAGATCCACGGTAGAGACATAGATAGTATACCTGGTTTCTATTATTTCCTCTACAACATACCTGCTGTGCTGTTTCTCCCCGACCTTGACATCCCCTTTTTTGACGGCTACCAGGATAATAATTCCCCCGGGGATAACCTTAGCCAGCTCTGTCACGCAACGGCCTGTAATGTAGTTATTAAAAGTAATCCTTTCATCCGGGGTGAACTTATCATTAATAAAAAAATAATCATCACCCTGAAGGTTTTTCTTTATGATCGCAGAAACATCATCCATGAAGATACCGGTAACATCGCTCTTAACCAGGACAGGTGTAAATACAAGTTTATTCTGCCCGCCACTCCCCTGTTCCCCGGGAAAGACAGGTGTGGCCGGCAGCATTAATACCAATGCCATGCAGAAAATTATTATACCAGGTTTCAGATTGTCTATTTTTAATGTCATGATTGCGGCCTGCTCAATGCATTCAGGCTTATTATTATATGAATGTCAATATATTAAATATCAGCAGAATTATCAACACTGAACCCGCCCTTCATCCGGTCCACTCCTGTTTACAGGGCCGCACACGGCGATTCCGGCATAATACACGGTAATAACTGCAAAATTTTTTTATAAAGCCCTTTAAATAATTCCCTGACGGTATTATCTTGTTTATATTAAATTTATGCACTCACATCAGGCCGTTTTTATAATGAATAAAGAAACAAAAGAAATCCTATTACCAGGCCGGGAACTGTTTGATCTTCTGCCGGATCCGGTATTTGCCCTGGACACAGCGGGCAGGGTAATACTCTGGAACCATGCCATAGAAGAACTTACGGGCGTCATGGCCTCTGACATCCTGGGGAAGGATAATTATGAGCATTCAATTCCTTTTTATAAAACCAGGAGGCCTGCACTTGCCGACCTGCTGCTCAAACCCGACCCGGCAGTAGAACAGCAGTACCGGGACTTTAAAAGAAAAGGTAATTCAATCTGTGGAGAATCATGCGCACCCGGGATTCACGATGGTGAAACCTTTCTCTGGTGTATCGCAAAAACCATATACGACAGCAGCGGCAGAATAACCGGCGCTATTGAATCAATACGGAATAACACCGTTTACATAAAATCGTCCGAAACAATTACAAGGCAGAACACCGAACTTGAAACTGTTAACAGGAAGCTTTCTTCCGTGGTAAACGAGCTCAGGGAGAAAAACAGCGCGTTTGAGGAGACGAACAGCCAGCTCATTATGGTTAAAGAGGAGATAGTAAAAACTAATGAACTACTCCGGGTATCGGATGAAAAATTCTCAAAGGCCTTTAAGAACAGCCCGGTAGTTCTGACCCTGTCCACCGTTGCAGAGGGTAGATATGTTGATGTAAGTGATAATTTTTATGCCGCAACGGGATGGACAAAGGATGAGGTAATGGGCCACACTGTCCATGATATTGATATCTGGAGTGATGAAGAGGACAGGCAGCGTGTTATCAGTGAATTAAGGCAAAAAGGATGCGCCCGCGAACTGGAGATAAGGTTCCGCAAAAAAAACGGTGAAATCCGTACAAAACTTTTCTCTTGTGACATTATCGAAGTCGGAGGAGTCCCCTGCCTGCTTGCCATGAATTCAGACATAACCGACAGGATTACGGCAGAGGAGGCAAACAGGCTCCAGAAGATAGAACTGGAAAAGGTTAATACTGAACTGAAAAAAACGATCCTGGAAATTGAAGAGACCCACAGGGACCTTATAAGAACACAGCAGGAGCTCATAGAATCGAACAGGAGGCTTTTATTCTCCGAGGAAAAATTCTCTAAAACTGTTCACCTGGGGCCTGTTGTTATAACGCTCTCACGGCTTTCTGACGGGGTCTATGTTGACGCAAGCGAATATTTTCTTAAGCTGACCGGGCATACACGGGAAGAGGTTATAGGACATTCAGCCCTGGAGCTGAATATATGGGCTGACACTGAAGACCGTGCCCGCGTAATGTCTGTGTTAAAACAGGATGGACTTGTAAGGGGTCTCGAACTGAAGTTCCTTTCCAAGAACGGCACGGTACTGCACATGAATTATTCAGCAGAGGTAATTACTATAGCAGGCGAACTGCATCTTGTGAGCGTGGCCGTAGATATATCCGCAAAAAAAGCGGCCGAAGAGGAGAAGTCAAGGCTTGAACACCAGCTGCAGCAGTCACAGAAGATGGAAACGGTCGGCAGGCTGGCAGGCGGGATAGCGCATGACTTCAACAACCTCCTCACGGCAATCCTGGGCAATGTTGAGCTCTGCATGATAAAGGCAGGCACCGGGAGCAGTCTTTATCCAAACCTGGCGATGATAAAAAAGGCATCTGAAAGCGCAGCTGACCTGACAAAACGTATCCTGGCATTTTCCCGCAAACAGATAATCGATCCCGAAGTTATTGACCTGAATGATATGATCAACCATATGCACAACATGCTCGAGAGGCTGATAGGCGAGGACCTGCGGCTTGATACAACCGCAATGGCCCCTAATCCGAAAATTCTTGCCGATCCGGGACAGATTGAGCAGATCATCATGAACCTGTCGGTTAATGCGCGTGACGCGATGAACGGAGGCGGGAGACTTGCAATTAAAACCGGGAATGTGCTGCTCGACTCCGAATATTGCAGAAGCCACGCATATGCTATTCCCGGTGAATATGTACTGCTCTCAGTAACCGATACCGGCAGCGGCATGACTGCTGAAGTTAAAAAACACCTGTTTGAACCGTTCTATACCACCAAGCCGAAAGGCAAAGGAACCGGCCTGGGGCTCTCAATGGTTTACGGTGCCATCAAGCAGAATAACGGGACGGTTGAGGTTGAGTCCGAAGAGGGGAAAGGGACCTGCTTTAATATGTATTTCCCTGTATATTACGGAGAGGCGGCAGATGATTCAGGCAGGCCTGACAGGGATATGAAGTATGGAGGCGAAGAGACCGTATTGCTTGTTGAAGACAACCAGATGGTTCTTGAATTCGCAGCACATATCCTCGAAGAAGCAGGGTTCAGGGTGCTGGAGGCGCAGAGCGGTGAGGCTGCACAGGACATGGAGATCTCCTATACCGGGATGATAGACCTGCTTTTAACAGACGTGGTTATGCCGGGAATAAACGGCAAAGCCCTGGCCGAATTCATCCGGAAAAAACGCCCGGAAATGAAAGTGATTCTGACATCAGGCTACACCGAAGATATAATCAAACAGCAGAAACTATCAGAAGAAGGTATAAGCTTTATCGGTAAACCCTATTCGGCAAATTCCCTTCTGCAAAAGGTACGTGAAGTTCTGGACAGGTAGCAGTTACAGTTGCTCTATTCCGGTAATTCTGTCCTCTCTCAAAACAGGGGCTTCCCTTTTTATATGAGCACATCAATAATTCTGATCAGATAAAACCCCGTGGTTTTTTTATGAAAATCTTATAAATATTTTTTTTTACAAAACTATTCCGTAGGTCAAAAAAGGATTGCCACATAATTAACGATGATATATCAAGAAGAACACTCATTATTTGAGGGATAGTTTACATTTGGGGGGAGATTATGGCTTTAAATCCAATTATCGATTCAAGAGACGTGCGCTTCATACTGTTTGAAATGCTTAAAGTTGACCAGTTGAACAAATTTGAAGCATTTGCTGATTTCGACAAAGACATTTTTGAAGAAATTCTCAATCTTGCGGAAAAAATAGCAGTTGGCAAGGTTTATCCTGTCAACCAGGAAGCTGATAAACAGCATGCACAGTACATACCCGCAACAAAAGAAGTCATCATACCTGAAGGATTCAGGGCTGGACTTGATGCATACTACGAAGCAGGTTTTATAGGTATCGCAACAGAAGCAGACTGGGGCGGAAGCGGGATGCCTGAATCCATCTATTACGCAGCAACAGACTTCTTCTCATGCGCAGGAGTCGCATTCACAATGTATCCAATGCTTTCTGTCGGCGCAATGAACCTGGTGAAGAACTTCCTGCCTGCAGGAAAAATCAAGGACACAATCCTTGAAAAAATGCTCGCAGGTAAATGGGGCGGCACAATGTGCCTCACAGAATCCGACGCGGGTTCAGACGTTGGTGCGCTGAAAACAAAAGCCGTTAAAAATGCAGACGGCACATACAAAATCACAGGTCAGAAAATATTCATCTCTTCCGGAGATAACAACTACTACAAGAACATGATTCACCCTGTACTTGCAAGAATCGAAGGCGACCCGGCAGGAACAAAAGGTATATCAATATTCATGGTTCCAAAATTCTGGATTAAAGAAGACGGATCACTGGGTGAATTCAACGATGTTAACTGTTCAGGTATCGAACACAAAATGGGCATCACTGCATCCGCAACATGTACAATGAACTTCGGCGATGAAGGCAAATGCCGCGGTATACTCCTCGGCCAGGAGCGCCAGGGTATGAAGATAATGTTCCAGATGATGAACGAAGCAAGGCTCTACGTAGGAAGCCAGGGCGGGTCCGTATCAAGCGCAGGCTACATGCACGCTGTCACATACGCAAGAAACAGGGTACAGGGAGCGGACGTTAAACAGATGCTCAACCCCGAAGCAAAAGGCACACAGATCATCAACCACCCCGACGTGAAGAGGATGCTCCTCTCAATGAAGGGACGCGTTGAGGCCATGAGATCGCTCAC
>DAONFG010000076.1:0-10325 GCA_035403465.1 Spirochaetota bacterium | reverse complement strand
AGTTATTAAAGGCCTGCTGAAGCCCGGTGACCACGTAATCACATCATCCATGGAGCACAATTCGGTCATGAGGCCCCTGCGCGAACTGGAGCAGCGCGGCATTGAGCTTTCGGTCATCGGCTGCGGTGATTCGGGTATAATAGACCCGGACCGGGTCAGGAGTGCAATCCGGGGCAACACTGTTCTGATAATTATTACCCATGCATCCAATGTTACAGGTTCAATCCAGCCCGTAGATGATATAGGCCGTATAGCGCGTGAGCATGGTATACTTTTCTGTGTCGATTCCGCCCAGACTGCAGGAGCTTTGACCGTTGATGTTGAAGCTATGAATATCGACCTGCTCTGTTTTTCAGGTCACAAGTCTCTTCTTGGCCCCATGGGAACAGGCGGTCTGTATATCCGCAAGGGTGTGGAGAAACGGGTAGAACCCCTGATGCAGGGCGGTACAGGCAGCAGGTCCGAGTATGAGCTGCAGCCTGAATTCATGCCCGACAGGTACGAGTCCGGGACACTGAACGCCCTGGGGATCGCAGGCCTCCTGAAATCAGTTGAGTTTATACTTGAGCAGAAGGTGGAGCACATCAGGGAAAAGGAGAACCGGCTTGTTGAACAGCTGGTGAGCGGACTTTCCGAAATAAAAGGTCTGACTGTCTACGGGCCCCGGTCGATAAACCAGAGGACCCCGGCGGTTTCGTTTAATATTAATGGCGTGAGCCCCTCTGAGGCAGCGCTTGTTTTTGATGAAGAATACGGGATAATGTCAAGACCCGGCCTCCACTGTGCCCCGTCAGCCCACAAAACCATTGGGACATTCCCTGCAGGGACAAACAGGTTAAGCCCCGGGTTCTTCAGTACATGCGATGAAATTGATGCTGCAGTAAAGGCTGTGCACAGCATTGCAGCCCGGAATAAATGACGATGGCGGTATTATGAAAACAGAAATTGACGCAAGGGGACTTGCCTGCCCGGAACCGGTTATCCGTACCAGGGAACAAATGAAATCATCAGACGAGATCGAGGTGCTTGTTGATAATAAGACAGCGGTTGAGAACCTGGCCAGGCTCGCTGTTCATCTTGGCTGGAGTGTCTCAAACGAAGATGAAAAGGGCTATTTCAGGGTCAGGATGAAGGGAAAACCGGTCACTGTTCCAGCGGGTGCAGGCGACGCCGTTGTTTCATGCGGGCCGGGAGGTTCATTCATTACAGTGCTTTCGTCTGATGAGATGGGGAGCGGCAACAGCGAACTTGGTGCTATCCTGATGAAGGCCTTTATCCATACACTTGCATCATCCGATGAAGTTCCGTCAAAAATACTGTTCTACAATTCAGGTGTCAGGCTTGCGGCAAAAGGCTCGGATGTGATTGACGACCTGGCAGTTCTTGAGCAGAAGGGGAGTGAACTACTTGTATGCGGGACATGCCTGAACTTTTACAGGCTGACAGATGAACTTAAAGCAGGGAAAGTATCGAACATGTTTGATATACTTGAGTCTATGAAAAACGCAGGGAACATCATCAGGCCGTGACATCAGTACAAAACACGCAGTACTATGTCGTGCTTTTCGATTCAGTGAGCCACGCGATGAAGGCTGAAAAGATCCTTAAAACCCGTGGTGTTGTCCACAAGATAATCCCGGTCCCCAAAGAGATCAGTTCAGACTGCGGCGTATGCATACGTTTCGAAAAGGATTCAGTTGATGAAATAACTTCGGCACTCTCCGGCCAGGTTGATGTCAGGCAGTACCGGCCGCTTTGATTCCTGGAGAGTAAGAAAATCCCTGTACAACCATACACAGCCCACTAACCCCCGGAGGGGGCACGAACAGGAAAGTGAAGAATATCACTTTTGCCAAAATTCCGTGAAGAACATTTTTTTCTCCGCGTTTTTGCGTCTTTGCGAGAGACCCTTTGCTTTACTCCGTGTTTTCTTTACCTATGCGGCAAACCCGGATATATAAAATCCCCTATTATCTATTGACAGGAAAGTGCAATTTTTATCATTGATTATATCTGTGTATATGATCTAACACAGGCTGGATTGTTATTTAAACCATAAACACAACTTAAAGGAGGGGCATTAATGGACCAGAAGAATAAAGAGCTTCTTGAGAAATGGCACAGTGTTGTTTTTGAAAAAAATATGGAGTCACTGAAAGAACTTCTGTCGGATAAAATTACCTTTTATTCACCTGTAGTATTCAAGCCCAAAAACACCAGGGTTGAAGCCATGTTTGTCCTGAGCAATGTTATTGAGGTGTTTAAGGATTTTAAATATCACAGGGAGTTTATTGACGGAAAAAACTGGGCGCTTGAATTCAGTGCTAATGTGGGCGACAAATCAGTCAAGGGGATTGACCTTATTGAATTCGACGATAATGGTCAGATCGTTAACTTTGAAGTGCTTATAAGGCCTTTAAGCGGACTCATTGCTCTTGGCGAGGATATGAACAAGCGTTTTGCCGCAGCAGGTATAATGACTAAGCCCCTTGTCAGGTAGTGTCATGTTCTGATCACGGCCCTGGAATTTTCAGTAATTGTAAAATTTATCATTCCCGGGCCGGAGCAGTCCCCCCTGCCTTACCTGCAGGGCGCCTTTGCTTTTTAGGCTTGACAAAACATGGCTGTAAAAAATTAATCTGGTGAAATCGGCTTAATGTGCAATTATTTACTGTTTTGAAAAATCAAGGAATTCATACTGATTGAATCAGCAAATCGAGGGTATTTATGTTTAGTGACAGATCGTATTGCGGCGAACTTACAGCTTCTGACAGCGGCCGTGATGTTTCAGTTTCAGGGTGGGTCGACAGGAAAAGGGACCTTGGCGGTATCATTTTCCTTGAGATCCGCGATGTTTCAGGTGTTATCCAGGCCGTGTTTGATTCATCTGTTTCGGAAACAAATGCCGGGATTGCTGACTCGGTCCGCAGCGAGTTTGTTGTACAGGTCAGGGGCAAGGTGCGCAAGAGGTCTGAGGATACCATTAATCCCAACATAAAGACAGGCGATATAGAGATTGTAGCTGACTCAATCACGCTTCTTAACAAGTCGCTTGTTCCCCCGTTTTCGATTGATTCAAGGGATAATATAAACGAAGAGGTCAGGCTTAAATACAGGTTCCTTGACCTGAGACGCGATGACATGAAAGAGGCGATGATCATGCGCCACAGGGCAATGCAGGTCGCGCGGAATTTTCTCAGCGAAAAACGGTTCATTGAAATAGAAACACCAATACTGAATAAATCAACACCTGAGGGAGCAAGGGACTTCCTTGTTCCAAGCAGGCTTAACAGGGGCGAGTTCTACGCGCTGCCCCAGTCTCCGCAGCTCTTCAAGCAGATACTCATGGTATCCGGTTTTGACAGGTACTTCCAGATAGTAAAATGTTTCAGGGACGAGGACCTTCGCAATGACAGGCAGCCTGAGTTCACACAGATCGACCTGGAGCTTTCATTTATCACACCGAAGATGATAATGGAGATTATCGAGGAACTGCTTAAATTACTGGTCAAAGAGATTACAGGAAAAGATGTAAACTACACATTCCCGGTCATTACATACGACGAGGCAATGAGCAAATACGGCAAGGACGCTCCGGATACAAGGGTGGGTCTTGAGATCCGCGACTGCACAGATGTCTTTGTTAATTCTACATTCAATGTCTTTTCATCTGCGCTTGCTTCAGGCGGTGTTGTAAAGGGCTTTGCAGTTGAGGACGGCGGGAAGCTATCGCGGAAGATGACCGATGACTATTCAGAGTATGTTAAAAAGTACGGGGCCAGGGGATTCCCCATGGTCAAGTTCAACGACGGTAAATTTGAAGGCGGCATCTCCAAGTTCATCACAGACGATGAAAAGGCAAAGGTGATCGAAAGGTTCGGGCTGAAGAACCCGTCCGTGATCTTCTTCTCGGTTGATAAAGAGAAGGTGGTAAACGCGACCCTTGCAGGCATGAGAATGAAAGTTGCCGGTGACCTTGACATGATAGATCACGATAAGCTTAACTTCCTGTGGGTAACCGATTTCCCGCTCCTTGAGTACCATGAAGAGGATAAGCGCTATTACGCGGTGCATCACCCTTTTACTGCACCGCTTCCTGACCAGGCCGCCATGTTCGATAACCTTACACCGGAGAATGCGGGTAAGATGAAAGCCCAGGCTTACGACATCGTTCTTAACGGCGTCGAAATAGGCGGTGGTTCAATAAGGATCGCTGACCCTGAACTGCAGGCAAAGATATTCAGGACAATCGGAATGAGCGATGAAGAGGCCAAAATGAAGTTTTCGTTCCTGCTGGACGCTCTCCAGTACGGCGCGCCGCCGCATGGAGGACTTGCGCTTGGCCTTGACAGGGTCATGATGCTCCTGCTGAAACGCAATTCAATCAGGGAGGTCATCGCCTTCCCGAAAACACAGAAAGGGCAGTGCCTCATGAGCGATGCGCCTTCACCGGTAGTTGATGAGCAGCTCAACGAGCTTTCCATCAGGGTGGTGAAGAAATAATGCATCAGGAGACCTTCGAGGCTGCTGACACATCGCTTTACATGCACATTTGCGGGTACAAGGACAAGAACCTCAAACAGATTGAAAAGCACATGGAAGTGACGCTGATACCGCGGGGTAACACGATTATTATACAGTCCGAAACCGACGCTCACCCCGCGCTTGATCTCCTCAAGGCAATGGCTGATTATATTTCCGGCAGGGATAACAAGACAGAGCTTGATGATTTCGAGGTGCGCTATATCATTTCAGCGCAGCGTACAGGACGCAGGGTAAAGTCCGAGGATATAAACAGGCTTAAAATCTACATACCTGAAACCGGTAAGACCGTTGTGCCCAGGACAGTGAACCAGGCGGCATACATGAGCTCCATACACAGTTCACCCGTGACATTCGGCATAGGACCGGCCGGTACCGGTAAAACATACCTTGCCGTGGTACTGGCAATACATTATTTCCTGAAAGGCAAGGTTGAACGCATAGTTCTCACCAGGCCCGCGGTCGAGGCAGGTGAAAATCTCGGCTTTCTCCCCGGTGACCTGATACAGAAGATCAATCCGTACCTGCGGCCGTTATACGACGCGCTTTTTGAACTTCTCTCGTTTGAAAAGGTCACCTCCCTTATAGAAAAGGGTTATATCGAAATAGCCCCCCTTGCATACATGAGGGGGCGCACCCTTAACAATGCCTACATAATACTTGACGAAGCCCAGAATACCACAACTTCACAGATGAAGATGTTCCTTACCCGGCTCGGGGCGAATTCAAAATTCGTCATATCAGGCGACGTTACGCAGATCGACCTTGCTAAACCGCAGTATTCGGGACTGATCCAGTGCCAGAAGATCCTTAATGGGATCGAGGGGATCGAGTTTGTCAATTTTTCAAGGGAGGATATCTCAAGACACCCTGTTGTTGAAAAAATAGTTGCAGCTTACGAACATGCAGGTTATATTGAATAGAATCATATGAAATACATTCTGGACATATCAAAAAAGAATTTCGGAAGATTCTTCAAGGATAAAAAAATCCGCTTCTACTATATCTTTATAGGGATGCTTGTAATGGCATCCACGACTATCCTGGCTTATAAAATAACAGATAAAACGTACCTGTACAACATTGGCGACATTGCTGATTCCGATATCCGCATACAAAAAGACATATACTATGTCAAGGACGCTGAAACCGATGTCGAGAAACAGCGCGCGGTCCAGTCAGCCCGCCTTGTCTTTGACAAGAGCAGTGATGTGCTTGAGGAGAACCTGGGGTACATTGACACGATTTTCGACAATGTGATCGAGACAAAAGAGGCTTACCCGGCGCTTAAATCCGATGACATAAACCTCCAGCTTGGCGAGCTCAAGGCACGGCTGCCGAAATCAATGCACTTCAGCGACCATATACTGTTGAGTTTCCTTTCTTACGATAATCCCCGTGAACTTAAAAAAGCTGTCACAAGGATTATCATATATATCTATGATTACAAGGGACTGGGAATACTGGATACGGAATATAGCAATCCCCTGAACATTGAGAACAAAAACATCACTATAAGAAACGAGGGGTCTTCAGATATAAACGATGAGATCCCTGCGCGGCTCGATGACCTTGTAACAGCCGATAATGTAAAATCACGGCTGAATTCGATCTGCTATTCCGTGGCGCCATACCTGCCGGCCGACACACTGAGTTCAGTTGTAATAGTTGTCAGGGCGAGCCTGCGTCCCAACCTTTCATTCAACGCTGATGAAACCAGCCGGAGGATGGATGAAAAGGTCAAGGATGTCGCCCCTGTAAAGGGCCTGTTCAAAAAGGGGCAGACTATTGTCCGTGAAGGTGATACGATTACGACGGACGTTCTCCAGAAGATCAATATCCTCAATAAATATGCCAGGACCTCGCATGTCAATTATATCATCGGCCTGATACTTTTACAGGTTATATTCCTGGTTATACTCAGTTTCTTCGGGTTTAATTATGAATCCTACTACTTCCCTGACAAGAAGGCTATTGTTGTTATTTTTTCACTCATAGTATTTTTTATGATCTATTCCCTCTTTGCCGGCAGCCTGGATGCGGCCGAAACATCAAGAATATCATATATCCTGCTGCTCCCCATACCGTTCGTCACAATGATGATGACCATACTCTACAACATCTACCTTTCGTTTTATGTCGGGCTGTATGTCATGTTCTTTTCACTTATGCTCGTGGGCGTCGAGCTGCAGAGTGTGCTCCTTGCTTTCAGCACCTCGGTCATCGGTATCTTTATCAACATGAACGTTGAAAGGCGCTCCGACTTTTTCCGCGGCGGGCTCATACTTGGACTTCTCAACGCGGTTATTATTATTGCCATATCATTTATTGAAAGTACGCCATGGAAGATCTCTCTTACAAACGTGGAGCTTGCGCTGGCGAACGGAGTGCTGAACTCCATACTCGTGCTGGGAGTGTTTCCTCTGTACGAACATTTCTTTGACATAACAACGCGGTTCAAGCTCATGGAGCTTTCAGACCTGAACGCGGACATTTTCAAGAAGATGCTGCTTAACGCGCCCGGTACATACAACCATTCACTGGTGGTATCAACGCTTGCCGAGGCGGCGTGCAAGGAGATCGACGCGAACTACATGCTCGCAAGGGTAGGCGCATACTACCATGACATAGGGAAACTGGTCGATTCCGGAATGTATATAGAAAACGGTATAACAGACCTGCGCGCCAGGAGGCTTTCTCCCACCGGTTATTCAAAGCTCATCATTTCACACGTGAGCAAGGGGGTGCAGATAGCAAAGGACCACGGGCTTCCCGATTCGGTTATTGATTTTATCAGGGAGCACCACGGCAAGTCAACGATGACATTCTTTTACCACCAGGCCCTTGAGAACGCCACGAATAACCCGACAGAGAGCGTGCACAAGAGCGACTTCCAGTACCCCGGCCCTAAACCCCATTCAATGGAAACAGCTGTCGTAATGCTTGCTGACGCAATCGAGGCTGCGTCAAGGTCAATCAAGGAACCCACGCGGGAGAAGCTCGAGGGAATGGTAAGAAAGATCATATACAACAAGCTGAATGACGGCGACCTTGACGGTTCGGGCCTGTCCATGCTGCAGCTGAAGAAGGTACAGAACGTATTCCTCAGGATGCTCTTCGGCATCTACCATTCAAGAATAGAATACCCCGACGCCCAGAAAATCCGTGACCTTGAGAAAGAGGTGACTGACGAGAAGAACGGCAATTAGCGGCTATGGCAGAGATTGATATTTTTACCGAGGGCGGGGTCAGGCTCCCGTACAAAGGTACAGGAAAAGCATTCCTGCGTAAAACCTCACAGGCAATACTTGCACTCATAAATACAGGCAGCGTCCACATTAACATCATTCTTTCTGATAATGAATTCATCAGGGAGATCAACAGATCCTACCGGGAGAAGGACTATCCCACTGACGTGATCAGTTTCGCGTACAGGGAGGAACCCTTTCCCGATGCGGCCGGCGGTCCGGAAGAACTTGGCGATATCTACATATCTCTTGAAAAGGCCCTTGAGCAGTCAGCTGAATACGGTGTGAGCTTCAGGGATGAACTGAAGAGGCTGCTTGTGCACGGGATACTGCACCTTACGGGTTATGACCACGAGAGGTCCGCCGAAGATGAAAAGATTATGGAAACCGAAGAGGAGAGGATACTGGGATCACTATGACCTTAAGTTTCCCGCTGTGCTATGAATTCCGCGTTTGATAAATTCAGGGATCACGTATTAAAAAATTCGCTGGCTGCCGCCGGCGACAGGATACTCCTTTCTGTTTCGGCAGGAAAGGATTCCATGGCCATGCTGCACATGATGCAGCAGCTTAAGGACGTGATCAATTTTGAGACAGGCATATTTCACCTTAACCATATGACGCGGGGAGCCGAATCCGATGCCGACGCGCTCTTTGTTGAAAAGAGGGCTCATGACATGGGACTCCCGTGTACCGTGCGGAGTGTTGATGTAAATGCAGTGAGGCCGGGCGGAGTTTCGTTCGAGGAGTTCGCGCGTGAGACGCGGTACAGGCTTCTTCTGGAAACAGCAGCTGAGCACGGGTTCAATAAAATTGCCACTGCGCACAACAGCGATGATAATGCCGAAACAGTACTCATGAGGGTTCTTTCGGGCACCGGGATCAGGGGGCTGCGCGGCATTCCGGCTGTACGCGGCGGGATAATCAGGCCCATGCTCCGCTGTTCGGCCGAAGAGATCTACGGGTACCTCCGGTTGAACGATTATTCATGGCGCGAGGACGCCTCCAACCGTGATGACCTTTACATGAGAAATTTTACCCGGAACAGGATCTTTCCTCTTGTAAACGAAAGGTTCCCAGGGGCGCAGTCCGCAATCAACAACCTTTCACTTGTAGCCGGCGAACAGGCCAGGCTGCTCGATGATACACTGGCTGCGGCCTTTCCAGGGTACATGGAATATAAGGATGGGGCAGTGGTTATTTCTCACCCCGGGCTGAAGGATAATATGCCCGCAATCAGGTACATACTTTCACGCGAGCTTGGCGACAGGTTCGGCATAAAGGTATCGTCACCGGTACTGGATGAAATCACCAGGAATTATTCACAGTGCAGGTCCAATAATACACTGTATGACAAGGATGGAATAATTGTCCGGAAAAGACATGGCATCAGCGGTGAAGAGATTGTAATCCGGCATGTCGTTAAAAATATTGATAAAAGCAGTCCATGGGAATATATTATTAATATTCAGCCTGGTGGTGAAACCCATATACCTGAAGCAGGGATTATTCTTTCAGTTGTGGAATCTGATTATCAGACATTTTGTGCGCATAAGGATGAACCGGGCAGTCTGTTTCTATCGTTAAAATCAACAGCCCGGTCATTAACAGTAAGGAGCCGCGTTGAAGGGGACCGGATATTCCTGGGATTCGGGACGCGTAAAATTAAAGATTTAATGATAGAAAAGAAACTTGACACTGAAATGAAAAATAAAGTACCCATAATTACAGCCGAAGGTGAGATCGCAGCATGCCTTTTCGGAATTATACCCGGATCATTTAACAGGATTTCGTGTAACTTCCTTGCCTGCAATGATTCAGAAAGAATTATCCGCATAAATATAAAAGCAGATCATGATATTTAACCGGCTTTTTTTGCGAAATGTATATATATTATTTTCAGGAGTAATTGTTAGATGAATAAAACAACAAAACAGATTGCGTTTTTCATGCTTCTGGGACTTATCATACTGGCTATTTTCAAGATAAATGATAACGGCACAACAAAGGCGCAACTTGATTATAGCGTTTTCCTCGAGAAAGTAAAAAATTCCGAAGTCTCCAAGGTGCGCATAGATAATGAAAAGAGGATTATTGGAAGGTACAAGGCTTCCGAGAATACAGGTAAACCCCTGCAGGGAGACGGTTATGATTTTGTAACCCAGATTCCCTATAACGATCCGGAGCTTGTAAAAAAGCTTGTTGAAGCGAAGGTGGCTGTTGAGGGTTCCGATGAAGAGGACAAGAAGCTGCTTGCCATAGTGCTGAATTTTCTTCCATGGCTGCTCTTCTTTGTATTTATCTGGTTCATAATGTTCAGGCAGATCCAGGGTGCGGGAAACAAGGCCCTTGCATTCGGTAAGAGCAGGGCAAAACTGAATCCCGACCTGAAGAACAAGATAAACTTTAATGATGTTGCAGGCGCTGACGAGGCCAAGGAGGAGCTCAAGGAGGTAGTTGAGTTCCTGAAGGAGCCCAAAAAATTTATAAGCTTAGGTGCTAAGATACCCAAGGGTGTTCTCCTTGTGGGATCTC
>DAONFG010000075.1:8831-10426 GCA_035403465.1 Spirochaetota bacterium | reverse complement strand
AAAGTGGCCGATTGTTACTATTTCAACAATTCTCGGTTTTGCGTATATAATGAACTTCTCAGGAATGGCTATTACCCTTGGTTATGCATTCGCTTCTACCGGTGTTCTTTTTCCTTTCTTTGCCGCATTTCTCGGGTGGCTGGGAGTTTTCATGACAGGTTCTGACACTTCCACGAATGCTCTATTCGGAAAACTGCAGGCTGTTACAGCGGGTCAGCTGGGAATCAACCCTCTTGTTACTGTCAACGCCAATACTTGCGGCGGTGTGTGCGGTAAGATGATATCACCGCAATCCATATCTGTTGCTACAGCTGCGACTCATATGGTAGGAAAGGAGTCAGAAATTTTCAGGTTCACACTTAAGCATTCACTTATTCTTACCACTATTGTCGGCATAATCTGTATGCTTCAGGCTTATGTAATCAAATGGATCGTTCCTGAAGCAGTGATAGTTACTGCAGCTGTAGTTCAGCAGACAGTTGCTGCGGCAGCTTCCACGGGAATCAACCAGGATGGACTTATGTACCTGGGGATTACCTTTGCCGTTGCAGTTCTCATAACAGTATCTTCGAGGATTTTCGGGAAAGGGCTTGTTACCGAAGGCGGTGAGATTAAAACCTCTTTCCATTAAGAATATTTAATTTTCCGCGGTACGTGATCTTGTGCCGCGGAAGATTTTTAATGAATTTCGGAGAGTCCGCGATTCATTAAAGATCTTAGTTTAATGTATATTTTTAAATTCTGAGAGTTTTGTAAACATTTTAAGAAAAAGGATCAGGAGGATGTATGAACAAGAATGTAATTAATGAGCTGGTCAGCCTCTTAGGTAAAGAGAATGTTCTGACAGATAAAGAAGATAAGATAAACTACTCATATGATGCCACAGCTGATATGCCGAGCCGTGAGCCCGATGTAATTGTTACTCCGTCTAAAAAAGAGGAGATAGTCAGCCTTGTGAAGCTTGCTTCAAAGCATAAAATACCTTTAGTAACACGCGGTTCAGGCACGAATCTCAGCGGCGGCACGATTCCTGTTGACGGCGGTATAGTCCTGTCAATGCTGAAGTTTGACAAAATATTAGAAGTAGACCCTGCAAACCTCACTGCAACAGTTGAGCCGGGCCTGGTAATCCAGCGGCTGAACGAGGCGGTCGCGACACACGGCCTCATCTATCCCCCGGATCCCGGAACTGTGACTACTGCCACGATGGGCGGATCAGTAAGTGAATGTTCCGGCGGCCTCAGGGGACTGAAGTATGGTGTTACAAAGGATTACGTTATGGGCCTTGAAATTGTGATGCCCGATGGAGAGGTAATACGCACAGGCGGAAAAACTGTTAAAAACGTAAGCGGGTATGATCTTACCAAGCTGTTTACCGGTGCAGAGGGTACGCTCGGAATAATAACTGAAATCATTGTGAAGCTTATTCCTGCTCCGAAATTCAGAAGAAGCATGCTTGCCGTATTTGATAATCTCGATAAGGCAGGGAAGACAATTGCTGATATAATCAGCAATAAGGTAATTCCCGCAACTCTTGAGATTATGGATAATGTAACCATCCGCACAGTTGAGAATTATTCAAAAATCGGACTCCC
>DAONFG010000075.1:0-8731 GCA_035403465.1 Spirochaetota bacterium | reverse complement strand
CAGATCGGTACTTTCGGCCATGCAGGTGACGGTAATCTCCACCCCACAATCCTTACTGACGAGTCCAATAAAGAGGAGATGGAGAGAGTTCATCAGGCAGTAGATGAAATATTTAAGGTGGCTATCAGTCTTGGAGGAACTCTCTCCGGCGAGCATGGAATAGGAATGGCTAAATCGAAATATATGGAACTTCAGTTCGGTTCCGCCGGACTCAATGTAATGAAGAAAATCAAGGATGCCCTTGATCCGGATAATATTATGAATCCCGGCAAGATGTTCTGGAGGGGCTGATTATGACAATTTATGATTCAATAGATGAAGTAAAAGACGAATTACTGAAATGCATGAAGTGCGGAAACTGCATGGAGGTCTGTCCTGTCTATCTTGAAACCAGAAAAGAGGGATCTGTTGCGCGTGGTAAAATACGGCTTATTGACGCTGTATTAAAAGGTGATCTTGAATATACTGAAGGCCTGGAGGAAAGGCTGGGCCTCTGCCTTACATGTATGGCCTGCGTTGAAAAATGCCCCTGCGGTGTTAAGGTTGATAAAATTATCTTCGGTGCAAGGGCTGCTATAGTAAAGAACAGGGGGCTTCACCCCGTTAAGAAAGCGATTTTCTCAGTAATTAAAAGGCCGAAACTTTTTAATCTCGGGATGAAAGCGGGCAGCATGTTCCAGGGCCTTGCGTTCAAAAAGCACGTATCGATTACCGGAGCTTACCCAAGGTTCCCGTTCGGTCTCGACAGGAGAAGGATAATTCCCCCTCTTGCAGCGAAGCCTTTGAGGAATCAGCTGCCGGAGGTGATTAAGGTTCCGAATCCTGTTAAAAAAGCCGCATTTTTTACAGGGTGCAGCATGAACTTTCTTTATGATGATGCGGGAAAGGATCTTGTTAATGTATTGAAAAAAAATAATGTCGAGGTTACAATTCCAAAGGATCAGCACTGCTGCGGTATGCCTATACTCGCGCATGGAGATGCTGAAACAGCACTGGAAATGGCTAAATCCCATATTGATATTTTCAGCAAGCTTGATGTTGAGCATATAATCACACCTTGCGGCTCATGCGGAACAACATTTCAGCATCATTACGTTGAGATGCTTAAAGATGATCCGGCATATGCTGACCGGGCGGTGAAAGTGGCAGAGAAAATAATCGATATTTCAGATTATATCGTAAAAGTTATAGGGATTGATGAATCGAAACTTGGTACTCTGAATATGAAAGTAACCTATCATGATCCGTGTCATCTCAACCGCGGTATGGGAGTTAAAGATTCACCAAGAGCTATCCTGAAAAAGATTCCCGGCCTGACATTTGTTGAGATGAAGAATGCGGACAGGTGCTGCGGAAGTGCAGGTTCTTTCAGCTTAACGCACTATGACCTGTCAATGGACATTCACAAAAATAAATCTAAAGCCATTAAAGATACAGGTGCAGACGCTGTAGTAACAGGGTGCGGTGCATGTATTATGCAGCTTGCAGACGGGATGAACCGTTTCAATATGCTTCTGCCCATGTATCACACAATACAGATTCTCGCTAAATCTTACGAGGCAAAAGATAAGGAGAAGCATTCATAGTTGTTATGGCTGCTTTATACCGGTACCGGTGATGACTGATTGAATTATCAGGAACAGGTCATCGGGGAGAGGTCTGATCGTAATCAGTTTTATTGAGGAGGATGATATGTTCGAAAAATTTAAAGCCAGGGCGGAAGCGGTAGGATCAGAGGTTTACAGGTTTAAAACAAAAAGCGAAACAGTGGATTTTATTCTCTCATTTCTGAAAAAAGAGGGTGTATCCGGCAACGGTAAATCCTATGCACTCTGGAGTGATTCCGGTTTCATGAAAGACGCGGATAAAAAATCTCTCAGTGAAAAAATACCGGGACTTAAATTTGAAATAACACGTGACCTTGCAGCTGATTCACTAGCCGGCATAAGCGAAATGTCCTACGCTCTCGCTGATACCGGTTCTCTTGTTGCAGACCAGACTTCGATAAACGAGCGACTTGTATCCACTCTTCCTGAAATCCATATTGCTTTAGTAGGAACAGACAGAATCCTCGAAGATAAAACTGCAGTATTCAGAAAAATCAGGCCTGAAAACAGCAGCTATATAGCATTCATAACAGGCCCCAGCAGGACTGCTGATATAGAACGGGTTCTTACCATAGGCGTACATGGTCCCAAACGGCTTGTTATTGTATTTGTTGATGAGATGGAGGGGTAGGAGTATGGAAAAAAACTTTAAGAAATCTATAAGCAATGCCGTAAACAATCCGATCCTGACGGGAGCATTGGGAAAGTTCTCTGAAGCATATAAAATCAACAGGGCAAAATCATATGAAGGTATAGACTTCGAAGAACTGAGACAGACCATTGCAGATAGAAAAGCCTATGCTGCAGCTCATCTTGAAGAAATGGCAGCAGCTTTTACGAAGAACGCTGAAGCGCGCGGGGCAAAAGTTTTCAGAGCGAATAGCGCGGAGGAAGCAGTTAACTATATACTGAATGTTGCTAAAGATAATAATGTAAAATCAGTGGTAAAATCAAAATCGATGGCCAGTGAAGAGATACATCTTAATAAGCATCTTGAAGAGATCGGTGTTTCCGTAAGGGAGACAGATCTTGGTGAATGGATTATACAGCTTGCAGGGCAGAGGCCGTCGCATATGGTTATGCCGGCAATCCATATGACAAAGGAGGAGGTCTCTGATCTTTTCAGTAAAGAAGTGCATGAACGTCTGAGCAATGATATCCCGAAACTAGTTGAAGTGGCACGGCATGAGCTTAGAGCTAAATTTCTCGAAGCGGATATGGGGATAACAGGCGGTAATATAGCTGTAGCCGAAACAGGGAGTATTGTAATAGTAACAAATGAAGGGAACGCAAGGATGACTACAATACTGCCGAAGATACATGTCGCCCTTGTCGGTATTGAAAAGTTTGTGGAAAAATTCGATGATATAGTTCCGATTCTCACAGCACTTCCCAGAAGTGCGACAGCCCAGCTCCTTACCAGCTATGTTTCGATTATCACAGGTACAACTCCTAATACTGACGGAACAATGAAGGATCTTCATATAGTGCTGATGGATAATCATAGGACCGAGATGTCAAAGGATCCTAAATTTGTCCAGGCTATGCAGTGCATCAGGTGCGGTTCATGTCTTAATGTCTGTCCGATATTCCGTCTTGTCGGCGGACATGTTTTCGGAAGCACATACACCGGCGGTATCGGAACAATACTCACTGCATGGTTCGAGGAGATGAAAAATTCCGAAGATATACAGGGTTTGTGCATTCAGTGCGGAAACTGTAAAGAGGTATGCCCGGGGAAACTTGATATACCGGAAATGATAATGGAGATACGGAGACGTATTGTTGTTGATAAGGGACAGTCTCTCGCGCAGAAGGCTATATTCTCAGTAGTTAATAACCGTAAAATGTTCCATGCCATGCTCCGTACTGCTTCTGTTACAGGGAAGCCCTTTACCACCGGAAGTTTTATCCGTCATCTTCCGCTCTTTCTCTCTGATCTGACGGAGGGGAGAAGTCTTCCTGCGATTGCAGCCGTTCCATTCAGGGACGAGTTTAAAAAAATTAAACAGCCTGCGTCTGATAAAAAGATCGCATTCTATTCAGGATGCCTCATCGATTTTGCCTATCCGGAAATGGGTGTTTCGCTTGTAAAAATTCTCAACAGGGCGGGGTACCAGGTAGTATATCCTCAGGAGCAGACATGCTGCGGTGCACCGGCAAGATATAACGGCGCGTATGAAGTTGCCGCAAACAATGCTGTGGACAATATAAAGGCCCTTCTTAAAGAAGATGTTGAGTATGTAGTATCAGCGTGCCCCACATGCACGGTTGCGCTTAACCATGAATTTATCAGCACATTTGAAAGTTTAGGTCAGACAGAGCATATGGCGGATGCGGAAAAACTTGCGGCAAAGACTATCGACTTTTCGGTTCTGACAAAAAAACTTATTGATGAAGGGCACCTGAAACTTAAGCAGGGTAAATCTATGGGATCGCTTACATATCATGATTCATGTCACCTTAAGCGGACTCTTAATGTATCAGAACAGCCGCGTGAAATTCTCAGAAAAGCAGGGTATGAGATAAAGGAGATGTTTGAGTGTGACATGTGCTGCGGTATGGGTGGATCCTATTCAATCAAACTGCCCGAGATCTCAAAACCGATACTGCAGCGTAAGCTTACTAATATAAGGAATACAGGAGCTCCGCTGGTCGCAATGGACTGTCCGGGATGTGTATTGCAGATTCGGGGGGGAGTCGATCAGTCCGGAGATAATATTACAGTTAAGCATACTCTTGAACTGATTGCGGAGATGATTGAGGATTAGAAGTGTTAAAATCGGTCCCCTAAATCCCCCGGAGGGGAGCTTTAAAGATGTAATTGTAATATGATGTTTGTTTTATAAAAACCTTTCAGATAAAATTTTCTTCAAGTCCCCCTCCGGCGATGTACAGAGCCTGCCGAAGTAGGGATTTAGGGGGCGGCCTTTTTGACTATTACATGATTTCTTTGTGATACACAGGTATGAGTTAACCTGTCAGCAGTGTGTACATCCCGGAAAAACGTAAAACCGGAGATAATTGTTCTCGACAAAAACAGTAAAGGTGAAATTAAGTAAACTTCAGAATGACATATGTAATAATCGTACTTTTACGGGGTATTGTTAATGGACTTTAAACCTATTCAACAGCAGAAAATTTACGAACAGATTGTTGAACAGATACGAGTGATGATAACAGAAGGGAATCTTAAACCGGGTGACAGGCTCCCTGCAGAGAGGGTTCTGGCCGAAAATTTAAATGTAAGCAGGGCTTCCCTTCGCGAAGCACTAAGCGCACTTCATCTTCTTGGTCTGCTTGAAATTAAATCCGGAGAGGGAACATATATTAAGCAGAGCGATGTAAATTCAATTATTCAGCCCCTTGCGCTGCTCCTGATGATGGAAAGAGATACTATTGTTGAGATTCTTGAAGTCAGAAAAGGTCTTGAGGTAGAAGCCGCAGGTCTTGCAGCGGTCAATGCCACTGATGAAGATTTCAAAATTATGACAGCAACAATAGAGGAAATGGAAAACGCGCTTCAGACTTCAAATCTGGGAGAGGTGGCTGACTGGAAACTGCATTTTGCCATTGCCCAGGCATCGCGCAATTCACTGCTTGTAAGGCTCATGAATACAATTTCAGATACAATGCGTAAAACCATCAAGATCAACAGGGAGCAGCTGTTCAGAAAAAAGGGGAACCCGCAGATTCTCTTCAGGCAGCATCTTGCTGTTGTAGAAGCAATAAAAAGCCGTAATGTAGAACTGGCCCGCCAGAAAATGTATGAGCATCTTAGTTTTGCAGAAGAAGAGATGAAAGCATAATATTGTTTAATATGGGCCTGTGACCAGTGCAGCTGATCAATCAGGTGCAGTAATCTGCTTCGTTTCATAATTAACATCATGCTTTCAAAATCATAGGGGAATTCCCCCCTGCGGTAAAAAGATTATCCCCCTATTTACAATCACCTCATTTGCACCTATTATCTGATCAGTTTTTGATGAACAATTTAAATTTATTCAAAAAATTTTCGCAAAGTGCGGATGAAAAGTGTAAGTTGAATTATTCATCACAAACAGGTTAATCAAACAGTTGGATAAAGTATATGGCATATGGTTACAGCTTTTATCGTGACCAAAGTGGCATGTAGGTACTTAAAGAATACTGGCTTAGAGGTTGGATATGGATTATAAGTCTGGAGTATGTAATTTCTGCGGAACCGGATGCGGCAACTACCTCAATATTCAGGATGGTAAAGTTAGCGGAGTTTTTTCCTCAAGAAACCACCCGGTAAGCAAAGGCAGGTTATGTGTCAGGGGATGGCATTTTCACGAACTGCTCAGGACTGATCAGAGGATCAGTTCTCCCATGATCAAGGTAGATGGCAATTTTAAGAAAGCCGGCTACGAGGAAGCGGTTAACTTCATGATGGAGAAAATGGCGAAGTATAGCAGTAATGCTGCAGAATCGACAGCATTTCTCGCTTCACCAAGATCATCAAATGAAAATAATTATCTCTTCGCGAAGCTTGCACGGAGTGTATTTAAAACAAACAATATCACTCTTGATTCTGAATCCGGCCACAGAAGCAGCTTGAATGTCCTTAATGACGGCGCAGGATTCCCCGGCATGACCGGTTCACTTGAGGAAATTTCAAAGACAAAGTTTATACTTGTCGTAGGTTCGGATATTACAAAGATGAATCCCATCATCGGAAGTGAGATACATAAGGCACAGATGGCCGGGACCAGGGTCGTCACAGTCAGCAGCCTTTCCACACAGATTGCAAAGCTCAGCGACACTCATCTGCAGATAAAGCCTGGTTCAAAAAAAGTTCTGCTTGCGGCACTTGTGAAAGCGGTAATTGATGAGGGGCTGATAGATGCTGATTTTGTAACCGGATCAACTGAAGGGTACAACGGATTTGCAACATCAGTGAACAGTATGGATCTGAAAGATGTTCATTCACTTACAGGAATTGATTATGATTCCATCGTAAGCGTTGCCAGGGAATTGAGCAGTGCGGAATCCGCCATGGCATTCTGGTCAACCGGGATTTCAGGGCTCGATCCTGATACAGTGGGGTACATTTACAATCTTCTCCTTATAACAGGTAAAATGGGGAAAGAAAACTGCGGAGCAAATCCGATTACAGGTATATGCAATCTGCAGGGCGGATATGATATGGGAACAGCGCCCGATCTTCTGACCGGATTCCAGAAACTTTCTGATTCAGATGCCGTTGCAAAATTTGAAAAGAGCTGGGGTGTAAGTTTAAGTAAAACTCCGGGGAAAGATCTTTATAAAATGCTCGCTGATAAAAATTCCGGACTGAAGTGCCTGGTTGTTGCAGACCATGATGAAGGAATTATTAAATATGCTGAAGAGATTGATGCACTTGAGTTTGTTGTTTATATTGGAACCTTCGATAATCCTTTTGCAAAATATGCCGATGTGGTGATTCCCGTGGCAGGTGTTATTGAAGATGAAGGGACATATACAAATACTGAAAGACGGGTACAGCTTTCAAGAAAAAGAGTTGAGTCCTTTGAAAATGTTCTTCCAGGCTGGAAACTATTTCCGATGATTGCGGCTAAGGCTTCTCTCACATGGAAATACAATTCATCTGAAGATGTGTTCAAAGAGATCGCGTCTCTTACTCCTGCTTATTCCGGTATGACTTATGAAAAGATTGAAAAGTCATTCGGTTTACAGTGGCCCTGTAATGAGAAGTATCCCGAAGGATGCAGAAGACTTGACGGCGCTTCCATCGGAAGAAAGTTCAGATTTGCTCCTGTTACAGGCCCCGGCACAGTCATTGAAGCAGGTGCAGAATACCCGATACTTCTTTTAGCCGGTCAGGGGCAGCATTTCTGGCACCAGAATAATATAATGAAGAAAACCTATATTCCTAAAAGGGAATATAACGCCACACTCCTTGTCTATCCCATGGGATATATTGAAATCTGCAAAGAGGATGCAG
Organism: Spirochaetota bacterium; assembly: GCA_035403465.1. GTDB lineage: Bacteria > Spirochaetota > UBA4802 > UBA4802 > UBA5550 > JAAYBQ01. The sequence goes on along the minus strand of DAONFG010000075.1, from coordinate 1,156 downwards.
CGAAGCTTCAGGTGAGAGAACATTGGAATGTTAAAATAGTATCTTCTCACGGGTCGATGACTGTTGCGGTTAAGATATCAGAGGATGTGAAAACCGGAACTGCATATGTGCCGTACTTTATACGTCAGATGATTTCCTCGTTCCTCCTTGAGCATAATCAGGATTTTGATAAGGGAGAAGACGCAATTATTCCAATCAGGATAGAGAGGATATAATTATGTATTTAATTGAAAAAAATAATGTAATGAAACTGGCCGAGGAGCTTGCAAAGTCTTATTCGCTTTACGGCCCGGTTGTAGATAAGGATACAAAACAGGTGTTTTTCAACAAGGTATCTTCTGCATCAGAAATCAGCCTTACAGCAGAGATACCTTCGATTCCTCCTAAAACCGTGGTTTTCCCGCAGATTGAGAGGATTCTGAAATACAATTATGACAAAGACGCGAAGAAAGTCGAGATGGAACCGGACTTTGACAGTTCAAGCAAAGCTCTCTTCGGCATCCGTCCATGCGACCTTACAGGGATAGTGGTTCTTGACAGATTTTTCATGGGGCTTGAGTTTGTTGATGAAGTTTATCTCGAGCACAGAAAGAGGATGTTCATCGTTACCAATACCTGTACAGTTCCATTCAAACAATGTTTCTGTGTATGTACTGACAGCGGACCGTCAGCAGATGAAGGTTATGACCTTAACCTTACTGATCTAGGCGATGTTTACCTTGTTGAAACGGGAAGTGATAAGGGCCGCGCTTTTGCTGAAAAGATGGGGCTTAAAGCTTCAGGGCCAGAGCATACATTAGAGAAAAAAAATGCCGTTGATAAATCGATTTCTCTATTCGAAAAGCTTGCAACAGATAACAAGGCCTGGATCTCCCGCGTTATGAACAGGGTGACAACAGGTTTCATTAAAGAGGAAGTGTGGGAACACATCGGGAAACAGTGCTTTGAGTGCGGTGCATGTACATTCGTATGCCCTACATGTTCATGTTTCAATATTGAGGATCACAATAAATTTAACGGATCAACAGACAGGTTAAGGACATGGGATTCATGCTCATTTGAAGGATATACCAAGATGGCTGGTGACCACAATCCGCGTCATCCCGTTGAAGATAGAAGAAATAAGAGATTTTTCTGTAAACTTTCATATTCACAG
>DAONFG010000074.1:0-10635 GCA_035403465.1 Spirochaetota bacterium | reverse complement strand
ATATCCACTTTTTCAACTCAAAATCTTTGTCTTATTTTTGGGGCTCATTATATATTGTAATGCTTTCAATTGTGTCAGGTGATGACAATCCATATACATCATCAATTTCTTTTGACGGCAGTATACCTTTTCTGTATTTTACCGAAACTATTAACGAACGTTCATTGAGAAATTCCCATCCATATGTGCCGCCGAATTCAATCAGCCCCGATGAATAATACTGCAGAAGCATTGTAGTGTGCTGGAACCCTATCCCGGCGTAACATTTAAGCAGATGCCTTCCGAATTCCCTCTGGTAAAAAAGTTCCAGGATCTCCAGGTGAATAGTCCCTTCGATCGGTTTTGACTGCGGGTGAATCACCGATTGATTGGCAAAAACACCCTGGAGCCCGCAATTATTAAAAATGAAAATTGAGAATGACATATCCAGTGAAGGGCTCTGCTCATCGGCTCCATCATGCTCAAGATGATCACGAAATTTCCCGGTGAATACTGCAAGTCCGGTTTCAATTGAAAATGAAAAAGAGGGCACGCGGGGCAACGTGTCAGGCTCCTGCGCCATGGAAAAGAGGTCAGCAGGGAGAATCATTGCTAACAGCAGGATAAACAATTTAATTTTCATAAATGTCTTTCTCCGTAGACAAATTCAATTTACAAAAGAATTCCGGAGATAGCAAATCAAACATATAAGCGTATACCTTATTTGATAATCCTGATTACCCCGGTTGATTGACTGTATTCAAATAACACCTTCCTGTTTTCCAGGTCCGCGATTGAAGATTCAAGAAGGCTGTTGTAATCATTAAAAAACCGGTTATCCTGCATGCCGTATTTGTTTACTATGTCATTGATAATATTCCTGAGTTTGTTTGTAAATGCCTCTTTTGACATTTTCTCAAAAATATAGTTTTCAAGAATATAATGAATCAGGGCTTCAACCATGTTTGGATAATCAGACTTCTCCTTTATAACTTCAAGTTTTTCGAACAGCAGTACGCCGCTTTCAGACCAGATGGAATTCTTTTTAGCCTTGAGGTATGCTTCGTATGTATTGAAACTGTCAGCGTATTTTCTGAATTCCGAGAAATCATTGTAAGTGAGATTTCCGTATATCTTTGCAGTATTGAAGGTAACAAAATCATCGTATCCAAGTTCGAAAGATTCAATTATCTCTTCATACGAAGGATTTCCGCTTTTTTGTTTATAGTAGAATAAATCGGCTTCTCTTAAAATTTTGTCATTGATGTAAGACTGGTTAATGTTAAAAAATTTGTCCTTTATGTTTTGAGGGAGGGTGTCAGCAAGTTTTTTTATTTTAGAATAATATTCCGAAGTATTCATCTTCCCGGATGTTTCATAATCATGAATATTATTATACCCGAGTTCTTTAAAGCTTATGAAAGATTCTATGTCGGATGTATTTCCTTCCCTGAATGAATAATATACTTTTCCATGATCTATATTAAATTTCTTCCCGTCGATCATATCCTCAATTGTAATGAAAAACCTGTCGGGATAGGCAATATGCATATCCTTGAACTGAAAAACAAAGATTCCATTAACTTTTTTATCTGTATCCTTGTCATAAAGGTATGTGTATTGTCTCAGCCTGTCCGTTTCTTCAGAAAAGGTGAGTGTATAATCCTGGAACATCGGATTTATGAGTTTTTCAACACGAAAAACCATTTCAGGTGCCGCTTTATTATAAAGTTTCAGGAATTCATCTATACAGTCCGGTACAACCATGGTTTTGCTGGAAAGAAAATTTTTAACATTAAGGTAGGTCTCTTCCATGAGAACAACTCTCCATACGCGGTAATATTACATCTGAATTCCGGTATAAGTTAAAATAATTCAGAATGTCAATAAAATAAAAAAAATATCACAAACAGAACCGGAACCATCACCTGTGGTGTGTTAATGGTATTATTATGTCTGATCAGTTTGAAATTATGTGAATTCGTTATCAAGTACAACAGTGGTATATGTGACTCATCCTATGTTTAACTGATAGGGGCGGGTTATATGGAAGAAGCCCGAAAAGATTGATTATCAGGGAGAGAGTCTTTATTTTTTCTTTTTAACCGGTTTTATATAGGATTCAATAATGGATATAACAAAATCAGCATATTGTTCGACTGTAATCCCCCGCTGCATGTAGCGCCATCTTTTGAGGTACCAGTCCTGGAGAAGAGATTTAATAGCTGCACCTATAAGACTGCTGTTGTCATACGAAAACACATTTGCCTTTTTACCCTCCGCCAGTATATCAATGAAGAATTGTTCTACCCATATTTCACTTAAAACAGGGATGGTTCTCATATCATTCGCAAGATTCTTTGTTTCCATGAAAAAGAAAAAAAACCAGTCAGGGGCGACTTCACTTAAAAAAATATGTGAACGGATTGCCATTTCCAGTTTCAGTGCCGGATTTTTTATACCGGCAGTTTTCTTTGTGAGTATATCCTGGATAAAACGATGACCCTGCTCATGGAGAAAGTGCACAATCTCATCCTTTCCTGAAAAATAATAATACAGGGCACCCAGGCTGAGACCGCTTTCCTTGCTCAGATCACGGATACTCATAGCCTGAAATCCTTTCTCTTTACATAACTTTAAAGTTACATTTGTCAGAATTTCATAATTTTTTACTGCCAGCTCTTCATTTTTTATTTTAAACCTTGTACGGTTAGTCATGAATAATTGACGACATGAATTTTCAACTGTAACCAGTGCTTCAGTCTTAAAATCATTAAATTTCATATTCAGCGCCTTCTTGTCAATCTCAAGAGATTTGATTATTGGTTAAATTGCCAGTGTATTGAATATATACAAATGATAATACTGTCAATAGTATCCTGTCAATCCGGTATAAAAATAAAAGAAGAGTAATAATTAAAACGAACGTTCGAAATAATTATTGACATGTTTTTTCCTCTCCTCATCCAATGGTTTTAACAAATCAGGAACTGCTGAAAGACCTGCTGAAACGGGAGGATGAATTTATGGCTCAAAAATTTTATAGTGAAACAAATTTAAAATTTATTGTTAATGATGTTCATGAACTTGAGAGTTTAAGTAAATACCCTAAATTTGAGGGTTATGATGAAGACAGCATCAACATGATACTGGACACCGCGAAGGGAATTGCCAAGGATCACATGTTTCCTTATTTTTCGGAGATGGATAAAAATCAACCGGTATATACGGGCAGCACAATAAAGGTACACCCGTTTGTCCGGAATTTTATGAAGATCATGGCTGAAGGAGGCTGGATTACCGCTCCTTTTCCTGTTGAGCACGGCGGCCAGAATATGCCCATGTCTGCATTTATCGCCAGTTCATTTATACTGAGCGCTGCAAATTATTCACAGAGTGTTTATCCCGGGTTAACAACCGGCGCGCTTGGCCTGATCTTTAATTATGCCGCTAAAGAGCTCCAGGATATCTTTACTCCGCAGATGATTTCCGGCGCATGGCAGGGGACAATGGCACTGACTGAACCTGAGGCAGGAAGCTCACTCGGTGATGTGAAAACAAAAGCAGTGCCGACGGGTAAAGGTTATTACCTGGTACGGGGACAGAAAACTTTTATTTCCGCGGGAGACCATGATGGTGTTGATAATATTGTACACCTCATGCTCGCAAGAATAGAAGGAGCTCCTGCTGGTGTAAAAGGACTCTCCCTGTTTATAGTTCCCAAACACAGGCCGGGGGATAACAACACATTGGTATTTAACGACGTAAATTGTGCCGGATGTTATCATAAAATGGGTTATCGCGGCGCCCCTATAGCTCAATTGAGCATGGGTGAGAGTGATGACTGTCATGGATACCTTGTGGGTGAGGAAAATAAGGGCCTGTCATACATGTTCCATATGATGAATGAAGCGCGTATAAATGTCGGTCTGGGCGCTGCTGCTATAAGCAGCGCGGCCTATAACGCGGCCCTGGAGTATACCAGGGAGAGGCAGCAGGGACGAAAAATAACTGAAAAGGATTCCGCTAAACCGCAGATCGCAATTATTGAACACACTGATATAAAGAGGATGCTGTTAAAGCAGCGGGCAATAGTTGAAGGTTCGCTTTCACTGATTATTTATACCGGGAAACTGGTTGATTTAATGAGCGTTACTGAAGGTGCGGAACGTGAACATTATGAACTGCTTCTTGATATACTGACACCTGTAGTTAAAACCTACCCATCCGAAATGGGTATTATCTCGACAAGCCAGGCAATTCAATGCATGGGCGGTTATGGTTATACCGATGATTTTACAGCTGAACAATACATGAGGGATGTGAGGATACATCCGATACACGAAGGTACTACCGGTATACAGGGCATGGACCTGCTTGGAAGAAAAGTCACCATGAAGGGCGGAGCTGCAGTAAAAGCATATATTTCCGAGATGCAGAAAACAGTTCAGGAAGCCGGCGAATTCCCTGAACTTACCGGTTATGCTGAATCATTAACAGGCGCTGTTCAGCTTTGGCAGGGAGTAATCGGGGAATTGGTCCAGTTTGCCATGAAGGGTGAAATCGACAGGTTCCTTGCGGATTCTACAATTTTTCTGGAACTCACCGGAATAATATGCATCGCCTGGCAATGGCTTATTCAGGGGATTGAAATCCGGAAACAACTACAAAACAAAACATCAAGGTACAGCTCTGAATTCATGGAAGGTAAAATGATTACACTGAAATATTTTTATCTTTATGAACTTCCCGGAGTGTTCGCCCTTGAAAGAATACTTCGGAATTCAGGCGGTTTCACTGCGGCTGTTGATCCAATTTATTTTGAAGATTAAGAAAATGGATATCAGCTGAAATTTAAATACTATCTTGTTATGAATGAGGTAAAAGGGGAAATTATTATGGAATATAAAACAATACAATATGAAACACCCATGAAGGGAATTATGCAGCTTTCTCTGAACCGGCCGGAAAGCTATAATGCTGTAAACAATCTTATGATGGAGGAGCTGGAGGATTTCTGGAGAACCAGGCTCTATGATCTTGAGACAATAGTTGTAATACTGAAGGGTAATGGTGAAAAGGGCTTCTGCGCAGGGGTAGACATGAAGGAATCACTGGAAAGGGCCGCGGGAATGTCGCCCGCGGAATTCTACAGGTTCCAGTCAAGGCTTGCAAGGATTAACCTGCATATGAGAAGGGCACCACAGCCGATTATAGCCGCGATCCACGGTGCCGCATCGGGGCAGGGTTTCAGTTTCGCTCTCGCTTCCGATTTAAGGATTATTACTCCTGATGCCAGGTTTAATGCCGCGTATGTCAATATCGGTCTTGGCGGTGCGGATATGGCATGCAGCTATCTTCTTCCAAGAATGATCGGCGCAGGGCGGGCTTATGAATTCATGTATACCGGTAAATTCATGACCGCAGAGGAGGCTATGAACCTCGGGTTCGTTACAAAAATAGTTGAAAAGGATAAACTCCTTGAAACGGCAATGGAGTACGCAAAGATTATGATTACAAAAAATCCCATGGGGCTAAGGCTTACAAAAGAGGCGGTAAACATGAATCTTGATGCCGGTGGAATGGAACAGGCCCTGAATATCGAGGACAGAAACCAGACACTCCTGGCTATGGGTATTACATTAAAAATGAACAAAGCAAAAGAATAAGAAGCAGCAGTTTGCCTGCGGCTGGCTGTTGAATTGTAAGGACAGCGATGCTGAAATGGAACCCGGCCGCGTGCCTGTGTATACAACGGACTGCGAAGAGTAACATTAATCAGTGCTGATGAAAAAAAGAAATGGGGTGAAATTATGAATGTAAAAGATATGTTTGATCTCTCGGGTAAAGTGGCTATCGTAACAGGCGGGGGAAGGGGAATAGGCGCGTTTATGGCCGAAGGTTTGGCTGAAGCAGGTGCGTCAATTGTACTTGCTTCAAGAAAAGTAGAATCCTGTGAAGAGACAGGGAAGAGGCTTTCCGGCGCAAATGGAGTGAAGTATCTTGCTGTAAAATGTGATCTTGGGAAAGAGGATGATATACAGAATCTTGTCGATCTAACAATGAAAGAGTTTGGAAAGATTGATATTCTTGTTAATAATTCAGGTGTTACCTGGGGCGCGCCTACGCTTGAATACCCTATTGATGCATGGGATAAGGTTTTCAATGTAAACGTAAGGGGAGTTTGGATACTGACACAGAAAGCAGCCAATATAATGAAAGCTGCAGGCGGCGGTAAGATTGTCAATGTTTCATCTATTTTCGGATCAAGGGGATCACTTGAAATTGCACATCCGGCTGTTGCGTATAATTCAACTAAAGCTGCAATCGAGGTTCTTACAAAAAACCTGGCGGTTAAACTTGCGGATCATAAAATTACTGTAAACTGCATAGCCCCTGGATTCTTTCATACAGAAATGATGGGATATGTTTATAAACCGGGGATGGAGAATATGCTCAGTGCAATGCTCAGCGTAATTCCATTACGTAAAGCCGGTGAGGTGGAGGATGTAAAAGGGCTCATAGTATATCTTGCGTCCAAAGCGTCGGATTTTATGACCGGTGCCATACTCCCAATTGATGGCGGTATGTCCGCGAAGTAACCCGCAAGTCTAAATTAAAACAAAAGTCCATTCCCTGGTTGGATCATACAATAAAAAAAAGACGTTACCGGAATTTCGATAACGTCTTTTTATGCGCACCCGCCCCGACTCGAACGGGGGACCCACAGCTTAGAAGGCTGTTGCTCTATCCATCTGAGCTACGGGCGCAAATTTAAAAACTTCGGGGCGAGAGGATTCGAACCTCCGGTCTCATGGTCCCAAACCACGCGCTCTAGCCGGACTGAGCCACGCCCCGTATTTGAAAACGTTGTCACCTTACAATCAGTGATAATTGTGTCAATATTTTTTCAAAACGGGTTTGACATAAATAGTAAGTATTAATTATCCTTTGTATTGCAACCTTCGGCGGCCGGGCAAAATACAGGCAGGGAAAATATCATGACTACTGAAAACATCATCGCTAAACCTGAAATTGATTCATCTAAGTGCACCCTCTGCGGCAGGTGCGTTTCAGTATGCCCTAAGGACGTTCTGTTAATAAAAGATAAAAAAGTGGTAATTGAAAATGATGACTGCATGCTCTGTTCCCATTGTTACGCGGTATGTGTGCCCGGGGCAGTAAGTTTTCCCTGGTTCCTGAAGCAGGTTAAGTTCAGTTCCTTTAAATACAGGGAAAAAGTGCTTTCGGGAAAGGACCATTCCCCGGCTGAAATTGTAAACCTGTTCAGGTCACGGAGGAGCGTGCGCAAATACAAAGAACAGCCCGTTGTTGAAGACATGGTGAGGGATCTTGTTGAGTTCGCGGTTACTGCTCCATCGGGAAGCAACTGCCAGGAATGGGAATTTACCGTTATCAACGGCCGCGATAAGGTCTGGGACCTGGCCCGGGAGTTAAAGTCTTTCTTTGTAAAGATCAACAGGCTTGCGGGTAATCCCCTTGTGAGATTTTTATCTGTACCGTTCATGGGGCGGAAACTGATCAATTATTACAGGGATCATTTTGAAACAGTTAAACGGGCCATAAGGGAGAGCGATCTTGGAATTGACCGTCTTTTCCACGGGGCACCCTGCGTTATTGTTATTCATAGCGCCATGGAAGGCAGCACTCCTGTTGAAGACGGAACATATGCCGCGTATAATATATGCCTGCTTGCCCATTATATGGATCTTGGTACATGTCTCATAGGTTTTGCAGTTGAGGCGATCAACAGGAGTTCTGAACTGAAGGATTACCTTGATATTTATGAAAAGAACAGGGTTCATGCAGTAATTGCACTGGGCTGGCCTGCTGTGAAATTTTCAAAACATTCATTAAGAAAGGATTATACGGTTGAGTTTTTATAATGTGTGTTATTCAAAACTAATGTAAGAAATCATATGTTTTAAGAAGATTCAGGAATCATTGCCAGCTCTATAACTCGTGCCCCCTTTGGGGGAAAGGGGGCAGGTAAATCAGATAGTATCATTAACCATACATTCAATAAGCAGAGAGGTCCAATGCCATTCAAAGATTTTAATTTTGACCTTAAACAGGTCAGGGGTTTTCTAGAGGTTGTAAGCGAAAAGAGTTTCACCAATGCTTCGCGTAACCTGAAGATGAGCCAGGCTTCGATCAGCCACCAGGTGGGTCAGCTTGAAAAAATGCTCGGGCTGAAACTGATCAACCGCAACAGCCAGGATTTTTCTCTTACTGACGAAGGGAAGGTCTTTATCAAATTCTGTGAAAAACTTATGAAGGATATTAATAACCTTAAGTCCGAGATGCAGGCAGGAACATTCGGCGGTGTTATAAATATTATATCAAGTTCAATACCCGGGACATATATAATACCTGGAATGATCAATGCCCACAGGAAAATTTCACAGGGAAGTTATTATAAGCTTGAAATAGGCAACAGCAGGGAGGCCATTGAAAAAATCAAGCAGGGCGAGGTTGATCTTGCCATTACAGGCCGCGAGATAAAACATCCTTCACTCAGCTACAGCGAAATATTCAATGATGAAATTTTACTTGTGACGATCCCTGGTGAAAAAACCAAAATACCGGCAGATGATCTTAAAACTATCCCCATGATTATACGGGAAACCGGATCAGGTACTAAAAATGTAGTCGAAAATGCACTGCTTGAACTCGGCATTCAGCCATCAGAACTTAATATTGTTATGGAATGCACAACTTCCGAAGGACTCAGGGAGGCGGTGATAAGCGGGAACGGTTACGCCTTTATATCATCCCTGGCTGTTGACAGGGATGTTAAACTTGGAAAGATTAAAGTGTGCGATACCGGCAGCCTTAAAATTAAACGGCCATTCTTTCTTGTTACGTCAAAGGTAAGGCCGCTTAATGACAACGCTGCCAATTTCATTGAGTTTATCAGGGCAGGGGTCCTTAAACAGAAGAAATAAGCAGGTAGCCGATAATAATGTTTCCGGTTGTTGAATAAGTATTGACATGGAGCATTATATACAAAATAATTTGTACATGAAAGAAACATCCTCAATATCAAAAATTGATTCACTCGAAAAGCAGGTAGGTAACCTGTCAAAACTTGTCGAAATCAACGGTATAATAAACTCCACACTTAACATCAACAGGCTCCTTTCCATTATTATGGAGATGATCAAGGACATCATGGCTGCAGAAACAAGCTCCCTGCTTCTGTATGATGAAATGAATATGGAACTCGTCTTCAAGGTTGCCCTGGGAGAGGCCGGTGAGGAGCTCAGGGAGAAGTACAGGGTTAAGCTTGGGCAGGGCATTGCAGGATGGGTTGCTCTTAACAGGAAAAGCCTCCTCGTGAATGATGTTTATAATGACAGCAGGTTTGATCCCATGTATGACAAGAGTACAGGCTTTACAACAAGGTCAATACTCTGCGCACCGCTCCTGTTCAAGGGGAAGCTCCTGGGAGTCATACAGGCAATCAACCCGGTCAGGAGTGACGAGTTCAACAATGATGACATGAACCTGTTTCTGCTTTTTGCAAACCAGGCCGCCCTTGCTGTTCAGAACGCGATATTTTTCCAGAAGGCGATCGAGGATGAAAGACTGGAGAGTGAACTAAAAGCTGCAAAAAACATCCAGGTATCCCTGACACCCGATCTGGGCTTTTCATACAAGGGTTTTACCTCTGCTGCCAGGTCAATCCCCGCAAGGGAGGTTGGCGGTGTTTTTCATATGTTCCGGGAATACGGTAAGGGTGTATATCTTATGACAATGGGGTCTGTAGATCACAAGGGTATACCCGGTGCGCTCCGCGCTTCAACGATATCCGGAATAATAAGGGTTATGACCGAACTCGATGTACGCAACCCTGCTGAAATTATAGATATGACCAACAGGCTGTGTGTTGCCGAAAAATTTAATGATTCGTCACTCTCTCTTTTTATATGTTTTGTGGATCTTCCGAATCAAAAAATTGAATTTGTAAATTCCGGTGATATATGCCCGCTTATAATACGGGACGGTGTGGCCAGGTATCTCAGGTTAAGCGACAAATCCCGCAGCGAGATGGGAAGAACTGATTTCAGGTCGGAATGTGTACGCATCCAGATACAGCCCGGTGACAGGTTTGTAATGATTTCCGGGAGTATAAGAGAACTGAAAAATTCAGATGGGAAGAAAGCAGGGCTGTCGCGGATCGCAAAATTCCTCGAAAACAGTAAAGGTGATTCGTCTGAGTTGATAGATTCTCTCCTCTCGTTTACCGAGAATTATACCGGGGGATTCGATAGAAGAAAGGATATGTCGGTACTTGCATTTACGTTCGAGGAGGAACTGTAATGTCGGAATATATTTCTGTGATTTTCTGCAGGAGATGCGGATCAAGGTATGTTGAAGTTACTCACTGGGAAAACGGTAATCCTGTTGCTACGTGCAGGACATGCAGGTACAAAATGGAACTCGGAGGTTTTACACTGGGCAGGTGCGGTGTAACTAAGAAGGAACTGGAAATAGCAAGGAATACTTCGGCAAAGACCAATGATTTTGAGAAATAAAATAAAACAGCCTGTTCATTAACGTGCCCCCTCCGGGGTAGACCGTGTGAAAAATGGGGCAAAGGGATTTTATTAATTGCCTGAAAATTATATT
>DAONFG010000073.1:0-10913 GCA_035403465.1 Spirochaetota bacterium | reverse complement strand
ATATCCACTTTTTCAACTCAAAATCTTTGTCTTATTTTTGGGGCTCATTATAGTGTTCATTCCCTGGAATCCCGGAAACTCTTTAAAGATATGTATAATACAAGGAATAATAAATATAAAAAAACTGCAGCTTGTTTTTTTCAAAAGAGTGATGGCAGGTTATTGAATTTTCATAGAAAAGCATGTATATTTACTGGAGCAGGCTGCGTGCAGAAATATTTTCAGCCGGACTGCCGTTAAATGGATTTTCAATTACGTTATCAAAATATTGAAAACGGACGCAAATTTATGGACTTAGCGGAGTGAAGGACACAAGGAGACCCGGATGCCCAGAAAAAATAATCAGTCGCCAATAACAGGCAGCGATACGGCACTTAATGTACCATATCGTGTTTTCTTCGAGTATGCAAAGTTTCCCATGATGCTCATAGATGAAGATACAACAATTGTATTGTGCAACAGGGCATTTGAACAGCTGATAGGTTACTCCAAAAAAGAGATCGAAGGCGTCATGAGCTGGACCAGCATGATCTCCGGTATTGAACAGCTTGAAAAGATGAAAGAATATCACCACACACGGAGGATTGATCCATCGTCGGCACCTGAAGAATACCAGTTCCAGATGACAGACCGCAAGGGTGACTCCAAGGATATAGTAATCAGCATTACAATGGTCCCTGATACCCGGCTCAGCCTGGCTTTCCTCCAGGACATAACAGAGAAAAACCGCACAGAGATATGGTACAAGGCTGTTTTTGAAAACACCGGCCTCCCGTCAATTATTATAGCACCTGACACAAAAATACTCAAGGCCAACTCTGAATTCTGCATACTATCGGGATACACCAAGGATGAGATTGAAAACAGGATGAGCTGGACTATCTTCATCTACCCCGATGACGTTGAGAGAATGAAAGATTATCACCTGCACAGAAGGGACGATGAAAGACAAGCGCCGCGCAAATACGAGTTCAGGTTTGTACGAAAAGACGGGACATTACGCAATATAGCCAACAGCGTAACCATGATACCAGGCTCAACGTACAGCATAGCATCACTGATGGATATAACAGATTTACGCGAAGCTGAGACTGAAAGAAAAAAACTTGAAGACCAGCTTCACCAGGCGCGGAAACTTGAATCGATAGGTCAACTCGCTGGCGGGATTGCACACGACTTTAACAATATGCTCGCGGCAATTCTCGGTTATTCCCAGATTATACAGCTAAAACTTTCTGAGTTTCATGAAGAGTTTGACAAGAGCAACAGTGACATCTCTGGCAACTCTGAAAAACTCTTCAGCAGCCTTAAAAACAGCAGCGCGCAATGCGACAAATCATTTGTTGAAAACAACGTCATACCGGTAATCAAGGACTTTATCGGTACTGCTGAAGAGTATTCGCACCAGATGAAGTCAATTGATGGAATGATTGACGAGGTGATTAAGGCTGCCAGTCATGCGGCAGGACTTACACGCCAGCTGCTGGCATTCGCGCGAAAGCAGACACTTGAAGTGCAGACCCTTAACCTTAACAAGGTAATAACCGATTTTGAAAAAATACTGCGCAGGACAATACGCGAGAATGTTGTTATAAGCACATCCCTTCACCCGCTGCTTAACTTTATAGAGGCGGACATCGGGCAGGTGGAACAGATAATACTGAACCTTGCACTGAATGCCCGTGACGCGATGCCCGATGGCGGGACGCTTTTAATCAAAACCGGCAACTGCATGCTCGACAGGGCGTATGCCGAAACACACGAGGGTGTTGTTCCGGGCAAATACGTAAAACTGGAGATCAGCGACACCGGAACAGGAATGGACAACGTCACACAGAGCAAGGTGTTCGAACCTTTCTTCACCACGAAGGAACCGGGAAAGGGGACAGGTCTGGGGCTTGCCACGGTATACGGCATAGTGCGCCAGCACATGGGGCATATATGGCTGTACAGCGAGCCCGGCAAGGGGACGACCTTTAACATATACTTCCCGCAGGCAGCAAAGCAGCCTGAAAAAAGGAAGTCCAGCGAGAGGAAAAGCTCAACAGCAGGCGCAGATACCATAATGGTGGTTGAAGACCAGGAACAGGTCCGCAAAATGATATGCCTGATGCTTAAACAGCAGGGGTATTTTGTACTTGAAGCTGAAAACGGGCAGAAGGGTATCGAGACCGCGATGTCGCACAACGGCAATATTGACCTGCTTATAACAGATGTTGTAATGCCGGGACTTAACGGCAAGGAGCTTTACAATGAGCTTATAAAGTCAAGGCCCGGCCTCAAGGTGCTGTTTATTTCAGGATACCCGCGCGAGATCATCAGCTACCACGGAATACTCGAAGAGGGTCTTAACTTTCTGCAGAAGCCGGTCCCCCTGGACCTGCTGACAAAAAAAATAAGGGAGATCATCGAAAACGGTAAACCGCAAGGCTAGGTGTAGGTAAAGGCCTTTGCCTGTACCTAATACTTTCTCAGCTCTTCCTTCTCAATATTAACCCATACTCCGGGGTTTACCTCTTTTACCAGGAGCACGGACTTACCGTCAATCAGTACTGTCTTGACCTTGTCCTGCAGTATAACAACCCCTTCACCTGGAATCCTTGCACCGTCAACAGACCTCACCTCATTGATGTCAAATTTACTGCAGAGCATATCAACCTGCATATTCCTCTGCGACTCATCAATTTTAATCCAGCCCTTGAACCTGCCGTTATTGCCGGAAATCCTCAGCCCCACGCCCGCAAGCGCGCCGATTATGCCGCCGCCTGTACCTCCATGTTCGGACAGGTGTACATTCATCCTTTCAGCAAGGCTCACCGCGTCCCGTTTGCAGAGAACTTTTTTTGTAGCATCAAGACCGAACCTGATCAGCTCCTCCCTGTTTTTTATGCGGTCAGCCACAGCCACGCAGAGTCCCGGGTCTGAACCTTCAGCGCTGTTTTTTACCAGCAGATCCTGGGAGTACCTGGTAATTTCATCAAGCGTCTGCGGATTGATGCGGGCCCTGAAACACATGGCGCTGTTATGTGAAGTGTATGGAATTTCGTCGCACACATAAAGCTGGTGCCTGGTTATCCTTTCGGTTTTTGCGCCGTACAATTCTTCAAGGTCATGCCTGAGTATCTCGGCAAGATGGCCTGTGCCGGGACTTTCAAGGTTGTCAGTGTCGTCAATGCAAACCAGTATTTCCATTACCTGCCCCCCTCTTTTTTTGATTTTCTCATTCCGCTGCCGTAGAGAATTTCCTTAAGCATTTTGTCTGACATTTTATCAGACACTATATTCAATATTTTATCAATGGATAAAGGGTCAATAAAAAAATAAGGAATTCATGTCAATGGTGTCGCACCTGGGAAACTATGACTTCAGCAGGTCAGGCAGGATAATCTATTCAACAAAGGATTAAGCGGGAATCTTCTGAATGGTTTCAGGTCCTCTCCGTATTCACTTCGGGATGGCATCGGAACCACTCCGTATATGCTTCGGGAAGGCTTCGGGTCCTCTCCGTATATGCTTCATGATCGCTTAAACCCGGATAATGAAATCCCCTGCATAAAGGGACCGGTAATCAGAGGTATGCATAATAATGCAGGGACAGCCCCGGTCTTTAGAACCAGGGTGCTATTGTAAACTCACCGCCGTTTTTAACCGTACTTAGATTGGTTTTCATGAAAAGGTTAAAACCGGTCATCGCCTGTCCGCGCGCCTCTTTATTCCACCTCTTCTTGAAATGATCGGGGAGGTTATCCCATAGGTAGAGACATTCGCTGAAACCTGTATTATTGGTCATGGCTTTCTCCTGTGCAATTCCCTGGTTTAAAAGACTGAGGTATGCATTTTTAATATTATCGGATAGTTTTCGTTTTCTTGGAGAAAAAAAAGGAGGCGGGTTTATGATTCTCCCGGGGGCGGCTGTCGGATAAAAACAGGTGAGCCGGTACTTAAATCTCCCAGACCGGCAGTGCAGTCACACCCCTTGACAACGGAACAATATCCTGCCGCAAACAGAGAACAGCCCCCTCTCCAATATCTTTTTTCAGCAGCCTCAGCACATCAAAATTTTTAATATCGGTCATACCCGGCGTTGCTGTTTTTTTTACCTCCATGGGATAAAGCCTGCCATTGGCCTCGATTACAAAATCGATCTCCTTCTGATCGTTGTCGCGGTAAAAGTATATATTTACCTCCCTGCCGTTGTGCCAGTAGCTCTTCAGAATTTCAGCAAATACAAATGTTTCAAGTATTGCTCCGCTAAGTGCGCCGGATTCAAGTGTTTTCGGGCTGTCCCAGCCGGTAAGATAGGCACACAGTCCTGTATCAAGGAAATAAAGTTTTGAGGTTTTGATTATTCTTTTAGTTATATTATTATAATATGGTTCAAGCAGCTTTACAAGGCCAGAACGTTCAAGAATTGAAAGCCAGGATTTTGCTGTTTTCGCGTCAATATTCACATCTCTTGCCATGTCGGCATAGTTCAGCAGCTGCCCTGTCCTTGCTGCTGCGGCGCGAATGAAATTATAAAAGGCAATATCATTGCTTATCAGGTATGAATCTTTAACGTCCCGTTCAATATATGTTTTAATGTATGAGCTGTAAAACAGCTCACGGTTTTTATTATTATTCATAAACTGGCCGGGAAACGACCCGTTGAAAATAATTTTATATACATCTGCCGCGACCAGGGGATCCCGCGGATTGTTCCTCGAGCTTCTTGTTCGTTCAGGAGACGGCAGAAATGGAACGCTTTTACCTGCCATGCCGGTCATTTCAGCATATGACAGGCCAAGCAGATCTATTATGGCCACACGTCCCGCCATTGTCTCCCGTATACCCTTCATTAAATGAAATTTCTGAGAGCCTGTCAGCCAGAAATCTCCCGGCTTTTTATGCCTGTCAACATACATCTTGATATATGGAAAGAGCCCGGGGGCATACTGTACCTCGTCTATGATAACCGGCGGTGTATGTGTCTGCAGAAAGAGCGCTGGATCATTCAGGGCAAGGTTTCTCTGCTCAAGATCGTCAAGGGATACATACCTTCTATTTTTACCGGACATTGCCTCAAGCAATGTAGTTTTACCAACCTGCCTGGGACCTGTTAATAATAAAACGGGAAAGTTTTCTGAAGCATTTTTAATTGTCCGTGATAATGTCCTTGGCAGCATGGCAGTTTTCACCTTCGTGTAATCGGGAATATAATTCCATATTACACGAAGGTGGCGCAGATTGCAAGTTTTTTATCAGTAAGCCGGGAAGCCGGATTATTCCTTACTACCTCACCGTGCCACCCGCAGCAAAGTAGATGATGACGGCAACAAACTGTATCGGCGAAGTGACAATATCCAGTATCACAGGGGATACGTACCCGGCCTTCACAGCCGCAGTCTTCAAACGGCTCCGTTTATCCCACTGAACGTCGATTGTGGAGTATGGCTGCTGCAGGTAGTACCCGCTGTCGAACAGCGGGGTAGCGCCGGTGTACAGCCTCCATAACTGTTATATAAACTTTCTTCATGCAGATTACCCCGTTCCGGAATCCCGGTTTCAGTTTAAACCAGCCTGTTAACAGGTCCTCATTGAATACCCGCATTTTGTTTCTGCACAGGCTTCTCGATCATCTGGCCAAAGACAAAATCAAACTGCAGGTCGTTGAGTGGTATGCTAAGTATTAAAAGCTTAACCTTGAGGCTGACCGGCATGTGAACCTTACCCCTGATGGTCTGCCCGGGCAGTACCGTTGTCTTCCTCAGAGTCTCCTTTTCAAAGTACACTGTCTGGTCATTCAGTTTCTGCATGCGCATCATGTGCTCATTTTCACGTCTTACGCTGTCGCGCTCCGCATCCTCCTGCATTTTTTCGTATTCCCTGCGCTCCTTGTCGCTGTCAGCCGCAATGCTACCTGCTGTGCCAATGCAGCACCCGGCGTCATTCGCTGCCTGGTCCGATTCGTACGATGACTTCTCATTAACTTTTTGAGTCTCAACACCCTTGATCATCAGCTCAGGGTCAGTTGCAGGTATCACAACATCGGGTTTACGCACAGCCAGAGCATCTCCCGCAGTCTGTGTGCCGGTGTCAGTTGCAGGAAGCTCAAAGTAACCGTTGCAGAAAACCTTTGCAGGATCAAAGAGCATATTAGTTTTCCCGTTGTTCGTAATTGTAACATCATAAACCATATCTGTTTCACTTATCTTTTCAAAGGCCACTGTAACCTTGACTTTTTTAACTGTCTTCTGGGAAATCTCCCTCCCCTCCTGCCATATACCAGTACCCATTGCCGGTGTAATTCTGATATTGTTGTATACCGACGGTCCGCATGAAACCAGCATGTTAAAAGATAAAAATAGAATTAATGGCTTTATAAATTTCATTCAATATTTCCCCTCATTGTTGATGATTTTTTATCCTGAGTTGAGCATCAGCCTCAACGCAGATTTTCCGGAATACTTATACATACACATACTCTGCGGTCAACTCTATTTAAGAACATGCCGCTGCTGCAGTGTACAACATTTTTCATGATAACGGATTTTATACCTGTCCAAATGTTTTGAACTATAAATTACTCTTTAATTAAAGATCGGATTGACAAAACACTACTGTTCCGCCTAAATAAGGTGTCATACCCGACTTGTTTTAAAACCGATTATCGAGCGAGGCTAATTATGAAATGGACAAAACGCATCATCATCGTATTAGCAGTTATATTTCTTTCGATTGCCGCATTCTCTTTTATCTTTCCTGAAAAACTGTACATGATGACAATAAAAGGCGACAGGGCCGGGCTCGTTATTAAGGAGGTCCAGGCCGGTGATCACAAAATTACCTACCTCGAAGGTGGTGAAGGTGCTGAAACGCTTGTGCTTATCCACGGCTTCAGTGCTGACAAGGACAACTGGCCCCGTATGGCAGGTTATATGCCGGGCTATCAATTTGTTATCCCCGATCTGCCCGGTTTCGGTGATTCGACAAAATCGGAAAAATCAGAATATAACGTAACTGCCCAGGTTGAACGCCTGGACGCCTTCTTTACTGCAATAGGGCTGAAAAAATTCTACATTGCTGGTAATTCCATGGGTGGTAACATCTCGGGAATATACGCTGCAAAGTATCCGCAGAAAATAAAAGGGCTTATACTGCTGGACAATTCAGGTATGAAGTTTCCCGTAGAAAGCCCGGTCCGTCAAGCCATAGCCCGCGGCATCAATCCTTTGCTTGTGAGCGGCAGAAATGACTATGACCGTTTCCTTGGCGTTGTATTCGTAAAGCCTCCGTTTATTCCGCTGCCGGTAAAATGGTTTCTTGCGGATAAGGCCATTGCCAGCAGGGAATTCAACAGCAAGGTTTTCCGGGAGATTAATACAATGCCGGCGTTAATTGAGGACAATTTCGATAAATTAACCATGCCCGTACTGATCATATGGGGCGACAAAGACATGGTGCTCGATGTGTCGGGAGTGACTGTTCTTGAAAAGGGAATAAAGAATCATACAACGCATATACTTAAAGACTGCGGCCATGTACCTATGATTGAACGCCCGGAAGAGACTGCAGGTTACATAAAAGCATTTATTGAAGCAAACAGGTGACGGGATGAACGTTCACCGGCAGGCAGCATGCCTGCCGGGGTGGAGACTATTCGATAACTTTTTCAGCCTCTTCACTGAGCTTTTTTCTCATGCCTATGACGCGGTTGCGTCCGCTCTCCTTGGCCCGGTACAACGCCGCATCAGCCCTGTTAATAAAGGCCTCCCCTGTGTCCCGGGGATGAAACGAGGTAACGCCGAAACTGCAGGTCACCTTCTTAACGTCCGGGAACTCGTGCTCCATGATAGCCTTCCTGATCTTCTCAGCGGCACGCGCCGCATTTTCCAGGCTGGTGGACTCAAGCAGTACCAGGAACTCCTCGCCCCCCCAGCGCGCAAAAATATCAGAATGACGTATTGCAGCAGAAACCAGCAAAGACAGGCCTTTCAGCACCTCGTCGCCTGTATTGTGTCCGTAGTTGTCATTGATCTTTTTAAAATGGTCTATATCAAAAAATACAATACTTAAATCAAGGTTAAGGTGCAGCGCTGTCTTCATGCCGCGTTCAAGAAGTTCAAGGAACCTGCGGCGGTTATAAATTTTTGTGAGCGGGTCGTAATTCGCCCGGTTCTCGAATTCCTTTGACCTCTCCTCGAGAGCCGTAACATCGGAAAATTCCACAACATATATATCTGTATCTATTGAAAGGGGGCTGAATTTCACAGAAAAATACCTGTTGGTTTCTGATCCCTCCTGCCTGAACGCGATGAGCCTGTACTGCCCGGCGCCTGTTGCAGCGCTTATATTTGCTAGCCAGAATGAATTCGCATCTTCAGGTTTAAGGTAACCATCCATCTCGACGGTCATTTCGGCAATACGCCCGAAATTTTTTTCCATGTCATCGGGTGAATAGAAACCGAAGAACTGGAGAAAACTTATATTCACCTCAAGCACCTTTGTCCTGTCCGCGACTATGAACATGTTATCCTGCGAATCCAGGATAGACTGGAGGTACCTCTTCTGCTCGATTAACTGCTTCTCAGTGTTTTTCATGTCGGTGATATCTTCACCCATGCACTGGTATTCTGAAGTCTCCCCGTCGCTGTCGAAAATTCCCTGCACAGTCCAGAGCTGCCACTTGTGTTCGCCATTTGACAGGGTATTAAGCTCGATCCGTGCAACCGGGTAATCGTGAGTAATCCCCCTGACCTTGCTTTCGAAAAGGGCATGGTTGCTTTGGGGAATAATGTGCAGGATGTTTTCACCGAGGATGCTGAACCTCTGAACGCCGAAATAGCTGCAGAAAAAATCATTGGCAAACGATATCATGTTCTCTTCGGGGAAAAACCGCACAATCAGGATAGGCGAATTCTCAATAAGTCCCCTGTACCTTGCCTCTGAAAGCTCAAGGGCGATCTTTGATCTGTCAGCCTGCTCGATCTCCTCCTGGCGGCTGACGGCATTTGAAACCATGGTCGTCAGGGTCATGGCAAAATCCTGCTCTGCAAGACGGCTCTTCGGTATATAGTCGAATGCACCGGCTTTAATTATATTCACGGCAAGCTGTTCATCGCCCTGGCCTGTGAGCATAATTACAGGAACTGATATACCATTCTGTTTAAAAATATGCATCAGCTCAACGCCTGTTATATCGGACATGTAATAGTCCATGAGAACGCAGTCGATTTTAGATTCTTTTAAAGCATCCAGAACAGAGTCGCGGCTTTCGGCTTCATAAATCCTGAATATTTCTTCACGGTCGAGCATGCGGATAATGGACCTGCGTATAAAACGGTCATCATCAGCTATAAGGAGATTGATTAATTTTGTCATCTTTATAATTCCTGTGCCATACCGGTATAGTATAAACAAGTTTTAAGACATGGTCAAGTCTGCACAAATTAATCCCTCAAAGACCGCACAGAGACCTCCCGTTTACCTGTCAAAAAAAGATGTCATATCGTTAAGACACTTTTCGCGGGCAGTACTCATGAAACAGTGCCCTGACTCAGCGTATTCAACAAGTTCTGCACCCGGGATACGCTCAGCAAGTATATGAGAATTTTCCGGCGATATCAGTATGTCTTCAGTACCAGTTGCCACAAGTACAGGTATTTTAATTTCAGGAAGCCGCTGCCAGGTCCCTGTTTTCATGCTGGCAACAAGCTGTCTCCTTGCGTTATGAGCAGTTATGGGCGCGGACTTGCATCGTTCAACAAAGCCCGCAGCAAAACCGGGATTCCCGGAAATAAACTTTTCAGGAAACATGAGCTTCAATGTCCTGGCGCACACCTCATCGATTCCGCCGCTGCTGTCCGCAAGGATCTTTGACACTTCCCGTGTCGGCATTACAGTCTCCTTCCCTCCGCAGAATGTTCCGCCAAGCACAAGCCTGTTAACCTTCTCCGGGTGGCGCAGCGCCAGGGCCTGGGCGATAATTCCACCCATGGAAAATCCGAAGACATTTGCACGGTCTATGCCCAGCTTCTCCATGAGCAGCGCAGTATCGTCGGCAAACATGTCCAGTGTAAAATCACCTTCCGGCGGAGTGACCGTGCGGCCTGCACCGCGGTTATCAAAGACCAGTACCCGGTATTTCGCGGCAAGGGCGTCTATGAACTCAGGTTCCCACCAGTCCATGTTCCCCGAGAATCCCATGATCATCACAAGAGGGTAGCCTGAACCTTTAAGCTCACAGCATATCTTCAGGTCACCTGCTTCGACAAACTGCATATTGCCCTCCGCATTAACATTAGTTTTTTCCCCGGCATTTCAGATCCGGATCAATTTGAATCCGCATATACACTCCGGGAGAGAAATAATTTATTCAAAAATCTATTGCCCCCTGTCCCCCGCAGGGGCATGTGTTCATTACCTGCTGATCGTATATTTTTCAGTTTCATTAATTCAGCAGGCTTAATAATCCGTAAAAATAACATCTGTTTACTAATACAACAACACAGAAAATAAAAAACGCAAGAACTTTTTAGCATAGCAACTTGCCTGATTGTATTGACAAATTGACAAGGCAGTTCTCCTGATAAAATTATATTATTATATTAGAGGAAGAAACATACGCTCAATGAAATACAAAGGAATAATCTTTGACCTGGACGGGACCCTTCTTGACACGCTGGAGGACCTTGCAGATTCAGTGAACGCTGTCCTGGCCGGACTTGACCTGCCGCAGCACACCCTTGCCGATTACCGGTACCACGTAGGCAAAGGGATGCGCAGCCTTATAACAAACGTCCTCCCCGCCGGGCTCCGTAATGAAAAACTGATCGATGAATGCTATGATAAAATGTTTATCGAATACGGGAAACGCTGGGATGCGAAGACACATCCCTATGAAGGGATACCTGAACTCCTCGATTCATTATCAA
>DAONFG010000072.1:0-10950 GCA_035403465.1 Spirochaetota bacterium | reverse complement strand
AGCTTAAAAAGTTCAGGGCGCTTGTGGATGTTCTCACCCTCTCCGCAACCCCGATCCCGCGCACACTGCACATATCAATGGCGGGGATCCGCGACCTGACCATAATCGCAACCCCTCCCGAAAACCGCCAGTCCATAGAAACCTATGTGATCGAGGATAACCCTGACATACTTCGCGAAGCCATACTGGCCGAAATCAAGCGCGGAGGCCAGGTCTTCTACGTATACAACCGGGTGCAGACCATAGAGGTGCAGAAGACAATGCTCGAAAAACTTGTTCCGGAGGCTACCTTCTGTGTCGCCCACGGGCAGATGCATGAACACGAACTTGAAGATATCATGATCGATTTTATTGAAGGCAGATTCGACGTGCTCATAAGCACAACGATAATCGAATCAGGACTTGACATGCCCAACGTGAACACAATCATAATAAACAGGGCTGACACATTCGGACTGTCACAGCTCTACCAGCTGAAGGGCCGCGTGGGAAGGTCTGTCGTCCAGGCCTACGCGTACCTGTTCTACCCCCGCCACATGACGCTCACAGAGGAGGCCCAGAAGAGGCTGAAAGTAATATCCGAATACTCCGAGCTGGGGAGCGGGTTCAAAATAGCCATGAAGGACCTTGAGATACGTGGAGCCGGGAACATTCTGGGGCACGAACAGTCGGGGAATATCATGGATGTGGGATTTGACCTCTACTGCCAGATGCTTGAAGACGAGATCCGTGTACTCCGCGGCGACGAACACAGGCAGTACTTCCGCACATCGCTCTTCCTGAAGACTGATTTTTTCATACCGGACTCATACATAAGCGATGACAAGCAGAAGATTGAATTCTACAAACGTTTCGAGTCATGCGAAACATCGGCCGAGGTCGACATGCTCGAATCCGAAATGATAGACAGGTTCGGCACCCCCCCTGTCGAGGTGAACGTGCTTGTTGACCTGGAAAGGATAAGGGCGATGGCCTCCTCCCTGCTCATTGATCATATACTCGAAGAGAATGCAAAAATTAATATCAGGATTTCAGCCGGATGCACAATCCCCAGGGAAAAGCTTGCAAAGGCGATTTCAGGTGATAAAAGGTTCACCCCTGACCGTAAAGACCCGGAGATACTTGTTTTCAGGCCGGATTCCAAAACAGCAGAAAAAAAGCTGTCCGACCTAAAAAAATGGTTGCAACAATTCATACATACCTGCTGATTATAGCTTACTTTTTTAAAATTTCCGCTACTGCGTAAAACTAACTTATATACAAGGATAATATAATGAAAATCAGATATTCATTTCTCACAGCATTATTTGTATCTGCAATAATGTTTTTTATCTCCTGCGACAACCCCTTCTCCAGGGAGTGGGCCGCTAAAATTGGAAGTGAGACAATCACAATTAAGGATCTCAACAGGTACTATTATGTACAAAACAGGATGATGGAAAACAAAGAAACCAACGAAGAAATAGATAAACTTGCCCAGGATCCCATGACCTCACAGATGCACCAGTATCTTAACAAGCAGTTCTTTCTTGACAGCCTGATCAACAGCAAAGTCGTATACGCCGCGGCAATGGATGACAGTGTCATCGATAAAGAGGAACTGAACACTGTTATAGAACTCTCAAAGTACCAGACTGTTATGACCTACTATCTGACAAAAAAACTGAAAAACAAGATTGTAGTTACAGAAGAAGAAGTTAACGAATACTACACAAAGTATAAATCAAAACTCTCCAAGTACACAGCAAATGAAGCCATTGAACTCTGCAGAAAAGACCTTGAACAGAGAAAGCTTTATATGGAAATGAACAGGTACATTGAAGAACTCAAACAGAAGAGCGGCGTTAACAGGGACGGATTTAAAGAATACATGACAAAACAGGGCAAATAAACCTTCCCCGTGCATAAAAACATATGTGTTCATCGCCGAACTGGTGACGGGCAGCATAAAAAAACTCCATCACAGCGATGGAGTTTTTTTATCACTACTTTATTGTTTCCGCGGGAAATAGTATTATATTTAATTCTATACCATTAATTAAATATTGACGAATATTAAATTAAGGTATTAGTTTCTTATGGGTACCTCTAAAAATCAGAATTTTCCTAAATACCATCATAAAAAATTCTGATTTTTACAGAAGTTGTGCCCACAAGGGAACATCCAAATTGTATTTTATAAAGGTTCCCTTATAAAACATTCAGGCGGGGTAGTACAATGTTATTAAATAATTATAAAAAAAGCGCAATACTTATTCTCGCATTCTCCATAGCTCTTGTTTCCTGTTCTGCAAAGAAGGGTGTATTACACTCCAAAGCACGGATTCCGGCCAGTTCAAAAATCGGTATTATTATTGATTCACCCAATAATCTCAAAAACGTTGTCCTCGTGGCCTTCATGAAAAAGGGATACCAGGTTAAAGCTGTAAATGCATCTGACCTGTACACATTCAAAGACGTATATGATATTACCGACCTTAAAAAACTTTCATATGACATTTCAGGGGACACAGTTCCGACCGTTGAGAAAACATATGAAAACATGTATAAACTGCATGTGTATAATTTTGAACTTAGCAAGGTCTCTTTTCTGAAACAGATACGGGATGAATGGGACGTTGAATACCTTGTACTCCTTGATCTTAAAGATTGGGAAAAGGTAAGCTGGGCAAGGGTGATCAACCTCAGTACATTTGAGATTGATTTCATAGAGAACTACCCCACAGGCTACACGGACAATATTGAAACAATTACCAATCACTTTATAACAGGAATCAGCGGCAAGTAATACAATGAAAAGGTTTTTCTCGCTGACAGCCCTGATCCTGATTTTATGCATCCCGGCACTGCGTCTTGATGCAGCTGACAAGCTTGCGTTCGGTTATTTTATCAATACTACTGGTGATGAGGAATATGATTACCTTGAAGAGGTATTCCCCAAATCCATCGCAAGTGCAATGAGAAACCGCTACAAAGTCCGCACCATGAGCCCCAATAAACTCCAGTTTCTTGTCGATAAAAATACAAACGCCCTTAACAAGGCGGAAAGAATGATCTACGAGGATGACCTGGCAGTTCTGTCCGAATCCATTCCTGCGGACATCCTTATTTACGGAACATTCACTCCTGATGATAATAACAGGGTAAAGGTGAGAATATCGGTTTATAAAATAGGTTCGGACACGGTATTCACTTTCGAGGATACAGGAGAACTCGAAATGGGGATATTCCGCCTTGTTGACAAGATTGCCACGCAGTTAAAGAATTATATTGATAAACACACGGCCTACAAGTTAGACGTAATCAAGAAGAAATCCAAAGTCGCCATCCTTAGCAATATTGAGGGTGACGAGCTTAACAGATGCTACTACGCTTTCATGACATCGGGCTACAGGGTATCACCCATTCACGGCAATGACCTCTATTCATACCTTGACGATGATTCAATCGAAAGGTTCATGAAAATTGAGGCAGCCAACGCATCTCTCGACTACGTAACCGCGAAAAGCCAGGTTGAGTTGCTGCACGGTACATGGTCAGGCGTAAAATACTACAGGGATATTATCAGCGCCCGGGCTACATACAACAGGTTCGCGTTCAATTTCAAAAAAAGCATGGATGAGGTGCTGGCCTCTATCAGCAGGCAGGACAGTGAACTGGACTACATCATAATAATAGGTTTTAATGATGACCATGACACTGCGTGGTACAGGTGTGTTGATATCAGAAATAACAGGCTCATGAGCTTCCAGTACGGGATAGAGGGCGATTCAGTGGATGAAGTCACAAAAAAAATAATTACAGATTTAACCTCACCCCTTGCAGTAATCGAATGACAGATTAATTCTTTTTCTTCCTCAGCAGGACTTCAGCCCTGTCATACATGCCAAGTGTGCTGTAAATCCTTACCAGGGCATTCACCAGGTCCTCATCCGCAGGACCGCTGCTATAAGCCTGAACCAGGTATTCTGCAGCTTCGCTGTATTTCTTTTTCTTCTCCAGCACCAGGCCGATGTGATAGTAAAGCATCTGCGTATCGCTGTAGCCTCCTCTTTTTGAGTTCATAAACATTTCATAAGCCTCGTCAATCCGGTCAGCCCTGAATAACGATACCCCGTAATAGTACGAAATATCCATATTGTTCCTGAGTATTTTTCGTTCATAGTAGTACAGCACATCACCATAGGCTTCACCGTAATAGAGTGTCTTTATTACTTTAGCCGCCTCGAATTCATTATATTTTCCGTTTTCCATTCCTGAAGTATATAGTTCCGCACCCTTAAGTTCATCGCCAAGCCTGATCATGCCCATGCCTGTCAGCCTCTTCAGTTCATTGTTATCCATATAAACATAGAGAAGCGGTTCAGCAAATTCCCGAAGTTCTGCATACTTCCCTTCATCATAAAGTTTCCGGGCCCTGTCCATATACTCGTTGCCCTGGTACCTGTGCGAATAATAGAATTTCAGGTAAAACCTGTAGATTTCAGTATGGTAATAATATGGCAGCACAAACGAACATGTTATAAAGATGACAAACAGGATGAACTTCTTCATGGTTAACAAATCCTCTCTACCCTTCTGCAATAATCAGGGAGTAATTTTATGTTTGATTCAACTTATTACTATTAAAATAAATATGCCGCCAATAAGTTTTTTCCGCAATAATTAAACTTATTATGCAGATATTTAATTCTTGAAATAAATAAACCCTGAAACTACATAAGTATGTATAACTTGAATGCTTGTGGTATTAATGTTATCACAGGTTTGAAATTCAGTTTAAACGGGGTAAAAGGGACGGCAGCCCCTGAAAACGCAGTTTCGTAAAAACTTTTTTCACTTTTTTTGAAAAATTTTTTACTTTTTTATAACTCAGATCGTATTCATTAATAAAGGACGGCAATGAAAACAGTAAAAACATCAATTTTAACACTCATTATCCTTTTCACGGCAACCGGCTCATGGGCTTTAACAGGCGATGAAGCCATGGCAAACTTCAGGAACAGGATGAACGGCATCAGCAAAATGACAGGCATAATCTCATGGACAAATTCCACGGGCGAGACCTATACAGGCAGTTTCAAGTATATGAATCCCGGCAAGATATATATAAAATTCAGTTCACCCGCAGGACAGATTATTGTATCAAATGGTAAAAGTTTATGGATATACTCCCCCGGCAACAACATATGCGGTGTACAGGACCTTGCAGGGGGTGGTTCGGGCGGAATAACCGCTTTCACTTCAGGTTATCTTGCCATAGTTACAGCCCAGGGACCGGGCGGCTATACAATCAAACTCAAGTCCAACGAAAAAACATACAATGAAATACTGCTCATTCTTGATTCATCATTCTTCCTGAAAAGGGTGGTATTTAAATCTAAAGACGGGGGATCAGTCAGCTTCTCCCTGTCAAATGTAAGCACCACGGCGCCGGTAATGGCAAACCTTTTCAGTTTTGACGTACCTTCAAGCGCCCAGGTGGTAAAAAATCCGCTGAATATAAAATGATATGAAATATTACAGATACATTTTAACCATACTCGCAGCCCTGCTCCTCTTTGCAGCTTCAGCGCCCCTCTCTGCCCAGGGCATCGAAAGCGAACCTGAATACAGGGATGACGATACACTCAACTTCACATACATCGGCCCTGTAGTGTCAGCAGGGATAATCAATGCCCGCTACACTGACTGGTTCGACACCGAAACAAAATCAAAAAGCATGTCCGGAATGTTTTATTCAGGAGGCGCGGCAGTGGAAATCTTTGCAGGCAGTTTCTGCGGAGATTTTCAGATAAAATATATTTACAACAGCCTTGATTTCACGCTGATGTATCTTGAGACATCGATTGCGGGGAAGTACCTTTACCCGGTAAACAGCTGGTTCTCTGCAGGCGGCGGACTTGGATTCTATTTCGCATCACCACCTTCAAACATGGACTACAACGGCAGCGCGGGGATTATGCTCCCGGTAACCGCTGTATTCACCACAACACCGACAACAAAACTTTTTGTAGATATCTACGCCGGATACGGCAGCTTTGGAATCGGAGAGGAGACATCATCGATTTCTGCAGGCATACGGGCCGGATTTGTATTCAAAGTTGGAAGGATATAAAAAAATAGTACGCGGCAGCGCGGTCCTCTCCGCGCCGGTCTGCACCTGGATTTTCCTCTCAACTCTCTTTTCTTATAAATGCCGTGACGCACTCACGATCACGACCATGATTATGCTGCTGCTCCTCTTTGCCGCAGCGTCTTACATTACTTTCCGCAGCTACTCTATTTACCTGGACTCAACGAAAAAAAGGGCGGCCGTACTAATCCTGTTCACACTTTTCCTTGCGCTATTGTCTTTACTCATCAGCGTTAAGACCGGAAAAATTCTTAAACAGGAACACCTCCCTGTAAAAATTTCAGGTTTTATCGCAGAGATTGAAAGTGTAGATAAAAAAAGATATAACAGCGACCTCTATTTTACCTGCGAATCAAGCCCCGGATTTCACGCCAGGGGTATATTAACATATACCGGCAGTTCAGTAATCAACCGGGGGAGCATCATTGCTGTACATAAAAGCATCAGCCGGATAGATGCCGGTAAAAACGGTTACCTGCTCAGGCTGACGCGCGAGGGAATCCATTTCAGGGGGACTGTTGATGATACTGAGATTTCTGTAATGGACAGAGGAACAAAAACCTTGAGAATATCTTTGCAGGATTCTGCCAGGGAAAAAATCGCGGCAGTTTTCCCCCACCCTGTTTCAGCCCTGCTTATCGCGATCTATTTTGGAGACACATCGTATCTTGAGAAGAGGACCATCATGCATTTCAGGGATGCGGGCACGCTGCATCTGCTGGCAGCCTCAGGGATGAACATAGCACTCGCAGCATCAATTCCCATGCTGCTGCTTATTCCATTGGGTACAGGAAGGCGCAAGGCCCTGTTCATATCTGCAGCAGTTACAGTATTCTACCTGCTGATTACCGACATGCCGGTTTCCCTTGTGCGCGCTTCTGCCATGTACATGTTCATGATAGCCGGATTTTTTCTGTCGCGGGAGAAAAATTCATTCAATTCACTATACCTTGCGGGCTCAATTATTATACTGCTGATGCCATGGGAACTTTACAATCCGGGTTTTCAGCTGAGTTTCGGGGCCACGGCAGGGATTCTCTTTTTTTACAACAGGTACAGGGAATCTACGAATAATCTGCCGGCACCGGTGAGCAGGTCACTTGCCGTGACATTCGCTGCACAGCTTGCGGCATACCCTTTAATCTACCTTCACATGAACCAGTTTAACCCGGCCGGGTTTATTACAAATCTTATTGAAATACCATTAATCACAGTCATTACATTATTATCACTCGTAATTCTCGGCATTTCTTTAATTTCACCTGTAACTGCAACATTATCTGCAGTGCCTGTCTCACTTCTCAGTAAGTGCGTTTTCGGGTTGAACGAGTATGCCGCATCCCTGAAGCTTAATTTTTTCATCGACGATGCTGTTATTCCGGCAGCGGTTATGATTATTTCCCTTTTCCCGCTGATCAATCTGAGGTTTTTCTCAAGGATGAAAGCCTGGCCGGTCTTTATTGCGCTTATATCATCTGCAATACTGCTCAAGTACGGGAGAAATGAGTCCGATTCTGATAAAAGGATTGCACAACCGGCTGAAGGTATCAGGATTGAACGTAATCAGGATCACCTGAAACTTATACTTGAACTGGACGGGCAGAACATATTTAAAGAAGAGAGTTTATTATTACTAAGAAAAATTCATCCTGACATAAAAATAATTGAAATTTCAAATAGTACCTATAATAATATATCTGCATGCCGTATTCTGATGAATGATTTTATTATTGAGGAATGTATTGTCAGGAATGTGGATTCAATCAATACAGGTTTTACCGGTTTTCTGAAAATATTGCAGAAGGAGAACATCAAGGTTACAATCAGACACAGTGACAGATCCTGATATACCCGGAAAAGAATATGGAACTACTTATTGCTGATGACATAAACATAACTGAAAAAATCCAGAAAGGCGATGATATTACCGTTTCGTTCAAATTTATTGATGAAGCCAACCTTCTGAAAATTAATGCCATTCTACTAAAGATACTTTCCAGGCAGGGTAATGTATTTCTTCTCGAAACCCTCATTACCATAATCAGGGAGATAATCTTCAATGCGTTTAAGGCTAACCTGAAAAGGATATACTTTGAAAAATCAGGCGTGAGTATAAACGATACCGAAAAATATGACGAGTTAATGTGCAGCTTCAAGGATGATTTCCTCTATAACCTTGACGAGATCAGATCCGACATCCTTACACAGAACAGGTATCATATTTCAGTAACATTCAGCCGGCATGGCAGGGAAATAAATTTTTCAGTTTTCAATAATGTCACAATTATTGAAGAAGAGTTTAAAAGAATCAGGGACAGGATAGAACAGTCAAAAAACTTTCAGAACCTGGCCGACGCATACAATGATGTTTATGATTCCACCGAAGGTGCCGGGCTGGGACTTGTTCTTATGATCTTCCTGCTTCGAAATTCAGGAATCGGCGCAGACAACCTGACCATTAACCATAACGACAAGGGTGTGACTGTCTCCATATTCATCCCCGAGCAGCTCAAAGATCATGACATTGTTTCGGATGTAAAAGGGAGAATTCTCAAAGACGTTGAGTCTCTCCCCACATTCCCTGAAAATATTATTGAACTCCAGAGGCTCTGCAAAGAAAAGAACGCGACAATAGATGCGATATCCGAAAGGATCAGCAGGGACCCGTCTCTAACGGCTGATGTTATCAAACTCTCCAATTCGGCAGGATTTGTGCCGGGTAAAAAAATTGTTACCATAAAGGATGCAGTAAAAATTATCGGTCTCAAAAATCTCAACCTTATACTCACCGCCAGCGCCACAAGGAAAATACTCGATAACAAATATAAAAAATTCGAAGTAATATGGGAACACTGCATACGGGTTGCTTATTACGCAAGGGAGATCGCCAAGAAAAAAGGACTGGGCGTCCTGGCGGATTCAGCATTTATCTCAGGCCTGCTGCACGATATCGGGAAAATTGTTCTCCTCTCTGCGGATCCCAATATAGTGAATATAATTTCAGAGATCACAAAGAACAAACAGATGCGTTCATCATCAATACTCGAAGAGATATCAATCGGTGTCAGCCATGCCGAGATTGGCGGTCTGATTGCACACAAATGGAACTTCCCCGCAGACCTGACCAGGGCAATCGAATTTCACCATTCTCCGCTTAATGTTGAAACCGATTATAAAATTCTGACGTGGATAGTCTACACGGCAAACATGCTCTGCGGAGTGGAATCAAACAAATACAGCTACTACTACCTTGAAACAGATATACTGAAGTGGCTTAAAATCAGATCGCTTGAAGAGATTAAAAACTTCCATGAGAAGATCAAAGACAACTACCTCAACCACCTCTCGCTGGTGGGATAGAGCCTGATGCCCGCATATATTGTTTCCGACTCAAGAAGCGGAGTTAAAACGCTTTCGGTTAAAACGGACGGTAACGAAAGAGAGATAAGGATACACTCCGCGTATGATCCGGTAAAAGAGGCTGAGCGGAGCATCGAGTACTTTAACCCGGGCCGAAATTCAGTAATCATTGTGTCAGGTATCGGACTGGGATACCACGTTCACCTCCTTAAAAAAAAATTTCATGATAAAAAAATAATAGCAGTAGAGAACGACCCTGAACTAACAGCAATCTGCCGCAGCGTCAACAGCCCTGCGCTCGATGATGTATATGTTATCCATGATGAAACTGATATACAGATTCTTTTTGACAACTTTAGAATGTCGGGATTCACAGGGATATCCCACTACATTCACAGGCCATCGTACCAGATGAATCCCGGATTTTATGACAGTACAATTTCAATTGTCAAACAGCAGATTTCGTCAAAGGTCAGTGATCTCCTTACAAGGTTTGAGTTTGAAGAGAGGTGGATGGGGAACATCTTCATGAACCTGCGCCATATGGAGGACTCGTTACCCGTAAGCGCACTCTTCGGGAAGTTCACCGGTTACCCGGGAATTATTGTCTCGGCAGGACCTTCACTGCGCCGGAACCTCGATGCAATAAAAAAAATTTCGGACAGGGCCGTAATCCTGTGCGTGGATACATCGTACAAGGTTCTGACCAAGGCGGGAATTACCCCGCACCTGGTGATGACCCTTGACGCGCAAAAATACTCCCGTAAGCATTTTACAGGTACGCACGCAGGCGATTCGCTTCTTGTTGCAGATATA
This sequence comes from Spirochaetota bacterium, assembly GCA_035403465.1. GTDB lineage: Bacteria > Spirochaetota > UBA4802 > UBA4802 > UBA5550 > JAAYBQ01. The sequence goes on along the minus strand of DAONFG010000072.1, from coordinate 638 downwards.
GTCGCCTGCCCCAGTGTCATGAACAACTTTGACGGAAAAAAAATAATCAGCACCACGTCAAAATACTACCAGGATACAACCGGCAGCACGGTACGCGAAACAACACCAGCCATGGACTGGATTGAAAAATATATAACTTCACCGGGCGATGTCCAGTCAGGGGGATCAGTTGCAACAAGCGCTTTTGACCTGCTCCTTAACATGGGTTGTGACCCGATTATCCTTACGGGACAGGATCTTGCATACACCGGCAGGGAATACCACTGCAGCGGTACATACCACAACGATGACTGGCAGGTGCTTACCGGCAGGTTCAGGGGACTTGACACGATCAACCAGAACCTTATAAGAAAGCGCCGTATAAAATATGTTCCGTCATTCGGCGGTAATGGAATGGTGATTTCGGACTTCGTATTTGACCTTTACAAGTTCTGGTTTGAGGACTCGGCTGCACGGGTAAAGGTAAAAGTGGTCAATGCGACAGGCGGCGGGTCAAGAATCAGCAACACAATAGAGGCAGACCTTGAACAGACAGTGTCAGCGGTGAATGTTAAAATCCCCCCCGCAGATATTCTCAGGAGGATTACCCAGACTCCATCAGGTACAGACACACGCAGCCTGAAAAAGGCGGTCCGCCG
>DAONFG010000071.1:0-11287 GCA_035403465.1 Spirochaetota bacterium | reverse complement strand
CAATTAATAAAATCCCTTTGCCCCATTTTTCACACGGTCTGGGGGACAGGGGGCTGGAGAATACCGGCATAAAGTTGTCTTTAATAAAACCAGTGATTCTCCCAATAATCCGGAATGATAAAAAAAATAATTTGACAGCTTTCCTTTTTATCTGCGTTAAATTCAGGATAAAAGTTTAACAGGAAGTTCAACTGTAAATGTACTCAATTGAACACAGCATTTTAGATTATAAAATTACTGATGATGACCTGAAGCTGTTTAATCCCTATCTTAAAAAAATCAAATCGTTGATTGATAGTAACAGCAGCCTGAACAGAGAGGATCTTGCATCTCTGCTTATTGAACAGCGGAATGACCTTGTGTCAGAATACTGCTTTACAATCCCCTATTACGGCATTCTTAAAAAGGTTTCTGCGTATTCCCCGATCGTTGAAGCAGGTGCAGGGAGCGGTTACTGGGCAAGGTGCCTGGTTGAATTCGGGGCCGACGTTGTTGCGTACGACAGGTTTCCTCCGGATGTGAAAAGTCCCTGGGACTGGCGCAGCGGCAACTCCTGGTTCGATGACTCATGGTATCATATTACCGGGGGTGACGAATCCGCTGCCGCAGGCCACCCGGACAGGGCCCTGTTCATGGCATGGCCCATGCCCATGAATCCAATGGCATATAACGCACTGGTAAAATATAAAAATGCCGGCGGCAGGACATTAATATATATCGGCGATCCGCACCCCGCTTCCTCAGGCGACGAGCATTTTTACAGCGAGCTTCTTAAACACAGGGAAGTTGAAAGGATTGATCTGTACGGCTGGCCCGGAATTAATGAAAAGCTTATAATCTATTCCCTGGTCTGAACGGCAGGTATGGGTAATTGCCGGTATGTAGCCGGATTCTTTTAGTTCCGCAGAATAGGGGATTGACTACAGGCGTACATTCCTGTATGAATGTAAACATGAAAAAACTGGTACTGGTGTCCATACATATTAAAAATTCACCCCAGGCAATGCCCCTTGCTGCGGCACTGCTGAAGGCGCAGCTCGATTCAATTCCTGGAATCAGCGATAAACTCGATGTCTCTTTCACGGACTTTTATGCCGGCAGTACTGCTGAATACATCTCAGGGCAGATACTGAAAGAACCGCCTGATTTTATCGGGTTCTCCACGTATCTATGGAACAGGCAGTTTACTGAAGAAATCTGCAGAATAATCAAACAACGGTGCACCGGAACTATTCTCTTCGCCGGAGGTGCAGAGGCAACTGCTCTTCCATACGATCTTCTTGACTGCGCTCCATTCGATTTTGTCGTTAAAGGCGAGGGGGAGCTTGTTCTTGCCGAAGTAATGAAAAGACTGGTGAATGGTGAATCATATAATGATGTTGATGGAGTCTGTGTGGACGATGGTGCTGAGAGATCCGGTGTAAGACAATGCCCTGTCATGGACCTTGACAGTCTCCCTTCACCATTTTTAACCGGTGTGCTGGATGTTGAAAAATATTCCGGTGTACTGTGGGAACTTTCACGCGGCTGCCCGTTCAGGTGCAGTTTCTGTTTTGAATCACGGGGAGTTGCAGGGGTGCGGCAATTCTCCCTTGAACGTCTCCAGGAGGAACTGGAACTCTTTGAATCAAAAAAAGTGAACCAGGTGTTTGTACTTGACCCGACCTTTAACCGTGACATAAAGCGCGCAAAAAAAATTCTCCGCATGATACAGAAGACTGCACCGCTGATACACTTTACATTCGAGGTGCGGACTGAATTTATCGATGCCGAAATGGCCGGACTCTTTGCGTCGGTAAACTGCAGCCTCCAGATTGGACTACAAAGCGCGGTACCCGAAGTGCTATCCCATGTGAATAGGAACATTGATCCGGATAAATATGCTGATAAGATTTCCCTGCTCAATTCAGCCGGGGTAATCTTCGGGCTCGACCTGATTTACGGTCTTCCGGGTGATACCCTTGAAGGATTTAAACATAGCCTGGGCTTTGCCCTGGATCTGCAGCCCAACCACCTTGACATATTCCCGCTTGCAGTACTTCCCGGGACTGCGCTTTATGATGATGCCGGCTCTTTCAATCTCAACTATCGCCATGAAGCGCCTTATACACTTATATCATCGCCGGGATTTTCTGAACAGGATATGATTACAGCTGAGTCTTTAAAAAATGCATGCGATATACTCTACAACCAGGGCGGTGCTGCCGGATGGATGTTTATGGTAACTGAAACGCTCGGCATTGATCCCGCGGAACTGGTTGAAAGTTTTATTAAACATATACCCGCGGCAGAATTGTCTAAACAGGAAATAACAGATTTACAATCAGTATTTGTGAAAGAGCAGTTCGGGCGGCACAAAAAAAACCGTCTCTTCCCTGTTATTGAAGATATAATTAAAATTCACGGAGCCATGAACAGGTCACTCTATGCAGGGCCATACAATGGGGAGCTGGTCACAGCCTTCAGCGGAGATTCGATACTGAAATTATCTCCGGGGACAATTGTTATCGAACTGAAATATGATTTTAATGACCTGTTGTCTGTTGGAGAGCTTGATCTGGAAGAATTTTTAACTGAATGCAGTCCTGAAAAAACCTGTGTCATCATCTATAATTGCGGCGGCCAGGTCAAACCCCTGATTGCAGATAAAAAAATCATTCAACTCCTGCAGGGGTTTACAGGGGCACTTGCATTAAAAGATCTTCTAAAAACTAAATCCTTACCCGGAAAAGAGGAGGCATACGGGTTTATTGAATATGCACTTTCAGAGACAATAATTTTTACAGCTTCGAGGCAGTAGTGTTTCAGCATCCAATCGTCAGCATTAACCCCGGAGAAACAGGTTGACACGCGGCACAGCTGCAGTTCTTATTGAGGCGCCGGCACGTGACAGCCTCCCGCAGAGCTCCGGCGGATTTTGAACGTGTGTTCCACAACGCAGGAGGGTTCAGGTTCAGATGAAAAATAATATTGAAAAGGTGCGCATTTCTGTATGTGAGGCGGGCATCCGTCTCTCTGCAGAGGGACTTGTCGCGCGCACATGGGGAAATATCAGCATCAGGATTGACGAACGGACCATGGCTGTAACTCCCAGCGGAATAATGTACGGGGATATCAGGCCTGAACATATCGCTGTGATGGATATAATAACAGGCAGATGGGAGTGCGCTGTGAAGCCTTCGGGCGAGAGAAAACTGCATGCGGCAATCTACCGTGCCCGCCCGGAAGCAGGCGCAGTAATACACACGCACCAGCTCAATGCCTCGGTATGCGCCGCAGCCCGTGTTAATGTTGAGGTGAACGACCGGGACGCGGCCCGGATTCTTTGTACCGGAAAAATATTCTGCGGCGGGTATGGCCTTCCGGGAACAGGGAAACTCACCACTGAGACAGTAAAGGCTGTAAATGGCAGCATGTGCGCACTTATGGCGAATCACGGAGCTGTATGCCTGGGGAGTGATATCGATGAGGCATTCACCGTGTCCAGGATTCTTGAAAATGTATGCGGCACATTCATTGCCGGAAAATTCTCTATAGTAACAGGTACAGGGGATCTGTCTGATAAAAATGTCTGCAGCCAATACCTGCAGACGCACTTGAAGCGTTAATAAAAAGGAATAGTAATGATAAAAGAAGATATACTGTCAATGATATATGATGATGTCGGTCCTGCAATACGCTCCGGCTCCATGTCGGGTAAAGACCGTTTCTGGATCAGGGACGGGAACATGGTGTGGATGGCTGGAGTTGATTCATCTCTTTTATCAGTGAATGTAAATGATATTGTTTCAGCCGGCATGGATGCTGCTGCCGGCTCGGATGATAAGCTTATACGGCTTGCTGTTTCAATCCTGGGGAAAAATCCACGGATCAACACCCTCCTGCTTAACCGTTCAACTTACTCTGAAACAGTCTCCCTGACCGGTGAAACATTGAAACCATATGTTGATGATATTGCGCAGATTATCGGTATAGATATAAAGAACTTACCGGTTGATGAAACAGTAAAAATATCAGGGCTTTTCAGGAGCAGGAGCGCGGTCACAATAGCAGGTGAGGGGATTCTCTGTGCCGGAACTTCAATGGACGATGCTGTTGCAGTTGCAATAATCGCCGGGAAAGCCGCGTTCATACATATCCAGGGCAGTTATATCGGTCCTCTGAGTTTTATAGGAAGGATTGAATCAGCTTTTATGAGATTTATTTACAGGAGAAAGTATTCAAAGCAGGCGGCAAAAGCCGGCAGGAAATGATTTATTCCCTGCCGCATGAGGTTTTTTTAAAATGAGCAGTCAGCGCCAACAGCAATAACATGAGCTGTGTTCCTGGTTTTAACTTCAGCAGAAAAACCTGTCAGGTTAGGATTGGTGTATTCAATTGTTTCACCCTCCCACCATGTGAAGTTGTATGCCAGGTTAACCTTGACGCCCTTCGCAACTTCAACAGCGGCACCTATAAGAAATGCGATGTTGTCGCTGAATAATGTCTCATATGCACCGAGTTTTGTATAATAGGAGTCCTCATCCTCCCACATAAAGTACGAATATGTGAAACCTGCACTTGCGGTAATCATTGAATTAACTTTGTAGATCGCGGCCAGTCCGGTAGTAAAACAATCGCCCGCACTCTCAGCGTAGTCCTTTCCGTTTAAATCCCTGTCCCAGTCAGCATGTTTCTGGAAATAGTAGTTGAAGTCAAGCTCCAGTGACAGCTCCGGTGTGACTGCGTACAGAGCGCCTATGGCGAATACTGCAGGGATGTCGCTGCGGCTTTTAGCGCCGTCAACAAAGAGTGGAAGATCTGTTGTATCCTTTTTTACATCAGTTTCAAATTCAAGTTTTGTAATAGTTTCGTATCTCATGCCGATATTGAGTTCGGGTATTGGTGTTATGTTGATTCCAATAACTCCGCCAAACCCGTCAGCAGTATCTTCTGTTTTAACATTTACGGTTCCCGTTGTTCCGATAACTTCGCCTTTTGTAGTATTTTTCGCATTTACATATCGTATGCCGGCGGCAAAGGAGAACATTTCGTTTATTGCGTATGTTCCGCCAAGCATTCCTGCCAGGTATATTGAGCTTGCTTCAAGTGATTGATCAGTAATGTTGCCGATTGTTCCTGAAGTTAATATTCCAATCACCTCTGTGTTGAGTGATCCATCAGGATAGTTGACAGTTACACCGCCCGCAGGAATAAAGAATCCTGTGAAAACTGCCCAATTGTTTTTTTTGTATGCAAGGTAAGCGTTGGGAAGAAACCAGTCCACTCCTTCGTGTTTGAATGTTCTTTTCTGGTCAACTGCAGGAGTAAAATCTGCTGTATGTTCCGGAAGCCTTATCAGTGTCTGGTTGCTTATGTTAAAGTGAATTCCGTCTTCGAGCTTTGTAAGGCCTGCGGGATTATAGAAAACGATATCTGCGGCATCTATCGCGGCATTCCTGTTGCCTGTACGTGCCCATTCAGCACTCATATTCATAAGATTAACCATCTGGGCATAGAGTCCTGATGATGTGAGGAAAATGGCAACCGTGAGAATAAGTCTCAGCTGTTTCATTGAATGAAGCCCCCTGTATTGTTTACCAGTATCAGCAGTTTCTAATAGATTCAAACCGCCTGAAAATTTATATTACCAGTAAAATATTACTCAAGAAGATAATTTTTTCAAGCATTATAGTGACTGCTCACTGAGTTTTATGTTATACCTGCTTTACTGCACGCCTTAAATTAATTAAAAGCTTTATAATAACGCAAATTGCCGGGCGGATCCACGGCGCATTTTAAAAATAGACTTGAATTGATGCAGGATAAATCAGAATAATATTTTAAACGTTTAATCAGCTCTGAAAGATCTAAGGAGGACACATAATGAGCGGTAAACTGGATGGCAACAGAAACAATCGGGTAACATGCTTTATAACAAAGACTATCGATATGATTTCCCGGTCATATTTTTTGTTTCTCCTGATTTTTTTATAGCATCATCTCCGTATGCCTATTCACAATCAGACAAAGGGCCGAACATCGCACCTGAAGATTCCTCGTGGGTATACGCCTATGCCGGTTTCGGCTACTAACCCCGTATTGCAAGTTGTCATTTTTTTGGGAGACATAATAAAAAAAGTGTTAAAATATAGAAAATTCATTGACATCGGAACGGCGATCCATTACGATAATATCGTTCATAAAAGATTATGTTAATTCATGATTTTTTAAATACTCTGTTTTTAAAAGAATTAGTTTCTATTAAACAGGAAGCTAATGAGCAGTTATCACAAACCATCCTGAGGGAGAGTGCCGGTTTTATTTAAGGTGTATACTCCTGAAGGCTTCTTAACAGGAACAAACCACATAAGGCGGAATGAACCTGCTAAGGAGCTTACTGGAAAGAAGCCACCGGCGTTTATATCATCAAAGTCGCCACCCCCCAAGAGACATAGATGATATTGAGGAAGCATACTTCAAATAAAGCAAAGCAACACAGACTGGTGCTTTCCCGATGGGTGGGATATTACCACCCTTTTTTCTTGACTTATCGCTCAGGGCCATACATATAATTACATGGTGGTAAATGTCATGGATAAGTCCCGGCCCATACTTAAAAAATGCGATACAGGTGAAAGTGTAATTCAGTACCTGCATTACCCGGCGGTTAAGCCCGACCTTGTTATGCTGCATGCGACGGGTTTTCTTCCGTGGATGTGGCACCCCGTTGCGGAAAAACTCGGGCGGAATTTCAATATAATCATTCCTTACTTCTGCGATCACCGGTCTGCAAAACCTGATGATGGCCTCAGCTGGGAGCTGCTTGCAGACGACCTTTTCGAAATGTTCAGGACACTGGGGGTCAGAGCCCCGTATGTTGCCGGTCATTCAATGGGAGCCACTGTTGCAACCCTGTGCAGCGCTCTTCACCCGGTTGAGCCGTCGGCCATGATTCTTATTGAACCCATATACCTGCCGCAGAATTTTTACAGTCAGAAATTAACGGTGGAGCAGCATCCGCTGGCCTCAAAGTCCATAAACAGGCGGAACCACTGGGAGAGTGCCGCGCAGGCGCGTGAATATCTTGCAGGGAAAAAACTATTTGCAAAGTGGGCTCCTGAGATGATGGATCTTTACATACTTTACGGCATGATCCCCGCGGGGTCAGGGGGACTTACTTTGGCCTGTTCACCGGAAAAGGAGGCGTCTCTATTTATGGGGGGCAACGCGATGGACCCATGGCCGCTTCTCCCGGAGATAAAGTGCCCGGTGCTTGTGGTCGAGGGGGGGATGAGCGAAAACAGGCTGTACATTGACCTTAAAAAAGCAGCATCGCTTTTTCCTGCCGGGAAACATACTGTTGTCAACAATGCCGGACACCTTGTGCCAATGGAGCAGCCTGGAGTAATAGCTGATTTATGCCTTGAATTCTTCAAAAAATAACCAGGGGTCAGAGCAGCTTCTTTACTTTAGATTGATAAGAATTTTTGGCTCATTCCGGAATGTTGGGAAAACCAGCAACATAGCTGATTTCCCCCTGTCCCCCAAAGGGGGCACGTAAATGGAAACAATTAGTGATTCAAGGAACAGGAATTTATAAATGATTTTTTATATTACCGGGTTGCCAATAAATGTTTTAAATACCATGGAACCTGTTTAGAAAAGGATTAAAGAATATTTATCATTTGAATAATTCTGGATACGTGCCCCCTTTGGGGGACAGGGGGCTGGAGAATACCGGCATAAAGTTGTCTTTAATAAAACCAGTGAATCTCCCAATAATCCGGAATGAGCTGAATTTTTTATAAAGGAGTATTAACATGAAAAAAGTTCTTATTACAGCCGGTTCAATTGTTCTTGCATTGCTGCTGGCATTTTTCTTTCTGGTTATTTTTCCGTTTATGGGAACAAAGGAGATTAAGCCAGGCACTGAGTTTGCCGGTGGGAAAATAATCAGCGTCTTTGACGGGATGAGCCAGGTATTGATCCTGGACGGGGGCAGCGGGGAGATCGGGCTCATAGATGCCGGAAATTCACCTGACGGCAAACCGGTAATCGACGCCCTTGCCGGCCGCGGGTATAAGCCTTCAGATGTAAAGGCAATCTTTTTTACACATGGTCATTTCGACCATATAGCAGCAGCGAAGATGTTCCCGAATGCAAAGCTCTACGCCCTCGAAAAGGAGATCCCGATAGTTGAAGGCCAGGCAACAAATAATTCGCCCTCAAGCCTGATCTTTTCCGCAGTACCCACGGGATTAAAGGTCACAAATATTCTTAAAGACGGAGAACCGGTCCGGTTAGGATCACTTAAGATAGAAGTCTTTTCAGTTCCCGGGCATACAGAAGGTGGTGCGGCATTCCTGGTTTCCGGGGTCCTTTTTATAGGTGACGCTGCACTTTCTTCATCTGATAATAAAATTAAACATGCAGTATGGTTTTTCAGCGGAGATGTGGCCGGGCAGGACAGGTCTCTCAAGGCTCTTGCGCTAAGGCTGGATCCTGTAAAGAATGAAATCAGGTATATTGTCTTCTCGCATTCAGGTCCGCTGGATGGTTTGCAGCCCCTCCTGGATTACGCAAAGGGTGTCAGGTAAAGAGTCAAAGGGAGGGTGGGGCGGAGAACCGGTTTTCTGATTCATCCTCTTTTTTGTATACCCCCTTGACAAAAAGAGGCTTTTCTGTTAGAATGAAAAAAAATTTTCAGATGGTATGAATGAAACGGATTAAATCCCTAATTACAAGAAAAGGCAAGTTTCCAGTTGTACTTCCCCAGAGGGAACACCCGATTGACAACAAACAGATAGAACGCGGCGTAATAGATATAATGTACCGCCTCAAGAAGAATGGATACAAGGCGTACCTCGTGGGAGGATGCGTCAGGGATATACTCCTCGGGATGCCGCCCAAAGATTTTGACATTGTCACCGATGCGCACCCCAGGCAGATCAAGCGTCTCTTCGCGCGCTGCTTTCTGATCGGCAGCAGGTTCCGCCTTGCGCATGTTTATATTGCAGCTGACAGGTTTATTGAGGTCGCGACCTTCAGGGCCGCTGTTGATCCCACAGAAACAGATGATAAGGAAAAGAAGAATTACAATACTTTCGGCACGATCGAGGAGGACGCTTTCAGGCGTGACTTCACGATCAATTCGCTGTATTACAATTATGCCGATTCAACAATAATGGATTATACGGGCGGACTGTCTGATATTAAGAAAAAGGTCCTGCGTTCAATCGGTGATCCTGCTGTACGGTTCAGGGAGGACCCTGTGAGGATTATCCGGGCAGCGCGTTTCTGCGCCAGGTTCGGGTTCAGGCTTTCTAAAAATGATTACAAGGATGCAGTGGCCAACGCTTCACGCGTGGCCGAGGCTAACGCCAACCGCCTGCTCGAGGAACTCTACAAGATACTGAGATGCGGCGCCTCTGCCGCATCGTTCAAGTACATGGACAGGTTCGGAGTACTGCCGCACTGGATTCCCGAGGTTGACAAAGCGCGTCATAATCATAAACTCATAGCGCGCCTTGAATCCCTGGATAAACGCAGGCTCGCCGGCGCGGAGATACCCACAAGCGTACTCATAACCCTGCTCTTTTACGATATTTTCAGTGACCTGGACAATAAATCCGAAACCGTGCGCGGATCGCATGAATCTTTTATTGCGGCGCGCAACATTTTTCATCCCATAGCCATGAGGCTCCGCCTGCCCCGCAAGGAGACCGACCGTGTGCTTAATATTGTAACGCGCCAGAAGTCCTTTGTGCAGAGCGATGAGGGCAAAAGAAATCCCCGCTTTGAAAAAAAGTTTGTACGCAATGAACATTTCAGCGATGCGCTCCTGTTTTTCGAGATACTTGCTGAATCAGCCGGCGGCTGCCAGGAGGACATAAAGTACTGGAAGACCCTTGCTGCAGAGAGCCCTGACACTCCGGCACCGCAGGCGCGTAAAACCGAAGCCAGGCAGGATGGCGGACGCGGAAGGCGCCCTGTGCATAACAGGCCTAAAAAAATTTCCGGGAATTCACAGGAACAGGCAGCGGTCCCTGATTCGGGGGCGGTTAAAGAAGATAAATCCGAAGTTAAGAAACCGAAAAGAAAACGCAGGAAAAAACCTGCGGTAAAAAAAACTTCGGAGTCTCCAGTAGTCCCGCAGGATAGCTGAATCGCTCTGTTGCTCCTGACCCGGATGATAAATCCGGGGTGATTGATTAAAACTTTCCAGTTTCCCCCGCGCGACAACTGTGCGACTATTCCACCCCTGAAAATTTAATAAAAAATATTGACACAATGCATGGCAATTTGACATATAACTATATAAGGATATATTGATATAGTTATGGAGACCGTTAACATCTTCAAGGCTCTGTCTGATGAGTCACGTTTAAGGATACTCTCGCTTCTCAGGAACAATGAGCTGAGCGTTAACGAGATAGCTGCAGTTCTCGGGATGGGGCAGTCGCGTATTTCACGACACCTTAAAATCCTGGCAGACGCGGGGCTTCTTGCGTACAGGAAAGAGGGGCTCTGGGTTTTTTACATGATGGGAAATGAAGGACTCTGGTGCGATATATGCGGGCCGGTTTTTGATAGACTCGCTTCCGGCGATGCGTTTAAGAATGATGCAATGAATCTGCAGAATTACCTTGCAGAACGAACTGAACGCGGCAGGGAGTATTTTAACAGTGTGGCGCCCGAATGGAAAAGTATACGAAGCAGCATGCTGGGTGACTTTGACCTGAACAGCGAAATATGTGCGTTGATGCCTGAAAGCGGGATTATCGCTGACCTGGGCTGCGGCAGCGGTGAACTGGCCGTGAGGCTGCTGGTAAAGGCTGACAGGGTCATAGGAGTAGACCGGTCACCGGCGATGCTTGCAGAAGCCAGGAGACTGCTTGAAGGTAAAAACGGGATGATCGACCTGAGGCTTGGCGAACTGGATCACCTGCCTGTACGTGACGGTGAGGCGGATTCAGTTGTAATCAGCATGGTGCTTCATTATCTTGATGAACAGCAGCAGGCTGTTGATGAGGCATCCAGGATCCTGAAGCCCGGCGGCGTGCTTGTTCTTGCGGAACTGGACAGCCATAACAACGAGAAGATGCGGAGCGTTTACGGTCACAGGCGGCTTGGTTTTTCAAAAGAGACTGTGTCGGGCTGGATGAAGGGTGCCGGGCTTGTTCTAAAGTGTAATAAAAAATTTAAAGCAGGCGAGGGACTAAACACTGTGATATATATGGCGGTAAAGGTCCCCCTAACCCCCAGACCGTGTGAGTAATGCAATTAGTTCAGTATTTACACGGTC
>DAONFG010000070.1:0-11659 GCA_035403465.1 Spirochaetota bacterium | reverse complement strand
AATATAATTGCATCTGACCTCGCTGGTAATAAAAAGGTTGAAAACCTGATGACAAGCCTGACTGAATTCTTCAAGGGTAATGCGGCGAGCGTGGATTCAATATCAAACCTTGACGCTGAGAAGGTAATGAAACTTATCAGGTAGTCCGGGTTTTTACCTGGATTCTGTTTGCAGGAATTAATTTGTATGGCAGGCGGGGGAATAATTATGAATACCAGGCAGAAAAGTATGTTATTCATCCGGCCTCTCTGCTTTATTATACTGATGTATATTCCTGTACTTGCCGGAGAACCGGATTTTATTAGTGCAACTGCATTAAAAGAAACATTTATCATTAATGAAGTATCAGGGCCTCCTGATACTTCAAGTGATGCACTTGTCAGTTATATCGATTACCGCACAATAAACAGCCGCGCTAAATCAATGAGACAAACAACTGTTGATGATGCGGCTCCTTACATCGATAATATTGCTTTTTTTCTGGTGCAACCCCGCATCGAGTGCCCTGTAAACGGACTTGAAAAAGGTAAAAATTACACTATATTCATAGATTTTGTCAGGTACAGGGGTAAAAGGATACCTTTTGACGGCACGCTTAAAATTTTTATAAAGGATGCATACGGCAACGAGCAGCTGATCGGGACTGTTGATTCTTCTATTTTTTATTCAGATAAAATATTCAGTGCGGAAATTCCCTTTAATTTGTCATATTCAGGCAGTTTTGCTATAATAATTCATGAATACTCAATGAAAACCGGAAACTGGGGCATCTGGGATATTATTGTTACCTCTAAAAGATTCGACGAAATAGGAGAGATCAAGTCAGAAACAACGCCTCAGCTCAAGGATTCCGGGACAAAAATTTTTGATTAAGCAGTAAAATATTTTGACAAATAAACCCCCGTTTTTTCTGGTATGTGAGTATGCGCAACGGCCGGATTACCTGCTGTGAGCGCAGATTATTTGTCTACAAAAACAGCAGGAAAGGTTACATTATGGGCGACGACTACAAGGAAAGAGATTACGACGACGAAGTCTATGAAGATGATTATTACGAGGAGAATTACACTGAAGAGGAACTCTCTGATGCAGAGGATGTTTTTGATGATGACGACGATGAATTCAGCGATGATGATACTGAAAGGAAGATACAAATAAGTTATGCCTGTGAAGACTGCGATTACAGGTGGGATGATATTATAATTAAAAAACGCAGGGATATTCACGAGGAGGAATTTGACAGGGAAGTAATCTGCCCCATGTGCGGATCCATTAACGTAACCCTGATATGAGAGGCCACAAAATTACTATCAAGGGGGCAAGGGAGCATAACCTCAAGAACATCTCCCTTGAAATCCCCAGAGACCAGCTTGTCGTAATAACGGGACTTTCCGGATCAGGGAAGTCTTCACTTGCTTTTGATACCATTTATGCTGAAGGCCAGAGGAGATATGTTGAATCACTCTCGGCATATGCCAGGCAGTTCCTTGGACTCATGGAAAAGCCCGATGTCGATTATATAGACGGCCTATCACCTGCAATCTCCATTGAACAAAAGACAACACACCGCAACCCCAGATCTACAGTTGGTACAGTCACAGAGATATATGATTACTTCAGGCTTTTGTATGCGCGCATTGGCGTGCCCTATTGTCATCAGTGCGGGAAGAAAATATCCTCACAGTCAATAGACCAGATCGTTGAATCAGTGATGACCATGAAGAAGGGCACAAAGCTGCAGGTTATGTCGCCGCTTGTGCGCGGGAAAAAAGGAGAGCATGCCGACAGCATTGAACTGGCGCGAAAGAAGGGTTTTGTGCGGCTGCGTGTTGATGGTGAATTTTTTAATGTTGATGATAAGATAGTACTGGAAAAGAACAAAAAACATACAATTGAAATTGTCGTTGATAGAATTGTTCTGAAGGACGGGATTCGGCCCAGACTTGCGGATTCAATAGAAACCGCGATGGACATTGCAACAGGACTTGTGCTGATACATACAGATGACAACGAGCAGATCTATTCCACGGAGCTTTCATGCCCGGACTGCGGGATTTCCATCCCGGAACTTTCCCCGAGAATGTTTTCTTTTAACACTCCTTACGGAGCATGTCCTGAATGTGACGGACTGGGATTTGTAATGCAGTTTGATCCTGAACGGATAGTCAGCGATCCGAACCTGTCGCTAAATGAGGGAGTTCTTGAAGTTTGGGGCAAGAGCACCAGCTACTGGTACCTTGAAACCGTTCAGGCGCTTGCCAAAAGTCTCAATTTCAAGCCTGATACACCATGGAAAGACCTGCCTGAACGGGTTCGCGATGTTATACTTAATGGTACAAGCGGTACAAAGGTAAACTATAACATAAAGAGAGAAGATTCCGAGTTCAGGTTTTCCAGGTCTTTTGAGGGCGTGCTTCCCAACCTTGAACGCAGGTACAGGGAGACCAATTCAGAGGAGATGCGCATCTGGTTGGAGAAGTACATGAGGAACGATTCCTGTACATCATGCAGCGGGAAAAGGCTTCGTCCGGAAAGCCTTGCTGTCCGCGTTGCAGATAAAGGGATAGATGAAGTATCATCAATGTCTATAAATGAATCGTACGGTTTTTTTACTGATATAAAGCTTAATACCACCGAGCAGAAGATAGCTGATCAGGTACTCAAGGAGATCAGGGCACGCCTGAAGTTTTTGAACGAGGTAGGGATAGAGTATTTAACTCTTAACCGCGCAGCGGGTACTCTGTCCGGCGGCGAGTCGCAGAGGATAAGGCTGGCAACGCAGATGGGGTCAAGCCTGACCGGCGTGCTCTATGTTCTGGATGAACCGAGCATAGGGCTGCACCAGCGGGACAATAACAGGCTGCTCGCGGCACTTAAAAACCTGCGCGATATCGGCAATACGGTAATCGTTGTTGAACATGACGAGGATACAATCATGCAGGCTGACTATGTTGTTGACATGGGTCCGGGTGCGGGTGTCCATGGCGGGTATGTGGTAGCCGCAGGCACACCGCAGGATATCAAGGATTCTCCGAAATCCATGACCGGGCAGTACCTTTCGGGTGTAATGAGTATACCGGTTCCGTTGACCAGGCGTAAAGCTGAAAGGTTTCTGACAATTTGTGGTGCGCGTGAGAATAACCTGAAAAACCTGACAGTTGACTTTCCGCTTGGAGTATTCACCGCTGTTACAGGTGTTTCGGGATCAGGAAAATCATCCCTTGTGATAGAAATACTCTACCGCGCGCTCTCGGCACTTGTGATGAAGTCCAAGGAATACCCCGGAGAATTTGATCAAATTCTTGGAGTTGAACATATAGACAAGGTGATCGATATTGACCAGTCTCCGATTGGCCGAACACCCAGGTCCAATCCCGCGACATATACAGGTCTTTTTACACCAATCAGGGAACTCTACGCGAAGCTGCCTGAGTCAAAGATGAAAGGATATAAATCCGGACGTTTTTCGTTTAATATTTCAGGTGGAAGATGCGAAACGTGTGAGGGTGACGGAGTAAAGAAAATCGAGATGCATTTTCTCCCGGATATTTATATTACATGCGATGTCTGTAAAGGTAAGAGATACAACCATGAGACGCTTGAAGTGCGGTTCAAGGGGAAGAATATCTTTGAAGTCCTGGACATGACTGTTGATGAGGCATTGCCTTTTTTTGAGACCATTACTGCTGTATATAATAAACTTGAGACACTTGCCCGTGTGGGTCTGGGGTATATCAAGCTGGGGCAGCCTGCAACAACCTTCTCTGGCGGTGAGGCGCAGCGGATCAAGCTCGCTACTGAACTTTCAAAGCGGGGTACAGGCAAAACTGTTTATATACTGGATGAACCTACAACAGGCCTTCATTTTGATGATATTAAAAAATTGATCGAAGTGTTGAATTCGCTCGTAGAAAAAGGGAACAGCGTAATAGTGATTGAGCATAATCTTGATGTTATCAAGACTGCTGACTACGTAATTGACCTGGGCCCTGAAGGGGGAGATGCAGGCGGTACCCTCCTGGCTGCGGGCACTCCGGAAGATATCTGCAGGGTCAAGGCCTCATATACCGGACAGTTTTTGTCAAGGATGCTGCCCGGGAATAAAAAAGCCCGCTGATTCAGCAGGCTTTTTTATTCATGGAGCCTTAAAGTTTATGCACCCTGTTCAAGGTCCTTCATCCTGATTTCAGTAGCCCTTTTTACTGCAATGTTGAACTCGGGACATACATTTTCAGCACCTATCCTGTCAACAAAACCGGCTTTAGTCATAACTTTCCGCGGCTGTTCATTTACTCCTGAGAGTACCATTCTTGTTCCAACCTCGGTGCATTTATCATAAAGCCTTGTTAATGCATGAAGACCGGTAGCGTCCATGGCTGGTACATACCTCATTCTTATGATCAGTACTGGAACAGGACGCCGGTACTGAAGCGCGTTTTCCAGGAACGTATCGGCGATTCCGAAAAAGAACGGGCCGTTGATTTCATAGATTCCAATTCCTTTTGGAAGATGTATATTTTCCCGTTCAAGATAGAATTTCAGTTCCGTGTCGTCATCGGCAATTTTATCATGGGTAAACTTGAATCCGTCAGTAGTGACGTCAGCCATCCTTTTCATAAAGAGAAGGGCTGCGAAGACCATACCTATCTCAATGGCAACAACAAGGTCAATGAATACTGTAAGGAAAAATGTTGCAAGCAGTACTGTCACATCGCTTTTAGGTGCCCTGAGAAGAGCCTTGAAACTGTGCCATTCACTCATGTTATAGGCTACGAATACAAGCACTGCAGCGAGTGTGCACATTGGTATAAATTTTGCAAGGGGCATGAATGCAACAAGCATTACAAGAAGAACGATCGCATGCGTCATCCCGGATATCGGAGTTCTCCCGCCGTTGTTTACGTTTGCTGCTGTACGGGCTATTGCACCTGTGGCCGGCAGGCCTCCGAAGAATCCGGAAGCGATGTTGGCAACACCCTGTGCAATAAGTTCAGCGTTAGGCTTGTGTGAACCGCTTATCATACCATCTGCAACTACCGCAGAGAGTAGAGATTCAATTGCCGCAAGGAGCGCTATCGTAAGTGCAGGCATAAAAAGGTGTTCAATTTTTTCAAGGGATACGACCGGCAGTGAAGGAACGGGCAATGAAGAGGAAATCGCGCCGAATTTTATCCCGATGGTCTCAACAGGTATATTGAAAAAGTAAACTGCCAAAGACGCGCCTATTATGGCAACAAGTGATCCGGGGATCTTTGTAGTAATTTTCGGCCAGAACACAATTAAAATAAGGGAGATAAGGGCTATCCCCGCAGCCCAGTAATTTATTGAGTGGATATTTGTGAAAAATATCTTCCACATTGCGTAAAAACCCGCAGGCATTTTGTCTATGGAGAGTCCAAGGAAATCCTTGACCTGTGTAGTGAAAATCACCATGGCAATACCGCTTGTGAAACCTGTGGTTATGGGGTATGGAATGAGCCTTATGAATGTTCCAAACCTGAGAAGGCCGAATAAAATAAGAAAGCCGCCTGCCATAATCGTGGCAATGAGCATCCCGTCGTAACCATACTTCAGGATGATATTAAAAACAATAATAACGAATGCGCCGGTCGGGCCACCTATCTGTACGCGGCTTCCTCCAAGAAATGAAATCAGGAAACCTGCAATTATCGCAGTGTGGAGACCTTTTTCAGGTGTAGCACCTGAAGCAATGGCGAGTGCTATTGAAAGTGGAAGGGCTATTATTGCCACAACGACTCCGGAAATAATGTCCCTGGTAATCTGTTCCCGCGTATAAGTTTTATAAAGCGAGAAAAATTTGGGTTTGAACAATTTATAACCTCCAAAAATAAATAAAATCGGCTACAGTAATAAACCTCTTGCGTGGATGTCAATGAAATTCCTGAAAAATACTTTTTAAGTTGTTATTAAGGGCATATTAAAAATATTTTTAAATACTTCCGGGTAGTTTAACCGGGTACATGTCGATTACGGTAGCATGACAGTGGAAAATTTTTTCCTGTACGAAACAGCATGGAGCGATTGAAACTTTGCTGCCGGGATTGAAAAGCTGCTCCGTATCCTGCAACATGTTTATGACTACCCGCATAAAAACAATAATTATATATTAACCCTGATTTCAACAATTCGAATTTACTTATACCCGGAGATTCAAAAAAATACACAAGGCCGGTAAGGAAGCAGGACGGGACCATGTAAAGAATAAGTTACTGGATATACAGGCCGGGAATTGACCGTATAAGAGATGCGGAGGTATGCCTGCCGCAATATGAATGTGAAAAATCTCCAAAGTGCCTGAAATGATTAAATACCGCTGACCATACCATATTCAGAAATACCTGCACGGTGGAAAGAATAAAAAAAATAAAAAGCGCATGGTATTTTATTAATTTTACTACGGCATCATTTGCATGCAAAAAATAAATTTATAAGGAGTTTGGTATGAAGAAAAAAGGTATTGCATTTGCACTCTCCCTTGCTTTGGGTATCGCATCTATCCAGGGTTGCATTGGGACATTCGGTCTTACGGGTAAATTGTATAATTTTAACAAAGGTATAGGCAACAAGTGGATAAATGAGCTTGTTTTCTTTGTATTGATTGTAGTTCCAGTTTATGAAATTGCTTTAGTTGTAGATGCCTTGATCTTTAATTCGCTCGAATTCTGGACTGGATCAAATCCTGTTTCAATGCACCCGGGTGAAAAAGAGGTGCAGTATGTAAAGAATGAAGGGAAGATTTATAAAATTGAGGCTACACAGAACCGTTTTCACATTGTACAGGTTGACGGTCCTGAAAAAGGTGAAACAGCAGACCTGGTGTTCAATCCCGAAACAAATACATGGCTTGCTGGAAAGGGTAATGAACTGAAAAAGGTCGTACAGTATGTAGGCCAATCGGAACAGGTAAGGATTTTTAAACCGTCGGGTGAGTTTGTGACGGTAAGATCAGATGCAACAGCGGACGAGATATATTCAGAACTTGGTATCGTTAAATAGCAGAAACCTGTACCACAGGTCAACATAGTACGTCTGTGTTTCCGAAGAAGGAAAAGATGAAAAAAAGATTATGTTTATTATTAATTCTTTTATCAACAGCAGTAACCAATGCGGCGGATAAAGGATATATATACTTGCCCAATGGTGCTGACTTCTTCGTTTACGGCCGCGGGACCAGTACTTTTATAGTTAACCGTGCAAGGCTTGGTGATAAGGAATTCACCCTTACCCTTAACAGGCTTTCATCAGGGAAGAGGATAAACTCTGCCTCTGATGATCCCGCGGGACTTGCTGTTGCAGAAAAGATGGACTCCATGATTGAACAGATCATGCGCGATTCAATGAATGACGCAGACATGAGGAACCTTCACAATTTTGTTGAATCCTCAATTGCTTCTGACCATGAGATAGTAAAGCGTATCAGGGAACTCGCTCTGCAGGCGACTAACGGTATCCTTGGACCTGATGACCGTGAATTTATCCAGACTGAAGTTAACCAGCTTCTTGCACAGATAAATATGAACGCCCGTTTCAGCCAGTTTAATAAAGTTCCGGTAATTCCTGAACTTACGACGGAGACGCTTGGTCTTGATAAAATTAATATTATCCGTGACCCTGAAGGAGCAATAGGACTTACCGACAGCGCGCTCAAGGTGCTCACTGTAAAAAGAGTAATGCAGGGAGTTAAGGCGAACATACTCACTATAAGGATTGAAGGGAAGAGTTATTATTACCTTAACCTTCAGGCAGCAGAGAGCCGGATCACCGACTATGATATGGCAGAGGGGATTTCGGAACTTGTAAAGCAGAGTGTCCTTATCAAAACAAGGTATGGGCTGCTGGTAAAGGGGGATTGATTTTATTATTCTTTATGCATATCCGGAAAATCTTCCAGGATATAAGTGCCATTCATAAACAGACTGGTTCAGGTTATTTCTGCAATTTGCAGGAAGCAAAAGATTTCACATAATTGCGTCTGAAATCGAAAAGACTTACTTATGTATTGTCTGCGGATATAATACCAGTATCTGTGAATCGCACACTGAGCTTTCACAATGCTGTTTGAATAAAAAAGCCTGTCTTTAAACAGGCTTTTTTGCAAACTTACAGTGCGAAGGAGGGCACCTTGATAATAATATTTTTACTCCAGGTCGAGCCTCATGAGAAGTTCTCCCGCCCTGACCGCCTGGCCTTCTTTTACCAGTATCTCCTTTACCTTGCCGTTGCCCTGGGGTTTAATATTGGTTTCCATCTTCATCGCTTCAATAACAATAAGGCTCTTTTCTGCGGTGAATGATTCGCCCTCTTTGACCAGTACCTTGGATACGGTTCCGGGAATGCTGGCGCCGACTTCATTCGGGTTGGCAGGGTCGGCCATCGGAGTTGCAGACACGGCCTTTTCTAAACTGTATGTTTTGTCAAGAATGGTCATCGCGCGCCTGTTCCCGTCAACTTCAAACACAACCTGCCTGTTGCCTTCTGCGTCAACCTTGCCCATGCTTACAAGCTGTATAATGAAAATCTTTCCCTCTTCAACCTCGACCTCTGCCGGTACACCGCGTTTAAGGCCGTTAAAGAAAAGCGGACTTTCCATTCTGCTCAGGTCGCCGTAATGCTTCAGGAAAACAATATAATCATCTATCACCTTAGGGTAGAGCGAATAACTGAGAATGTCCTGCATAGTCGGTGTAATTCCGTGCTTCTGCGTAATGTGTTTTCCCGTTGCTTCGAAGTCAACAGGCGGCAGCAGCTCACCAGGCCTGCATGTGATCGGGGCTTTCCCTTTCAGGACGATCTTCTGTATGTCCTCCGGGAATCCTCCCACGGGCTGCCCCATCATACCTTCAAAGTATGATACAACTGAATCGGGAAACGCGTAATCTTTCCCTTTTTCAACTATATTTTCAGGGGTCAGGTCATTCTTCACCATGAAAATTGCAAGGTCACCCACCATCTTCGAAGAGGGGGTAACCTTGACAATGTCGCCTACCATGGCATTCACATTCATGTACATCTCCTTGACCTCTTTGAACTTGTGGCCAAGACCGAAACTTTCTACCTGGGGCTTGAGGTTTGAATACTGGCCGCCGGGGATTTCATACTTGTACACATCCGCGGTACCGGACTTGAGCCCTGATTCAAACTGCTCGTATATAGGCCTTATATCATCCCAGTAATCAGAGAGTTCCTGTATGCCGTCAATGTTAAGGCCAGTGTCACGTTTAGTATGCTGGAGCGCGGCGACAACCGAATTTAATGCAGGCTGGCTTGTGAGTCCGGACATGTTGTTAAAACAGCTGTCTACAATGTCGACTCCTGCTTCGGCTGCCAAAAGAAGTGTGGCGACCCCGTTACCGCTTGTGTCGTGGGTGTGAAGGTGAATAGGGATTGATATAGACTCTTTCAGGGCTTTGATAAGCATCTGCGCCGCGTACGGCTTCAGGAGGCCTGACATGTCTTTTATTCCCAGTATATGGGCGCCCATCTTCTCGATCTCTTTTGCGGTTTCAACGTAATAGTTAAGGTCATATTTTGTTTTTCTTTCATCAAGAATGTCCCCGGTGTAGCAGACGCATCCCTCGACGATCTTTCCGGTGAGAAGAACTTCGTCCATCGCCACCTCCATGCCCCTGAGCCAGTTGAGGGAGTCAAATATCCTGAACACGTCAATTCCGCTCTGCGCAGATTGTTTTATGAATTCGCGTATCAGGTTGTCAGGGTAGTTCGTGTAGCCTACGGCGTTGGCACCGCGCAGGAGCATCTGGAACATGACGTTTGGAACATGTTTGCGTAGTTCTTCAAGCCTCTTCCATGGATTCTCCTTGAGGAACCTGTAGGCAACATCGAATGTCGCGCCGCCCCACATCTCAAGCGAAAAGAGTTCGCCTGCAAGTGAAGCGGTTGCTTCTGCTATTTTCAGCATGTCATACGTGCGAAGACGTGTTGCCATGAGCGACTGGTGTGCGTCCCTGAATGTTGTGTCTGTGATAAGAAGTTTCTGCTGCGACTTGACCCAATCTGCAACCGCTTTGGGACCCTTTGAGTCAAGGAGCTGTTTAGTCCCCGACATCCCGAACGGTTCGTTGTGTTTTGGTATACGCGGGATGTCAGATTCCCTGCGTACTGCGCTTGCTTCGTTTACCGCTTTTTCCCCGAAGAACCGGAGTAGTTTTGCCTCTTTGTCCTCCTTCGGTGTTATGTCAAAGAGTTCGGGTGTCTTTTCAATAAAATCTGTTGCACATTCACCTTTAAGGAAAGCAGGGTGTGAAAGCACGTTCAGTAAAAATGCATCATTGGTTTTAACCCCGGCTATCACAAGTTCACGCAGCGAGCGCTTTGACTTGTTTATTGTATCCTCAAAGGTGCGCGAGTGTGCTGTTATTTTTACAAGAAGGCTGTCGTAGTATGGGCTGATCACTGAACCGGTATACCCGTTCCCGCCGTCAAGACGTATACCGTAACCGGAACCCGTCCTGTACACGTCGATCTTTCCAGTATCAGGCGCAAAACCGTTTGACGGGTCCTCGGTGGTTACCCTGCACTGTATTGCAAAGCCCCTGGTCTGTACCTCGTCCTGACTCCTGATCCCTATCTGTGGTGAATCGAGACTGTATCCCTGCGCAACAAGTATCTGCGACTGAACTATATCAATCCCGGTTACCACTTCTGTTACTGTGTGTTCTACCTGTATGCGCGGGTTCATCTCTATAAAGAAATGGTTGCCGTTTTTATCCACAAGGAATTCAACTGTTCCCGCGTTCCTGTAATTTACAGCCTTCGCGATTTTAATTGCGTCATTGCATATCTGGTCACGTTTCTTTTGCGGTATCGAGAAAGCCGGTGTAAATTCGATTACCTTCTGGTGGCGCCGCTGTATGGAACAGTCTCTCTCGAAGAGATGGAGAGTGTTGCCATAGTTGTCTGCAAGTATCTGTACCTCAATATGTTTGGGTGACTCAAGGTATTTTTCAATGAATATGTCTTCGCTGCCGAATGCCTTGCGTGATTCGTTCCTGGCATTATGGAATTCCGGTATAAGCTGGTCGCTGTTGCGTACTATCCTCATGCCGCGACCGCCGCCGCCTGCGGATGCCTTGAGCATTATGGGATACCCGCACTCCGCTGCATAGTGTACAGCCTCTTCATCGTTGGCGATGGGTTTTTCTACTCCCGAGATGATCGGTACACCTACGCTTCGCGCAACTATCTTCGATTTTATTTTATCTCCAAGGCTGTCCATCATTTGAGCTGTCGGCCCGATAAATTCAATCCCTGCATCCTGGCACTTCTGTGAAAAGTCAGGATTCTCAGCGAGAAACCCATAACCCGGATGTATTGCATCAACACCCTTTTTGAGAGCCAGCCCGATAATTTCATCAATCCCGAAGAACCTTATCCCGTTATTGCAACAACATCAGAACTTATGACGACAGGCGTCGATGCCCAGACCTGTAAAGTAATCGTGCTCGATTCTGAAATAAAGTCTATGACAAAGTTCAAGCAGATAATCGGTCGCGGTACAAGAATAAACGAAGAATTTGATAAACTGTTTTTTACAATACTTGATTTCCGAAATGTCACAGACCTTTTTGCCGATAAAGATTTCAAACAATTTTCTTGCCTGGTCTGCACTGTCGCAAAC
>DAONFG010000069.1:0-11879 GCA_035403465.1 Spirochaetota bacterium | reverse complement strand
GTGAGTATTAATAGCATTTTTTATCATTTCTCTAAATTCTATGGGACAGTAGTGAAAAAATATAAAAAAATGTCTCATTTTAGCGGATAAGACGACACGTTTTATTAAATCTGCTAAGTTTAATCAACAGTTAATAGAACCGGATTATTTGCAGAGTTTGCTGATAATCATGTTTTATTAATTTAAGCATATATTAAATATATATAAAAAATATAAAAAAAATTAAACGCCGGTCTTTAATGAGTTTTGGGGGGCATGGGACTGCCGTTCACAGCCGCTGGCCAGTGAACGGCATTCTTTTTTATAGCCTTAGTTTTTCACACCCCGGCACCAGCCCAATAAACAGCTGCTTTAACCCTTATCCGGAATCAATAATTGTTGACATACATCAGAGTATCATAAATTTTATGCACAGGGTGTTTATTATGTCATGGATTATTCCCGCATATTAGAAACAGTTTCGCTTCGCGGGATAAAGTGATAATGCACAGGTCCGTGCTCATTAAGCAGGGTATGCCTGAGTCAAAATTTTATGAAAAGGTCCTTATGAGTGAAGTAATAGCAAATCAGGTCCGGGGGCTTCTTGATTCAGGGATTAAAATGCTCAGGTTCCCGACTCCCCTGGAACAGGAATATATTAATGGCTATCTTGCTTCTGAACATATTGTTTCCATAAAACGCTATACATTTGGTTTCATTATCTTTTTGTTATTCTCATTTCTGGACTATTCATTACTTCCGCTGCATCAGGCTGTTATTGCATGGATTGTGCGGGTGTCAGCTGTTATACTGGCAGGTTTAATAACAGTTGCGGGTTTACGTTATCGTCATACAAAAACCGGTTTTGTTATAGGCGGATCTGTTGTACTGACGATATTTACGGCACAGGTTGCCATTGACTGTATCGGCAGGGTATCGGCAGGAAACCGTATGCCTCTCGGTTCATTATTCGTAATTGTATACTTCTGCACAATTATGAGTCTCCCTTTTCTATATTCAACCAGCATAGTCATGATTATGCTGATTATCCAGGTGCTGGGGATGTTTGTTTTATCAGGGCTTTACACGTGGGAGATTTTAAACACACTCCTCTTTTATACTTTCATTCCTGTAATGCTCCTGGCATCAGTCTACTGGAAGGATTCTGCCAGGAGAAAAATATTTCTTCTTAATATGCTCAGGCAGAAGTATGAAAAATCCAGGCTTGATGAGTCTGAAGCCGGCAGAATAACAGACATGCTGGGAACATATATGGATAGCGCACGCCCGTGGCTTCAGAGTGAATTATCCATAGCAGATGTTGCGCGGGAAATTGGTGTTTCAAGGCACCAGCTTACACAGGCAATTAATGAACGCCTTAAAATGAACTTTAATGCATACGTAAACGGCTACCGTATCCGCCATGTTGTCAGCGAGATGGGGAAAACGGGTGGTGGCCGCTGTAACTGGACATTTCTCGAGCTTGCCATGAATGCCGGTTTCAACTCCAAATCTTCATTTAACAGGGTTTTCCGTGATGTTACCGGAATGACCCCGTCTCAATACCGCAAAAAGTGCCGCTGAAGATCCGGAGTGCCGGGACTGATTTTTTTATTCTTTTACAGGCAGCACGTGTATAGCCTTGATTACAAGGTGTACAGTGTCCCCCTCCCTGAGATCAAGGGCTTTGACTGAATCTGTGGTAATAACCGAACTCATCTCTTTAGCGGTTACAACGTCGAATTTAATCTGTGCCATAACATCCCCGCTTTTTATGCTTTTTACCTTTGCCACGATGTTGTTCTGTGCCCCGTATTTCATAACGCCCCTATGTTATTTGATAATATTTATTAATCGTATTAATAAAATTAATAATAATCAGGGAGAGAATCAAGCCAAAGAGATAAAAACCGCAGGTTGTTTTAAAAGATGTTTTATGCAAAATTGAAAGTGCATTATTATTAAGCCAAAATGAACATTTTTTAAAATATGGTTGTAGAAAAATAAACTCTGTATGAGAATAAGCATATACTCAATTGTAACTTCATAACATTTAGCATAAAAAAATTTTCAGAGATAATTCCGGGTAAATAATGAATAAAAAATATAATAACGATACAACATTAAATGGCGGGCCAGTAATGTCAGATAGTAAAGCAATAGTTGACAAGGCGCTCAAGGAGATAGGTGAAGTAATTTATCTCTGCCTTAAATATGAACCGTGTCCCATAGAAAGACTTGACGATAGTCTTGCGGCAATCGATAAAATCATCAATGATCCCGATCACCTGCGGGAATGCGAATATTACTTCAAAGCATCAGGCAGCAACTATATACTATTTTTCTTTTCAAATATTATCTATAACCTGAAAACCAAGAACGACCTTATGCTTAACCAGGATGTGGTAAAATGGCTTGCAAGCGTCTGGCGCAGCTTTGTGCAGCGCAACAAGAGCTACCAGCTGTATTTTCCGCTAAATAAGCAATACTCCACACTGCTTGGAAAATTTTACGGTCAAGATAAAGCATTTATTACAAAAATTAATAATGTAACGATGGTTAACGAACATTTTATGCATAGCGGACTTGGGGACGGCTCCGAGATCGATAAACTGGAAAAATTTTTCCAGGTCACTGAAGAAATCATCAATGCAATGAAACCCTCGTGTTTTTTCCTGCAGGATTTTTACAAGGAGATGAAGATAGCAACCGGAGAGGTCCCCGCGGAGGCAGAAGCAATCGAAAAGCGCGGGCTTGCCGGATTCGGTACTGATATCTTCACATACAGGAAACTTGTGGAGGACGCATGTAAGACGCTGGGGCTCCTTGAGGCAATATACCTTCTGCTTAAAAAGAAAAAGGTGACACGGCAGTTCCGCATATTCGACGGAAAAAAGAAATTTCTCACAACCGGTGAAATCTACGAGATATACGCTGAAAAGTTTGATACATGGAAAAAGGAACTGGTTGACCTGAAGTAGTAATTGCTGCCGCTGATGCTGCCTGAATACAAGGGCTATCTAAAAAGTATCAGATGTCATTGCGAGGAGACCGGAGGTCGACGTGGTGATCTGTTATATTGCTCACTTTGTGTCATGTATTAGTAAAATTCAACATTAAACACTATGTATGAAATAAAGATTGCCACGGTGCCGGGCACCTCGCAATGACGCTGTCTTTTTGACAGTCACTTTTATCGGACCGGAGAACCGGTTTACTGCCCGGTCTTCCATTTATTAAATGAATCGTCCCTCCATTTTCTTGCCTCTGTGTTGTTCGGGTCGATCTCAAGGACCTTGTTGTATGTGTTGTACGCCTTTTCCCACTGTTTCATGTACCAGTAGCAGTTGGCCATGCTGTACCATGCATCGGTATATTTAGCATCGATCTGGACTGTTTTCTGGAATGTGGATATGGCAATGTTCCAGTTTTTCTGCTGGTAGTATGCAAGTCCCAGGTTGTAATTCGCCAGCAGGTTGTTCGGATCTTTTTTGAGAACCTTCTGGTACAGGGTGATCGCCATGGGGTACTCTGCCTTGTTATAGTAAACCAGTCCAAGCGTAATGATGGCGTTGACGTAGTCGGGGTCTATGGTTACGGCATCGTTAAGCGCGATTTCAGATTTTTCCCAGTCCTTGAGCTGGTAATATGCAAGTCCCAGCGTATAATGGTGGTGTGCTGTCTTCGAATCAGCCTCGACTGTTTTTAACGCATAGATTATACAGTTATTATAGTCCTGGAGGTCGTAGTAGATCAGCGCGATACTGTGCAGTGAAGGTGCATGTTTCGGATTGATGTTCAGCACCTCTTTGTATTCCTTTAAAGCCATCTGGTTGTTGCCCACTGTGGAATATGAATGGGCAAGGGACCATTTCGCAATAATAAGTTCAGGATTGTACTCAAGGGAAAGCTTGATGTACTTGTTCGACTCGGTTCCCTCAACAGCCATCTCCTTGTAGCCGTAATTTTTCAGCTGTGCCATTATCTGCAGTGTCTCGGCATCCCTGTTGTTCAGCCTGTATGCCTCGTCTATGTGCAGCTGGGCCTTGTCAAAATCTGAATTGTTAAGGTATGCCATACTTAGCGCCCTGTGGGTCTGGTAGAGAGTGGGCCCGAACTCTACGGCCTTTACCCCTTCTTCAACTGCAAGTTTAAGGTAGGGTTCCCAGTCGCCGTTAGCGTATTTAATCTGGTAGCCCCACAGTGCGTGGACCTCTGAAAGTCCTGCCCATGCCAGCGCGTATTTTTTATCATACTTGAGGGCTTTCTTGTAGAATTCCACAGCCTTCGGGTAGTCGCTGATGTCGTACTTGACCTGTTCAGTCCTCCCCTTGATATAGTTTTTGTAGGCATCAATGTTGCCGGTTGACTGGGTGTAGTCTGCAATCTTATCGTTTTCCGGTGTGCCCTTGTCATCAGAGCGGCCGGTGATCTTCTGCATTATCTCCCTTGCAAGTTTTTCCTGCAGGGTGAATATCTCATCTGGATATTTGCCGTTTACCGAAACTCCCTGTATTATCTTGCCGCTGCTGACATTGATAAACTTGGCTGTCAGCTGTATCCTGCCGCCTATCTTCTGGAAAGAACCTGAAATTATATAATCGCTGTCTAGCTTGTCCTTCGCGAGTTCACGGAGTTTTTCCATGTCCTTTGTCCCGTCAGATCCGATCGCCATACTGAACTCTGCGTTTTCAAGCAGGTGCCGCTTTACCCTGCCGGCGTCAATAATAATGAATCCGTCGACTGTTGATAGCGCGCCGGAAAGGGTATCACTTATACCCATGACAAGTGTGTCCAGTTCATCATTTTTTTCCTTGTTCAGCTTGTCAAAGGGCAGGACAACAATTTTGTAGGTATCTGCAGAAAGAGCTGTCTGGAAAAGTATAATCGATGCAAGCGCCACGATAAAAGGTTTAATTCTGGAGGTGTTAAATTTCATGGTTATCTCCGGTGAGATTTGTATGGTGACAAGTTACATTATATCATTTTATTTTTCTACAATTTTTAATAAAAGATTAAAATCACACACCGTGATTGATAAAGCTGCACCATTATAAGGTTTAACTGTATTTAATATTACTTGACATGGATGAATTTATTATGCTAATTTTGGCTGTAAATTATGTTGAATTGAGCTGAATACAATATCAGTATTTTATTTAAAAGGGTATATTAAAGAATGAAAAATTTCTGGTCTGCCTATAAAAAGATTATTTATCTTGTAATTTTCCTATGGATTGTTTTTTTTCTGAGCAGGATTTTTCCCCTTAACAGTTTCGGTATAATCCCCAGGACTGTTGCGGGACTGCCAGGAATAATCTGTGCGCCGTTCCTGCACCATGACCTGGTTCATATAACAGAAAATTCCATAGGTCTGCTTGTACTCGGTTTTTTCATGATTCTGCTTGAAGAGAAGCGGGTATACTTTACCCTGGTTCCTGTAATAATCCTCGGCGGTGCAGGCACCTGGCTTATCGGCAGGGCTGATTCTGTGCACCTGGGTGCCAGCGGAGTCATTTTCGGCATGCTTGGTTTTCTTGTTACTGCGGGTCTGTTCCGCAGGGATTTAAGATCTGTCATAATATCTGTAGTAGTCCTGGTGTTGTATGGAGGGATGGTATTCGGTGTTTTACCAACAATACCGCAGGTTTCATGGGAGAGCCACCTGTCCGGTTTCATTGCCGGGATTATTACAGCGTCTGGGACAAAAGTTAAAAAAAGGAAGTGACGGTATGAATAAAAAGAAACAGCCCGGTGATTCACCTGAAATTAAAATGCATGTCTGGCTTGAAAAGGACAACGGTGTATATTTTGGACAGGGCAGGTATGACCTGCTGATGAAAATTGAAGAACTGGGTTCCCTGAAGCTTGCTGCCGAGGCAATGGGTATATCATACAGGGGTGCGTGGGGTAAAATCAAAAAGACAGAAGAGATAATCGGTGAAAAACTCATTGAAAAAGAGAGCAATAAAGAGGGATATAAACTCACTGAATTCGGGAAGAAGTTCATGGAGGAGTTTAATGCTCTTCACAATGATATACTTGAATTTGCAGAAAAGAGAAGCCGGGAGATGATGACGAAGATATTCTGATGTATTACTGTCTTTGCGCTGAAAGCAGATCTTATGGTTTACGCCTTTATCTAATTCTATGAGAATATGATTTTAATTTTAAAATAACATCATATTCACTGTATTGTGTTTTCACCTGATTAGAACATGCTGAATAAAGATAAACAATCAGGTGAAACATTAGTTTCAAAAAGTAAATTTTAATACACACTCACCGCTGATTATATGACCCTGAAATAATGGAAGACTGTATTTCCCATTGCTGTATCAACTCCTTTTTGTTATACTCCTCAGTGTAATATTTTTAAGTCTGACAATGTTGCAGGAGCTGACATTTTTTTATCTCAATTGTCAGAACTGGCGCCCCTATCAATATGGGATGCTGCCTTTAAAGTGTTTTAATTAGTTATAATCCCATAAATACTAGCATGATAATGATTACGACGAATTATTTTTGCTGTGGATTATCCGGGATGCTATCATCATTAATAATATTAATACAAAATATTGAAAAAGTTATTGCAATATATTCTTTTGTGCCGGATATGACAATACAAATAAAAATAAACTGAATTTTGATTATGTTTAATTTAGCATAATAAATGTTATTATTTTAAATCCGAAATTTTCAACAGGAGTACAGCATGGTTTATTCGCGTCGACAATGATGCGGCGAGCTTATCGGACAGGTTCTGTCTGATGGTTCAGTTCGGAAGCTAACAGGCTCAGGACTGATAATGCTGTCTTCGCTGCAGAAATCTCCACATAAATGCTACTGATGCAACAGCATAAATAATCCCTGACAGTTAATCCGGCCAATTCGCGAATACCCCATGGTTTATAAAATCTGATGTGCAGCCGTGTCTGCAGTAATGCGCACGGTATGTGTGGTTTTGAATTTTTACAAAAAATATAAATAATATTTAACGCTCTGCCATGCAGGAGAAGTTTTCGGTTCCAGTTCCGGCAATAGTCAGAGGGTTCTATCATGAGTTGGAATTGCCTGTTAAATGAAATTAAGTGATTAAAGAGGGGAAATGACAATGAGTAAGATGATTTTTATTGATGGTAAAGAATTTGCCATTGATGGGACAAAAACAGTACTTCAGATAGCCCGGGAGAACGGTATATATATTCCTTCACTCTGCTACCATCCCAAACTGGGCTCCGCGAGCATGTGCAGGGTATGCGTTGTTGAAGTTGATGGAACAAGAAACCTTCAGACGGCATGTTCAATGGTTCCGGCTGAAGGCATGAAAATATCAACAAAAAGTCCGCGAGTCATTGAGGCGCGTAAAATGGTTGTGAACCTGCTTCTTTCCAACGGCAACCACAACTGTCTTATATGCGAAAGAAACGGTGACTGTGAACTTCAGGATGCCGCATATCATCTCGGTATAGATATTCCTGCCTTCCAGGTTAAGGAATACGAACCTAAAGATGATTCATCACCGATGATAATAAGGGACGGGAATAAATGTATTCAGTGCGGACGATGTGTTGAGGCGTGTAACCGCCTTGTTGTGAATGAAGTTCTGGATTTCGGCTACAGGGGCGGGCATACGGCAGTTATCTGCGATGATGATAAACTTATGGGTGAATCTTCATGTGTTCAGTGCGGCGAGTGCGTGCAGGTATGCCCGGTAGGCGCCCTTTACGAAAAGAAGCGTGTCGGTAAAGGGAGAGCCTTTGATAACCTGAAAAAGGTGAGAACAACCTGCCCGTACTGCGGTGTCGGGTGCCAGCAGGAACTTCATCTGAACGGTGATCAGATCGTCCGTATAAAAGGTGTTGAGAGCGGAAAACCGAATGACGGGCACCTATGTGTTAAGGGACGTTTCGGTTATGATTTTATTTATTCAAAGGAGAGACTCACGACTCCGTTAATCAGGCAGGCGAATGGTGAGTTTAAAGAAGCGGGCTGGGATGAAGCTTTTGATCTCATAAAATCTAAATTTACACAGATAATAAAAGAGTCCGGCCCGGATGCTGTTGCAGGCGTTAGCTGCGCGAGGAGTATCAACGAGGATTCCTACAATATGCAGAAGCTGTTCAGGGCTGTATTTAAAACAAACAATATTGACCACTGTGCACGGGTATGTCACGCGCCGACGGTTGCAGGTCTTGCCGCTTCTTTCGGATCAGGTGCCAGCAGTAATTCAATCGGTGAGTTTAAAAACGCGAAACAGCTTTTTGTTATCGGATCAAACATGACAGAAGCTCACCCTGTGGCATCATATTTTGTGAAACAGGCTCACTTGAAGGGTGCTCCGCTGATTGTTGTTGATCCGAGAAAAAATGAACTGGCAAAACGTTCTGATATTTTTGCGCAGATAAAAGTCGGTACTGACGTTGCCTTTCTTAACGGTATAATGAATGTTCTTATTGCTGAAAATCTCTACGATAAAAAATTCGTTGATGCAAACTGTAAAGGTTTTGATGAGCTGAAAGCTATGGTCGCGAAATATCCCCCTGAAAAAGCTGCAGAAATAAGTAAAGTTTCCGCTGAAATGATTATCAGAATTGCAAGGCAGATGTCATCCATAAAACCGACAATGCTTATCTATACACTGGGTATAACAGAGCATACATGCGGTACTGACAATGTAATGAGCTGCGCCAATCTGCAGATGCTGCTTGGCAACATGGGGTTGGAATTCGGAGGAGTTAATCCTCTCCGTGGACAAAACAACGTCCAGGGCGCCTGTGATATGGGCGCACTACCTAATGTGTTCCCCGGCTACCAGAAAGTTACAGATGCCGAAGCTAAAGCAAAATTTGAAAAGGCATGGAGTGTGTCGGATCTGCCAACAGGCCCTGGACTTATGATACCGGACATGCTTGCGGCCCTGCCTTCAAAAAAAATCAGGGCGTTGTGGATATTCGGTGAAAACCTGGCAAATGCGGAACCTAATATTACACATACTGAACATTGCCTTGAATCAGCTGAATTCCTTGTTGTGCAGGACATATTCCCAAATGAGACAACTAAATTTGCCCACGTAATTCTCCCTGCCGCATCATGGTGCGAGGATGAGGGGACATTCACCAGCGCGGAAAGACGCGTCAGTATGGTAAGAAAGATTAAAGAAGCGCCTGGTATATCCAAACCGAACTGGATGATATTTAAAGACTTCGCCGCAAAGATGGGCCATACCTGGGATTCCAGCAGCGGCCGCGACATATGCGACAATGAACTTGCAGTACTCTGCCCCATGTTTGCCGGTATTACTTTCAACAGAATCGCAAATGATGGAATCCAGTGGCCGTGCCCCAATATTGAGCATCCCGGATCTGCGGTTCTTCACCGTGACGGAAAATTCACCCATGGCAAAGGTATTCTTAAAGCCATTGAATGGGCTGCTCCGGGTGAAGTAGAAGATAGAGATTATCCGTTTATACTCAGTACAGGCAGAAGACTATCACAGTATCATACGAGGACACAGACAGGCCGCAGCGGTATGGATCTTATATTTAAGCGTGAAACAGCTGATATCTCCATTGAAGATGCGGCGCGGCTGGGTGTTAAAGATGGCGAAATAGTCAGAGTTAAATCGAGACGTGGTGAAGTAAAAGTTCCAGCCCGTGTGACGGATGAAATCCCGGCCGGGATGGTCTGGATGACCTTCCACTACAGGGAGGGAAACTGTAACTGGCTTACAAGCAACTTCTCGGACAAAGTCACAAAGACACCTGAGTTCAAGGCGTGTGCCGTAAAAGTAGAAAGGATTTAACAGGTTATGGGCTGAGTCCGGTTCATGGGATTCGCCCCTGACATGGCCCGCCAGGTTTCTCTGTGAACGCGGGACATGTTTTCACTATAAATGTTTAAGAATTATTTTTACAATTAATTAAAAATAAATACGAGGAGGATTTAGATGAAGTTAACACGCCGGGATTTATTAAAAGTAACTGGCGCCGGTGCCGGGGCAATAGCCCTGGGCAGCCTTGGCGTAAGTTATCTGGTAACAGAATCTTACGCGAAAAAATTAAAAACAAGCGGCGCAAAAGAGGTAATTACAAGCTGTCCTTATTGCTCGGTTATCTGCCAGTATATCGCCCACGTAAAATACGGGAAGGTGGTGAGCACCGAGGGTGATCCTATGTATCCTGTAAGCGAAGGGGCTCTCTGCGCAAAGGGTTCAGCAATGCTGTCCCAGATCAATGATAATAAGCGGGTACTCAAACCACTGTACCGCGCGCCTTTCAGCGACAAGTGGGAAGTCAAGGACTGGGACTGGATGGTCAAACAGACAGCAAGACGCATTAAAGACACCAGGGACAAGTATTTTAAAGAAAAAAATGCCGAAGGCCAGGTTGTAAACCGCTGTGATGAATTCTTCCACGCAGGGTCTTCCCAGATGAGCAATGAAGAACTAGCTGTCCACCGCCAGGCCCTTGCCGCCATGGGTGTTGTGAACATTGACCACCAGGCGCGAGTCTGTCACAGTTCAACTGTGCCCGCCCTGGCCCAGTGCTTTGGACGCGGGGCAATGACCAACCACTATATTGATATTAAAAACACGGACTGCGCCCTTATTATAGGAAGTAACGCAGCAGAGCACCACCCTATGACATTTAAGTGGGTACTCAAGGCCAAAGAGGAGAGGGGCGCGAAGATTATACATGTTGACCCCAAATTCTCAAGGACATCCGCGCGTTCAGATTTCCATGTGCCATTGCGTTCCGGAACTGACATTGCGTTCATGGGCGGTATGATTAAGTATATCCTCGATAATAACAAATACTTCTATGATTACGTGCTCAACTACACTAACGCCTCGCTGATTATAAACAGTAAATACGGTTTCAACAATGGTCTTTTTTCAGGATATAATCCTAAAACAAAACTGTATGATAAATCCAGCTGGCAGTATGAAACTGACGCAGACGGAAATGTGAAAACTGATAAAACACTAAAGAATCCAAGGTGCGTTTTCCAGCTCTTAAAAAAACATTATTCAAGGTACGATTTCAACCGTGTATCGTCTGTGACAGGTGTTTCACAGGAAAATCTTCGCAAGACATATGAAGCATTTGCAGCTACTGGCCGGCCGGACAAAGCGGGAACAATCATGTACGCCCTGGGATGGACACAGCATACAGTGGGCGTTCAGTATATCCGCACCGGCGGTATTGTTCAGCTGCTGCTTGGCAATATAGGTATAGCAGGCGGCGGCGTTAATGCTATGAGAGGAGAACCTAATGTCCAGGGTTCAACTGACCATGCGATGCTTTACTATAGTCTTCCGGGTTACCTCTATATGCCTAGGGCAAATGAACCCACGCTTGAAGATTATAACAAGCATAATACTCCAACATGCAAAGATCCCATGAGCGCAAACTGGTGGCAGAACAAACCAAAATACATGACCAGCCTGCTGAAAGGATGGTACGGTAAAGCAGCTACAAAAGAAAATGGTTTCGGTTATAACTGGTTACCCAAACTCGATCAGGCAACAGCATGGGATAAGGGAGATAACTCTTTTCTGTTCGCATGGGAGGATATATATAACGGTAAGATTAAAGGTGCCTCTATCTTTGGTTCCAACCCGGCCCAGAGTATACCGAACGCTAATAAAACACGAAAAGCAATGGCAAACCTTGATTTTATTTACTTCGGGGATATCTACCATAATGAAACAACCGATTTCTGGCATGGTCCGGGAATGAATCCAAAGGAGATTAAGACAGAATGTTTCCTTTTCCCAGCAGCACACCGTGCTGAAAAAGAAGGATGTGTAGCAAACAGCGGGCGCTGGATACTCTGGCATAATGAGGCAACTGCTCCAAGGGGTGAATCTCAGCCAATGGGACAGATAATAATAG
>DAONFG010000068.1:0-12187 GCA_035403465.1 Spirochaetota bacterium | reverse complement strand
AAATTATTCTTGCATTTCCACTATTTTTTTTCCACTATAATTCCAGAAGAGCCAATTAAATTATTACTTAAGATTCATCAGAATAACCGGGATTTAAGTCCGTTTGGTAAAATGTTTTTATAATCATATACTTTCCTGAAATGCATCATGGGATTGACATTTAATCAATAATTTTTTATATTAGCATGTTCTAACTGAAAACAAACAGAATAATTTTCAAATACACCTTAACTGAAATATTAACTTAATATAATGAAAACATTCTACATAGAAACATTCGGCTGCCAGATGAACAAAGGCGATTCAGACCTTATGGCGCTATCCATGAAGGAGAACGGATTCGACCAGGCGGCTTCAATACGCGATGCAGATATATGCATATTCAATACATGCTCGGTACGAAAACACGCTGAAGAGAGGGCCCTTGCCCGTATCAGGCAGGAAAAAGGATCAGGCGCAAGGGGAAGAACAATTGTTATAGCGGGTTGCATGGCCCAGCGAATGGGGGACGATCTTCTTAAATCTCACATGGCAGATATCGTAATCGGCCCTTACCAGTCCCCCCGAATCGGCGAAATCATCACATCATCCGTTCAGACAAAAAAGAGCAAGGGACTCATACTTGTATCGCAGGATATGGCAGATTTTTCCGAACGCATAACATCTGCTCTGGCCGGTGAAAAAGAACTCCATCCCTGGCACAAATGGGTAACAATAACGCACGGATGTGAAAACTTCTGCACGTACTGTATTGTTCCCTATGTCCGTGGAAAACTGATATCGTTCCCTTCGGACAGGATCCTGAAATTTATCGAAGATTCTGTGAATTCTGGAGTCACCGAGATCTCCCTCCTTGGACAGAACGTTAACCAGTACGGGCTTGATTCGGGAGACATTCCGTTCTGGAGCCTTCTGGATAAAGCGGCTTCAATAAAAGGACTTGTGCGGGTAAACTTTCTCACATCGCACCCCATGGACTTCAACGATGAAATTATACGGGTGATAGCCGGGAATCCCATAATCTCCCGCGGCATTCACCTTCCCCTTCAGAGCGGATCAGACCGGGTGCTTGAACTGATGAACCGCAAATATACAATGACACGTTATCATGAAATAATAGATGCCATGCACAGAATTATCGGTGACTTTGCAATATCAACTGACCTGATTGTAGGTTTCCCGGGTGAGACCGTTGAAGAATTCCATGCAACCCTTGACGCGGTTCGCAGGGTACGTTTTGACTCCGCGTTTATGTATGCATATTCTCCGCGTGAAGGAACGCCTTCGTTCAGCCTCAGGGAGGATATAACGCACGAGGAAAAGATTGCACGGCTCAATGAATTAATTTACATGCAGAGAGAAATTTCTCTTGAAAAACTTAAAGCAAGGATCAATAAAACAGAGAAGGCAATCGCTGATAAAGTAAGTAAGAAATCCGGCAATGAGCTTTCTGGCCGCACGGTATTAAATCACTTTGTTGTATTCAACGGAGAGAAAAACGATATTGGAAAAGAATCACTTATCCGCATACTTGATGTCAGGGGTTCGACTCTTGTCGCAGAGAAGATTTAATTTACCATACTTTATTAATAAATCCCTGACGGGGGTGCCGGATACTTATTCCATATACGCCGAAAATTCCTATTGCCGGCGTCACTATAATCCGGTGATTTCTACATTCATATTTCTGCTGTCAGTACTCATTACAACCTCCCCGCTCCATGCCGAGTCCGGCGAACAGAAACAATATCGTCATATCAAAAGCATTCCACTTTCAGATACTAAAAATTTTGAAAATGAATCTGAAGCATTCATAAAACAATATCCGGCAAGTAAACTGATACCTGATGTCAAACTCCTGCAGGCAGGACGTGAAAATGATATTGACCTTGCTATTGGAATGTATAACTCAATTGTAAAAAAATATCCGGATTTCAGCAGCCGGGATTATGCTTATTTTAAACTCTGCCAGGTACTTGATCTTAAATCCAGGTGGAAAGAGCTGGAATCAGAATCCGCACGCGCCATAAAACTCTTCCCAAAGGGAAAGTATACCATGGAATTCAGAGTCATGAGAGCTACTTCACTCATTATGCTCGAGGAGTTTGATTCATGCCGGGAGGAGTGCATCAGGATTACAGAATCAACGCATGATTTTGAAATCCTGGCACGAGCCACTCACCTTCTGGCAGAAGTGGAGAAGAAAACTTCCGGCAATTCGAAATCATACATCTCTCTCCTGCGTGAACTTGTCATTGGATTCAGCGAAGCAAAAATATCACCTTCGACACTCTACAGCCTTGGACTTTATTATGAGCAGAAGAACGATAAGGATAAAGCCTACTCAGCATATTCTGATATATTAAAGAAATACCCTGATTCGCCCGAATCGGACCTGGCCCTGTCCGGAATTGAATCCCTGAAAAATGAAAAACCTGTCTACGTCAGGTATCTTCCTGACAGCAAAACAGTCGATGAGGCTGATACGATTGATATCGAACCCGAATACCAGGCTAAGGCCGCATCGGGTAACTCATATTATTGCGTCAGTATCGGGCCATTTACAAAGAGGCGCGACACCGAACAGATTATACGGCTCCTGGGAAGCTATGACGAATCGCGCGTGGTCAAAACAGGTGCCGGTTATACAATATTCCTTGGCCGCTTCACTGATACGGACAGTGCTCTTGCTGTTCGAATAAGACTTGCAGAGGAGTATGGGATCAACGGAGCCATTGTACGCTTTTCGGAAAATAAATCAAAAAGCTATATTTACGGGGACTGACATGGAAGAAAAACTCACCCCGATGCTGAAACAGTATCTCGAAATTAAACATAAACACGAAGAGGACATACTTTTCTTCCGCATGGGTGACTTCTACGAGATGTTTTTTGACGACGCCAAAATTGCATCGAAGATACTGGATATAGCGCTTACAGCACGCCAGAACGAAGTGCCGATGTGCGGTATCCCGTACCATGCAGCTGAAAGTTATATTGCCCGTCTAATACGTGCAGGAAAACGTGTTGCAGTCTGTGAACAGCTCGAGACTGTCCCCACGACCGGCAGTATTGTTCGACGCGAGGTTGTGCGCGTAATAACCCCGGGTACGCTGATCGAATCGAACCTCCTGGGTAGCGACGACAACAACTACCTCTGCTCGGTTTACCTTGGGAAAAATGAACTCGGTCTCGGCTTCGCAGATGTATCAACGGGTGATTTCCATTACCTGACCGCGCCAAAAAATTTTGAACTATTCCGCGGTGAAATGACAAAGTA
Source organism: Spirochaetota bacterium (assembly GCA_035403465.1). Classification (GTDB taxonomy): domain Bacteria; phylum Spirochaetota; class UBA4802; order UBA4802; family UBA5550; genus JAAYBQ01. The sequence goes on along the minus strand of DAONFG010000068.1, from coordinate 8,907 downwards.
TATGCCCCGCGAAGTAATCTTCCGTGCAGAATCACTTGAAACAGATTCCCAGTACCTTGAATACATAAAGAGCAGGAATATCTCAACAGGCCATCTAAACGAGTGGAACTATGACAGGGATTACATGACCGGCGTAATATGCAGGGCGCTGGAGGTCCATGGGATTAAAGGTCTGGGGATTGAATCTGATATTGAGATAATCACCGTAGGTTCAGTTCTGCAGTACCTTGGAGAAACACAGAAAACCGCCCTGAAACACATAAAGAATCCCCACCGTATAGCTTCAAGTGAAACGATGCACCTTGACGAGGCAACAGTCTCTAACCTCGAGATAATCCGCAACCAGCAGGACGGAACACGCAACATGACTCTCTTCTCAATGCTGAATTCAACAAAGACCCCGATGGGGCGAAGGACGCTTGAACGAAGCCTGCTTCAGCCCCTTACTGTAAAAGAAAAAATCATTGAACGCCTTGATGCAGTTGAATTCTTTTATACACGCCCGGATCTCACTGCCGCGATAACGGCTCAGCTTAAAGATGTCCTTGACATCGAGAGGCTTGTTTCCCGCTTCATGATGGGACGTATGCTCACACGTAACTTTATTGCGCTTAAACAGTCTCTTTTATCTGCCATGAAGATCAAGTCATTGCTCCTGGACGAAGGCATGGGACACGAATCTGCTGCCGCATTTCATGACAGGATTGTCGACCTGGATAAACTGGTCAGCCGCATTCACGATACAATAGATGACGAACCTGCACTTACCCCGGAACACGGCCGGGTAATCCGGAGCGGGTACCTCCCGGAACTGGACCATCTCCATGAACTGAAACAGGATGGCAAAAAGTGGGTGCTCCAGTACCAGGAGGATGAAAAGTCGCGTCTTGGCATAAATACATTACGGGTCAAGTACAACAAGATACTGGGATACTACATCGAGATCAGCAAGGGCCAGGCAGGATCAGCGCCGAAAGAATATTTCAGGAAACAGACACTCGTGGGTGCCGAACGCTTCACCACGGATGAACTGATGAAATTCGAGTCCGACATACTTGGCTCAGCAGATAAAATAAAGCAGATAGAAGAGGCCGAAATCGAAAAGTTGCGGCTTGAGATCCTCCAGCAAAGCCGGGAGATACAGGATACCGCATCGACAATAGGTTATCTTGATTTTATATGTTCACTTTCAGCAGTAGCCTCCGAGAACAGGTTTACCAGGCCAATGATCAATGATAACAATTACATTTCTATTAAATCAGGCCGTCACCCCGTTGTCGAAAAATACTACACACGCGAAGTTTTTATACCCAACGACATTCTGCTCGATGATCAATCCAACGTGATTAACATAATTACCGGCCCGAACATGGCTGGTAAATCGACCTACATCCGGATGTGCGCTATACTTCAGCTAATGATGCAGACCGGATCATTTGTACCGGCAGAATCCGCTGACTTATCCGTTGCAGACAGGATATTTACCCGTATCGGTGCGTCGGACAACATTTCACGCGGCGAGTCAACATTCCTTGTCGAAATGAATGAAACAGCAGGCATCCTTAACAACGCTACTAACCGAAGCCTCATAATAATGGACGAGGTCGGACGCGGTACAAGTACCTACGACGGGCTTTCAATCGCATGGGGAGTTGTTGAGTATATTCTGCGATATATTAAGGCAAAGACACTCTTTGCAACCCATTACCACGAGCTGACAAGTCTCGGTGGAAAAGACGGCATTGTAAACTACAATGTCCTCGTCAAGGAGACGCTGAACAGCGTTGAATTTTTGCACAGGGTTGTACCGGGAAGTGCTGATAAATCATATGGAATCCATGTTGCAAAACTGGCAGGTTTACCTAAAACAGTTGTCTCACGGGCTGCGAAGATACTTGAAAAACTTGAAAGGACAGGTTCAGACAAGAAACGTGAAATCGGGGAAACGTCGGATTCAGGTCAGCTTGAAATATTCAATGCATCCAATCATATAATCCTGCAGACACTTGAAAAAATTGACATAGATAACCTGACACCGGTCGAAGCACTTAATGAACTCAGCAGATTGAAAAAACTTATATAAAATGCAGATAAATAATATCTTTCAATACAATTACTGATGTAATTTTATTGAAATTTTACCGACAAGTTATAATAATGTAGTAATAACGCTTTTCCCAGAGGAAGAATGTCCGCAACCCAGTTTAAAATTGAAAACTATATAGCAAACTCCTTTATCATGGTAGAGGGGAAAAAGACCGTTAATAATTTCTACATAATCAGATCCGGGAAGGTAAAAGTTTCCAAGGAAAATCCAATCCTGTCAGAAGAACCATATTCCATACTCGGACCCGGCGACTTCTTTGGTGTTGTCTCATGCATGAGCGGTCACGCTGCACAGGAATCAGCTGTAGCCCTTGAAAATGTATCTCTGATATCAGTCGAAAAGGACCTTTTCGGGCTGCTCATCCAGAAAAATCCTGTTGTTGCCATGAAGATTATACGTTTCTTCAGCCGTAAACTGCGTCAGTTTGACCATGCAATAACAAGTCTTACTCTGAAAACAGCCGGTGAAGAGGACCCGGAACATCTTTTCAACATTGCCGAATACTATCTTAAAAAACGAATCTTTAATTATGCCATATATGCATATCAGAAATATATAATAAACTGTCCCAATGGAAGTTTCAGAAACGATTCTATCAGCAGGCTCCAGACTCTCAAGGCTCCAATGAAATCTCCAGAAATGCCCTACCATAAGGGTATGAACAGGGTTTACCCGGACAACACCATGCTTTTCTGCGAATCCGAACCTGGTGATGAACTCTTTATTATTCAGGACGGGCGTGTAAAAATAACCAAGGTCATGGAAGAGGAGATTCTCCTGGCTGTACTCAAACCAGGCGATATTTTTGGAGAGATGGCTCTCCTTGACAACAAACCCAGAAGTGCTTCTGCTATATCCTACGGCGAAGTTACAGTTCTTGCCATAAACAAGTCCAACTTCGAGGGAATGGTTCAGGCCCAGCCCCAGCTGGCCACACGCCTGATCCAGTTGTTAAGTGAAAGACTCTGGACAGCATACAGGCAGCTCGAGAACCTTCTTATCCGCCATCCCCTTGGAAGGATTTACGACACACTGCTGATACAGATAGAAAAGCAGAAAATTCCGATTGAATTCAAGAAGCCCCACAACTTCGAGTTCGGATCAAAAGAACTGATAAACATGGTCGGATTGCCGCAGAAAGAGGGTGAAGCCCTGATTGTACAGCTCCTTGAAGACAAGAACATGTCCCTTGAGGGAGGTAAAATCATGAGTGCGGATATATCAGAACTTGAAAAAACATCTCAGTATTTCAAGAAACAGACTGCAATGGAAAGAAAACGGGAAGCCAGCAAAAATAAACAATGACACGCAGAATATTTAAGTTTATCCGGATTAGCATAATTTCAGCAGTGATACTTGCAGTTATATCAGCGGCCGCTGCTTCATTGATATTCTATTTTTACCCTAAAGATTCGGTAATGGCCATGATTAAAGCGGGTGCCGAAAAAGCACTCAAACGCCAGGTTTCTATCGAGTCGCTTGAATACAGCATACGCGGTGTTTTACTTAATAATGTGACAGTTTATGAAACACTCCCCGATGGAAGCAAGTCCGAACTTGTCCGCTCAGAAGAAGTTGTGATTAACTTTTCCCTGATATCCATACTAAAAAAAGATATACGGATAGACACTATCTATTGTAAAAAATTCCGCCTTGCCTGGGAATTCGCAAAAGAAGGGGACAACAACCTGAAGCGTCTTTTCAGCGACATGGCACAGGGATCGACCGGCAGCGGTGAAAAGAAAAAAATAAAAATATCCAGAATCCTTCTCTCTGAATGTTCATTTGTTCTTGTTAATCCACCTGAAAAATACAAGCCCCTCGAAGGTGAATACATAATCGACTGCACCATAAATATTGAAGAAAACAATAAACTCAGCATCTCAGATTCAAAGATAATTCTCCCTGATAAACGGGGAGAGCTTTATCCCGAGGTTGATGTAAATACAACCGGCGTATTCACAATCCTAGGCAGGGTAAAGGGAGTTAATTTGGATATCCCGTGGACATACGGTTTTGCCAAGAACAAAATAAATCTTCCTTTCCAGACAGCCAATTGCTATATAGACAACCTCGAGATTACCAGAACATCAGTCAAGGGACACGCAAAGGGATCATCAACGCTCAAAGGTACGTCAAAAGTTCTGAATGTTGACGGCTGGTGCACAGTTGATATACCTGCAAAGATGACATACCTGAGCGACATTAAAGGCAAGCTTAATGAATCATCGGCCAGCCTTAATTCCATGGCCATCTCTTCAGCGGGAGGCGGGATCAGAAAATTCAGTGCATCCGACCTTTCTGTCGATTTTGATGATGCACGTTCATTTTCGAAACTGATTCCTGCGGGACTGTATGGTTCCGTCAGGGGGAACCTGTCATATGATGGAAACTCATTTTCAGGCAGGATTGAACTGGCAAACACGGGGTACAATGGAAATGCTGAATTTGTAAGTGACATCAACACTGTAATAGATATTAATTCAGGAAACATAAAAAAAGAATCTATCCCATGCAAAATTTTCGGCAACGTCAGCACCATATCGGTTGCAACAACAGACAGCAGTTTCAAAAACTTTTATATTATTATCAGAAGCGACAGGATCGAAGCTGATAAAATAAAGTTCAAAAAATCAAAACTCCAGGAAGAATCCGCAGGTTCAGGAAAAACTGCAGGCGGTTCAGGTTCTTCAGTCAGTGGTTCAGGACAGGGTATCAATATAAAGTTTAATTTAGCAGGCAAGGTTCAGGTCAGGGAACTTGTTTACGAAAACTACATAGTAAGAAATATAGATTCTGAATTCAGGGCTTCGGGGAGCAGCATAAAAATCCCTGGACTAACTGCTGACATATTCAGCGGAAAATTATATGGATCAGGAAAGATTGATATTTCAGGAAGTATCCCGGATGCACAGATACAGGTTAAGTATAACAATATAAAGATTCAGGATATAGCTTTAAAAAATGAAAATATGAAAGACAGATTCTTTGGTTTCGCAGATGGGGCAGCAAACCTTAACTTCCAGGTTAAAGAAAATATGCTTTCAACTGTAAAGGGCAACACAACATTTTCCATAACACGCGGGAAAGTAGTGAATACGGGGGTGCAGAATGGTCTTATCATATTCCTTGCAGAGCTTCGCTATAAGTTGAAAGACCTTGAATTCCAGAAAATATACGGCAACATAGATATCAATAGAAACATCTTCATAATTAATTCATTCATTTTCAATGCAGAGGATGTGCGGCTTCTAATGAACGGGCAAATCGATTCAGACCTTGTTGCGAAGAATATGTCGATTAAACTTGAGTTTAACAATCATTTTATAAAGGATATACCCCGTCCTGCTGTGACAGTTTTTGGTGAGTACGCAAGCGGGAACTGGTACATTATTCCATTTGCGATAAACGGCAGTATCACTGATAGTAAAAATATCAAGATACTTAAAAAAAATCAGTAACGCGTATCCGCGTAATCGACCCATCCCCCTGACCTGACAAGTTCCATGTCGAAACCCGAAACAGTAAATGGTACCTCATCTTTTATATCTCCGGATGTAATTATGAATACTGATCTGTCCAGGTCTGTTTTTATATAGGTCTCTTTCCCTTTGAATTTTTTAAAGATACTGTCCAGCACATCAGCCGGGAGTTCCACAGCCATCATCCCGCAGTTGTACATATTCTGCCTGAATATGCGCGCAAAGTTTTCTGCGATCACAAGATTAATTCCGTTAACCTCAAGTGCCCATGGTGCATGCTCGCGCGAAGAACCGCATCCGAAATTCTCCCTTGTTATAATCACACCACGGCTGGAAATATCCGCAGGGTGAGTGAATCCATCCATTTTCAGATCTTCCAGGAGAAAGGGCTGTAGTGCCTCTTTCGTATTTTCTGTCAGATATTTCGCGGGTATAATTTCGTCAGTATTTATATCAGACCTGTCCAGGAAAAGAACTCTTCCGTTAAATTGTTTCATTGTGATCCTCCGTCAGTTCTTCTTAAAAAGCGGTGAATTTGTTATCTTACCCTCAATTGCTGTAGCGGCAGCAGTTGCCGGACTCATCAGGTGTACCATACCGCCCTTCCCCATCCTTCCGTTAAAATTACGGTTTGTTGTTGAAGCGCATGATTCACCGGGAGCCAGTACCCCGTTGCTCATTCCAAGACATGCACCGCAAGTGGGATTTGTCACACAGAACCCGGAATCCATGAAAATATCTATAATACCCTCCGCGAGAGCTTTTTTAAAGATCACGGGGGTTGCTGGTGAAACTACACCTCGCACATTATCGCTTATTTTTTTGCCCTTAAGTATTGATGCTGCAATTCGAAGATCCTCGATCCTTCCGTTAGTGCATGACCCTATATAGACCTGGTCAACCGGTGTACCCGTCATTTCACTTACAGGTTTAACCTCGTCAGGTTTATAGCCGTACGTAACCATCGGCTCCAGTTTACTTACATCTATATCAATAATTTTGTCGTAAGACGCATCTTTATCAGAAATCCATTTTTTATAATCTGCGAGTGCATCATTCTTCGACTTATACTCGCCTTTGATAAATTCCCAGAGATAATCGACTGTTGTCATATCGGGATAGCATACACCGCTTGTACCGCCTGCTTCTATTGCCATGTTGCACAGCGTCATCCTCGATTCCATTGTCATGGCATCAACAGCTTCGCCTGTAAATTCCATGATCATGTTCGTTGCACCGTTTACACCAATCTTTGATATTATGTAAAGAATGACATCCTTGGCATAAACACCTGTTTTAAGTTTTCCGGTGAGGTTAATTTTCATGGTCCTTGGAGTTTTAAAAGTACACACACCTTTAAGTATACCAACCTCGAGGTCAGTTGTGCCTACACCGGCTGCAAATGCGCCGAACGCACCGTGAGTACATGTGTGTGAATCGCCCATGATAATGGTGTAACCTGGTCTGGTAAATCCCTTTTCAGGAAAAATCGCATGGCAAACGCCGTTTCGACCCACATCAAAGAAATCTTTTATCTTATTACGTCTGGCCCACTCGCGAAGAATTTTTGCCTGTTGCGCGGTTTTTGTATCTTTTGAAGGAGTAACATGGTCTATTACAACCTTGATTTTATCCGGATCGAATACCCTGTCCTTGCCTCTTGAAACAAGGTCATTAATTGCGATGGGAGTGGTGATCTCATGGCAGAAGACCGCGTCAATCCTGAGCACGTTGACTCCGCCAGCCATTTCGTCAACTCTGTGAGCATCAAAAATTTTTTCCGTGATTGTTCTTCCCATATAGGCATCCTGTATTTATAATATGGGAAGACAATTGATCGCAGGGATGTTAAAAATCAAGTTATTTTATTTTTTTTGAACTTTTACCGGATTTTCATCTTCGTAATCATATTCTTCATTATCTGCTTTTTTTATGCTGAACGATATACCGCCGTTTTTCATCAACGTCCTGATTTTAACCTTTACTCCTGATTTATCAAGAAGGAGTTTTTCCGCTATGCCGTCTTCAAGTTCACGCTGTATTATGCGCCTGAGGCTTCTTGCACCTGTTTTTTCATCAAAACCTTTTTCCAGAAGGTAGTTCCTCACCGCTTTAGGAACAGAGAGTTCCACACCTTCACGGTTGAGCCTTTCTGAAATTTCATCAAGCATAAGATCAGTGATCCCTGACATATCTTCACGTGTCAGCCTGTTAAAAGTGATTACCTCGTCCACCCTGTTAAGAAATTCAGGAGAAAAACCTTTTTTGAGGCTTTCATTCATTCTTTCACTGCTGAATCCGCTGCTGCCGGTCTTGCCGAATCCCAGCATCCCTGTTTTATCAAGCTCACTGTTGCCGATATTAGATGTCATGATAATTACAGTATCCCTGAAACTCACAGTGGTTCCAGATGAATCAGTAAGTTCCCCTTCATCAAGCACCTGGAGCAGTATGTTGAAAATATCTGGGTGCGCCTTTTCTATTTCATCCATAAGAATTACTGAATAAGGTTTACGCTTCACCTTTTCCGTCAATTGACCGCCCTCTTCGTAACCGACATATCCCGGGGGGGATCCGATGAGCCTTGACACTGAGTGCTTCTCCATAAACTCGGACATATCCAGGCGCACAAGGTTCCTCTCGTCGCCGAAAAGAAACTCGGCAAGCGCCCTGGCCAGCTCGGTTTTTCCGACACCGGTAGGTCCCAGGAAAATAAATGAACCGTTCGGCCTGTTATCCCGTCCAAGACCAACGCGTGACCTCCGTATCGCCCTGCTCACAGACTCGATAGCAGTTCTCTGACCGCGCACCCTCTTCTCAAGATATTCCTCCATGCGCAGGAGTTTTTCAGATTCATCCTCTTCAATATCCTCAACAGGTATTCCGGTCATCTCTGCCACAACCTTTGCGATCAGCTGCGGCTTCACAATTATTTCATATTTATTTGCCCTGTTAATCCATTCGCTGGTTACGGTTTCAAGCCGCTCTTTCTTTTCTGCTATAATATCACGTATGCGTGCGGCCTGCTCATACTCCTGCGCCTGCACCAGCTCAATCTTATTTTCATTCAGCCTTTCAATCTCTGATTCAAGTTCAGCAATCTCGGCTGGTTTTTCGATATTATCGTAACGTGCCATGGCACCGGATTCATCAATTACATCTATAGCCTTATCAGGGAAAAACCTGTCAGTGATGTATCGTTCCGAAAGCATCACGGCTTCTTCAAGGGACTCTTCGGAGTAAAGCACCTTGTGATATTTTTCGTAAGTTTCCTTTAGCCCCCTGAGGATTGCAAGAGTCTGCTCTGCGTCAGGCTCT
>DAONFG010000067.1:0-12856 GCA_035403465.1 Spirochaetota bacterium | reverse complement strand
CTTCAATTGGGCCTTTGCTGCTGCCGACCAGGTATGATTCGTCTGATTTTGTCCTGAAAAGGGCATACTTGTCCTCTTTGGAATATATCGCTACTGTGCGTATGCCAAGTTCGTGGCAGGCCCGTATTATCCTGATGGCAATTTCGCCCCTGTTGGCTATAAGTACTTTTTTAAAGATTTTCATCCGTGTCTCCATTAAATTTCGACATTACGCTGTTCGGTCATGCATATGAAGTTTACCAATTTAAGTGTTAAACCGCAAGACCTTTGCATAACAGTAGATCATGAATTAAAAAATTACAGGACATTTTCCAGATACCCTGTACGGTGTCAATAATTATGCGCAGCAACTGTTTAGCAGTGTTTTATTAAGGGTGTCCGGCGTTAAAAAATGTCCGGTTGTGTCCAGTCAATTTTTTCGTTTATAATGCCTGCAAGGCCCTCAAGTCCTGCATCGTCGTGATAAAGGAGACCCGGATCGCGGTCTATTGTTACGAAACCGGTTTTTTTATCAAGGGTGAACCTGCGTGCTGCATGTTCTGCGGCAGTTACGCTTTCTGATCCCGCATCTCCTTTGCAGTTGAGGCTGACCGATCCGTTACAGACACAGAAATAGGTGTTCCTGTCATTCTCTACTTTTATGCAGAAAGAGGTTCCCCTTATACTGGCGGTTGAAGTCGGCGTTATTATGGTAAATGAACCCTCCCTTGTGAATTTTTTTCGAATCACGGCAGCAATCCACCCCTTTCCAACTACCAGTTCGTTTGACTTCCCGTAGATGTTGAACACAAGTCTTGTATTCTCTTTAAGTCTTATAATGTTTTTGTCATTTATTATAATGTCGCAAAACGAGTTTTTTGCGGTTTCTATTGTATTTCCAAATTCTATGGCATAGCCTGTCGATTTTACCTGGCCGCTGTTAACTGTAACCATGCCTGAAAATGATAAAATATAGACCTTGTTTTTTTCGGAGTCCTGGCATGAGGCTGCAAGGATAACAAGAAGTGTAAAGAGAAGTGTTTTTTTCATGATGTCCCCCTTCCTGTTATTCAATTTAAGGGGGACATGGTGCAATATCAAATAGAGTGCTATTTTTTATGATCTTCTGCGGCTTTTTTCCTGTCGTGGACAACTGATGCGATTATTGAAATGCAGAGAATTGAGAAAATCACGGCAAGTGACACAAAAATGTTTATTTTGTAAATATCGGCAATGACCATTTTAACACCGACAAATACCAGGATGGCCGAAAGTCCGTAATGTAAAAATTCGAATATATTCATAACGCCTGCAAGGGCAAAGAATAAGGCCCGCAGCCCCAGTATGGCCATAATGTTCGAGGTATATACAATAAATGTATCATTTGATATGGCAAGTACAGCCGGTATCGAGTCAACTGCAAAGATAAGGTCTGAAGTCTCGATTACGATCATTACAACAAAAAGCGGGGTGGCGTGAAGTACGCCTTCCAGCCTGACAAAAAAACGGCCTCCATGATACTGAGAAGTTGTGGGCATAAATTTTCGGAAGAGTTTAAGCACCCTGTTTTTTTCAGGGTGGATTTCAGCCTCCTTGTCCCTGACCATCTTGATGCCTGAATAGATCAGCATCACTCCGAAGATGTAAATAATCCAGTGAAATTTATTTATGAGTGTTATACCTGCGTAGATGAAAAAAAGGCGCATGACAAGCGCACCTATAATCCCCCAGAAGAGGACCTTGTGCTGGTACTTGTGAGGTACCTTGAAAAAGCTGAAGATCATAAGGAATACAAACAGGTTGTCCATGCTGAGCGATTTTTCCACAAGGTACGCGGTCAGGTACTGAAGTGCGCTCTCATGGCCGTAAAATGCATAAACAACGATATTGAACAGCAGGGCGAGTGTGATCCAGAATGCTGACCAGAGTACAGCCTCTTTAAGTTTTATCTCGTGACTTTTTCTATTGAAAACCGCTATATCAAGCCCAAGGAGAATGAAAATCATTATCCCGAATGCTACCCACCACAGATTGCTGTGCATTGTATTACCCTCTTAATTTTATAATCACAAGGTTTGTAGATCGATAAGTATAAGGCAACAATTTTTATTAACACTTTATGATAATCAATAAGATGCTTTTGTACATGTAATCAGCATAGTTTTTTTTTCGATTTTACCATGCCGCCAGTAAGAAAATTTATTATAAATCTTAATCATTGCCAGAAAAATACTTGTATTTTTTTATAGTGTATGTTTATATTAAACTTAATTTTTATTTCAAGACTTGCGGAGGATCTGATGATTCTTAAATCACTGGATGACGTGCTTAATATTGCAAAATCAAAATCCGCAAGGAGAATTGCAGTTGCAGCGGCTGAAGATGAACATGCCCTTGCAGCCGTAAAAGATGCGCTTAAACATGGAATAATTGCACCTCTATTCACCGGCAATACTGAAAAAATCAGGGCAATAGCAGGTGAAATCGGTCTCGATATAAAGGATATTGAGATTATTGATGAGAAGGATCCGGTAAAAGCCTCTGCTATTGCTGTCTCCCTGGCAAGGGAGGGCAGGGTGGATATCCTTATGAAGGGGCTTGTGGGAACAGCGGATTATCTTAAATGCATCCTGGACAGGGAGAATGGCATAGGTACCGGGGTTACCATGAGCCATGTTACTCTGCTCCAGTCCCCGGCATACCATAAACTGCTTTGTTTAACTGACTGCGGTATTATTGTACTACCTTCATTTAAAGAGAAAGTGGATATTGTGAGAAACGCTGTTTCAGTTTATAAAAAGTTGAAAGCAGATCAGCCCAAGGTGGCGATACTGGCCGCAGTTGAGGTTGTTAACGAGAAGATGGATGCTACGATTCATGCAGCCATGCTTGCGGCCATGAACAGGCGCGGGCAGATCAAGGACTGCATTATAGACGGTCCCCTGGCTTTTGATAACCTTATTTCGAAAGAGGCATGTGAATACAAGGGGATAAAGTCCGATGTGGGCGGTGATACAGACATCATACTGTGCCCTAATCTTGAAACAGGCAACACCCTGTACAAGGCCCTGACTTTCCTGGGGGGCGCAAATACTGCAGGCATTGTTCTTGGCGCGAAAGTTCCTGTTGTACTTACCTCGCGGACCGATTCTGACAAAAATAAACTCATGTCAATAGCCCTTGCTGCGGCAATGGAATAAATGGAGAATGAAATGAGGATACTGGCAATAAATCCCGGATCTACATCAACAAAGATTTCTGTTTTTGATGAACACGAGGACATATTCACCAAGAATATTAAACATACAACTGAAGAGATCAATTCATTCAAAAGAATCATAGACCAGTATGAACTCAGGGAGAAAATCATTCTTTCCGAGCTGCAGCAGGCCGGCATAAGTCTCTCTTCAATCGATGTTGTCGTGGGAAGGGGCGGCCTGGTAAAGCCCATACCCGGCGGTGTTTACAGGATAAATGAAGCCCTGCTGAATGATCTTAAAGATGAAAAGACCCGCAGCCACGCCAGCAACCTGGGCGGTGTCCTCGCGCATGAAATCGCCGAGGCGATAAAACCCGGCATGGATGCATTTATTGTGGACCCGGTAGTAGTTGACGAGCTTGAACCTATTGCCCGGCTCTCGGGAATGCCTGAAATTCCGCGCATCAGTATTTTTCACGCACTTAACCAGAAGGCTGTGGCGCGAAGGTATGCAAGGGAGAGGGGAATTAAATACGAAGACCTGAACCTGATAGTAGTTCATCTTGGAGGAGGCATAACCGTGGGTGCTCACACGAATGCCCGTGTTATTGATGTTAATAACGGTCTTGACGGTGAGGGCCCTTACTCACCTGAAAGGTGCGGCAGCCTTCCGGTCGCGGATCTAGCAAAACTCTGTTATTCAGGTAAATATTCTCATGATGAAATGAAAAAGAAGCTGACCGGCCAGGGCGGACTTGTTGCCTACCTTGGCACCAACAGCGCCTATGACGTGAGCCGGAAGGTCAAGGCAGGGGATAAGGAGGCTGAACTTATATACCGCGGCATGGCATACCAGGTCTCCAAGGATATAGGCGCGATGTCCACTGTCCTTGAGGGTAAGGTTGACGCCATAGTACTTACCGGTGGTGTAGCGTATGATGAAATGCTGTGTAAATGGATTGAGGAGAAGGTCGCGTTTATCGCACAGGTTGTGGTCTACCCGGGAGAGGATGAGATGAAAGCCCTTGAAGAGGGAGTTTATTTCGCGGTCAAGGGTGAAATGGAGATCAGGGAGTATAAATAATTCGTAATTCTGAATCAATATGTCATTCCCTTGTAGAAGGGAATCCATGCTTATGCAAGGGGAGATTAGCCAGGGCTTTTCCTCCGGTCGCCCGCCTCCGCGGGAATGAAAAAATTTATACATGCGATGGTGAAACGAATTACGCAAGAATTTTTTCAAGTATTACCCGTGTTATCATGTAGGTAGGTTTGATCCCCTCTTCGCCAAGGCCGCCTGCTGAAAGTGTCTGGCCGCTTATTATCGGGTTGTCAGAGGCGTAATATGCGTACCTGACCTTTATGTTACCTGCAATATGTCCGCGTATAACAGCAGCATTGATTGCCCTGTGGTAATGGCCTCCCTCCATCTCCAGTCCGATTGCCCGCCATGAGGATTTCTGGAATTTTTCAAGTACATCCTTGTTCTGCAAAGATGTGCCCAGAACTGTTACTATCGGGCCTGTGAAAACAGGTATTGAACCGTCGAAGTCCTCGGGTTTAAGGTCATTATCAACTATGTAGTTGTGCGGGTTTCCTTCGAAAACATGAGCAGAGGCCAGCATGATATCACCCTTCTGGCCGGGCAGTATACCGGCCTTGCCCATTATGGAGATAGACCTGAAGTGAAACTGTTTTATCTCGGTCTCGTGAAAATGAGGGCTCAGCAGTTCATCCATCACTTCAAATGCCTGCGCGCCGAAAGCGTAATCCATAACTATAATTACCGGATGTCCTGCTTTACCTGCGGCCGGTTTTATATTTATGGCAGGATGCAGCTCCGTATCACCGAATTTTTCCATATCTATAATCTGGCAGTCTATTGAAAAACCGGTTGTATCAGGAACTTCGTAGAGCCCGTGTTCCAGCGCATATTTTTTAATTATATCTTTATAATTTCTCGCTTTCGGTATAAACTCGTAAAGGTCGGACTCTCCGGATACCGGGTCTGATTTAAGCGCACCGTACGCGTAAAGGGCGTTCATTACGCTGTGCATGTTCGCGCTTATTATATGTATGGGCCTGCCGTGGAATCCAAGTTCAAGAAGCCTGCTCTTCATTGATTCAGCCCATGCCCTGCCGAACTTGTGCCGCCCGATCATGTCTCGCAGTGAAGGCGTAAAATAAATCATCAGCATGCTGTCGCGGTTGTTGTCGTCCTCGCGGGCCCGTCTGCCCATGTTGTATATGATCTTGAAGAGCCCGTTATTGCTGCCCGGGGATTTGCGTGATTCTTCAAGGTAAAGGAACGCTTCCCTGGTCTCCTGGAATGTCCTGCCGAGAATAATGCTCAGGTTCCAGAGCGCCTTGTCAAGCTCCGCACCGTGAAGTTCACCGGATTTAACGGTGTGCTCAAGTGTTATCCATTCCTGTGATGTCTGCCCTGTTTCGTCTGACATCTGGTTTTTGATCTTGTGTGACTCGATGTTAAGGAAGGTGAGGTGTGTAAGTATGTCGTATATCTCGCTCATGCCCTGGGTGATTATAAAATTTATTTCGCTTTCGCTGATGCGGTAGGATACCCGCCTGCGTTTTAACGGCACAATTTTTTCAAATGCGGTCTGGTCAAGGTGCTCTTCTGCGGTGAGTATTATGCGTGAACACTCTTCGATCCCCCTTGGCAGACGGTCGAACACGTATTCGAGTCCTTTAAGTTCAATGATGCGGGGGTCATTCATTGTGCCGTATATTTCGGGAGACAGCATCTTGAGGCTCTCTTCGAGTGTCTGGCCTGAGCGTCCTGATGGTTTGTAGTAACCCCTGAGAGAAAGCGCGTCTGCTGTTGTCTTGAAGGTCTTAATTGCTATTCTGCCAATCTGGGCTTTTGTAAGATTTTCCACGTTGTCACCTGAAATAGTATTTTTGCCACAGAGACACAGAGGGCACGGAGTTTGTAAATCATATAAAAATTCAATTCGAATTGAATGAATTTTGTTAATTTTAAAAAAGCTTTTTTAATATGATGGTAAATAAGTATAAGATATTACCAGTATCTCCGTGTACTCCGTGCCTCCGTGGCTTTATTTTTTAGTACAATAATTTCCATATTAAGTGTCAAGAATAAACTTTCAGATTACAGGAACCAGAAAAATGTATGTTCACCTTCACCATCTTTTTCAACGTATTTATAGAGACCTTTAAGTATTGTAAATTTAGTGAAGTTTGTTTTTTCCTCTGTTTCATAATTCCACAGGAGGCCCCAGAGACTGCCCTGTGCATGGTACCTTCTTTCCGGGCTTTTTACTTCATCGTACAGGATGCCAAGCAGTATGTGTCTCCTGTCTTCATAATCGTAACGGTTTTCATTCCTGTAGTATAGCAGTCCAAGAAGCGCCAGGTCAAATTTTCCGCTTCCGTCTTCGCTGAAGTAGCTGAGGAGCGGCGGAATAACAAGGAACCAGTCGTTCTGCGAATATGACTGGTAGTACCATACCGGCATCAGCCTGTGGTGAAACCCGCCCCGTTCGTTATCAGCACCTGCGAACCAGAGCAGGGCGTCAAAATCGTATAAATCATTGTTCCGGTTTTTTGAGTATTCAAACAACGCTCCCCATGCCATTCGCATCTCCCATAGTTCAGGGGAGATGTCAACTTCGGCAAGAGTAAAAAGGTAATCATATTCATCGTACTCCCTGTTATCAGATTTATACCACGTGTGATCATAAAGCATAAGTATGTTCTGATGCCTGTAGTCGGGTGAAGAGTGCCAGTAGGTGCCTGCAATGAATTTTGTATTCCAGTCTTTGCCGCTGCTGAAACTGGACAGGAGCAGGGGCAGTGTGAGTCTGGACTCATCGCCGCCATGCCACATGTAGAATGGCAGGAACATGGAAGATCCGCCCGAAGCGCCGCCTGTTTCCCAGTCGATGATTCCCAGTATGTTCCTGTACTTCAGGTCACCCTTCTGCGATGTATAAAAGAAAGGAAGCATGAAGTATCTGCTGTAGTCAGTGTCAGTGCAACTGTCGAACAGACCAAGAAAGTTCCAGTGCGAATAATTCCCGCCGGAGTTCCTGTAAAACAGCGGAATTACCGGGATCATCAATGTTGATGAATCTGCTGATTCGGTTTTGTTCTTAACTGAGTGTCTGGAAAATATGTGTAAAGGTGAGATTGAAAGTGAGTCTTTCATCTCGAGACCGTTGTCACCGGTTTCAGTATCTGCCCCGTAATAGTAGAGTGGCAGGAGCGGGGCAAAGAATGTGTATGATCCGCCCGTTTCACCCGAACTTTCGTGCATGTAGTATAACGGGTTTATCCGTCGCCTGTAGGTATACCCGCCATTAATATCTTTTATGCTCATGCTGTAGTGCAGCAGGGAGATTGAACGTGAAATAGTATCCTCACCCTCTTTCCAGTTCCTGTACCAGTAGAAAGGGAAGAACCTGAAACCGTATTTATCAGGTGAATAGTGCCAGTTTATGAATGGCCAGAGTATGGTCTTCTCCCTGTAGTTTTCCTCAGCGTTATACTCATCCCAGAATAAATTTACCAGGAACCCGCGTTTGTAGGAATCACCCTCGCTCTGCGATGCATAGAAGGGTGCAAGCATAAAGTAGCCCTCTTTTGTCTCTTCCGAATAGTATGAAAGATAGAAGGGCAATATCATCCTTAACCTGTCAGCTGATGCCTCGTCATATGTGAACCATGCGAGCGGCAGGACCCTCCAGTGATACCGCGTGTCAGCGTGCCTGTATGCCATCCATCCGAAAAGAAAATCCCAGCCGAAATAATTTATCGAATCATCCCTGCTTGTGGTGCGTTTTTTAATTGATACCGGCCTTTCGTCGGGCCCGGTTAATTCATCGTTGCCGGGCTGATCGTTGTTCCTGCCTGTAACAGGAGTCCGCCATGAAAAGCTTGCCGCGTCGTAGAGCCATGAAATGTCTGTGTCAAGGAACCAGTTTTCATCTTTTTTTTCAATATCAATCATCAGGTCAGGTTTAAACGGGCCGGTGAAAGTTTTAACTGCAACGCCCGTAAGATTAATGTGCAGCTTTGTGTAGCTGTCCCTGTAGTTCAGGTAAACCGGAAGTACAAGGCTGCCGCTGCTTTCAGGATTCTGCCATGACCAGTAAACAGGCAGAATGTGCCTGTAGTATTCAGACAATGTCCTGTCACCGGAAACCTCTTCTTTTCCCGCTTCAGGTTCAATGTACTCGTTGTTGTGATAATACAGCCATGCCCATAATGTATCGTATGTCTTCGACCACCTGTGGTAGTGGAACAGGCTGAACGATATACCATCCTGTTCGCTGCAGCCCGAAGGCCGTACATAGAAGGGAAGGTAAACCCTGTATCCAAAGTCTTTGAACTCGTGGAATACAAGCGGCGCAAACCAGAATGTTTTCATGCTTGAATCTGTATTGCTTTCCCAATCAAGCAGCCAGGCTATGTTTGTGTGTGTACCTTCAGTACGGCCGCTGCTTCTGAAGAAGAGCGGAATGATGGGGAGGAAGAAGTTCGAGTATATGTTTTCACCGGTAGCGGTGTCGGTAACCTTCCTGCGCGAAAATAAAGGGGTTATCACCTGGTTTTCGGTCTCTGTGCCTGTTTCGTGCCATGCTGAAAACAGCGGTAAAAAATGGTAGTACCAGCTGCCGTTGTTCTGCGTGTTTTTGTAAAACAGCCATGACCAGACCGTATCATCAGATGAAGACCAGTCGTGGAAGTGAAAAAGGCTCCATGAATACCCCTGGTCCTCTGCGCACTGCGGCCTCATGTAGAACGGAAAATAAAACCTGTAACCGTAGTCTGCAAATTCATGAAAAACAAACGGGGCCAGCCAGAATGTTTTCATGCTGCCGTCTGTATTGCTCTCCCAGTCAAGGATCCACGCGATATTTGTATGTGTGCCGTAATTTTTGTCGCTGCTCCTGAAGAATACCGGAAGCAGAGGGAAGAAGAAGTTAGAATAGAGTTCATCACCGCTGCCGGTCTCTGTGACTTTGCGCCTGACGAATAGAGGTGTTAATAACTGTTTTGTTTTATCTGAAGATGTGTCCTTCCATACTGCAAAGACCGGGAACAAGTGCAGGTAATAATCTCCGTTTGTGTATCTTTCATGCACATATACAGGCGGGGCAATATATGTGTAGCCGTTACTCCCTGCCTGCCACAGGTAAAGGGGCAGCAGCCAGAACCGTTTTATTGTATCAACACTGTCAATGGTTTCCCATGAATAGTCCAGGAGCATGAAGAAGTTTCTGTGCCCGCCGTAGCTGTCAACGTTCTGAAAGGTGAGCAGTGGGATGATCGGAGACCACCACAGATATTCATCCTCTTTACCGTTTTCACGGTGACTGTAACTGAACAGGAGGGGATTGATCCATACCGATTCGCCGGAATCAGAATTCAGGTTCAATTCGCTTGTATGGAACCAGAGCAGGGGAACGAACAACTGGTACGAACTGCGCCATGACTCGTAATGTGAGTTACCCCACCATATTAAAGGCCAGAGAATCGAACGGTTTGTCTCCGTGCTGTCCACGTCTGAATAATAGAGCGGGAATAAAATAAATTTTTTGTAATAAGTTCCGTCACGCTCAAGGTATGTAAGAAGCGGGGGAATAACAGTCATTGACCTGTTGTCGATTTTGCTCTCAAGGCCGTAGTAGAACGGCATGAACATTGTTGATTTGTACCTTGGATAGTCAGTGTATTTAAAGAGCCACATGAACATGAAGGAGTAATGGTTCTCCCACTCCTCCATCTCCATGAAAAGGGCCTTAACCGGGAACTTTTCCTCGCGCTCGCTGCCGTATATTTCGTGTTCACCTGCATCAAGGTCATCCCATGACCGCGCGTACACGTTGTTCCATGAAACAAGAAGTGTTATTAAAACTGCTGCAAAGAGCAGTATTTTTTTCATATTAAGTTCCTCTATACTTATGTTGAGACAACGAGTGATAAATATTCTGTTAATATTGAATATAATCAAGTAAAATACGCGAATACAGGCAGGGGTAAAAAATATTTGTAACAGTTTGATGTTTGATGTTTATTAATATGAAAGGGATGAAGAATAATTTTGCATATTAATTAAAAGTGATGGGGAAATTATGAAGAAAATAATTATTTTTCTGCTTTCAGTGATCATAACAGGCTGTTCTTCGGTGTCAGTTCCCGAGGGAGTCGATACAGTTAAAGATTTTGACCTGAGCAGGTACCTTGGCAAATGGTACGAAATAGCAAGGCTTGACCATTCTTTTGAAAGGGGACTTATTAAGGTTTCAGCTGAATATTCACTTCGCGATGACGGCGGAGTAAAAGTGATAAACCGGGGATTCAATACTTTAAAAAATAAGTGGAATGATATAGAGGGCAAGGCCTATTTTACAGGCGACACAAAGACCGGTGAACTAAAGGTGTCATTCTTCGGTCCGTTCTATGGCTCATATAATATCATGGAGCTTGATAAAACCGGGTACACCTACTCACTTGTGTGCGGCCCTGACAAATCATATCTCTGGATACTTGCGAGGACTCCTGATCCGGATAAAAAAATTATTGATAGACTGGTGCAGAAGGCTGCGTCACTGGGTTTTGATACTTCTACCCTGATATATGTAACTCAGAAGGATTGATTATGATAAAAAATGAATATGAAGTAATAATACTTGGACACGGACCTGCAGGGCTGCAGGCTGCAATACATGCAGGAAGGGCAAAGGTTTCGGTGCTTGTCATGGGCCATCCCGAAAAGAGCAGTATATTCAAGGCGCACATAGAGAACTATTGCTGTCTTACGAATATAAAGGGTGAGGATCTGCTGAACCAGGGGCGCGAACAGGTCGTTGCAGCTGGTGCGGATATACTCGAAGAGGACGCAGTCGAAATCTCCCATGACGGGGATTATGTAACTGTTACTACTGAAAGCGGTATAGCAATCAGGAGCAGGGCCGTTATAATAACCATCGGTGTGTCCAGGAACTCGCTCAATGTTCCGGGCGAAACAAAACTGCGCGGTTATGGCGTAAGCTACTGCGTTGACTGCGATGCCAATTTTTTCAGGGGCAAACCTGTCGTGATAACCGGTACGGGAAGCGCTGCTGTGACAGGCGCACTTACACTTGTTGCCTACACCAATATTGTTCATCTTGTAGCAGAGAAGATCGAAGTGGGCGATACACTATATAAACAGCTCTCTGCAAGCAGTGTTGTTGTCCATGAAGGGAAAAAGGTAAAGGCAATTGAAGGTGACAAAAATGTTGAAGGAGTGCTCCTTGATGACGGTACAAAACTTGTTTCCGATGCGGTGTTCATCGAGCTTGGCGCAAAGGGTGCCATGGAGCTTGCGGGATTCATTGGTGTGGCAATGGATGATGATATGAAGCATATTGTTGTAAACAGGCAGCAGGAGACCAATGTTCCCGGTATCTATGCTGCGGGCGATATTTGCGGACCGCCGTGGCAGATTGCAAAAGCAGTGGGTGAAGGATGCGTCGCAGGACTTGAAGCGGCAAAATTTGTTAAAAAGTTCAGGCTTAAGGATTCGTCTACTTGAGTATTGCGCTGTCGTAATTACTCTGGAGGGACAGCCAGAATTGCGGAGTGGTTCCGAAGAAATCGGCAAGTCTGGATGCGATTTCTTCGTTTATATGCATTTTCCCTGTGATGAGTTCATTGATTTCATTGATGCTTATATTGGTGTCTTTTGACAGCTTGTCGTTCGTGATGTTAAATGGCAAAAGAAATTCGTCCAGCAGTATCTCCCCCGGGTGAAAGTGAGCAAGATTTTTTGTTCTTTTTTCCTGCAAAACTACCTTCTGTATCCGCAAATCTGCATAAGACTTATAGTTATTTTAAATTTCTGCATGAATGATTGTTTTTAGCAAGTAAAATATTATGTAGCATTAAAAAATTGTGATCAATATTGGTAAATCCCTGTAGTTTGCAGAAGAAAATATAGACCATAATAATTGCATTATTGTGTGATTTTCCGGTTAAAATGTAATATTATTCAATAAATAATCCGGGATGCAGGAAATGAAAAAATCGCTATCTGTTTTAATCTTTTCAGTGTTGTTTATAGCTCAGTTTTCAGGCGCTTATGCACAGGATGCTACTGAAATAATCCGCAAATCAGAAGAGGCCATAAAGGGCAAATCTGCAATATCCGAAGTTGAGATAATCATAAAAACCAGGAAATGGACCAGGTCAATGGAACTGAAAACCTGGGAGAACCGCCTCAGGAAAAAAAGCTTCTCGGAAATAACAGCGCCCGAAAAGGATGCAGGCAACAGGTTCCTGCTCATAGACCAGGAGCTGCGCCAGTATATCCCTAAACTCAAGAAGGACATTAAAATCTCCCCGTCAATGATGCTCCAGTCCTGGATGGGATCTGATTTCACTAATGACGACATAGTAAAGGAATCGAGCATAACTAAGGATTACTACCATACGCTTGACGGCACGCAGACTGTTGACGGCCATGACTGCTATCGTGTTGTGCTGAAACCTAAAAAGGGAGCAGCAGTTGTATGGGGCAAGATCATATACTATGCGCGCAAAAAAGACTGCCTACCTGTACGTGAGGAATTCTACAATGAACACGATGTCCTGAAAAAATATATGACATGCAGCGGCTATAAATTTATGCACGACCGTGTTATTCCC
>DAONFG010000066.1:0-13114 GCA_035403465.1 Spirochaetota bacterium | reverse complement strand
CGTACGGGTAACCTTCGCCGTCAGCCCGTTCGTGGTGCAGCAGGATGATCCTTTTTTCGATATCATGCATGCGCGGATTTTTCTCGACGAACTTGTATCCCACATGGGTATGGCTTTTCATGATATCAAACTCGCTGTCGCTCAGCCTTGCCTTGTTCAGTATCTCTTTTGATATGGATGAAAAACCTATGTCATGGAAGAGCCCGCCCACACCCATGGCTGACTGCAGTTCGGCCTTGAAGTCGAGCCTTGAGGCAAGTATTGATGCAAGGATGGAAACATTCATTGAGTGCTGGTAATAGTAATCGTCCATATCCTTCAGCTTTGTAACAATGTCAAAGACCCCGTCGCTGCTTTTATCTGTCTCGGCTATGATCCTGTCTACAAGGGCCCGTGACTTGTCGATAGTTGACTTGCTTATTGACTCGCCAGGGTGATTGATGAAGCTGTAGCGCATCTCTTCGAGAAGATTTTTAGTGTGGGCATACGTTTCATTTTTAAGTTCTTCCGAGAGCACGGATTTGTGCGCCGGAACTTTATCATTACCTGCTGACCCGGCTTTGGACGGATCAAAATAAAGACGTTCTATGCCCGAGGCCCTGAGGTGGTTAAGGATAGCCTGCGTAACGGGTGTATGGGCTTCAAGAACCAGGTTGTTTTCACTGTCATATACATCGAATGCAAACCTGTGACCTGGACTGAGAGCTTTAACCTCGACCTGGTTATCTTTTGTATTATCATTTTTATCAGTTGGATTCATTCTGTTCTACCGGTTATAATCGGTTATGAATATTTTAAATATAATTATTTTAAAGGCTATAATTGCAAATAATGACCCTTTCTGTCAAGAATGTTAACTGTGATAATGGTCCCCGCGAACCGATTTATTGATTATATCCCGCGACATCATTATATTATCAGATATTATTTTTTGTATGCTCATATTTATCCTGTACCGGGGGTATTCAAATGAATGAAAATAATCATTTCATGTTATGGCACTGCATGAAATATCCTGAAGCAGCCGCCAATCTTAAATGCGATATATCTGCCGGACTCCATGACAGCGAGGTGCCTGTAAGGCGGAAGCTGTACGGTGAAAACAGGATTACAGCTTCAAAGAAGGCATCTCCCGTACTCCTGTTTTTTGATCAGTTCAAAAACACACTGATAATCATACTGATAATTGCGACCATTCTTTCGGGCATCCTGGGGCATGTTGTCGAGGCAGTGGCAATAGGTGTCATTATAATGTTTGCCGTTCTCCTGGGGTTTATCCAGGAGTTCAGGGCTGAAAGGGCGCTCGAGGCCCTGCGCGATATGGCGGCCCCGCTTGCCACTGTCCTGCGCGGGGGCATAGAAAAACGCATACAGGCATCCGAACTTGTACCCGGGGATATTATCCTTCTTGCATCAGGTGACAGGGTCCCTGCTGACGCGCGGCTGGTGGAGGCCGTTAACCTGCAGGCTGACGAGGCAGTCCTTACTGGTGAATCCCTGCCGGTCCCGAAAGAGAGGGACTACGTGGCAACCCAGGATGCGACACCGGGCGAAAGGAGAAACATGGTCTTTTCAGGCACCACTGTCACATACGGAAGGGGCAGGGGGATTGTGACATCCACGGGCATGGGTACCGAGTTTGGACGCATCGCAGAGATGCTGCAGCATGCCGGTAAGGTCATTACACCGCTGCAGAAGAACCTTGACCGTGTGGGGAGGATCCTGGCAAAGGCCGCTTTCCTCCTGGTGGCGGTCGTTGTAATCCTGGGTGTTGCAAGGGACCACCCCCTGCTGGACATGATCGTTTTTGGAATCGCGCTCGCGGTTGCGGTTGTGCCCGAGGCGCTTCCGGCAGTGGTGACGATTTCGCTGGCCATAGGTGTACAGCGCATGGTAAAGCGCCATGCCCTGGTAAGGTACCTGCCCGCAGTTGAGACCCTTGGATGTACAAGCATGATCTGTTCAGACAAGACCGGGACACTTACGAAGAACGAAATGACCGTGCGCAGGCTGCTGACAGGAAACGGCAGGATTGTCGATGTGACCGGGAGCGGCTATGACCCTGCCGGTGATTTTACCGGTAACGGGCAGGTTGTAGAACCTGATGACGGGATACTTGTACTGCTTAAGGCTGCAGCGTTATGTTCTGACGCGCACTTCACGTTAAATGGTGATAAACGCGAACTGAACGGCGACCCCACTGAAGGTGCAATTGTAACAGCAGCAGAGAAGGCCGGTATGGATCCGGCATCGTTAAGAGCTGAGTATGAGCGGATTGACGAGATCCCCTTTACAACTGAAAGCCGCAGGATGACAACCCTCCATAATCACGCGGGCGGCAGAATCGCGTTTGCCAAGGGAGCGGCAGAGGAGATACTCGGCGCGTCGACCAGTGTGTTCGCGAACGGAATGGTAAACGATCTGACGCCTGAAACCAGGGAGCGGATAATGGGGAACGTTGCAGCGTTCGGCACTGATGCCCTTCGCGTTATAGCCGCAGCATACAGGGAAACGGGGAGTGTTTCAGACACGGGGACTGGGCTTGTCTTCCTGGGACTCATAGGCATGATTGACCCGCCGCGCCCTGAAGCCCGTGCAGCGATAGATAAGTGCAGGAGCGCAGGTATAGGGATCATGATGATAACTGGTGACCACCCGGCGACGGCAGGGGCCATCGCGGGTGAACTGGGCCTCCTGGGCGGGGGGAGGAGGGTTGTTACCGGTAACGATATCGCTTCGATGGATGATTTGACACTCAGGGATTCGATTAAAGGGATATCGGTCTGCGCCAGGGTTTCACCTGAACACAAGCTCAGGATAGTCCAGTCGCTCCAGTCGATTGACGAGGTGGTGGCAATGACCGGTGACGGGATCAATGACGCGCCTGCTCTCAAGAAGGCCGACATCGGTGTGGCAATGGGAATCACCGGTACAGATGTTTCAAAAGAGGCAGCTGATATGACGCTTACGGACGACAACTTCGCGTCTATTGTAGCAGCGGTGGAGGAGGGAAGGATTATATTCAGCAACATCAAGAAGTACCTCATGTACCTGCTCTCATCAAATTTAGGCGAGATAGGCCTGATGCTTACAACATCCATGATGGGGCTTCCTCTTCCCCTGTCTGCCGTTCAGATTCTCTATGTGAACCTTGCGACCGACGGCCTGCCCGCGCTGGCGCTGGCAGTTGATCCCCCTGATCCTGGTATTATGAAAAGGCACCCCAGGAAAATTAATAAAGGTATATTCTCCCGGCCGGTTATACTGCTCATAGTTGCCGGGGGACTGTGGTCAACACTGGTTAACACATCACTCTACTTCTGGGCCATGCACACAGGCAGGAGCACAAGTGAAATCATGACAATCGTATTTGCGTCACTGGTGCTTATCCAGTTTTTCAAGGCATACAATTTCAGATCTGACAGAAATTCGGTATTCAAAAAACCTTTTCAGAATAGATGGCTTAACACTGCCATCACGTGGGAGGTAACACTTATACTCTTTGTAATATACCTGCCGGTACTGCAGAACGCGTTTGGGACATTTTCAATGACAGCAGCGGACTGGGGCGTTGTGTTTGGAGTGTCGGTTACGATTATACCTTTCATCGAGATATGCAAGTTCTTCCTGAGGAGAAGGTATAGAGAGTAAAGGGCAGAAGCCTGGACTTAATGCCCCCGGCTGATATACTGATCGTGATACATGTACAATTACCAGCCATTACGCCCCCGGCAGAGGGTAAAAGATTGTTGTTGTTACCGCATGCCCTCCTCCGGCCTGGCGGCCACCTCCTCCCGGATTGAATTCACGAGAATAATTCCGGCATGAACATTCAGGTCTGAATACTTTATGTAATCAATACAGGGAGAAGGGGAAACCTGTAAAGTATTTCACCACCCGCTTCGCTGGAGGGTCGAACACAAAATGGCATCCGTGCCAGTGTTCGACACTAGCGCATCCTTGCGCGTCGCACATCGTACACGGAGAAAGGATTAAAGAATGCCTCCCTCGAAGGCGCGAAGGGTAAGGAGTCTGTCATACCCGTGAAGACGGGTATCCATAGGCTGCGCATGGTTCGGGCTGCGGGATATAAGAGTATTTCAGGGTTATATGTTTTAATAAAAACATTTGACATCCACTAATGATTCAATATAAACTATAAATCAACATCCCTGAACTGAATGGATTTACATATGATAATACTGAAATGGTTTAAAAATGCTTTCCACTTCGTTGCAGGCCGTAAAATAGGAAAGCAGCGCATCTTCCCGATTACCACGAAGATTGTCCTGGTATATATTCTTTTTATACTCCTTTCAAATTTCTCCTCACACTATATCAGCTTAAAGCTGTACAGCGGCGAAATGGTCAAGCTGATGCGCCAGCTGCTGGCCAGGGACCTGAAAGAAATATACACTTTTGCCAACACCCAGTATGAACTCTACAGCGTAAGGCAGAACAGGGGTGAAGCCTTTAACCAGATAGAGCAGCGCGCTGTACTTGATTTTAAACACGGTAAGTCACTGATGCTTGGAATTAAAAGGGATGGGGGCATAGGGATGATGGCCTCGGGAATCGGGAAAACCGATGCCTTTACCGACACAGAAGTTCTGCGTGAAATGACCGAGAACCTGGGACGGGAGGCCAACGAAGGTTTTATCTCGTTTTCCCTTGGCGGTGAAAAATACTTTGGCGTATATAAATTCAATACCAACTGGGACATGTTTCTGATCAGGGCCGAGGAGTTCAGCGAGTTCAACGAGGATTCCAACAGGATATTTAAAAAAATATCGGTGATGATCCTGCTGATCACAATCGCATGCGCCCTGGTAGGGGTGTTTATCATAGATTACATTCTGCGCTTCATAAGGAATATTACAGAAAGTATCATGGCCATGATACAGAAGAACAGTATAGAACTCATTGATATGCAGGGCAGTCAGCCGGACGATGTAACCTTTATGGGCATGGCCTTTAACAGCCTGTCTGATACTATCAACAGGATGATGAACATCTTTCAGAAATTCACCAACCGGGATATTGTCCTCAAGGCCTATGCTGAAAAAACAGTCAGGCTCGAGGGGTCCAAAAGGGAACTTACCTGCCTCTTTTCTGACATAAAAAGTTTTACCAACATGACCGAGGTACTGGGCACTGACATTATAAATCTTCTTAACCTTCATTATACACGTGTTATCAACATAATACTGAAGCATGAAGGGATTATCGGCTCAATAATAGGCGACGCCCTGCTTGTTGTTTACGGCGTATTCGGAGAAAATTCAGCCCGGGTTAAATCCTACCAGGCCGTGCTTACGGGATACAAAATTCACGAGGTTACAGCCGAGATCCGTGCCGAGATGGAAGCAGTGTATGAAAAAATCATAGCTGAAAACGGAAAGCTCACAGCACAGGAGGAGCGTGTATTCAGGGCACTGCTTATCGAGGTTGGTGTGGGTATAGACGGCGGCGACGTCTTTTACGGAAACATAGGTTCCTACGAGCGCATGACCAACACCGTCATAGGCGACACGGTCAACTCATCATCAAGGCTTGAAGGCCTTAACCGTGTGTACCAGGCGCCGGTTATCTGTTCTGAATACATTAAAAACGATATAATTGAAAACGTGCCCGATCACGGGCTTGAATTCCTAGAGCTTGACATGGTGAGGGTAAAGGGAAAGGCCGAGGGGAAGAGGATCTACTGGCCTGTTATTAAAAGCGACATCACTCCAGCGATGCGCAGGGAAATGGGCAATTATTCAGCCGGTCTTAAACTGTATTATAAAGGTGAATGGAATAAAGCCCGTTCCTTCTTCAAAGATTGTTCGCTTCCCCCGGCAGAAGTTTTATTACACAGGACAAAAGACGGAATCTCCCCTGGTAACTGGAACGGAATATGGACCATGGATTCGAAATAAACGTATATCCCGCGCCCGGGAATAATGAAACAGGATTTTATATATGAGCAGAACCAGAAAAAAAATAAGTTCAGAAGATGCTGCAGATAAGAACAGCGAATTCCGGATAACGAGCCTGTTCCTGAGCAAAGACCCTGGCGTCGAAGAGGATGACTCGCGTGTCTACAATTTAGCCGAAGAGTTTGCATCCACAAGGGCAAACAAAAGCAGCCCTGTTTATAAAGCTGTTTTAATATTCACCCTTATCCTGCTGCTGTTCACAGCATGGTTTACTTACGGTATCCAGCGCGACATAGACCGGATTTCAGTGGGGATCACCGACTTTGAAGACCTTAACCTTGCAGAACTCTTCAACAAACTTAAAAAGGCTGAACTTGAACTTGGCAGCATAGACACAAAAATTGCCATGTCAAAGAAGGCCATGCAGGCGGAGATCGAGAGGATGCGCAGGGAAAACGCCCTTGCCCTTAAAAAGCTGGAAAAATCCGGGATTGCCGAAGCAGAGAAGAAACGCATACGTAAAACCATGGAAGCCGAAAACGAAAAGAAAATAAAAGAGACCCGCAAGGCCTACGAAGAGCGCATAACTGAGAGCGAAAAAAAAGCTGAAGAGACAATGGGCAGAATGGAAGCCCTGAAGAAGGAGGCAGCCGCAGAGAAAGCCGACTATGATAAATCCGTTACACTCAAGGTAAAATCGTACAGGCAGGATTCTGACGCGAAAATTATCCAGCTTGAAAAAAACGACGCGGAACTGAAAGCATTGCATGATGCAGAGATGGCAGAACAGAAACGTGAGTATGAAGCCGTACTGGCCAGGTATGAAAAGGAACTGAAAGCCTCGCGTGATGAAGCCAGCAGGGAAACCGAAAAGGCAGGTGACTCGGAGCAGCTTCTTGAACTGTACAAGCATGCACTTACATATTACGCCAAAACCAGCGGTGAACACGGGTACGTGATTGACCCCGGAACAAAGGGGGACATGCTTGTGGTTGTTAATCCATACATAGCCATAGGTAAAGGGGACCGCGCGTATATACTTAACCATGAGAACAGGATACTTGCCATGGTGGAACTTTACCCGGCCGGAATCCGGATGAAAGCGAAAGTGCTTAAACGCATGAACACCGGTGACATCCAGCCTTTTGATAAAATACTCCTTATGAAAAATTAGGGGACATGAACATGAAAATCTATCGTGCAGCTGCAATTACCATCTTCATCTCCCTCTTTCTGCTCGGGGCCGGCTGGGACCGCTTTAGCGTAAAGGTGACAGGTTCAGGCCCGTCAGACGAAAAAGACTCCACAAGGTACAGCCTTATTGACGGCACAGGCAAAGCATTCGAGGTCAATTATTCCACCATGCCCGATGAATCAGGGCAGAAGAGGGTTATAGAACTGAAGGATACCTTCTATTCATGGAAAAGAATAAAAGTAGATCGCATGCAGTTTTATTTTTCAACAGACGCCATATACTCCAACCTGGAAACCGGGAAGATTACATACAACGAAGAGGACCTGCTTCCATACCTGCCTGCAGGCCTCTCGTTCCAGGATAAAAAAGAGGGCCTTTACTACCGCTTCCGCATTATAGATCAGGATAAATCCTACATGCTCCAGGGCATATACACCGATGAAGAAACTTTCCTGAAAACAATTTATAACTTTATAAAAAAGCGGGAGAACACTGAGCAGTCCTTCAGCGTTAAAGAAATAATTCCTGATGGTAAAACATCCGGCGGGAAGACACCCGGTGGTACAACGTATGATGATAAAACTCCAGGTGAAACATATAATGTTGAAAAAACACCTGATGAAACAGTGGCTGATAAAAAAAAGCGACCCGTGGTAAAAAAAGAAACCGCCACAGGGGATGTGCATCCGCGGCTCTCGGTGTTTCTTCTTGGCAATTACATGATGCCGAGAGAAACACTGGCGGAGATATTCTCATCAGGTTACGGGGCGACAGCAGGCCTGACCCTTCACAACACGGGGATATCACTGAATGACCGGACCCTGTTTAACATGGACCTGAGCCTGGCCGCGGGTTTTACGTGGCTGGTTGTAAAAGATGACCTTGACATTACCATGTCAAGCAATGTTGACAAAGCATTTATAATCCCCGTATTGTTATACGCCAGGTTCCCCTTTGAAATATACAGGGGATTCTTCATAGCCCCGCTTTTCAGCGTCGGTTATAATTACAACAGCATCGACTTTACCGAACCGGTGTCCACCGGAGGTTACGCTGCTGTAAAGATCAGGGAATGGGCCCCTTCACTCAGCGCCGGGCTGCAGTTCGGTTTTCCTGTTATTAGAGACAGGTTGACAATTCTTGCAGGTGCGGAATACTCTGCCGTATTTGAGCGGGAGATGACCTCTAAATCCTTCGTTTTTCATCTGGGAGTGGAGTATTCATTTATGACTTTCGGGGATTAACCAGGGTTGATGACAGCGGGATAATACAATATGAAAAGAAAGAGATTATTTATACTTAAAGTAATTCTAATAATGATACTGCCTGTATGGATTTCATGCGACAGGACAGTGTACAGCGATCTGTATGAGCAGCGCTACTTCCTGGTAACATTTTATTCCGAAGGTGAAATATTTGATGCGCAGTATGTTCTTTTTGATACATGCGCGACGAAACCAACCGATCCTACGACAACATCACTCGACACCCCTAACTTCGAAGCATGGTATACCGATGGTGAACTTTTTACAGATGAATGGGATTTTGAGAACCGCGTTGTAGAAGCAGACGTGAACCTTTACGCTCGCTGGCTACCATAGTACATTCAGCAGCCTGGACTCTTCAGCCCCCGGTCCCCGGCAGATTCCTGGACCGCATGCCCTCATCCGCCCTTCGGGCACCTTCTCCCGTTTTGAAGAATTGAAGGGGAGAAGGGTAAACCTGTAAAGTATTTCACCACCCGCTTTGCTGGAGACACGGAGAGCACGGAGAAAAACAATTTGTCATCCCCGTGCAGACGGGGATCTAAATGTGACGCATGGTACG
Source organism: Spirochaetota bacterium (assembly GCA_035403465.1). Lineage (GTDB taxonomy): Bacteria > Spirochaetota > UBA4802 > UBA4802 > UBA5550 > JAAYBQ01. Next base: position 4,171 of record DAONFG010000066.1, on the reverse strand, counting down.
GGCTGATGCCTGAAGTTTTCATGCCTCACACAGAGACACGGAGAAAGGATTAAAGGATGTCTCTCGCAAAGGCGCAGAGGTTAAGCAGCCTGTCATCCTCGCGAATGCGGGGATCTTAATGTGACGCATGGTACGGGCTGATGCCTGGACTCTTCAGCCCCCGGCTGAGTATGCTTCATTGTAATTCATGTACATTTACCTGCCATACCCGGAAGGGGTTTGTAAACTTCACAGGGTTGTTCTTCACTTTTTCTGTTTCTATGCGGCAATGGCGTATTTACCGGGCGGTCCGTCATGTGGTTTACATGTACCTTGTGCATAATTAAGGTTATGATGAATTTATAACAAAGGTGCCCATCCTCTTTTAAGTTGACAAAACTATCATCCTTTATTATAAATATATCAGGTTCAACAATATCCCTATGAAGGCAGAAAACAGGATGGATAAAAGAGACAGGTCTGTATTAGAAAAGTTTGCCGCTGCTGTGAGGAATGAGTTTCCCGATGCTGAGATATGGGCTTTCGGTTCACGTGCTCGCGGTAACGCCTCCGAATACTCCGATCTTGATGTCTGCGTTGTTGTGAATAATTGTGATGAAGCAGCTGACAAAAAAATAATTGATGCCGCATGGCAAACCGGTTTTGATAATGATGTGGTTATCTCCACGGTGACGTATTCAAAAAAGGATTTCAGGAATGGGGCTGTATCCTTCAGCACCTTTGTAAAATCTATACTATCAACGGGTATAGCTGCTTGAACGGGCATCTGAAGGAGCTGATCATATACAGGCTTGAGCAGGCTGATGAATCTCTGCAATCTGCCAGACTTTTATTCGAGAATGATAAATTCCGGCCTGCTGTAAACCGTTCTTATTACGCGATGTTCTATTCAGTGCTTGCTCTTATAGTTACAGAGAATAATTCTACATCTAAACATACTGGAGTCATCTCAATATTTGATAAAGAATACGTAAAAAAGGGTGTATTCCCACGGGAGATGTCGAAGTGGCTGCATGAATCATTCGATCTTCGCCAGCGTGCTGATTATACAGAGATGTTTACTGTGTCGAAAGAACGGGCTGATGAATTGATCAGAAACTCCGCGTTGTTTCTTGCCAGTGTCAGGGGCTATCTCAAAGTTTAATTCTGAAATATTCGGCCCCCGGCTGAGTATGCTTTGTTGTAATTCATGAACATTTATCAGCCATTACACCCCCCAGCCGATAAACTTCGCTTGTTTATAAACCGTATTCGTCGTCCCCCGGCGGGGGCTCTACAACCTTTTTGTTTTAATGGGTATTTTGCAACGTGATTTTGATGTTACGCATTGTACAGGCTATGGAATGAAGTTTTCATGCCTTTCGCAAAGGCGCAGAGGAAAACAATTGGTCATCCCCGTGCAGACGGGGATCTGAATGTGACGCATGGTACGGGCTGATGCATGGACTCTTCAGCCCCCGGCAGAGTAATCTTTATATTAATTCATATACTTCATTCTGCCACCCCCGGAAGGGGTTTATGGACTTTTCATGCCTCACACAGAGACACGGAGAAAGGATTAAAGAATGTCTCTCGCAAAGCCGCTAAGGCGCAAAGGGAGGAAAGAATTTAACACGGATGAACACGGGTAAAAGAGGATTAGCCCGGATAGTTTAAGAATTATTCCATCCTTTACAATCTGTGTATATCTGTGTTCATCTATTTGCAGTTTGTTTTTTAAAAAATTAATAAAAAGGTTGAATTATATTTAATCAGAGTACTCAGTATATAAATAGAATTGGCAGAAATTTATGAAAAAAATATATCTTGATGTATGTACCCTCTGCAGGCCCTTTGATAATCAGGATTTTGCGCGGATTAATCTGGAGACAGGCGCAGTTAACCTTATTTTATCCGGAGTGAAAGAGAATAAATATATTCTCATGAAATCGGTTGTACATAATAAAGAGATTCAGGCAATTACTGATGATTTTGAACGTAATGAACTTTTTCGCCTTCTTGATAATTACGGGAAATCAATAAAAATTGAAACAGGTATTGTTAAAAAAAGAACTGAAGAATTGATTTTAAAAAAATTCGGCATAGCAGATGCAGCCCATGTTGCATTTGCTGAATATTATAAATCGATTTTTATTACATGTGATGATAAATTGTTAAACAAGTGTTTTAAAACTGATCTTACACTTCAATGTATGAATCCCGTTGCTTTTTGTGAAAAGGAGAATCTGAAATGAAATCTTTAAAATATCTGAATGAAGAAGAAATTCTTGAAAAAGGCATAGCAATACTGATGAAAGAATTGGGACCGGTTGAAACAGCCAGGTTTCTGAATATACCCAGAACAAAAAGAATCGAATCTGTCAAACGTCACAGGGAGTGGCAGAAAACTCTGAAGAAAGAAGAATTTTTAAATGATATTTTTAATAATTAAACCTGCCATCAGTGCCCCATGTCGTTGATCTTCGTAGTAATCATGCAACTTAACAGGATTTCACCACCCGCTTCGCTGGAGGCACGGAGAAGGGATTAAAGAATGTTCTCACGCAAAGGCGCAGAGAGAGGGTGTTGGAATTATTTTCGTCATCCCCGTGCAGACGGGGATCCATATGTGACGCATGGTACAGGCTGATGCTTTGACCGCATGCCCTCATCCGGCCTGGCGGCCACCTTCTCCCGGATTGAATTCACGGGAATAATTCCGGCATGAACATTCAGGTCTGAATACTTTATGTAATCAATACAGGGAGAAGGGTTATCATTTCGAATCCGCTTCAGTTCTCCGGGTGAGAGATCTCTTTGATACGCATGGTACATGAATCAGCATTCACTCTTCAGCCCCCGGCTGAGTATGCTTCGTTGTAATTCATGAACATTTACCAGCCATTACGCCCCCGGCCGATAAACTTCGCTTGTTCATATGCCGTATTCGGCGTCCCCCGGCGGGGGCTCTACAACCTTTTTGTTTTAATGGGTATTTTGTGACGGGATTTTGATATTACGCATGGTACAGGCAGTGGCCTTGACCGCATGCCCTCATCCGGCCTGGCGGCCACCTTCTCCCGGATTGAATTCACGGGAATAATTCCGGCATGAACATTCAGGTCTGAATACTTTATGTAATCAATACAGGGAGAAGGGTTATCATTTCGAATCCGCTTCAGTTCTCCGGGTGAGAGATCTCTTTGATACGCATGGTACAGGCAGCAGCCTGGACTTAAGGGTCTCTCGCAAAGCCGCAACGGCGCAAAGAGAGGGTGTTGGAATTATTTTTGTCATCCCCGTGGAGACGGGCGACCTTCGGAAGAGTCCTGGCTGATCCACAGGCTGCGCATGGTACGGGCTGTAGCCTGGACTTAACATGCCTCACACAGAGACACGGAGAAGGGATTAAATTTTTAACTTGCGTTTTTATATGTTAAGTATATAATTCAGCACGGTGAATTATATGTTATTTGAATGGGATCCTGAAAAAAATAAACGAAATATTAAGAAACATGGTGTTTCATTTGAGCAGGCGATTCTTGTTTTTACAGACAGGAGTGCCATCTCTATTTATGATAATGAACATTCTGATAATGAAGAGAGGTGGATTACCATCGGGTGTATTCCTGTGGAAAAAGTCCTTGTTGTAATTCATACAGACAGGATGTATATTGATCATAAAGATGTTATCCGTATCATTTCGGCCAGGAAAGCTACTGATAAGGAAAAGGAAGATTATTACAGGAAAGGTTAGATCAATGAAAAAAGAATATGATTTTTCAAAAGGTGTAAGGGGCAAATTTTATATTGATCGTGATAGAATTGAAATACCTGTATACCTTGATAAATCGATTAAGGAATTCTTTTTTAAAGCTGCCAGCAAAAAGAACATATCTGTTGATAAGCTTATCAATACAATTCTGAAGAAAGAGATGGATATGATCAAGTCTGTTTCGGATATTGATTGACTCAACATCCATTAATTCATCCAGTCGAAGATTCCACATCCACGGCGGTATGAACCTGTAAGTATCTCATGCATTTTACTCTGTCGTATCCTGAAATATTCATGTCTCGCGCAGAGGAAAACAATTGGTCATCCCCGTGCAGACGGGGATCTAAATGTGACGCATGGTACGGGCTGATGCCTTAACCGCATGCCCTCATCCGGCCTGGCGGCCACCTTCTC
>DAONFG010000065.1:0-13123 GCA_035403465.1 Spirochaetota bacterium | reverse complement strand
CCTTGGCAGGATTATCGGGAGCGGCGCTGCTATCGCTGCAAAGGTATTCGGCGTTGAAAGGGCGCCGGTAGTTAAGGGACAGGCGATGCCTGCTTATGATCCCCGTGCCATCCAGGGAATCGGGGTAACATACGCCACAAGTCCCATGGGTGCTGACCATACCGCGGGATACTGCATAGCGACAAACATTCTCAAATGCGGCGGATTCGTTGACCCGCTTAAGCCTGAAGGACAGGCTGAGCTTTCAAGGAACCTGCAGATTGCAACAGCCGCGATAGATTCAACAGGAATGTGTCTCTTTATAGCGTTCGCGATACTTGATCAGCCGGAAACATTCCAGGCGCTCATAGATATGATTAACGCTTTCTACGGCCTGGAACTCACTGCCGACGGTGTCACGGAACTGGGCAAGAAAGTATTGAGTGCAGAGCGCGAGTTTAATAAAAAAGCCGGGTTTACATCGGCTGATGACAGGCTGCCGAGATACTTTTACACTGAAAAGGTTCCTCCTCATAATGTTGTATTCACAGTGAGCGACGAGGAGCTTGACAGTGTTTTCAACTGGTAACAGTTGAATTTTGGCTGCATTCCCGCGCATGCGGGAATGCAGCCAAACAGATTATTATGAAAAGAATATGTATAAAAAACCTGCCTGAAGCAGGTGAACTTCTTTATTCAGAACTGCAGAACGGATTTTACATGGAAGCTGCAGAGGGAACATCAATACGTTCATTCCTTACCAATTCCTGCGGTATACCTGAAAGCTACATCAAAGATAAAATAAAAACTATTTTTCACAACAACAACCCCGTTGACAGCCTGGATTCAGTAAAAGTTTCCAATGGGTCTGTATGCGCGGTGTCAGGCGCAATGCCCGGGCTTGTGGGAGCAATGATGCGCATGGGGAGCCCGTATGCATCGATGAGGGAGAGCATCACGGAAAAAGGTGAAGATATTTCAGCTACGGGCAAAACCGTATTTGTGAAACTGAAACTGTTCAATGTTATACTGGGTGACCTGGGACAGGGCTTTATATCGGGGGGAGTGATTTTTGACAGGGATGATGTTGTAAGGATAATAAATAAAATTGCGGTAAAGCATGGATCCTCTTTTTCCTTTAAAGTGGATGATTTATCATTTAATTCATCAAAAAGCGGGAAGCTTTCCGATGAAAAGTATATTATAAAATCAATATAATATAAAAAGCGGTATCCCTGATGAAAACGATAAAGCAATGAAAGCAAAAATAAAATTATTCGCAACACTGCGGACTGGCAGGTTTGAAGTTTCCGATCTTGATTTAAATGACGGGACAACAATATCAGAACTGCTTAAGCTCCTGGAGATCGGGCAGAAGGAAGCAGCTATTATTTTTATCAATGGTATTCATGGAGATTATGATTCAGTAATTAAAACCGGCGATGAAGTTGCGATATTCCCGCCAATCGGCGGTGGATGACAGGCTGGATTTATCGATATGGAAGAGAACGGGCTCTACAGGTTAAGTTACCCGTCCCGGGTATATCTTGAAACAACAACAAGATGCAACCTTTTGTGCGAAATGTGCGTAAAGCAGAGCAGCGGGGGCGGCATTGTTGATGGCGATTTTGACATGGGGATGATGCCGGCAATTGAACCCGTGTTGTGTAATATTAATACTCTTATTCTGAGCGGTATTGGTGAACCCGTTCTTTATCCCGATCTTGAAACTTTAATCAGGTATGCATCCCGGCGGATGATGAATGATTCGCGTATAGGTTTCCAGACAAACGGGATGCTTGTAAGCAGGGATAAGGCCATGTCGCTGGTTGAAGCGGGTTTGAACCTTGTATGCGTGTCAATGGATGCTTCAACGCCCGGCACATTCAGTGCAATCAGGAAGGGTGGAAATATAAGTGATGCTGAAAACTCAATCCAGCTGTTCATGGAGGCGGGCCTTGCGCTTAACAGGGAAGTAAAGGCAGGAATAGAATTTGTACTGACAAGGGATAACCTGCATCAACTTGTTCCAGCCCTGGAAATTGCGGCCGCAAGGGGCGCAAAATTTGCAATCGTCACACACCTGATTCCTTATGATGAAAGAATGTCTGTTAAAGCCGCGTATGACAGGAATACAGACATGGCGATTAATCTTTACGAGAAAACTCTTCATGGCGCAGCTGCCGCAGGAATCGATATAACGAAGTATCACGGTATAAGATGGAGATTCAGCCATACACCGGAAGATAAAAGAATAATTCAGGCTGTTGAAGATATGATTTCAGAGGCGGAAAGAAGCGGTATATTCCTGAACCTCCAGGGTGTCATGAATATGGAAAGTAAAATCCGCGGGGAAGTGGGAAGAGTTTTCAGCGAGGCTGAAGCTGCAGCTCATGAATTCGGAATTGAGCTGAGTCTCCCTGCATCTGCACCGAGGGCGTTAAAAAGATGTGACTTCATTGAATCAGGCAGTGTGTTTATCTCCTGGAACGGCGACATCCATCCATGCCACTTCCTGTGGCATAAGTGCCGGTCATATATTTCAGGCTGGGAAAAATTTATTAACCCGGTTTCATTCGGTAATCTTAAAACCCGAACTATTGCTGATATATGGAATAGTGATGAATATATACAATTCCGGTCGAGTGTAGCCAGGTACGATTACCCCGTCTGTTCTAATTGCGGCCTTGCTCCATGCGATTATATCTATTCTGAAATTTTTGAACAGGATTGTTATACAAATACAATCCCATGCTGCGACTGCCAGTGGTGTCTTGGGCTGTTCCAGTGTCTGCGGTAGCCGGTTATATAATGGCTAATGTCCGGCCATGATCGCTGAATACTTCTGTAAATTAAGTTTAAGCTGTAATATAATGATTGATAAAATTCTGAGCAGGTATATGCCAGGAGACAATTATGAACAGGATATTAGTACTAATTATATTAATGATTGTATCAGATGGTGAAATATATGAACTTCCTGTGAAACCGGAAGTTCCAGCCATTAAAAAAGCTGTGCCATCCCGGGAATTCCAGATTCAAAAACAGACTGGTAAACCGGTTGCCCCGGATCCATATATGGATGGTGTAGTGATAGGCAAGAGTATTGATTTCACAAATGATCCTTCACCCCGTATCAAATACACAATCTGCATCAGAACCAATAAAGGCCTGGTTAAAGAATTCGGGACTACAGAAAATAATTACAGCATTTTAGAAAAAGGGTATTCGGTCCATTACGTTTTAACCGGGTCACGAAGATATAAACTGGTTAAGTATGTGGCCCCTGAATAACCGGGATGACCATATTGGCCGGCTTTATGATGATTTTGACTGTCCTGTTTCCACTCTTAACAGAGTGCCGGCCAACCTTTAAAAAGAGGTATCACGCAGAACGGCCAAACTTGAAGAGGTGACTTCCAGGATTTCAAAGTACGTTTCGACGCAGCTCTATTCAAAAATATAAAGCAGTGAAACAGATCTCTCGCTTACGTATGCCAGGAAAAAACTCACTGTTTTCTTTTAAGACATCGTGGGATTCACAACTACCTCGGAAAACCCGGCCCCCGGGGACCTTAGCCGCATACTTAACCAGTACCTTGACGTCATGGCGGAAATTGCTTTAAAGTGGGGAGGTACGATCGACAGGTACATAGGCGATGCTATAATGATCTTCTTCGGTGACCCGGAGTTTACAAACGACAGGGACCACGCGGTGCGCTGTACGGGCATGGCCCTGGATATGCCGGGCAGGCTTGAAAGCGCGGCAGGCTCTTAAGGATGCATATGATTCCCCGGGGTAAAGCAGGGGACTCTTTAATACTCTACCCGGATCGCTGATTACACCCGCACAGAGCTCCTGTTTTGTAAGAATTATCAGGTTATTCAATTGACAGGATAAAAGTTTATAAATATTGTAGCATATCGGGGCTTTTTCAGGTTATCATGACAAACAGAATAAGCAGTTTTATACTAATTGTTTTTCTTTATGCTGCAGTTCATATCTCGTGCGCGGGATTTCCGGCAGGTGAGACTGTTCAGCCGCTCCCTGAAGGAAAAACCATGCTTCCGCAGCAGTTCACAGGCACATTCCGATGGGAGGGTGTTGACGAGACCCAGAGGGTTGTCATTAATATATACAACGTCAGTACTGTCTCTGGCACAATAACAGCAACCGGGAAGGGTACATACAATACTGCGGGTGTTGTTACAATAATTAATGTGAAGATCAGCATTAACACTGCAACGGGTTTTTTTGAAATGTGGGAATCCAATCCTGACAGGGAATCCGGATTTGTAACCGGGGGGTCACACACCGGGGCAATAAGCCCGGATTTAAAGAGGATTGAGGCCGTATGGACAACTTCGGATTCAGGCGCAAGGGGCAGGCTTGATCTCACTGCAGCTGATCCGGGTAACTGACAGGTGAAGGCCGTACAGGGAAGCCCTGGTATATGTGCAAGGTGCAGCACGGTATTCGGCTCATGCTGCGTCGCGTGCGGAGATGATGATATACATCATACCTTTGTGTCTGAACATGAGGCGGCTCTCATTTCCGGGTTGCCGGTTTCACTTGATGGTGACCCGCTCATGAGTGAGCCTAACAGCAGGGTATTTATTAACAGGATCGGCAGCATATTTCCTGACCGGCTTGAAGATGTGGTAAAGGCTTTTCCGGTCAATAAGACGCACAGGAGTCTTGCGGTTGACTGTTTCGGCAGGTGTACACTGCTCGGGAGTAAGGGCTGCGTACTGGAGAAAAAGGGGAAGCCCCTGTTCTGCCGTATATACCCGTTCTGGTTTATAAACGGCGTACTCGTGACTTTTAACAATGACAGCTGCCTTGCACTTCGCGAGACATCCGATATAAATGAACTGATGAAGATGTTTTCAACGGATGAGGAACGGCTCGGGGAATTATACTCCCGGATCGTTTCATCCTGGCTTGGCGTGAAACATCCGGGCTGAATTAAAAATTATAATACAGGTTGAAATATGATAAGATTTATTGATGAAAAAATTGATGCAAAATATACCGCGTTAAACCCGACGCTTCAGAAAAAGGCAAGGGCTCTTTTCTATTATAATGTTCTTATGTTTTTAATGCTTATCCTGCTTATCGTTTTTTATTCAGTGTTTAACCGTGAGGGTTTTGCAAGAGGTGCAGCTGGTGCTTCTGCGATAATGTTTCTTGTTCTTTTAAGTACAGTTTTTCTGCTGGCAGGGAAGCTGAGAACCTCGGTGGTGGTGTACATTGTCCCCACTGTGATTCTTGTAGCGCTCGCAAGGTTTCTTAATGCTTTAACAATGCCCCATGCGGCTTTTGCATCGTACATTTTTTATTATTGCTACATCATAGTTTTTATTGCAGTTTTCGGCGAAAAAAAGTATATCCCCATTGTTACATTCTTCTTTGTCGGCTGCAACCTAGCTGTTTATTTCATGGTTGCACCTCATCTTGAAGGCCAGATACTTGAGATAGCAAACGTGAGCGTTGCAAACAGTACACCTACACTGCTTATAATCGGGATCGTGTCCTATATCAACATCGCGCTCACCGGGGATTCGAACCAGAGGCATAAAGATGAGCTTGCTGTAAATACCAGCCAGCTGAGCATAATTTCCGGCATGTTTAACGGGATCAAGGGCGTAATCAATAAACTGGATATGACCTCCCGCGGGTACTCGGGTACTGCAGGACACCTGACAGGCAGCTCGCAGAACCAGGCTGCACTTGTTGAGGAGGCGACTTCAGCCATGGAGGAGATCGCTGCTGCAGTAGAGGAGGTCTCCTCGAAGGCCAAGGTCCAGGCTGAAGAGATCGCGCGCATAGAAAGATCCATGGAATCGCTGAACACCCTTATTTTAAATCTCTCAGCAAGGTCCGGTGAGGTGATGAGCCAGGCCTCAACCGCGCTGAAGCAGGGCGTCGAGGCTGACCGCGTGTCAACGAGGGTACTGGACAGTATGAAGGAGATCCACGGCAATGCAGAGAAGATCCGTGAAATCACGGATCTTATAACTGATATAGCTGACAAGACAAGCCTGCTTGCGCTGAACGCATCAATCGAATCGGCCAGGGCTGGTGAGGCAGGCAGGGGATTCGCGGTTGTCGCGGATGAAATATCAAAACTTGCAGACAGCAGCACGGAGTCAGCAAAGGAGATTTCCAAGCTTATCAGCGGTACCGGCGCAAGTATAAACAGCAGCTACGACATGTTCAACGTACTTTACAGCCATATCCGCAGCATAAATGTCACCCTTGAAAAATCAAGTTCGCTAAGCCTCGAGATGAACGAGGCCGCTGTTCACCAGAACGAGCTGAGCGGCACCATAAACCGTGATGTGGACAATGTGAATACCCTGTCGCTCAATATTGCAGACGCGATGAAAGAACAGGCGGAATCAACAGGTGAGCTTTCTAAATCCCTTGAAGAGATAAACCACTTTACCCAGGAGAATGCGGCAACTGCGGAGGAACTCTCCGCATCAACAGAGGAACTCACTGGAAGTATTGCCGAACTCATCGCGCTCCTTAAAAGGTCTGAAACAGGAAGCATCTCATGAAGAAGCATTGTCCCCTGTGCCATGAGCTTATGGAAAATTCGGCATGTTACCCTGAAATGGTATGCCTGCAATGCAGCCTGAAGGTGCGGGACAAAAACAGCAATCACCTCAGTTTTTTTAATGAGTGTATGAGCGGCGGTCTTAAAGGAGTCTATTCCGCCACAGGTGAACCTTACTCCGGTACAGAATGCTACATTGATGGAATTCAGTGCATCGCCGAGGAGCACAGGTCCGGCGGCGTAGTTGTGCGGGTTGCTGTTGCATAACCCGGTATCCGCAGGGCAGTCATATCCCTCTTTTTACAATATTTATTAAAAAAAATAATCCGGTGGAACCAGCCGCGTAATTCCGGGGTCTAACTGTTTATTGATAATAATAATTATAAGTATCAGTATGTTAAAGAATACCCTGTTCAGATTATCAATGTGACAGTGAGCCTGTTTAGAAAAGGAATAAAGAATATTTATCGTTTAAATAATTCTGGATACGTGCCCCACGTTCTCAGGAAGAGGTTGATGCAAACGCGGCACACGATGTGCCAAATGCGTTTGCCAATGGGGGACAGGGGGCTGGAGAATACCGGCATGGAATTGTCTTTAATTAAATCAGTAATTCTCCCGACAATCCGGAAAGAGTAAAAAATAATTATTGATACGTAACGCTGAAACATAATAGATTGTGTTTAAATGAATTTTTACGGCAGGGATCAGATGAAACATATAATCAGGAGAATAAAGGCCAGGCCGAAGCTTCTGGCGGGTGCGGCACTTTTAGCGATAGCTGTCTTTGTTATTTCGGTGCTCCTTGGCGACGGTGAAACATCCGTGAAGCCTAAAAAAGGCCCTGTGGCTGATTCTGTTTTCGCGCTGGGGACTGTCAGGACCGACAGACTGTATAATGTGCGTTTCGGCATGAACACGGTTATCCGCAAACTCTACGTGCACGAAGGAGACACCGTGAGTTCCGGTTCCCCCCTTGTAATGAATGATTCATCACCCGTTGCCCGGTCACCGTTTTCCGGGGTTGTAACCTCCGTATCATACCTTGAAGGTGAACTCGCGCCTGCGGGTCAGGCGATACTCAGTGTTGCCGGGCTCGAATCAATGTATATCAAGGTATCCCTTGACCAGGAGTCTATTCTTCATATAAGAAAGGGGCAGGCGGTTGAACTTAGTTTTGAAAACATGCGTTCAGAGAAAATAAAGGGGAGCGTCAGTTCGGTATATGTATCCGGTGACGAGTTCCTGGTGAGGATACAGCCTGACAACCTCCCGGGCTGGGTTCTGCCCGGTATGACCTGCGACGCAGCAATACTTATCCGCCAAAAGGATAATGCAATCATGATACCCTCGAATGCAATTGTGAACGGATCGGTCTTGGTTAAACGCAGGGGAAAACGTATGAGTATCAGGATCGCGTCAAAGCCCGTTGACGAGAAGTGGTCCGAAATTACTGACGGCAGCATTCTTGAAGATGACCTGGTCTTTGTGTCCGGGAAAAGACCGGTGAATCAGGAAAACAGCAGCAGTAAAAAATAATTCCGACACAGGAAAAAACCGGAGAAAACAATGTGGTTTGTTGCACTTAAACATATATTTTCCAGGAAGAGCCAGACAATACTCACCTTCCTTGCCATTGTGCTGGGTTCCGGCGGGTACGTGGTATTTTCCGGGATGCAGCTCGGGTTCCAGCAGTACATGGTGGACAGGCTCATAGAGCGGAGCGGCCACATAAACATAAGCACAAGGGATGAGTATATAACCGCGGGATCGTTAAGCGGGGTGTTCTTCCCGGAATCAACGGTCAGGTGGCTGAACAACCCGTCGGGAAGAAGGTCGTCATCGCGTCTTTCGAGCGCCGCGGCCTGGTACAGGATGCTTGACCGTAACAGCGATGTTGTTGCATATTCACCGCAGATAGATGAACAGGTTATTGTCAGCAGGGGAAACTATACAGGCACAGTATCACTTGTGGGTATAGATCCGGACAAATACCTCTCGGTTACCAATTTCGGCAATGATATTACCTCGGGCAGTTTAAATTCCCTTAACGGCGGGAGTTCGATCATTTTCATCGGTGAAACACTTATGAATTACCTGGGAGTTAAGGTGAATGATTCAATCACAGTGTCAACGTCTGACGGCAGGGTTACGCCTATGAAAATCGCCGGGACGTTTGACACGGGTGACCACAGGACAGATGAGAGGACCATCTATGCTTCAATAAACACTGTGCAGCGCGTGGTATCTGCCGCCGGTGAAATCTCTGAAATTATAGTAAAGGTAAACGATTTTGCTCGTGCCGCTGAAATTGCCACGTCGTGGAGCGTGCTTTCCAGCGACAATGTCGAGAGCTGGGACCAGCTTAACAAAGACCGTCTCAGCATGATGAGTTCACAGGACATAGTCCGCAATGTTACTACAACTACGTTCATACTCATAGTCGCTTTCGGGATCTACAATATCCTCAACATGGTGGTAAACCACAAGAAGAGGGACATCGCGATCCTGAGGTCGATCGGTTATGACAGGAATGACACTGTCTTCCTGTTCCTGATCCAGGGTGTTATGATCGGAGTGGCGGGGGGGCTCACCGGGATGATCCTCGGGTATGCCGGCTGCAGCTACCTTGAAACGATCAGGATTCCCATGGGGCGTCAGCATATGATGGTTTCATGGGACTATATGATATACGTCAAGGGATTCGTTCTTGTCGTGGGCGCATCGATCATCGCAAGTTTTTTCCCGGCGATGGCCGCGGGCCGTTTCTCGCCTATCGAAATTATCAGGGGTTCTGACTGATTATGAATGCCATAGAATGCAGGGATATTGTGAAATCATTCGGGGAACCCCCGCTGGTAATACTGAAGTCGCTCAATTTCAGGATAGAAAAAGGGGAGTTTACCGGGATAACAGGAAGATCGGGATCGGGAAAATCCACGCTCCTCTATGTGATGAGCGGGCTCGATGACCTTACATCCGGTGAAATATTACTGGCCGGGAAAAACGTCACAGAGTTCACCGGACCCGAGATGCACAAATTCCGCAACCGGAACATGGGCTTCGTGTTCCAGTTCCACTATCTCCTTCCGGAACTTACAGCGCTCGAAAATGTCCTGATGCCTGCGCGCAAGTACAGGCTGGAGCAGAAGAAACGGGACTACGCGCTTTCGCTCATGGAAAGTTTCGAGGTAATACACTGCCGCAACAAGGTGCCTTCAAAGATGTCCGGCGGCGAGATGCAGAGGACCGCTGTTGCCCGTGCACTTGTGATGCAGCCCGATATACTCTTTGCTGATGAGCCTACCGGCAACCTGGATTCGGAGAACGGCGAGAAGGTGATGAACATATTCAGTAATATAAACAGGGAACTGGGCACAACCATAATCATGGTAACGCATGAACCGGATTATGCCGACATGGCATCCCGGCAGATACACCTTGTTGACGGCAGAATAGATTACGATTCATGCACGGATAAAAAAAGGAGAAAAAAATGAAACGGGGAATTATCATCCTGCTTCCGGCTCTTGCTGCCGCAATGATGTATACCGGTCTTCATGCCCGGGAGGCAAAGCAGAAAGTAACCTACACTGAATACATGAAGGCAGTGACCGATAAGCTCCCTGATCTTAAAAAGAACAGGCTCCAGGTTTCAAAGGCGGAAAATACACTCAGGGGTGCGGGGAGTTCGTCAGATGTCAACCTTACATCTGGAGGTAAATATTCCTCTTCTGACGAGTATTCCTCTTCACAGTACGGGACTACCCGGAGGGTTTCCGGCTATTCGCTGAATGCCGGTATTTCGAAAAAGTTCACGGGTACGGGAACAACTATCGAGGCCGGGGTAGCTCATGATACCATGACAACTGAAGGTTACGGCACCGGGCACTACCCGTCAGTCTACCTGCAGTTCTCACAGTCAGTGCTTAAAAACTCTTTCGGTGTTGTCGACAGGTACGCGGTAAACAGCGCATCTATGCAGCTTGAGATAGAGAAACTTAAACAGGTCCAGTCGGATAAATCCGCCCTGAATTATTATAAAAAACTCTACTTTACATGGATCGAAACATCATCCAGGCTTGAACTGATGAATGAATCCGTTAAATATGTCACAGCAATAGAAGCTGACACCGCAAAAAAATACCGGTCAGGGCTTGCTCCCGAAGAGGATATGTTCAGCGCAAAGGCCGCGGTATCACAGTATGAAATATCCTACGAGGAACTGCTCTCCGCCCTTGCAGAGATTGAAGCTGAATTGAATATCTTCCTTGATGCCGGTATGGTCCCGGATAATTCCGAACTGGATGCAATGTACAAAGAGGTCCAGGCCGCCGGTTACAGCGATATACCATTTGCGGAGACCCGTAACGCCGGAATCTACAGGCTTGCGAAGAGCAGGCTTGAGTATTCAAAGGGCGTGGGCGAAAACAGGCTGCTGCCCCAGCTTGATATTACAGGCAAGTATACGCGTAAGTCCATGGATGATGAACTTGCGGGTTCATGGTCAGGCCTTGATGATTCGGACTACTACATAGGC
The DNA here is from genome assembly GCA_035403465.1 of Spirochaetota bacterium. Lineage (GTDB taxonomy): Bacteria > Spirochaetota > UBA4802 > UBA4802 > UBA5550 > JAAYBQ01. The sequence goes on along the minus strand of DAONFG010000065.1, from coordinate 2,038 downwards.
TTTACCGCGTCATACCCGCTGTGGAATACCGGGGAGTCAAGCACGCTTAAGGAGACTGAACTTGCCATCGAAGAGATCAATGAAGAATATTCAATATCTGAAAATGCATACAAAACGGATGTTGAGAAGCTCAAAAACGGCAGGGAGGCAGTTGCGCGCATGATCGACCTTTCAGAGGGAAGGATTCGCCTGCTGCAGGCCAAGTATGATGCTGTCTACAGAAAATACAGGCAGGGGAACTACCAGCTTCAGCAGGTGATAGATACCCTGCAGGATATCACTGAAGAAAAAACAAAGCTTATAAAATACAAAAATACCCTGATCCAGTATCATATCGATTATACTGATCTGACCAGTTGAGAGGAATCGGCAGTTCCCTCCCGATGCCGGGTTTCACCTTCGTATCCCGACCCTGCCGATTGTCACCTGACCCGGAAGTTTTCTTTACTAATAGCCGGTTATTTATTTGACACTTCATAAAATTATATTAATCTGAATATACGAGCATGAAATAGGCCATTGCTGCCAGGAATTCTGCAGGCCGGTAATATTAATAATGTTCAATTTCAGGCTAAAAAAATTTCCGGAGAATAGCTATGTATAGAAATTTTGCGAGTATTGTGCTGATTATATTTTCCATTTTTATCATCGGCTGCGCCAGCGCCAGCGCCCCGGTTGAGGACCCTGGCAGGAATTATGCCTTTGATAATGTAAAGGTTGAAGCCCAGACAAAAGATTATTCCAGCGCTTCAACCGGATGTATTTCAGGTGACTGCACCAATGGAACCGGAACCTACATATGGGAAAACGGAGACCGGTACGAAGGGGGCTGGAGCAACAGCCTGTGTCACGGTGACGGTACATATTATTACCAGTCTGACGGGTCCAGGTTCACAGGGCAGTGGGTCAATCATAACAGGGTGGGAAAGGGTACACTCTGGTTTGGGAACGGTGATGTTTATGAAGGCGAATTCAAGCGCAATGTCCCGAGCGGAAAGGGTACATACACATATGCTGACGGTACTGTTGAGAATGGCGAATTCCTGCAGTACATGTTCGTGGGGGTAATAAAGCTTCCCGGGCTGAAGGACAGCGACAGGGTCGAGGTGAGCAAGGTTACAGAAGTCAGGGCCGCACAGGGAGAGGTGGTAATCACCGGTTCAGAGCTGAAGGTCGGGGATAAACTTTTTGTTGAGGTCGACGGAATCATGGCCGCTCTTGAGGTAACCTACCCGATGATGACCGTGGCGCGCTGCAGGATGATTGGACAGACCAAGGCATTCATATTCAGGGTAACGAAAGGTCAGCCTGTATTCAGGCTCATGGCCGGTATCAAGAAAGGTTCAAACGAGTTTCTCTTTCCTAACGGCAACAGGTATGTTGGAGAGTTCAGGGGGAGCCTGATGCACGGCAAGGGAGAGTTCTACTGGACAAACGGTAATATTTACCGCGGAGAGTTTAAAAACGGTATGAGGCACGGTAAAGGAATAATCTCTTTTTATTACAACTGCACGTACGATGGAGACTGGAAATTCGGAAAGTTTGAAGGACGGGGAAAATATACCTGGGCTGACAGTTCAAACTATGACGGAGACTGGAAGAACGGATGGAAAAACGGCAAGGGCACCTATATCTGGACTGACGGCGGAAAATATACCGGTGACTGGGTTGATGATCTTATCTCGGGATACGGGGTCTACTATTATCCTAATGGCGACAGGTATGAGGGCGAATGGCTGAATGACTACTTCAACGGCAAAGGCGTGATGTATGATGGATCTGGAAATGTAAAGCAGAGGGGCACATGGAAGGACGGTACATACACCGGTAACTGATTCATCTGTATCACCCGGCAAATAAAAAAGTTCCGGGTTTGCGGAACTTTTTTATTTGCCGGCAGTATGCGGACTCAATGGTGTCGGGAGAAAAAAGGCGCCTGTTAAAAACAGGCGCCTTTATATTCATGAGCGGGAAACGGGATTTGAACCCGCGACGTCAACCTTGGCAAGGTTGCACTCTACCACTGAGTTATTCCCGC
>DAONFG010000064.1:0-13732 GCA_035403465.1 Spirochaetota bacterium | reverse complement strand
GATCGATGAGTATGATCTATATTATGGAAATGAAGCGGTCAGGGAGCAGGACAAACCCCGCAGAGAACGCGGGCCTCTGAGCCGCAGGCCGTCTGTTAATTCTATAATCCCGGCAATACTCTTTTCGTTCCTGTTCCCGGCCTGCACATTTCTTTTTAATAACAGCGCATTGGCTGACTCTCTATGGGCAAGCGGTGAGACCGTTTTTACAAGGCACGAATACTGGCGCCTTGTCACTTCCCTTTTCACTCATTCAGGCCCGGTACACCTGATGTCTAATCTGCCGTTTTTTATTTTCTTCGGGCTGGTTCTTTATGAATATTTCGGATTAATTCTCTTCCCTGTACTTCCTCTTGTTATAGGAATAAGTGCAAATGTCATTACACTATTCTTCTATCCTGAAACAACAAGGCTTATCGGGGCATCAGGCATGATCTACGGGATGGTGTCATTATGGCTGATTCTTTACATCAGCCATGATACCGGGAAAACTATGCCTGCCCGGATTTTCAGGTCGGCAGGTTTTACGCTGGCTGTCATGTTTCCTGAAGCCTATTATCCATCTACAAGCTACCTGGCACATGCCGCTGGATTTATCTGCGGAATACTTTGCGGATTAGCCGTGCTGCCGTTTGCCAGGGTAAAGAATCCGGTAAATTCCGGGGATACTGCCGGTCATTAATCACCTCTGAGATTTCCCGGGGTATCCTTCAGCAGGGATACAATCTGCCCGACTGCCCTGTTTGCTTCAGGCATATTCAGCAGCATCCATACGTGTACCATCCCCGGATGTGTCATGTAGTACCTGAACATGAAGTATAAAACCCGCGACCGGCATCCCCGGCCTGATCAGTCTCAGGGTTATGATGCTCATGCCCCAAGCCCTGATTATACTGCGCCGGGCTTTTAAGCGGAGAAAAATATACGCATAAAATCACGACAGACTGTCTTGACCAGGCAGCCCGTCCTTATTGAATACAGGGAATCTATTTCCCTAAATATTCATCCTCTTTCCAGCGGCCTTTTCGTTTCATAATACTATGCTTTTTGGACATTGTCCCCTGCCCGTCACGTTTGCCATCTTTCCACTCACCGACGTAGACTGATCCGTCTGCCCAGTTCATTGTCCCCATCCCGCTGCGCCTGTCATCTTTCCACTCACCGCTATAATTCGATCCATCCGGCCATGTCATTGTTCCCTGGCCGTAGCGTTTGCTTTCTTTCCACTCACCGGTATATTTAGCACCGTCTGCCTCTGTGATTGTTCCCTGCCCCTCGCGTTTGTCATCTTTCCACCCGCCGGTATATATCGCCCCGTCTTTCCATGTTAATGATCCCTGGCCCTGGCGCTTGCCCTTTTCCCATTGACCGTCATATTTTGACCCATTCGGGTATTCCATTATTCCCTGTCCATGGCACTCACCATCTTTCCATTCCCCGGAATACTTACCGTCATCCGGGTAGGTCATTGTTCCCTTCCCATTAATTTTACCGTTAATCCACTCACCTGTGTATTCGCCGCCGGCAAGCCCGGTCATTGTACCCTGTCCATGCCACTTGCTGTCTTTCCATTCCCCGGTATATTTTCTTCCATCGGGATAGGTTGCAGTGCCCTGCCCGTTGAGCAGACCTTTTTTCCACTCGCCGGAATATACCGATCCATCATCCGACGTATATGTCCCTGTGCCGTTTTTACAATTCCCTTCGACACATTCCTCAGCTGCTGCCTGTGTCACGTATCCCATAAAAAGGATAATAGATAGAGCCAGTAGTTTTTTCATAGTTCCACCATTCTAAATGTTATTATTAAATTGAATGCGGAATTAACAGGACAGTTTCCCCGGATGAGATTACTATATCCTGATACCGCTGATTTAAATATTCTCTTTTCAACAGTTGTCATTACAAGCTTTATTTTCCCAATTGCAGACCGGACCTGTAAAATTTTATCAATACAGCGGACCTGGATGTGAGTACATTTTACGCCATGTATTATAAAATTTCTCCGCAGGTTAGACCGTGTATCCCCGGTAACGGCATCTTCAGCAGGGCGCTTTAACAAAACATGATTATGGCCATACCGCATAAGTAATAATCAGGTTGACAAAAAATAATAGTATACTTAAGTAGTTTAGTTTTATTACAGGAAGATCAGGTATTAACCGGGCCCCACGGCAGTGACACCAGTCACGGGACTTCCTTCAATTACTTAAGCCTGGCTGAAAAGAGCCATACATAAAAATTGGAGAAAGCGGCCGATAATATTTCTGTGATTAAATTTCCGCCCTTTACTCCTCATAAAATTGAGGACACCATGAGCAAAAAACAAAACACCGCATTACTTTCGATTGGATCCAACTCGGTATTAATTGTAATGAAACTTGCAGTCGGAATCATTACCGGATCAGTAAGCATTATCTCTGAAGCAATCCACTCGACTATGGATTTACTGGCGGCAATTATCGCTTTTGTTTCAATCAGGATTTCCTCAAGGCCCGCTGACCACACGCATAATTATGGTCACGAAAAACTTGAAAATATTTCCGGGGTAATTGAAGCATTACTTGTTTTCATGGCTTCAATACTGATCATTCGTGAAGCGGTTAACAAAATCCTCAGCGATGAGCCCGTTACTTCAATTGGACTGGGATTTATTGTCATGTTTATTTCCGCGGGGATAAACTTTTTTGTCTCCCGCAGGCTTTACAAGGTTGCCCGGGCTGAGGAATCTATAGCACTTGAAGCAGACGCACTTCACCTCAAGGTTGACGTCTACACATCACTTGGTGTCGGCGTCGGACTTCTGCTGATTTATATAACTAAAATAAATTTCCTTGACCCGGTTGTGGCAATTCTTATTGCGCTGTTTATTTTAAAAGAAGCATATGATATGCTTGTACGCGCATTTTCGCCCCTTGTAGATGCAAGGATTTCCAATAAAGAAATTGACTGTATCAAGTCTTCAATTGCGCAATTTCACGAAAATCAGGTTGACTATCATGACCTGCGGACACGCAGAAGCGGGAACATCAAACATATAGACTTTCATCTTGATTTACCAGAAAATATGACTGTTGCACAGGCCCACGAGATTTGCGACCGGATTGAAAATGAAATTGAAAACAAGCTTCATAATACAAAAATACTTATTCATGTGGAACCGCGCAAGATTTGATTATATGACTGACAGAAGCATTCCTCTTCACCCGCAGGTAAACGGGAATGCTTCGCATTTTATTTCTTTTTAATCATTTCAGAGAGCCTCTTATTCTCCTCTTCAAGATCTTTTTCACGATCTGATGATTTTGTATCACGAAGGTATTCAAGCTGTACCTCAAGCTTTTCAACCCTGTCTCTCAGCCTGGTTATGAGATCAGCATTAAGTGCCAGGCTGCGCTTATCGCTCTTCTGCTGTTCCTGGAGTAAATTGATAGTAACGCTCGCGTTTCTGTATAACTCAACAGATTTCAGTATATTCTGAACCTCAACGGTTAATTCCTCCATTGAAAGATCCTTTGTGTACGGGCCGATTGAATTACGCAGTACGTTCACAAGGTCATCAAACTGCTTTTGAATTATATTGAGATCAGAATATGTTTTTTCATATCGTTTCTGAAGTTTTTGCAGATCGCCTGATGCATTACCCGCTTTTTGAATATTCGCGCTATAAGCTGCGCTAATCCTTTCTATTTCATTTTTTAAATGTTCGATTTTTGCTTTTAAATCAATTATCTCCAGGTCGGACTTCCCTTTATCATATGTTATCCTTTTTATTTCACTGCTGAACCTCTGCTGATCCAGTATATTTTTTGATTTGAGGTCTTCAATATTCCTGCTGATTTTTTTCAGTTTTTCTTCATATTGCATCTGCAGTTGTTCTTTTTCATTTTTAAGTATTCCGCATTCATCACGATACCGGGCCAGTGACTGTTCAAGATAGGCTATGGTCCCGCTGATCTTTTCCTCTTCAGTTATATAGTTTGAGAATAATTCGGAATGCCTGCCGATATAATCATCCGGTGTCTTCAGGCTGGCTGTTTTATTCCTGAAATCCTCCTGCAGATCTTTCTTTGAATTCTTTAAAGCATGGAGTTCTTTTTCCATGACCTCCAGCTCCAGTGTTATCCTGGAGTGTTCATTATCGATCAATTGTTTCTGGGCGCTGTTGTCGCAGAAAACCTTGAACATGCTGTCGAACAATCCTATGGCTTCAATAACACCGGCAAGCTGTTCTTCCGGGAAAAGTTTCATGTAGCGTTCCCTTGACGTTAAATAAACTTCATAGATCAGGGAATAAAAGAGCGAGGTTTCTGCGGCCCTGTAAAAGGTTGTTTCGGCATATGTCCTCGATTCGAATGAAACAGGTTTAATAATATTTTTGATTATTTCCTGGAAAACCGAATGCAGGTGCTCGGGAAATATTTTCTCTTTAACCGGATACGGCGTATGGAAGAGTTTATAGCGAAAAGCAGCGGAGAATGTTTTACAACCACGGCTGACTTTGCGTGCCGCCTTACGCAATATCGAAACAGACAGTTCTTCCGGCCTGAAATATACTGCGCGGAATAGATCATAATTTTTATGTTCTGCGGCTAGTTCAAAAATATCAAGAAAAAATGACCGTATTGCAGGATCATATTTTTTATCATATTTAAATTCACGGGTATCCGGGAAACTGATAAACCTTGAAGTCTGGTATGAATTCTGAAGTTCAGACATATGGTAGCGGAAAAAACCGAAATTGGAATCGAGGGGAATACCCTCTCTTTTACATGCGGCAGTTATATCATTAAAAATAGATTCACAAAAATCATTATCGGAAATAAATGTAAGGTCAACGGTTAAATCAGTGATCTCCCGTACATATTCACCAAGTCGGTTGATCCGTTCTTCAGCCCCTGCAGGCGTATACTCAGGTAAAAACGGGGTTAGACCGGATTGTATATTCCCGGTAAACAGCGGATCAGACAGCAGCTGGTCCCGGATATCCCTTGGAGTGTTGTTCAGCTGCATTATCCTGTAGAGAAAATATTTATTAAGCGCCTCGTAAAACAACCGGTCGTGAGAACCGCCGCCAGGTCCGGCTTCATCGTCATCATCTTTCCTGCGGGTAAAGAGCATCCAGGGTGTCAGAGGTGTAGCATTTCCCGGTAGTGCCGGGGCTAAAGGGACCTGCATTTTAAGTAAATAATTCAGATAAAATGCCAGGGTGCCATAGTATTTAAGCTGCACTTTATACCGTTCATTGATAATCTGTTCCTGGATAATGCTTGAGAAATAGGTTTTAATAATTTTTTCAGGAAGTTCCTCAAAGGCAAGATCCGTTGTGTCAACAGTTACCGATACCGGTGTATAATTTTTCTGAAGCTGTTTATAGAGCTCAAGCATTTCGGGATCCCGGTCGGCAAAATGCCTGGTACTGTCATATTGTGATACAACCATGCCGAATACCGACAGGAGCAACTGCTCAGTCCTGCTGTAGACATGCCAGTAACTGTTTTTATAAAGGTATTCATTAAACTGTTTCTGGTAAGGTTCGTTAACTGAGAAAAAATTGAATGTTGTATACGGCCTTGTCCTTTGAGCAATCTGGATGTGGGTATGGGCGCCGGTGCTTTTACCGGTATTGCCGACAACCTGGAAAAACTGGCCTTTTTTTAAAGGGTGCACCCAGTTCGGTGTAAGGTTCGCAATAGGTGCAGCAAGCTCTCCCTCGGTTGAATGGCCTTCAATATAATCCTTGTTATCCATATGGCATATAAAGATGTTGAAATGGGAATTTTCATCTTTAATAATTATAAAATTACCGGTTACGGATTTTTTACGCCCCTTTTCATAATACGTAACAGTCCCTGTCACAGGGGAACGTATCATTGTCCCCCTTTCACTTGCGATATCAATGGCTTTATGTTTCTTTTTATTATAAGCTTTTGAAAAATACCCGGGATTGGGCATTATCATTTCTTCCCTGATAACCGGTTGAACTGAAAATTTACCGGATTGAAGTTCACTGCGCTTCTTCTCATCAGGTACTATCACTGAAAATACCCATCTGCGGCATTCTTCAATAGTCGGCCTGGTATTTTTATTTTTAATCCCGTCAAGGTACATCATGAAAAGAGTAAAGCTGAAAAGATCGACTGGTATAAGAATGTCACTGTTCTGGTAGTATTCGTTAACACTGTTTTTTATGACCAGGTAATACGGAACGTTCAGGACCATTGCCCCGAGCAAACGGCGGAATTTTTTCCCTTCGGGGTGCACACACAGCATGTTAAAAAAAACTTCCACATCCGTTTCTGTGTATTTTTCACCGAGTTTCTTTAATCCATGCTGGGTGAAAAGCTGTTCGAACAGCCTGGAAAAATATTCACCTTTATTGTTGATCGATTTATATATGATCTCTTCAGTGCCTGTATCAATTTCCGGATTACCGGTTCTTGAAAGCCTGTCGTGTACCATTTTTTTCAGTTCAGCTTCATCATTATCCTGGATGTCTTTCAGGAAATTCATGGTTTTATACATGTATTCCATGCTTTCGGCGACCAGCGTGTGGACCAGGGGATTTTCACCAGCCATCTCCTGCCAGAAGCTGCTGTAATAGAACAGGTCCGAAGGAAGGGTAAGCGGTGTGGTAATGCCTTTTTTTTCAACAGCAATTCTTTTGTTGAGATCTTCATAGTCAACCTGGAAGGGGGTTTTATGCGGAGACGGAAGCAGGGAATAACTTACACTGTACATAAAGAGTACGGGCAGTATGAGCAGCCACCGCACAAACCCGTGTTTATGTATGGATTTTTTTATTCCACCAAAAATGCCGCTGTAATCACGGCTATCATCATTGGTTTGAGTATCAGGCATGAAATAAATTCCCCTTCCGGCGATTCAACAGGGACGTCAGTCTCCTGTATATATAAAACAATAAATTCAGCAGATATCAATTAAATGACAACAAAAATTGTGAATCAAAAATTATTTTTTATATACACCACCATTTAATAATACCTGCTTCAACATGCATTATTAAATGGCTCACGGAGACGCCGGGAGAGGAAGGGACCAGTTTTTCACTGACCGGCCGGCGGTTGTTATCTTTAATTTTTCAAATAAAATTTACGCCGGGTTTATATTACCGTTTGTTATGCGACACCCCGGATTTACCGCAGCCTCCTGTAAGGACACCTGGTGATGTCCGGAATCTATCCGCTGCTCAATTGCATCCATAACCTGGTTATAGTTACGGCACCACCCCATTCAGTTACGTGGTGTATCCTGAACAGGTCACTCCGCAAAACAGCATGACTTTTTTCTGACCCGGACTTATTATAAAACACTACCCGGGTAACCCGTGTTTTATTTAAAAGTGGAAAAGTGCCCGATAGGAATTGAATAGTATCCTTATCATAGATTTTTCACCTGTTCAATCGAGTGTAAATGTCACGGGAAGATAGTGCGCCATCTTAACCCTCCTCCCGTCCTTGTATCCCGGGGCAAATCTTATTCTTCTGACGACTTTTAATGCCTGTTCGTTGAATCCGTACGGGGCATCTCCGGTGGAAATGCTGGATGATACAAGCCTGCCGCTTTCATCGACCTGCACAAATACAGTGACCTGGTACTTCCTGATATTCGCAGATTTTGCTTCTGCCGGGTAGTACCGCCTTAAATCAAAATCAATAATAGCCCGCGGAGGTGCATCACCGTTAAATGAAAAAAGGTACCCGTCTTTATCGGTTCCATCACCGGAAACCCGGTTTGTGTTAAGCTCCTTCTCTTCCGGATCAGCACCGTCATTTTTTGCCCCTTCGATCCATTCCTGTTTGTCGACTTGTGCAGGCGAGTTGTCACCGCCTGTAAGTTCAGGCAGGATATCTATTTCGAATTCTGTTTTTCCCAGGTCAGATGCGTTTACCACAGATCCCCCCACAGAAACAGAGCTGCTGTTTAAAACAAAATATACGCCCAGAAATAATAAATGAATAAGAAACGAGGCTATGACAGATTTCCTGAACAGATGTTTTATCAGAAATCTGCGGTTACCTATGCTAATGATCACAGATTTTTTGGACATAACCGACTTCTGCACCAGGTTGTTGTCAAATTCAGTTTTTATCATAAATCACATCCCACGGTTCATTTTACACCTGATACGGATGTGTATGAAAACTCATCCAGGATCTGCCACTCATTGGCTGAAACATCCATAAGAGCTCTCCATTCAACTTTTACCGCCGGACCATTTACAGTTACCAGGATATACCCGTGATGCGCGTTATTGTAATATTCACATTGTACTCTTTCAGATTCTCTATAACTTCCAGACCATGTCCGTAGTTTGGCCCCCCCTGTACCTCCGATGATCTGCCATATGGGATTACCGCTGCTGTCATTTATCAAAGCCCGGTTATAAAAATGATCATGCCCGCAAAAATATATCCTTCCGCCGGATTTCCCAATACTGTTCCAGAAGCGGTTGCGATCTTTAGAGTAAAAAGAAAGGTTATCCTTATGGTCTGCTTCAAATGCCGGTTCATGGCCGAATACAAAAAGATGCATTTGCCTGGTTACCGACAATTGCCGGTCTAGCCATACCTGGTTTACCTTATGCTGTCCGCCTGTAAACTGGTCCAGGCCTATGATACATGCGTTTTTATGAACCACACTGAATGTTAAGCCTTTCTCCCCTCCGGGTCCGTTCAAAGGTGTATATGGCTGGATCATCGCATGTTTAAATTCATTCTCCAGGAGCATAAGTGACCCTGCAGGTGGTTCAAGGTGTTCGGGAAGCGGGGGTAATACAAAGCGTTCAGGTCCGCTGTCGTGATTCCCCCTGACAGCGAATACCTTAATTCCCATTCTGAACACAGGATCCATGACTTTTTTCCAGCTGGCATACTGTGCTGCAAAATCAGTACCGCCATTCCGGAACCACCCGTTTACAAGGTCCCCTGAAACAAGCACAAGATCCGGCTTCTCGACAGCAATATCACCGGCAATGAGTTTCAATATTTTATCATTAATGCAGGATTTGTTTTTCTCTTCCCTTTTATTTCCCTGCGTATCACTGATCACGGCAAATTTCCATACGGGATTTTGTTCATTGGTTGTATTATCCGTATTGTTGCAGCCAGCCGCAGTGCATAGCGACAAACAAACCAGTATTATAATATTGAAATATTTTATTTTCATATTAATTCCCCGGGATTACCTTAGAGTGCTTTTGTTTATAATCTGATCAGGTTATATTTTTCCAGTGAGAAAGATGAAATTACCTGGTCAAGGCACCAGTCCCTTACAGTAAAATATATAGTCCTGTCAGTTTTAATCAGCTTTTCAAAACAATCGTGATGCCCTTTACCCTGGAGTTCGATGGGACCGATTTCATCAATGAATACCGGGCTGATTTCTTTAAGAATAATATCATCAATTATACGATCAGCAAATGAGAAGCCATCACGGAAAAAGCTGAAAGGTCCACGGGTGTATAAAGGTGTTTCATGGCAGGGGAACAGCCCGGACTTCAGTGATTGTCTTACCGATTCACCGGTTGACAGTCTTATGATTTCATAACCACAGAAAGTTGAACCAGTAAATATTTTCTGTGTAATAAAACCGTCTCCATTTCTTTCTTCCATATATATGGATTTTATTTTCGCAGTCTTGCCCGTGTCTTTTTTGCCGCAGATTATATTGATCATAATAAGAGAATCCTTAATATTTATCATCCTTATGTACAACAGCCATGGTTCCCTGGTTAAACATGTTCCTTGAAAAACATTCAATAGAGATGTCTGTGCCTGTCACCATATGCATAAACATGCTTTTATTTCCCACGGCAATACTCCTGCCCGCAAATGAATTCCCGAATAAATTCGCAGGGACTGATTTAAAATAACCGGAAAATGGATAAGCAGTTGTATTGTCAACTTCGTCGAAATATTTATATCCCTTGGGATAATCGAAAAAACGGTGCTCGCCTGAGGATATTGCAAGATACTGGGCGTCTCCTGTTTCATAAAAAAACCAGTCCTTCCCGTTTCTGCAAGATGTATACGGCAGAGGAAATTCACTGACTCCAACTCCCTCCATAACAATAAGAGCAGCATTTTTGTCTGAAAGAAGCTTTTCAAGCACCGGCCTGACAGCGGTAATATCTTTCACTTCATGATCTTTTATATGTACCGGGATATTGAAATTATCTGCAGGGATCATCACGGGTACTTTCATGGTGGGGCTCAGGGCTTTAAACGTATACCCTTTGCGGGCAAGCATTAGAAATTCCGGCACCCTCTTTGCCTGTTCAGGTGTACCGTCAAAAAGGTTTACGATCTCCTCCCGTGAAACAATTTTTTCTATAAACGGGTGCGAACCGAGGTATTTCATGTCATTCTGACCTGGTTCATAGAGACCCGCATACTTTGTTGACCAGTTTGTGCACACAGCCATCCCGTCAAGCCGGGTTACGTCGATGGTATCCAATAACGGGGTCATATCCCCGCTCCCGATTATTATTGCGGAGTAACCTGATATATTTACAAAGCGCTCCGCTTCCCGGAAAGCATCCGATATCATTGCGGTCCGGGATTCTCCTGTCATATGGTTATAACGTCCGGCAAAGTACTGGGCTGCGTAAGTGAGAAACACAAAACGCGGGTTATAGTTTTTAACCAGGTCAAGGGCTGTATCGCTTACCCACCGGTTACTTCCTGTATCCATATCACCGGGATATGGATGTTTTTGCAGAACCTCCCTGACCATATTAACAACAGGTGTTGCGATCTCAATTTTATCACCGGTTTTGAGATCAAAGGTGTTCTGCCATCCACGCGCGTCTATAATTGCTGTGCTCATCTATCTGCTCCCGCAGGATTGCCTGCCTGAATCTTACTGTTAAACATATTGATCGAATAACCGCATGAAGGACACCGGTTCTCTTTACAGTGAATTTTATTCAACTTGTCGCCTCCGCATCCAAGACTGAACCGCTCGATAACAACAGCGCCGCAGGAAGGGCATATTGTATTTACCCAGTCGGAACCTACAAAATTATGGAAATAAATGTAAGACAGTTTTTTCCTCGCGGCAGTTAATTCGTTATCGATCCGATTTATGTCAGGATATTTCTCCCCTATCATTTCATCCTCCGGAAGCAGCCTGAATACATGCCATGGTATTGAGGGATTAATACCGGCGATGAAATCCGCGATTATATCAATCTCGTTATCATTGGCTCCCTGGATAACCGGGGTAGTAACCTCGACATGCCGGTAACACGCAAGCTGTCTTATATTCCGCAGTACTGGTTGTGATGAATCAATACCAATATATGTTTTATTAAACGCAGCAGAGATTCCCTTGAGGCTAATATTGAAAAATGAAAAAATCGAAGCAAGGATCTCTGCGGATTCTTCAGTCATGTATCCATTTGTCAGGCATCCCATTTCGATACCTGCTGCCCTTGCCGCACCTGACAAGTCAATAAGAGACGGCATTGAAACAGCAGGCTCATTCACATTAAATACGATACTTTGGCAATTCAGCTTCCCGGCCATGGCAACAAGTTCGGAAGCAGTTAGATTGAACATTTTATCCTGCTGAAGCGCCGGATCCTCCTTAGCTATGTATGCATTTGAACAGTAACTGCACCGGAAATTGCAGCTTGATGTACCTATCGTAAGACAGCGGCTCCCGGGATATACATGGTAGAATGGCATAGATTCAACAACCGATGTACCGCAGGCGCTCCACATATGCGGGAAGCGTTCACTGATCGCACCTTGCGCAACAGTGTACATACGGCAGAACCCTGTCTTTCCCTCTGCTATTTCGCATCGCCTTTCACAATAATTACAGCGCATTCACACAACCTCGTAGAAAATTTTGTCATCATAACGGTGGTAAGCCTTCCAGTATCCGTTTCGCGTCGTTATCCGTAATTTTAATTCCATATATTTCAATATAAAACTTCTTCATTTCCTTTACAATATCCCAGTTCTTATAGAGACCCGGATGAAACTTTTTCCCGAGAAAGAGCGGAAGTAATGCAGTTTCACAGCTTGTCATATCCCAGCAGAAAATACCCGTTGGTACTTTAAACACGTTTCCCTTTTTATACGCCCTGAAATTATCAAGTCCCCGTGTACTGGTTACAGCATCAAAAGAACCGTACATACCCAGTAAGATTATATCCGGATCCCACGCGAGAACCTGTTCCATGCCTGCTACGGCAAAATATTTGTCAAAGTTTTTCGAAAGATAGATGCCGCCTGCAGCCTCTGTGTACCATCGCATGATTGTATTGTTACCCTGTGTTGAACAGATGTCGTTCAGTTTGCCATAGTAGACCCGGGGTTTGTCTGATTCAGGAATCCCGGATGTAATGCTGCGCACCCTTGATGTTATTTCCTCCAGGTACCTGCAGTATTTTTCAGCACGGGGAGCTGTTTCACTTCCCAGTACGTCACTGAAAAACATAATCTGTCTTTTGAACTCGACGGTGTATTCATCTATCGTAGAAGGAAAATATTTATCATTGAACGGGCACAAAGCAACGATACCCGCTTCTGTAACATTGTCCATATTGCTGCGGCCTTTCGGGTAAAACACAAGGTCAACATGAAGCCTCAACAGGCGTTCAACATCAGGTATACCCCGGGATGAATTAACCGGTATACCTGCCAGTTCAGGGTAGAATTTACGGGCCCATGGAGAAACCTCCAGGGGCATAAGTGCTATTCTTGAACCCTTGCTGAGCATGACTATCTTGTCATATGCCGGGTTGTAGAAGCATGCAATCCTCTGCGGGTATGAGGGGATTTCAACTTTAGTACCGTCAAGATTAGCAACAGTCCTCAGCGGCCCTGACTGAGGCGGAAATTTCTTACCGCCGCAGTTAATTATTGCCGCGCACAAAATAAATGTTAAAAATATTACTTTGGTTCTCATGGCTCTCACATCGGCGCAAGATGCTTCAGTATTCTTTCAGCATCATTGTCTGATATTTGTTTGCCGTAAATTTCTGAATAGAATGTATGCATTTCGTCTATCATGTTCCAGTCTTTAAACAATTCAGGATAGAATAACTTTGCCATATAGATCATCAGAAGAACACTCTCACCGCTGGCAAAATCCCATGAGAATATTCCCTCGGGGATAAGATAAACCCTGCCGTTTTTTACAGCCCGCAGTGACGCCCAGTTCGGATTTTTCATAACAATGTCAATTGAACTGCACCATCCGCTAAGTAGAATAATATCAGGGTTCCACGCGTATACCTGTTCAATGTTTACATCTACAAAATTATTATCCATTGATGCAGTGAGAAAATTCCCGCCTGAAATTTCGGTGTTCCAGTGCATTACGCTGGCTTTTCCCTGGCTTGAAAGCGGATTGCCGCCCCTTCCACCGTAATAGACCGCGGGCTGGTCTTCCGGTTTGATCTTTGATATTATTGTCCGGATCCGGCTGATTTTTTTTTCAAAATACAGACTGTATTTTTCAGCACGTTCTTCTGCATCACCCCCCAGGAGCTCGCCGAAAAAGTTTATCTGCCGCTTGAAATTCTCCGAATATTCTTCAATAGTCCTCGGTCTCTTCTGTGCGGAAAAACCGCAGGCATTTTTTATTCCCGCAGCCTTATACTTGTCAGCTTCACCGGGAAACGGTGAATACAATACAAGGTCGACTTTAAGATCGAGCATCCTCTCGATGTTGCCGGTATATGGCGGATCAA
>DAONFG010000063.1:0-13853 GCA_035403465.1 Spirochaetota bacterium | reverse complement strand
CAGAAGTTAAGCCTCTCATCGCCGATGGTACTGCATGGGTAGCTATGTGGGAGAGTAGGACGCCGCCGGGGTAAAATATATAAATAAAAGAGACAACCTTGAGGTTGTTTTTTTTATGCCTGCGCCCTGCGTCAACTCGGGATTCCCGCCTTCGCGGGAATGACAGAACTACTGATTTACCAAACATACCGGCCGCTTAGTATTCCGCATGAAACGTTATGGGCCATGTAGTTCTTGTTGAAATAGATGTTATGCTTGCGCCGGAATCACCTGTCTTGCTGCTTACAGATTCGTTTCTATAATAATCAGTCCCTGGAGTTGTAGAAACAGAAATTGCTGATTTATTTTCCGAGCAGAAAAGATCATCTGCAGAACCATAATATGTGTTATCATTTATGGGATTTGTATCAGTATCACGCAATTTCCCCGGCTCGAACGATGTTTTTGCCTCAACGACTGTGATACCATGCACCCTATCGTAACCGTCATTTACTGTATTGCTGCTGTAATATGTACTGATTATTCCTTCATGTATTTGTGTAACAAGCACCCCTGTTCCCGGAACGTACCAGCCGGTTGTCGCAGCGGATGTCTTCCCTTCAAGAATGAGGTACTGCTGAGCTGCAAGCGGTATCCTGTAAGCTTCATGGCTTGATTCTATATCATTAATTGACCCATCAAAACTGGTTGTTGCAGGTTCCACAGTACATGAGACGGCAAGTGCCAAAATAATTGCCGAGGCTGGGGCAGTAAAATTTCGCAGGTATTTGATTTTCCATGTTACAATTACAGATATTGATAATAGAGTTATAAATATTACAATAATGTAATCGGGGAGCCCCCGGTCCTTATGTTGTATTGTGGAAACCGGGTTTATATCAGTATATTTGACCCATGAACTCCCGCCTGCGTAATACCTTTCCCATGCAAGCAGTGGTGCAGGATCTTTACCGTCACTATTGCCTCCCCAGGATCCCGAAGCCATGAGGCTCCAGTTACCAACACCATTGGTGTCGCCATTTTCAGTGCCGTTTGTATCATAAAGGTCCGGCAGACCAAAGACATGACCGAGTTCGTGGCAGAAAACACCAATGGTTGAATTATTACTTATGTCATATTCAGCCTGCATTGTGTAAACACTTATCGTTTTACCATCATTGGTTATAACGCCACCTCCATCACCTGCCACACCTGCATTATACAGGTCCCACTGATGTGACCAAATTGTATTTGTTGCGGCACCAGATTCCTCCCCTGCCCCGGCATGAATTATTATCACGCAGTCAACATAACCATCATTATTGTTATCATACTGGCTGAAATCAATACTGGCTGTTGCAGCAGTGACTGCATCCCACGCAAGTTCACCGGGATGAGCATCTGTTCCTGCAACGCCTGTATTGGCCCCATAATAGCCCAATGTTCCGCTGACAGTTACCGGGCCGTACACATCAAGCTCAACTGTCAGGGTATTATTCGACATATCCTTGTAATATTTTTGTACGGACATATCGGCCGGAAGAGCACCATTAAGCAGATTATCAAAATAACCTGATGTTCTTGAAGCAGATGTATCGCTGTAACTTACTATAATAACCGGAATCCTGATTATTCCCGAAGACAATGAAGAGGCCTTGTTCACATTCATATTCCTGCGAACTGTGACACTTTGCACTTTCATCATATTCTTTTCAAGGGTCCCCTCATCTCTCCACTTCTTCAGCAGATCGGGGTGCGGCGGCATCGCATCAGACCTGGCACCGGAAAAGATAAACGGCACCAGCATCAATAAAACATATATCATTTTTTTCATGATTATCTCCGGCTGAACTCCAGTATAATAATACTGAAACCTGCATCCTTCTTCATGCTGCCCCTGAATTTTTCGTTGTTAACGCGGCTTACCGATTTTATATACGGAATCGATTCACTGAACTCAGCTTTCACAACCATGGGACCATCTGTTTTCCCTGACTTTACCGCTTCAGCAGTCTTGAAGATTGAATCAACAGTGAACCTCTCTGCGGGCTTAAGATACTTTCCGTCCCATACACCCCTGGATGATGCCCGTACTACCTGCCCATCTTTAACTTCAAGCTCCCACTCGCCCTGCTGTGGAGAGAATGCCCTGTAGTTTACCTTTATATAATATGACCTGATTGACTCATTGTTCCACTTTACCAGTGCCTGATCATACATGGTTCCCGCCTTGTCTGCACAGGTCTGGCCTGTAAAAAAAACAGCTGCAAGAACAATTAAAATCCTGAATTTTTTCATACATACCTTTGTAATGAATATACACATATTTTTTTCCCCCTATTCATTAACAAGTATTAATCCACAAATTTATGATATTTCTGCAGGCAGAAAGATACATCAAATGTTTACTAAACATGCTTGACATGGCACCAGGATTTATTTAGATTAAAATACAAACCGCAATAAAAGAGGCTTTGAATGCTTGATCTTACAGCGCTGCAGAATGCAGTTTCATCACTCAAAAATGCAGTTGCTATTGCATCTGACGCAAATTTCATGGTTTCACTTGATGATAAAACAGCCGCGGTATTCAAGGCAGGGGTTGTTCAGAATTTTGAATTTACATATGAACTCTGCTGGAAATTCATCAAACGCTGGCTCTCTGAAAACGAAAGTTATTCTCTTATAGATTCAATTTCAAGGAAAGACCTCTTCAGAAAGGGAATGGAATACAAACTGATTGATAATTTCGAAAAATGGATGATTTTTCATAAGGCCCGCAATATGACCTCCCATACATACAATAAAAATGCCGCAGATGAAATCTGTAATCTTTCCGCACAATTTCTCCCTGAAGCCGAAAAACTTCTCAATACTCTGGTGGAACGGAATGATTGATCTTGAACCTGCCTACTTCAATGAGCTTAAGTCTATCCTGAAAAAATATTTCAGGAATGAAAAAATACTTATATATGGTTCCCGGGCAAAGGGGAAAGCCCATCATGGTTCTGACATTGACATTGCAGTGTTCGGCGATAGCGTCATCAGCATTGAGAAGCTTTCATTTATTGATGAAGAATTTTCAGAATCTGATATACCATATACAGTTGATCTTGTTGATGCCGGCCGGGTTGATGATTCATTCAGACAGGTAATAATAAAAGAAGGCGTACCCTGCAAACTCTGACCGGAAAAATTCCCGCTTAAAACATTACATTTATGTCCAAGCCTAAACATGCTTGACACAGCACATACCGGGGCCCCAATCATTACCCCATGGACAGATCTGTTAAACTTGGAAAGGCTATCCTGAAAAGCCCCTACGTACTTGCACCGATTGCAGGCTACACAGACTCGCCGTTCAGGCGGATATGCGTAAGCCACGGCTGCGGCATGACCATGACCGAACTTGTGAGTGTTGAGGGGATAGTACGCACCAATCCTAAAACCATTGACCTCCTGAAATTCACAGACGCGGAACGGCCAATCGCGATACAGATATTCGGGCATATACCCGATACCATGGGTCAGGCTGCGGCGATCGTGGAAACCCTGAATCCTGACATAATTGACATTAACATGGGCTGCCCTGCGCGCAAGGTCTGCGGTTCGAACAACGGCGCGGCGCTTCTTAAAGATCCTTCGCTGATATTCCGGGTAACAGAGAGCGTTGTAAAAAGCACAAAGCTCCCTGTTACAGCGAAAATACGTACCGGCTGGGACGAAAAATCAAAGAACTACATGGAGGTTGTCCGCGCGCTTCAGGACGGCGGTGTTTCCTTCATCACGGTGCACGGCCGCACAAGGGAACAGCAGTATGAAGGCTATGCGGACTGGAACATTATTGGCGAGATAAAGTCAAAGGCAACAGTGCCGGTAATCGGTAACGGCGACATCGACTCATACGAAAAGGCCGGCGAGATGATGAAGGTCTCAGGCTGCGATGCCGTTATGATCGGACGCGGTTCATTGGGCAACCCGTGGATTTTCAGCGGTGACAAACCCTCTACAGCGCAGATACTGGAACAGGTTCGCGTCCACCTGAAGATGATGATCGATGAATACGGTGAGTGGGGCATTCACATGATGCGCAAGCATATTGTTAAATACATTCATGGAATTAAAAATGCCGCAAAAGTACGGGGCAGGATTGTCCTGGCTTCAGCATACGAAGATATTATAGATATACTGGGCAGTCTCGAGGCAGATAATGATTAAAGGTACAGGCGTAGACATAGTTCATGTCGCAAGGATCCGGAGGCTTATGGATGAACACGGCGAAAGGTTCCTGCAAAAAATATTATCCGGCGATGAGATCAATCGTATCCCGAAAGCTGGTTCCGATTTATTTGTGGCCGGGAGGTTCGCGGCAAAAGAGGCGCTTGTAAAAAGTACCGGGGCGAAGTTCAGCATGAGCAGTGTGTCTGTGCTTAATGAGAGTTCCGGTAAACCTTATTTTTCAGGTGATGCAATTCAGGAAATTTCAGGCGGGGGAACGATCCACCTCTCCATAAGCCATGACACTGACTATGCCGTGGCCTTTGTGATTATTGAAACGAATTAGAACTGAACGCCCACTGTGTATGCCCTCACCCGCCCTACGGGCACCCGACAGGCACGGATGCCTTAGTGTCGCGGGGCTGCATGGAAGCAGAAGAGCGACCTCTCCCGACGCGACATTAGCGTTGTGCAGACACTCATGCCCGGGAGAGGAAGTGCAGCACGAACTGTTCATGGCACCCCTTCTCCCTGTATTGATGACATGCAGTATTCAGACCTGAATGTTCATGCTTAAAATATTCCCATGAATTCAATCCGGGAGAAGGTGACCGGAAGGCCGGATGAGGGCATGCGTCTGCTGATTATTTTCACAATCCGTAATACCTTTTCTGTTCGCGCACCGTTGTTACTGGAAACCTCCCGTAATGATGCCCGGGCCAGATCTTTGTATCATCGGGCAGGGTAAGTATCCTGTTTTTTATGGATTCCATGATCTGCTTCTCTGAACCGTCCGCAAAATCGGCCCGCCCCATACCCTCGGTAAAAAGTGTATCCCCGGTAAAGAGGTTACCTTCACACAGCAGGCATATGCTTCCACGGGTATGCCCCGGTGTGTGAATAACCTCGATCCGGCGCGTCCCGACATTAATCATATCTCCGTCTTTGAGCAGCCTGATATTCTGCTTAACTGCCCTGCCCCCCTTGATAAACGCGGCAAGCCTGTTAATTTTTTTATGCAGGTAGATAGAGTCATTCTCATGGATACAAAGTTCAGCCCCTGTCATCCTGGAAAAATAGCTGTTCCCCGATGTGTGGTCAAAATGGCCGTGTGAATTGATAATCCTTGTTATGCGAAGGCCATACCTGTCAATAAAAGCATTTATCTTATCAAACTCCGATGCAGGGTCAATGAGTACAGCTTCACCGCTCTCGGGATTACCAACAAGATAGCAGAATACTGCCATCTGCCCCACAAGGATCTGTTCAATAATCATCAGGTCACCAGTACCAAAATTATTTGCTTGAGTCAGGCAATTTTATATATCACCAGACAGAATATTGCCGCTTAATGTCATTTCGATGGAGCATTCAGCATTGATTATGTGTATTCAATACAGTTGCGACTGGGAAATCTCAGACAAAATTTAAGTATATGCGGTTTGGCTATTAATAAAACGCTCTGCACTTTCAGATTTCTCACCCGAAGATCAGAAGTCGGGTTCGAAATGACATAAATTTATACAAAACTTTCTGTAAAAACGCCTGACTCATATTATTTACACATAATAATTATATAACCCGATAAAGTCATGTATTTTATCAGGTTATATAATGACCCGCAACTCCGCACCATCGTAAAATTTCACTATTAATTATTGACAGAAAAGGGGGTGCCGGATTAATGGACCCGTGTTCTCAGGGCGGGGTGAAATCCCCCACCGGCGGTATTCCCTTAAACAGGGTAAGCCCGCGAGCGCCTGCATGTGTGCAGGGTCAGCAGACCCGGTGTAATTCCGGGGCCGACGGTTAAAGTCCGGATGGAAGAGAAAATAAATCGCAGGGTCGGTCACGTCTGCATTCAACAACCCGTGATGTATTATCATTTTCCCGCATCCTCCAGCCCCCTGAACTGCCATGTAAAACACAGCAGCATTTAATTAAATTTTAGTTGTTTAAAAATTTCAGTCTAAATACATGACCATTGGAGAACCATATGAAATCGAGCACAATACCTGAAGTAATAGAAGATATAAGAAACGGTAAAATGATTGTTCTTGTTGATAACGAGGACAGGGAGAACGAGGGTGATATTGTCATAGCAGCTGAACACTGCACCCCTGAAGTAATAAACTTTATGGCCACCCACGGACGCGGGCTTATCTGCGCTCCCATGACCCAGAAACGGGCGGTAACGCTTGGACTTGAACTTATGGTTCAGGACAACACCGACAAGTACGGCACGGCATTCACAGTATCAGTTGATGCCAAAGAGGGGACGACTACGGGAATATCCGCGCACGACAGGGCAAAAACAGTGCAGGTCCTGCTGGATGAAAACACAGTTCCCGATGACCTCAGGAAACCGGGCCATATATTCCCCCTTGCAGCCAGGAAGGGCGGCGTGCTTGTAAGGGCGGGACACACCGAGGGATCAGTTGACCTTCCCCGCCTTGCGGGACTCAAACCTGCAGGCGTTATATGCGAAATACTGAATGATGACGGATCAATGGCGCGCAGGCCTGACCTTGATAAGTTTGCAGCAAAGCACGGGCTCAAGATCGCGACAATTTCCGACCTGATAAAATACAGGCAGCACAAGGAGAGACTGGTCCACAGGATCTCCGAGGCCCTGATGCCCACAGATTATGGTGATTTTAAAATCCTTGCTTTCGAGAACGAAGTCGGTGATGAAACTCACATCGCGCTTATAAAAGGCGACATCGAAGGGGACAAGGACGTACCGGTACGCGTACACTCGGAGTGCCTTACCGGCGACGTGTTCGGGTCACGCAGGTGCGACTGCGGATCACAGCTTCATACGGCAATGGAATATATCGAAAAACACGGGTTCGGCGTAATACTCTACCTGCGGCAGGAGGGACGTGGCATCGGCCTGGGCAACAAGATCAAGGCCTACCACCTGCAGGACAAGGGCATGGACACTGTCGAGGCAAATCTGAAACTGGGTTTCCCTTCGGATCTGCGTAACTACGGTATTGGCGCGCAGATACTTGTTGACCTTGGACTGCGGAAAATCCAGCTGATAACAAACAATCCGAAGAAAATAATAGGTATCGAGGGATACGGACTTGAAGTAACAGGAAGGATCCCGCTTGAGGTACAGCCACGCGACGAGAACAGATTCTACCTTGAAACAAAAAGGGACAGGATGGGACACCTTATCCTGGGCAGGAATGAATAGGATACACGGGGGACCCGATTTGACAGAAAACCGTCTGCCGACCATACTGGTAGTTGATGATGAAGAGATTATCAGGATCACCATACAGAAGAAACTTTCACGAATGGGTTTCAACGTTCTCTCATTCGAAAAGGCCGAGGATGCACTCTATTACCTGAAGAACAGCCCGGGCGAGGTCGACCTTATTCTTACCGACATTAAACTCCGGAAGATGGACGGAATTGAACTGCTGCAGAGGGTAAATAACCTTGACGAACCGGTACCCGTCCTTATAATAAGCGGACATGGAAATGTCGAGGATGCTATCCGGGCATTAAGGTACGGGGCCAGCGACTACATAAGGAAACCTTTTGATATCAATGACCTCACATCGTCAGTGCGGTCCATCCTTAAAAGAAAGTTCGAAAAAAAAGAGACCGAGGTATTGGGCCAGTACAAGCAGTACGAAAAATCCGTGATGGTCATACCCAACAGCTCAGAACTTATTAATATGATATCATTCAACCTGACCAAGGACCTGGTGCCGGCGGGTCTTTTCAACTATACCACGGCGGAGAACATCGCACTGTCACTCAAGGAGGCAATTGCGAACGCCATGTTCCATGGTAATTTTGAGATTGACTCGTCACTCCGCGACAGCGGCGGGATGAAGCAGTTCAATGAAGAGGTTGCAATCCGCAGGAACATGGAACCATACAGGGATCGGACCGTCAGGATCACATACGAGCTGACCCCGGAATATGTCTGCTACGAAATAGAGGACCAGGGTAAGGGATTCAATTTTAAATCGCTTCCGGACCCCCGGGACCCGGAGAACTTTTTCAAGAACAGCGGCCGGGGACTTTTAATAATAAGGATACACATGGACGAGGTCAGCTGGAACAGTACCGGAAACATCACAATATTAAAAAAATACAAGGTCTGCAGAAACGCATAACAGGAGATTATATGAACGCGATTAAATGGAACGGGGATTCGGTCACACTGCTCGACCAGAGGCTTTTGCCGCTGAAAGAGGTTTACAATACATACAACCATTATTCTGACATAGCAGCGGCAATCACAAACATGGAAACACGGGGAGCGCCGGCCATAGGTATCGCGGCAGGGATGGGAATAGCACTTGCAGCACAGGGCATAAGCACCGGCGATATTATCAGGTTCAGGGAGGAAATGACAAAGGTATTCGGCATATTTGCGGCTACCAGGCCTACAGCGGTTAACCTCTTCCGGACAATAAACAGGATGAAAAAGATCACCCATGAACTCACAGATGTGAAGCAGATCAGGGAAACCCTGTCGCGGGAAGCTGTACTGATACTCGAAGAAGATATCGCGGCAAACAGGCAGATGGGCAAAAACGGAAGCAGGTTCCTGAACGACGGCGATGTTGTCATGACACACTGCAATGCAGGAGCGCTTGCCACCGGAGGTTACGGCACTGCCCTTGGCGTTATCAGGGCAGCTATTGAGGAAGGGAAAAAAATTGAGGTATTCGCGTGTGAAACAAGGCCATACCTCCAGGGTGCTAGGCTCACCACGTGGGAACTCTATAAAGACAATATACCTGTCACGCTTATTACAGATAACATGTCGGGACACTTTATGAAATCAGGCGTAATAAAGAAAATTATAGTCGGGGCGGACAGGATCGCGCGCAACGGCGACACCGCGAACAAGATCGGAACATATACCCATTCTGTACTGGCGAAGGAACACGGCATCCCGTTTCTTGTTGCAGCACCGATATCAACACTTGATCCTGAAACACTGACAGGGAACGAAATAGTGATCGAACAGAGGAGTACCGATGAAGTCGCGTTTGTTCAGAATGTCCAGATTGCACCCGAAGGAATCAAGATACTCAATCCTTCGTTTGACATTACACCTGCAGCAAACATCAGCGCGATCATAACCGAGAAAGGGGTGATCGAAAAACCTGAAGGTAAAGGTATAATGGGGCTGTTTTAAGCAGACTTCAACATGCATGCCCCCGGCGGAATTAATCTGTACAATTTCCAGAATATTATTCCGCCGCCCCCGGGAGGGGCTTAAAATCAATACTGCAGTAAAAAATTGTACAGATATTTGATTAAAAATTAATCGCAAAAGCGGCTTTTCAGTATGTAATACTATAGTAAAAAAGGGCAATCCTTCCGCCGAAGAGCAGGGTTATTACCAGCGCTGAGCTTATAAACGGCGCGAAAGGAATCTTCTGCCGCAGGCTGCCTCCCTTCACCAGTGCCCAGGCAACACCGCATACTGCGCCACCCACGAGTGAAACTTCCAGCAGCACAACACTCTGCTCCAGTCCAAGCAGGATACCTGCAGCGGCGTAGAACTTCAGGTCGCCGCCGCCGAATGCGCCGGGAAACACGAGCATTACCAGCAGAAAAAATACAGAAAGAAGCAGGAAACCGTAGAAGCTGTCAAGGTACATACCGCGGTGAACAACCGGGTAGACTGAAAGTATCAGGAGCACTGCGATCAGGCTGCCGGGTATCTTCATCGACATAAAATCAATGATGCCGATGCATATACTGGTGCAGCATATAAGGTATATAAACAGGGTATTTATTGAAATGCCGCTCACATGCAGTACCAGCAGTGCAAGCAGACCGTATAGAAGTTCCCATAAGGGATAGAACGGTGAGATCCTGCCGCTGCATGACCTGCACCTGCCGCGCGAGAAAAACCACCCCAGTACAGGGACCATGTAAAGCGTGCCCGGGACGGTGCCGCAGTCCGGGCACCGTGACCTTGAAAAAAGAGCGAGTGCGGGATGTTCACTTAACATTCCGGATACGAACCTGAGCGCGAGTGTATAAAAAAAACTTCCGCAGATTGAGCCAGTAATAAAGGCGGACAGGAAAATCAGCATTTCAATGTTCATCAGAATGCAAGGTCCAGGTTGTAGCGGATACCGGCTGTGATCTCGAAATCGCTGCCGCCCATGATTATTTCAGCAGTCTCCGTTCTGTCCTTAACTTTATTTGCACGCCGCATATACTGCGTGTATTCAAATACCAGCGAGTAGTTCCGGCTGACCACTGCCTCTGCACCGGTTTTAAAATGGAAACCGTAAACATACCCGGTAAAGAGATGCTTGTCCGCTGAAAGACCATACGGCGGTGTTACCCAGACAGCCGGATCAGACTGGTTTACCTGCATGACAATGTAACTGACATTAATTCCGCCGGCGAAATAGAAACGCGTACGTTCCGTGAGGGGGATGGCCATGCCGATAGTAAGGGGGAAAGTGAACCTTGTGTAATCAATCGTTATTGTATTCCCGCTGACCGAACCTTCAGGCGCCATTACTATTGATGTACAGTATTCCCAGCCAAGTCCGATAATGAGCGACCGCTGGGAGTAGAGAATTTCTATGGATAGAACAGGAAGATACGGCACATCGATCTCTTCAAACGAACCGCCGACAGAAGGCATTTCAATATTGATATTACGCGCAAGGTCGCCAAGGCTCCCGCCCTCGCCGGACACGCCCCCGCTGATCCCCATTCCGAAAACACCCGCTGCATAAACGGATGTAAGCGGTGCAAGAATAATCAGCATGCAGCAGGCGAATCTTTTCATCATAATGCTCCCGGATGAAAATGAATCGATGCAGACACGGTGAAAATATAACCGGAAAAGTCCACGGCTGCATAATCGCTGCCGTTTTCAATAACCTCTGTTTTCCCGTACATGTACCTTATACCGCACCCCACTGAGGTGTGATCGCCTGTCAGGTATTCGCACCCCAGTTCAGCTACTAGCGGAAACGCGTAACCTGCGAAACCGGCTGAATGATCCAGGCTCGTTGAACTGAAACTCATCATTGACATGCCGTACGCAAAAGCTAAGCCGCAGCCCATGTATATGCGTGACTCGCCCCAGTAGAGGAGGTTGATTCCCGCGGTGACCGGGACATCAACGGACCACTGTGAGTAGCTGACCTTTACAAGCTCCGTAGCGGTCGGATCAATGGTTTTACCTGTTCCGCCTGCAACGGTGTAGAGGCTCCATAAACCTGTTTTAAAATAGAATGTGTCACCGGAGAACATTACATCAAACGCGCCGACAACACCTATGGGAACCTCGACAGTTGAGACAGCAAAGGCGCCTGAAGACCTGTTAATGTCGTTTAGACCGTCATTTACACCAAGATTAGCCGCCTGCCAGCCTGAGCGCATTGTACCTCCGGCATGCGGCGAATACCCGAAACGCATATTCAGGGATATATCCGCTGCATAAGAGGATACTGACGCGAAGCAGAGTACGGCAGCAATGAATAATCCGCGGGGAAATACGAAGCAGTCCATCAGCCCTGTTATATTAATTTTAAAACTTTTCATCCCGGTCAATACCTGTTGAAATGGTACATGACACCAAGCCTGTACCTGCTGCCTGTATAATCTATATAGTAATCATCATACGCCCCTGCCCCGCTGGCGGCAACCGGCGAACTTGAAACAATCATATACTCCCACTCAAGAAATAACGAAACGTCGCTATTAATTACAGATTCAATCCCCGCAATAAATCCCCAGCCGAAGAGCTGCTCATTAATCTTTTCGCTGCCGGATGAAGCGGCGACACTCCCCATGCCGAATATATATGATCCGCCGGCCCCCATGTAGAACATTCCGTAATCGCGCACAGGAATATCAATACCTGCATACACCGGGACCTCGACAAACCAGGCCTCTGTCCCGGTCACATTACCACCTGTACTGTTTGTTATGTGCCCCTTTTCAGCAGGGTACGAAAAATCAGCGCCGGTACGGAAGAAAAGTATGCCCAGGTCAATCCTGAGCAGTGCGCCCGCTGCAACATTCTGCTGGAGGTCCGCATCAAGCGGTTTTTCAGAAAGGTTGCCGACGTCGTACTGGTAGCCCAGGTAAAGTCCGCCGGAAATAGTACCTGCTGAAAAAGCAGGCATGGCGCACAGAACCACGAGGGATATTATGTAGAATTTCATTTTTCTCATTATATTTCCGCAAACTGACAATAAAACCTTTTTTAAAATAAAGCAATCAAAAAAATTGACAAAGACCGTATGATGTTTTTTTTGTGTCTATAAACCGGTATATTAGTATATATGAAAACACTTCTGATATATATCATAACACCACTGCTTCTTCTAAACTCATGCGCAGGGACTGTTACACGGCCCGAATCCGCGCAGGAGGAACTGGCCAGGGCAAAGGAAATACTGGAGAACGACCGGGAACAGATTACGCGCCTGAACAGGACCACCTACCCGGGAAACGGATATTTTTACATAATCAGCTCCACCGGTATAATATTACGCCACCCGGAGAAAGCCCTTGAAGGAGTAAGCTACGGCAGTTACGATTTTGTCATCGGCATACTCCGGGAGAAAAACGGCTGCATATCCCTTGACGCAGGCGGCAGGATTATAAACATTTTTTACAGCGAACTTAAAAACGGCGATATCCTGTGCTTTACATATGAATCATCAGCCGTTGAAAAAACATATAAAGAATGCGATAGAGGAAGCAGAAACTAACATGAATGAATTTAAAACAGTTGTCTTTTCAGGAGGCGGCAGCAGGTGCCTCTGGCAGGGGGGCAGGTTCAGATCTCCACCCTTCCAAACCTGTTGTGCTTTGAAAGAAAATATAGTCCCAGGCCGGTAATTACAATTGAATGGCTGATACTTCCGTCCCGGACCATACCTGTAACCTGGTCAACATCCAGTGTAAGAACCTCTATATCCTCTGCCTCGTCAAGCTCCTGGGGTGAAGTCCTGACACATCCTTCGATTAAATAGAAACTGATATTGTTACCCATGATTGCAGGATTTACCCTGAGCCTCTTCAGCAGGTGGACACCGCTCCCCTCGAAACCTGTCTCTTCGCGGAACTCACGGATCGCGCACTCAGCCGGGTCCTCACCCGGTTCCACAACCCCTCCGGGAGTCTCGACAGAAAGCTCATCAGTGCCAAGCCTGTGCTGCTTTACCAGGACAAACATATTATCCGGGGTCAGGCCTATCACATTGATCCAGTCGAAAGTATCCACAACATGGAAGTCCCATGAAACTTTTTTCTCAGGATGAAAACATTGCTTTGTGGTCACAGAGAACATGCGGTTTGCAAAGACCTTCTCTGTACCGCGCACTTCCCATTTTTTCATGATATGCTCAACTCCAGGTAAATACATCTATCTTCCCGGTATATCGGGATAAAATAAATTCATCCAACGGCCCCCTGACCCCCGGAGGGGGCACGTGGTACTCAAACTCTCACTGATAATTATCAGACTTGTTGTAAAACTCCCTTCCGGACTCGCGGGCAAGCCCCATCTAAAAAATTAAATCTGAAAAATCTATTTGTTAAACACTTTCATTATCCTCTGTCATGCCCCCTCCGGGGCAGACCGTGTGAGTAATGCAATTAGTTCAGTATTTACACGGTCTGATTAA
>DAONFG010000062.1:8842-13998 GCA_035403465.1 Spirochaetota bacterium | reverse complement strand
ATATCAAGTATTTCATCATAGTATTCGTAAAGCGGATTCTCCCTGTTGTTTTTCTTCATCCATTCGCCCAGCATGGAACCGCCGCGGCTTGTTATGCCGGTAATCCTTTTCTGGGAATGAAGCGATTCCATTGACGCCCTTGTAACCCCGGAATGGATAGTCATGAAATCCACTCCCTCTTCGGATTGTTTCCTGATTATTTCAAGGAAGTCCTTTATGTTCAGGTCACAGATACTCTTTTTCTGAACGGAGAGCTTTACTGCAGCCTCGTAGATCGGTACTGTCCCAAGCGGTACAGGGGAATGGTCAAGTATCTCTTTTCTGAATATTGAAAGGTCACCGCCTGTGCTCAGATCCATGATAGCGTCAGCTCCTGCCTTGACTGCTGCGGCAAGTTTTGCAAGTTCGGTTTCGATATTGAAAAGGTCAGGGGATGTGCCGATGTTGGCGTTGACCTTTGTTTTAAGGTTTCTGCCTACTCCTACCGGCTTTATTTTGCGTTTTTTATTTTTAACTATTGTAACAAAGCCATCTGCAAAATCTTTAAAAAGTAGCTCAAGTGAAACACCCTCTGTTTCGGCAACTGTTTTGATTTCGTCTGATATTATTCCTTTTTTAGCCTGCGAAAATATGTTCATTATTGTTTTGAATTCCCGGTATTATTTGATTTTATTGTGAACTGCCCGTCAATGATGCTGAGGATGACTGTTTTTTACAGTTTAGGGTATTAGAAATCATAAACTGTGAGTGTCAATAATAATTCTGCCTCTGTCCTGCAAAGATAAAGTTTTTAGAAACAGCATATATTTTTATTGAATATAATTCGGTTCAAAATATACATGTTTATAATGGATTTAGTATGAGCATCCGGTTAAGTTATAATTGATGCTCTCCGGGAATGATGTCACTATGCTGATTAATTCGTTAAACGCCGGACATGATACAATAAATAACTTAAGGATAACAAATGGAAAGACTGCGTAAGCTTCAGGAACTGAGTATATACGAATACGGCAAAAGGTACTTTGTTGAACCCGAAACCAGGCACGAACTGGTTCTAAGCAAAATCAGCGATGTTATTGAAATGTACAAACCCAGGGTCGTTGTAAAGGCCGGACTTGGAAGCGGAAAGATAATTATTGATATCCTGGGCTGGAATAAGGATATTGTACTGGTTGTTGTTGAACCGTCACTTAAAGTGATTGAGCAGTTTATCAGTGACAATAAAGATAATCCGCTGGTTGAGGAGCTGCGTTTTATAAACGGTGATTTCAGACAGTTTCCTGTTGATTATTATGCGGCAGACCTTATCATTTCAGTTGACAACCTTGATGTCCAGGAGACAGCACCTGTCATTGATGAGTTCAGGCGTGCGCTGCAGTTTGACGGATACTTTTTATTCGCGGGTATTGTGCTCGACGATGAAGACCTGGACGGAGTATTCGACGATTACATGAGAATCGTATCCCCGCTGCACAATGATTTTTACCTGAAAGACGACCTGAAGACATTTCTTGATCTCAAGGAGTTTTCATTTATCAAAGGCAAGATAGAACAGTTTGAATACAGCCTCAATGAACTTAAATCAAACATGAAGGAACTGCACGGTGAGCTTTCCGGAAATCCTGACGCCTTTGTTGATGAGAACAGGGGTGTCTTTGAAGAGTTATATGAACTTAAAGATGGAACGGTAAAGATCCCGTATTTTACAGGACTTTTTATGAGAAGAAAAATCAGGATTGAAAATAACTGATGAAAAGATTTTTTACACTCTTTTTTGTTCTAATGATTACCTTATCATGGGATTCTCTTTTTTCGCAGAACGGCAGCCGGATCGAGATTACTGCGCAGAGCATACTGGCGCGTGTAGACAGGATCATGCAGTACCCAGAGGGGGAAATAAAGGGGAAGATAAAACACATCTACCCTGACGGTAATTCGTTATCAATCGATTTCAAGGGGAGCATTGCCCGCAACGATTACCTCTTTGTTTACAGCAGCCCTTCACGCGGAGAGAGCGTTAAGGTTCTCTACACCATGGGCGGTGAGGATATATGGGTCTATAATATACATGCGCATGAGATGTATCACAAAAAGGATGTTGATAAATACGATCTTATCATGGGGACAAATTTTTCATTCATAGATTTTTCAAACGCTGATTTACAGAGCAACTACAATGCCAGGATCACAGGCCAGACACTCATAAAGGGGATACAGTGCTACAGGCTTCAGCTTGAACCGATCTTTGCAAACAGCCTGTACGGCATGATTGTACTGTATGCCACGGTTGATAAGTATATCCCCATCAGGATTGATTATCATGATAAAGACAAGGTAATCTTCAAGTTCCTTACCATAGCAAAGACCATGGAAAAGGGGGACAGGATCATACCATCGCGTTACGATATGCTTAACCTCAAGGAGGGTACGGTCACTATTGTAAGCTTTATCAAATTTGACGAAGCTGTGACATTTCCCTCTGACATTTTCAGGCCGGAAAATCTGGGGGAATAGTTTGTGCCCCAGTTTTTTGTAAAACAACAGAATTTTACTGACGGTCATGCTTATATTGAAGGGGATGATTACCGCCACCTTGTCCATGTGAGAAGAGTTAAAAATGGAAGCACCATCTATCTCTCGGACGAAACAGGCACCCTGCATTACGGGGTGGTTACAGAGATCACACAGCACCAGGTAAAAATCCGTCTTACCGGCTCTTATAACAGGTCAAATCCCGGACTGGATATCTCCCTTTACATGTGCATCATTAAAGGCGGAAACTTTGATTATGCCATACAGAAATCCGCCGAGGTTGGAGTAAGCAGGATCATCCCTGTAATCTCGGAACGGACCATACCTGATCCTGACAAAAAACTTGAGCAGAAGGTTGAGAGGTGGAACAGGATCGCTGCCGAGGCATGCAAACAATGCATGCGCAGTACGCCGGTACAGGTGGGGCTTCCGGTAGCATTCAGTGATGCAGTTGACCTTGATAATTCCCAGGTTAAGCTTATCGGCCATCCCGGTGCAGATAGAGATATAAAAGAACACCTTTCTTCTATACAAACATTCCGGACCGCGGGTATTCTTATAGGTCCTGAAGGAGGATTCACCGGTAATGAACTGAAATCCGCAGGTGATGCAGGATGGACAGCCGTAAATTTCGGTTTCACTCATCTCAGGGCTGAGACAGCTGCTTCAGTAATACCTGCACTTGTAATTTATCACCGGGGAAGATGATGACAGGGAATATTTATACAGCAATAGACGCATGTGTAAACAGGGCAATCGAGGGCCTCAGGGTCTGTGAAGATATATTCAGGTTTGTGCTTCACCACCCGGGTTCATTGGAGTTTAAGCTGCTGCGTCACAGTATCAGGGATGCATTAAGCAGTATTCCTGTTTCAATTCTTCTTGAATCGCGTGATATTGGATCGGACTCGCAGAAGTTTATTGATACTGCAGGTGAAATCGACAGGGCCGGGCTTCCGGGAGTATTCAGGGCAAATATAAGGCGGGCCGCAGAGGCAGTCCGTT
This sequence comes from Spirochaetota bacterium, assembly GCA_035403465.1. Lineage (GTDB taxonomy): Bacteria > Spirochaetota > UBA4802 > UBA4802 > UBA5550 > JAAYBQ01. The sequence continues at coordinate 10,458 of DAONFG010000062.1, read as the reverse complement.
CACTCGAGGAGCTGGTCAAGATAAATGATCCTGCTGCGGGTGCTCTCTTCCAGTCCGTCAGGTTCAGGATATATGAAGTTGAAAAGAACTGCTGGTTTATACTGCAGCGGGGGAACCTGGCAGAACGTGTCAAAAAAAGTTCATGTATAGTTGTTGATGCGGGATTACCCGGAACCGGAGATATTACCGGTGCGGCATCTGAAGCGGCTGATAACGGCGCGGGAATCATCCTGCTGAGATCTGCCGCCGGGACTGACATGGCAGATCTTGAGGCTGCAAAGCGTATCTCTTCACTGTGCAAAGAACGTGGTATCCTGTTTTTTCTCTACAGCAGGCCGGACATGGCGCTGCTTTCGGGCGCGCAGGGTTTATGCCTTGAACGCGATGACATCCCTTCATCTGAAGCAAGGAAAATTACAGGCGGGGATATGCTGATAGGTATTACCATAACCGGCGAAAGCTCTGCAGGTAAAGCTATTGAGTGCTGCGCAGATTTTATCTTTTTTAAAAATCAGGATAATTCAGTTAAACTTCAATGGTGCGAATGAATTTTTCAGGGTCATCCCGGAGTGTTGGGATTCTGGAATTATATTATTACATACAAAAGATTTTTTAAATGGGGTAAGGGGTGAAACCCCTTATAATGCTCCCGCAGGGGCTCCCTGCGTAAGGGAAAGAACTTATGCTAATAAACCATTATCAAAAATGAAACGGTTTCCCGGCAATCCGGAAAGATTGAATTCTTTATTGCACTGAAGTTACAGAAAGAGGCTTATATAAAAAATGAAAAAAATATATGAAGCATCAATGCCATTTGCCGACAGTTCCGGGAACGTTTATGACTATCCCGGTTACTCCCCTGCATTCAGGTCCGGACACAGGCTCAGGAATGCAGAAAACGTTGACCTTATAAAACTTCCTTACGGCAGCTATCTTTTTTCATTACAGGACCGGTATCCGGTATCTGGAACATCTTCAGGCTTCAAAACTGTTAAACAGTCTCCTGACGGTGACCCGGTAACCGCAGTGGCAGCGTTCCCTGCATCTGCATACCTGCGCACCTATCTCCCTGCATATGAAAGGAAGGATAAGGCTGTTGTGCTGCCGCTATGGGCTTATACCGGTCTTGCATTCATCGATGATGACTTTTATATCCCTGCAATGAGGATTGATGACGATCCCAGGTCTGACCCGGCACTCCACGAGAATCACAGGGAACTCAAGGCTGCTGTAAAAAATGTTAATACACAATATCCGGGGAACAGGCTTGTTCACCAGCTTGCAACATGTTCAACTGAATATAACTGTCTCTGCGCAAGGAATTTTTTCCTGGGCAGATACGAATGCCCGCTCCCCACATCACCGGCATGCAACGCTGACTGCATAGGCTGCCTTTCGTTCCAGGATGAGGGTTCGGGATTCTGCGAGTCGCAGAGAAGGCTTGATTTTGCACCTTCCCCGGACGAGATTTCACAGGTGATTGCTCACCACTTCGACAGGGTAGAGCGTGCGGTTGCAAGTTTCGGGCAGGGGTGTGAAGGTGAACCGCTGCTCAGGGGTGATGACCTGGCGCGGGCCATAAGCCGGGTGCGTTCAGCCACAGACAGGGGAACAAT
>DAONFG010000062.1:0-8832 GCA_035403465.1 Spirochaetota bacterium | reverse complement strand
GCAACACGAACGGCTCGCGTCCTGATATGCTCGGTAAAATGATAAGTGCCGGACTTGATTCTGTCAGGATAAGTTTATGTTCGCCCACTGAAGAATTTTATACCGCGTATTACAGGCCGGTGAATTATTCATACGGCGATGTTATTAAAAGTATCGGGCTTGCGCTTGATGCAGGGATCTTTGTTTCGATCAACCTGTTTTTTATGCCGGGATTCACAGACTCCGGGAGCGAAGTCGAAAGCCTGGTCTCGCTGCTGAAAAAGTTTCCCGTCAACATGATCCAGACAAGGAATATGAATATTGATCCTGACTATTTTTTTGAAAAGATCGCATTTACAGACCGTGATGCTATAGGCATCAGCCCTATGATAGAAATGCTGAGGAGGGATTACCCGGCCATGCGGCTGGGTTATTATAATCCGCCGCTTAAATAAAACAGAGGTGCAGAATGAGTGACTATGTAAATAACCCGGTATCTTATGCGCGGGAGGTCGTGGGCAGGGACCCCATGGCACAGTTCCTGGGCATAGAGGTTGAAGAAGTACGCGAAGGTTACGCGAGGTGTTCTGTTACGATCAAGCCAGAATATCTTAACGCGGTTGAAAGGGCCCATGGAATAATTATATTCTCTGTTATAGACCAGTCCCTGGCTGTCGCGTCGAATTCAACAGGGAGAATTGCGGTTTCGATTAATATTGTTGTTAATTTTATTGCTGGAGCTATTGACGGTGAGAAGATTTTTGCAGAGGCTGTTCCTGTAAACAACGGGAAGAAGGTAAGTGTATGGAGAATTGAGGTCAGGGGAACCGGCGATAAGCTTATTGCAACAGCAGAAGGTCTTGCGTATCATAAATGAGTTTTTAGCTGCAAATACTCCGTGAAACAAGGGAGATAAACTATGAGAATACCTGTACGGAAAACAGGGAAAAAGGCGGGTGCCCCTCCCGGTACAATTATGCACCTGGGTGAACATCGTACTTACCGTGTTAAAATAACTCAGGTTAACTATGACGAAAATAATTACTCGGAAAAGAATGACATCAGCCTCGGTGATCTATTTAAGTCATTCCCCGGGTATAACGTTGAATGGGTAAACTTTGACGGTATCCACGATGTTGACATGATTGAGCGTATAGGTACACATTATTCCATTAATATGCTTGTACTTGAAGATATCGTAAACTCAAGCCAGAGGCCTAAATTTGAAGATTACGATGACTATGTTTACATTGTACTACGCATGCTCACACATGACGCAAAAAAGAATGAAACTGAGAGTGAACAGGTCAGTATTATTCTGAACCATGACAGGGTCCTGACATTCCAGGAGAAAGAATCCGACGACTTCGAATCAATCAGGGACAGGATAAGAAAAAAAAAGGGGAAGCTGCATAAAATGGGCCCCGACTTTCTCTGCTACAGTATAATTGATTATATAATTGATAATTACTTTATTGTGCTTGAAAAGATCGGGGACAGGATAGATATACTCGAGGAGGAGGTGCTGGGTAAGGCCGAAGAGGATACGATTCAGAAACTCCATGCTCTTAAGCGGGATACCCTGGCCATAAGAAAAAGTTTATGGCCGATTCGCGACATCCTGGGATTTATGCTTAAACCGGACAATACAATTATTACCGATTCAACCCGCCTATTCCTGCGTGATGCTTATGACCATACTGTTGAAGCTATTGAAACAGTTGAAGCATACAGGGACTTTATTTCAGGCCTGCTTGATATTAACCTTTCAAGGATGAGCAACAGGTTGAATGAGGTAATGAAAGTCCTTACACTTATATCAACAATATTCATACCGCTGACTTTTATAGCGGGTGTATACGGGATGAACTTCGCTACAATGCCCGGACTTGAATGGAAATTCGGATATCACCTGATGATGGCGATTATGTTTACTGTTGCAGCGGTGATGCTTATATATTTTAAAAGAAAAAAATGGTTCTGATCATTTTACTGTAAATCGAAAATAATAAAAGAGGCTGTCATCATGGCAGCCTCTTTTATTTTAACTTATTGCAAATCATATTTTCAGCAGGGGTTCCTGCAAGTGCAAGACGCAGTCTCGCGTAATAATTAACTTATTACTGTTCGCTTACAAGTTTATTGTTTTCAAAAACTCCGGATAACACAGAACCGTCAGTCCATTTAAGTTTACCCTTGCCGTTCAGTTGACCGTCTTTCCATTCGCCGTCATAAACAACGCCGTTTGCCCATGTGTAAACGCCAAGACCGTTCTGTTTGCCTTCTTTCCATTCACCGTTGTAAACATCACCGTCTTTCCACCTATACTCGCCCTTGCCCTCTTTTTTGTTGTTCTTAAATGATCCTTTATAAGTATCACCGTTAGGGTAAACATAAGTGCCTTCGCCGTTACGCAGGTTAGCATCATAAGTACCAGTATACTTTGATCCATCAGGCCACGACATCACACCGTTCCCGGCAAGCACGTTATTGTTAAATTCGCCTGTGTATTCTTCACCTTTGGGGAATACTATCTTCCCTGAACCTTTAAGACAGTCGCCTTCTGTGCATTTAACTCCGTCGCCGTATGACTTAACTCTCAGATTCTCATCGCCTGATGCACATGAGACAGCTGCTGCGGTCATTGCTGCAACAAGGGATGTTAATATGATATTCTTAATTTTCATCAATGTCCTCCTGTTTCCGGTACCACATTGACTTCCGCGGTTCCGGATGATTTGGTAGTGCTGATCAGCAGGGCGGATCAGCACCTGTTCAGAGTCCGGTTATTCTGTGACGAATTTTACTGAACTGTCAGACGGTATAATGTCAACGAATACATCAAGTACTGCTGTATTGCTCACATTGCCCACATTGTCTTTTGCTATAGCTTCTATTTTATGCATTCCGTTTGTGTTAAACTGGAGTTCACCTGTATAAAGGATGAATTCACTTTTGCTGTCGATCCTGTAATAGATAGCTTTAATTCCTGATTCCTGGTCAGATGCTGTTATGGTGAATTTATAGTCTTTGGATGCTATTTTTACAGTATCCTTAACAAAGAGTTCCTTGTCGGATTTGATTTCAACTGCAGGTGCGGTTTTATCGATTGCAATTGCAACATCATCAAGGCTTTCAGCAACAAGCATACCGTTTTCATCGAGTATTCTGGTAGTATATTTTTTTGTAAGATTACCAACCTTGTCCTCTGAGTTCACTGCAATTTTAACAGGAGTAATTGAATTGATAATAAACGGCTTCATGTATTCCCTGTATTCGGTCACACCCTCTGTATACTGAACAGCCGCTACACCTGAAAGATTGTCTTTTGCCGCTATCATGTATTCATAGCTGAATTTTTCTGATGCCCATATTTTTTCGTTTGTTTTTGCGAAAGGAGCTGTGATTGTCACAACTACTTCGGGAGCTGTTTTATCAACTATTACATTGATATTTTTGACTGTTTCCTTGTTGCCCATTTTATCAACACTGTAGTACTGTACAAGATGTGTTCCTTCATCGGTGATTGAAAAAGGCCCGGTGTATTTTACCTCTTCAGCACTATCAATTTTATAGAAAATTGAATCCTGCATGATATTATCAATGTCTGAAATCTGGAATTTAACTTTATCATTGATATAAGTGTTATATCCGTCTGTGTATGATTTTGGTGTACCTTTAAGTGACTGTATGTCCGCCTTGTCATATACTTTCTCAACATGGTCTACTGTTGTATCCTCAGCAGTAACATGTTCTGTTGTACCGGTTCCCGTATCCTGAGATATTGCTGCATTTGAAAAGAATACGAAAGCAGAAAATAGACATATCATCAGTAATGATAATTTTTTCATTTAAACCCTCCAGGTTTGTTATTAATTCTTATTCTATTAATTGAGAATGTCTCATTTAATATGCTTAAATTGATGTTTGATATATTAATAATAAATATATAATTTTAATCAATAAAAATAAATTAAAAAAGTTATAAATCCTTAAAATAAAAGGTGTGAGAACGCTCTTTTCCCGGTTATATAAGGTTTCATGCCGCTGTTTTTGAGTCTTTAAGCTCCAATTGGCTTGACTTGATGTGATTTATAACTTGTACCAGATGTTCGGCATATGTTTATATTTTTTAGTGTTTCTTTTAAAAGCAATCAAAGCGGTGTATTTATTATTAGTAAAAATGATATAATTCAAAAGGCAAGGGAACTCGGAAGGATCGGAGGAGCTGCTGCGATTGCGGTTCTTGAACAGTATTTTCCGGTTACAGCTGGATTGCTCAGGACTGAAAACTGAATCCGCATTAAGAATGGCAGCCGGTACTATTTGACCTGAACATTTCCCTGGAGTAGTATTGCGGGATCAGTACCGAAATTTACACCCGCCTCTGTGTAGACTGTTACCGTAAAATAAACCGGCCTGGTGTCAAATGTTGTGAATCTTATCCTGAATACTGAACCGCCCAGTCGTGATACCTGGTCTCCGGTGTTTCCGCATATCTTTAGCGGGTTATGTACCTCCCACCTGCTGTTGTAGTTTTTTCCTATCTGTATGTATGCCTTCTGCGTTTTGTCCGCGCCGTTTCTTATATCCATGAGTTTTTCAATTACAAAGAATGACTTTTGCGGAATGCTTTCATCTGTGAATCTTTCCGGAACATTAGCTGTTTCAAGGGAGACGCTGATACATTCAATTGTCCTGTCAAGGGTGAAGTAGACCTCGTATGCCGGAGCTTCTTCAAGCCTGTCTCCTGATTGTTTAAGGTTTCCTGTTGAATTAATGTATTCGTGAACATTTTCATTTTTTACTTCGGTTATTACCGACTCTGTGCATGAATAAAGTGCAGGAATCAGAGTTGAGAGGATAATTATCCGGGGGAGCCATTTACTGTTCATTCACGAATTATATGACAGAATCATTGAATCTGGCAATTATTTTTTATTTTTATTTTAATATCCGGCCGGATCATTCTGACTTTTTGATCCGTGTGACTGATTTTTTTATTTATGTCTTTAAAAATCTTCTTGCTTAAAGTTAAGCGTATATTTTTAAGTATATGATCATGATGGGATTAGTAATTCTTCTCAATTTGAATTTTTTGTTTATTTTATTCAATCCCTGAACTTCCTTTAATTATCATTTTTTTGCGGGTTTTATCTCAAGATAAGGCTGGTATTATAAATAGTGTCTGTTAAAATAGTATCAGTTCAGTTTTTATCCTGACAAATGCCGGATCCGGAAATGTAAATAGTTTCATTGCAAACTGGTTATATCATGAAGTTCCCGCCATTATGGGTAGTTTACCCGGATCGTAGTACCGGGGCTTCTGTCGGAATAACAGAATGATTGATACATGAAAGTAAATAATTCAGAAGTGGAAATATATGTTTCTTAAATCGATGGAAATGTTCGGGTTTAAATCTTTCGCGGATAAAACAAATGTTGAGTTTGAATCCGGGATTACTGCTATTGTCGGGCCTAACGGCTGTGGTAAGTCTAATGTTGTCGACGCTGTCAAATGGGTCCTGGGCGAAAAACAGGCAAAAAATATCCGCGGACAGACGATGGAGGATATTATATTTTCAGGTACCGACCAGCGGAAAGCCCTTTCCCTGGCTGAGGTTGCTCTTACCATAGATAATACCAACAGGATACTTGATTTTGATTCTGATACTATAACTGTAAGCAGAAGGATCTTCCGTGACGGTGAATCCGAATACCTGATCAATAAATCTCCCGTGCGGCTTAAGGACATCGACAAGCTGTTCATGGATACCGGTATCGGCAAGTCTGCATATTCCGTGCTTGAACAGGGGAAGATGGACCTTATCCTGTCAACAAAGGCAGAGGACCGGCGCTACCTTTTCGAGGAGGCTGCCGGTATATCGCGCTATAAAATGCAGAAGAGGGAATCGCTCAAGAAGCTGCAGGATACTGGAGAAAACCTGAATCGTATCAATGATATAATAAAAGAAATTGAAAGGGAAAAGGACCTCAAATCAAAACAGGCCGAAAAGACCAAGGAGTTCCTTAATTTTAAAGGGAGACTGTCCGAGGTCGATATAAAGCTCAGTCTTCTCAAGTACAGGGACCTGGTGCGGAAGTTTGACAAGAACCAGGAGGATATCGAAAAGCTGAAGAAAAGCCGCGAGGAGATCTCCGGACGCGTATCAAGGATATCCGCCGAAAACGAGAAGGATGAAAAAAAGAAGAACGATTTACAGTACCAGCTTTTTGAGATAGAGAAGAAGCTCGATGCATACCGTGTAAGACGTGAAACAATAGATATTTCGACCGAAAAGAACCGCCGCCTTGTCGATGATAACCAGAGCAGGAAGAAGAACATACTGAAGAAGATCGAGGAACGGTCCGAGAACATGGAACGCCTTGCCATCGAGAAGAAAAAAAGCGAGGAATCTGCAGTTGAACTGCGCGCACGGATCGCCATTGACAAACAGAAGCTTGCCGAATTTTTTGAAACACGCAAGAAAAAGATATATACCATACACGCAGCCCGGGACAGGATCGAGGAAAACAACAGGATAATCAAAGAGACCGAGATAAACCTGCGCAAGTTCAGGGAGGCGCTCGAGGTCGTAATAAAAAAACTTGTTGATGCGATTGAAAAAAGAAAGATCGAACTCGAAGATTCCGAGACGGAGCGCCAGGATGTTAAGCGTATTATCGAAGATGAACTTAGCGCCATCGAGATGAACCTCAACAATGCCATTGATGAACTGAAGGAACGGGGGGTTGACAGGGCATGGATGTTCCTTGAAAAAATAAACATCACATCACTTAAAGACAATATTCTCAAGTTTGAAAGCTACGAGGACGGATTCAGGTCAATACTTTTTGACAAGACCGGTATACATGCCGAGAAGGAAAACCTTGATAAGCGTATCAGGGAGATGGTTATAACCGTTGATGAACTGCGTGCAAATAACGTGATGCTTGATGAGCAGATACAGAATGAGCAGGCCGAACTTGAAAATGTGAACAGCATGATAACAAGGATTGAACGCGACCTGGCCAAGTTTGAAAATGACATTAACTGGATCGACAAACAGCTCGGATCCCTTGTGCTCCAGATGGATGATATTAAAAAACAGATAGAGAATTTTAACGAGGACCAGTCAAGGACTGATAAAATCATAGAAGATTTACTGAAAGAGATAAAGGAATCCGAGGATAAGCTTATCCAGTTCAACGAGAAGAGTGAAGCCCTGAAAAAAGAGATCACCGAACTTGTTGCAAAGAGAAGCGAACTTGAGCACAACATCGTTCAGCGCAGAAGTGAAACCCGCAAAGACGAAGAGGAGCTGTCAAAGGTCCTTGAAAGGTCAGGTGTTCTCGATCGTGCAGCAGTTGAACTCTCCTTTAAACGTGACGGCATACAGGACTACCTCTGGACTGAATACGAAAAGAAGATCACAGATTTTAATGAAGTCAAACTCCATGAGTCCATGGTGCCTGACTTTCAGAATGAGATACAGGACTTCAAGAAAAAGATCCAGGACCTTGGACCGATCAACAACCTTGCTATACAGGAATTCCGCGATTTAAAGAAACGATTTGAGTATTACATTGACCAGAAGACGGACATCGAGAAAGCAAGGCAGGATATCATTTCCGTTATTGAAGATATAAATAAAACTTCAGTCGATATGTTTATGTCAACATTCCAGGATATCCAGAAGAATTTTGCCGAGGTTTTCAAGCGCCTGTTTGAAGGAGGCGAGGCATTCCTTGAGATTATTGACCTTGAGAATGTTCTTGAGAGCGGTATTGATATAATGGTGCGCCCCCCGGGCAAAAAGTTCAAGAATATCAACCTGCTTTCAGGAGGAGAAAGGGCGCTGACAGCAATTGCTCTTCTCTTCGCGACCTATATGGTTAAACCATCGCCATTCTGTTTCCTTGACGAGATAGATGCACCTCTTGATGAGGAGAATATAGGCAGGTTCGTCAAGATGCTGAAGGAATTCGCGCGCAGCACACAGTTTATAATTGTTACGCATAACAAGAAGACCATGGCAATCAGCGAGTCTATATATGGTGTTACACAGGAGGAGCCGGGAGTTTCCAAGCTCATTTCCGCAAAGCTTGACAGGGTTGATACCGGTCAGAGGTGAGATTTATATGGGCTGTATGAAGAGAAAAAATCTGATAAAAATAGTGTAATTCCGGCTCTTAGAGCCGGAATTCATAGGCGTATACTGTACATATAGTATCATAATAGATTCCCGTCTTTCCGGGAATAACTTTTAATTCAACACTTCTGCATTAATCATGCCCGTAATGGTTAAGTATTTCCATTATTTATTCATATTTTAATATTAAATAATTATGATATTTCTTCCTGTTTTCCTGTAAATAATTGACAAATCATCTATATAAGTATAAATTTGTTACAGGAGTGTCACATATAAATATAAACACAATGGAAGGTGTAAAATGAAAATTACTGCTGACGGTCTCCTGGGACAGGCCCAGAAGATCAACAACCAGAAAAAAACAGAAAGTGAATCCCTTGCCTCAGGGATAAAAGAAACCAGAACAGATTCTGTCTCAATAGGTAAAATTGTAAATTCACGCGTTGAGTCCATAGAAAAAGAGATCAGGGATCTGCAGACATCGCTGGCAAAAAACCAGTCTGTAAGCAACGGTATTGATCAGCTTGATAAGGCCCCTGCCTCGGGCGGAAATACGGCTGAAATCCTTGAAAATAGTACATTCAACGGAAAACAGGCACTCAAGGATTTTATGGGTCCTGAGATAACTCCCGAGATTATCAAGTCAAAAAAAGACGAAATTAAAGAACTCGTAAAGAAGGATATTGCCAATCTGACA
>DAONFG010000061.1:0-15122 GCA_035403465.1 Spirochaetota bacterium | reverse complement strand
CATAACGCATATTTATCATTATCTATATGTCATATGTCAACAAATCACTCCTTCGAACTTATTAAATTATAAAAAAACGGGAGTTGTTAAGAGTAGGAAAAACAGCGTCATAAGTGACATGAGCGTCATGCTCTTCACCCTTACAGCCTTAACTACTGTTTTAATTATAATCAAACCTCTGTTTATAATCGGGGGGTTTGCACTATGATAAGCTATAATCACACATACACAAAAGGGCGGGGGCCTTCAGGTACTGCCCGGACGCTAAAAGGAAGACGACCGCAATCGTCGCACCCGCCCCTCTTCGCTTGTGCGTGCCTTCGATTTTCAAGCAACATGCAACGGGGTGTAATAGTATGAAAAAACCCGTTAAAACCGTCGGAGTTAATAAAGCAGAATTTGCACGAATGGCAAACGTGAACAGATCAAGTGTAACCCGTGCCATAAAATCCGGGCTTATCGTCGCGGATGAAAAAGGCATGATTGATATAAACTCCGCAGCGTCAAAGTTCTATATTGAACAGCATTTAAACCCCGCAGATTCAGCACCGATTGACGGCGATTACATCGAAGAGAAGCGGAAAAACATTATTCTTAAAAATCTGAAATTACAACAGGAAATAAATTACAAGGCGGGCCGATTACTCGAAAAATCAGCGGTTGAAAGTTCAGTGTTTCTTTATCTCGATAACGTATTCAGTAACCTTGAAAGGCTCGCGGGTATTTTTCTGGATGATGTAACGTCAAAGATTTTAACCGAAGGATTGACACCCGAAGTCCGGGCCATGTGGAAAAATGCCGTACTGTCTGAAATAGACACTGCAAAGAATACGACAGTTAAAAAAATTGAAGAGATAGCAGACAGTCAAAAATGAGTACAACGCCGATTATCGGTGTACTAATAAAAATTTAAGGATGGTAAAAAACCATGACACAAAAAACAGCAGTACCAACAGAACAGATTCAAAGCTCACCCCTTGCAGTTCCAGACGCTAACTATCACGACATTATCCGCCGCTTACAAAAAATGCAGGATAATCTTGGGAATGCTAAATGGGATTGTACTTTCAAAACAGGGGCGTTTATACGTTTGAAAAATGAAGCCGTAAATTCCATGAATACTGATGTTGAATTTATGCGGGAGCTGGACTTCAGACGTAAAGAGTTAGAGAAGGCAATAAAAAATCATGATGACTTGGTAATTAAATTAAATGTCATCAGAGAAGAACTTGCAGCTCACCCTGTTTCAGTAAGACAGAGACAGAGAGACGAGGCGAGATAATGGCTACAGCAATTTCATATGTCAATGATGGGGCAAGGTTGAAAGATCAGCTTGACCGACATCAGGCAAGAGAAGGCGGATATCTTATGGGAGACCCTATTAAATTTTTCTCAGATTTATATTCCTTAGAGGATAAAATCGCAGAGAACAGGAAAAAGGCCGTACTTGCCAAGATCGAAGAATTACAGGACGCACTTGTAACTATCGAAAGAGACCACGCCGCAAAGGTTGCCTTGAGGACTCCACGGGGCTATCAAATCAAAAATAATTTAACTCAGATGAGAGGATGAGAAAATGGAACACTTACAGGACGACAGAACACAAAAAGTAATTGAGAACATCAGACGCACCGACTTAAACGCCGCCGGGATGTTAAATTTTTCTTTAAAGAATCAGCAGGGAACTTGTCTCAGTGAATCGGAGCTTGTCGAAGCCGCTAAAATGCTGAAGATGAATCCAAAGGCGGGAGCTGATTTTATTTCACAAAAGACAAGAAACTTTCTTCTTAATCTTGCAAAGAATGACCCTGAAGCAGCAGAAAAAAAAGCCCGTGAATTTAATGTCAGTCTTTCCGAAATTTCAGGAATGAAAGCTGCATACGTTCCACAGTCAAGCACTCCACAGGCCACACCCCCAGAAAGCGGAGTTGTTGAAACTGAAGCCGATGTAATGGCACTCGCGGCAAAATTAAGGGGCGATTATATCGAACCCGTGATTAACAATTCAGATCTTTCACAGGATGGCATTATGCGGACTGAAGCCGATATTCTGAATTTTGTTCAAAAGTTTAAAGAAGGCAGTATTTAAAAATTTAAATCCCGGTTGAAATATACCGGGAAAATTTAAGGAGAATTAAAATGGAAAATGAACTTGTTGAACTCAGTCCCGCAAATGCAGTCTTGGGATATGATAAAGATAAAAAGCCGATTACCCTTATAGAAATTGCAGAGGATGTTGTCAATGGCTGGAGTAAGATTGAAAATTTTACAAGTGTAGGTCAGGTCGCCTATTGGGCTTGTCGCTTGGCACGTCCATCCGATATTCCGAAACATAAAAGTTTTGTTGCTCGCAAATTTCCAGACGGCAACAAAGCAATATTTCAAAAACCAATTTACTACAATTAAGAGAGGTAAAATAAATGTCATTAAGCAGATCAATATTAAACGCATTATTACCAGAGGGTTCATTCTGGGAACCCGCCGCCGGGGATGATTACGACTTGTTACTCGACGGCATAGCAGAGAACAGCGAAAAAGTTTATCAGGATTTAAAACTTTTAGCACACCTCAGGAACCCGGCTGTAACTCCTATACTTTCAGACTTAGAAAGAGAATACGGAGTTATACCGACAGCCCTTGCAACTGAAGCAGAACGCCGGTCAAGACTAAAGGCTTTTCAATTTAGGAGAGCAAACACCGGAGCTTATGACGTATTACAAGAGAAGTTAAGAGAAGCCGGATTTGCAGACGTTTATGTACATGAAAACAGTCCAGCGGTTGACCCTGATATATTTTTAGCTGAAGCGTTCAACATGACCTCCGGTGATGGACTCCAATGCGGCGAACCTGAAGCAATATGCGCTCAACTTGGAGGAGAGCTTGTTGTCAATGGTGATCTATATAGCAACTTGCCGAAATATTCGATTCAATGCGGAATGCATGACGCTTATGACTCTGAAGCTGATTTTAAACCGGCTGAATGTGGTGAGGGTTTTCAATGTGGCGAATTTGACGGTTATCAAAGCACATATTTAGACGCAGTTTATCAGGTCCCGACAAATCCCGGTTACTGGCCTTTAATATTCTTTATCGGTGGACCGGCGACAAGAGACGTAAACGGATATTTAACAGAAATTAAATTTTGTGATATTCCATCAGAAAGACGGCTTGAATTTAGAAGGATTATTTTAAAATTCAAGCCTATGCACAGTTGGGCGGGCGTTATCTGTATTTATGGTTAATATATGACAGCACAGGAAAAAGCAGCGATACTGTCAAAAACCCGGCCTTTACGTTATGAGATAGACCGGCTTGAGGAAATTAAAGAGGAGTACATCGCAGATCGGCGAACCTCCGACGCGCGGGCAATTGATAAGATCATAAATAATTTATCAATTGCAATAAGTGATATACAAATCGGCCGTACTGATGTCAGTATTGATATTGAAGTTTAAAAATAATAGAGAGGTGAAGGAAATGAAAAAAATTAAAGCACTTGAACATGTAACTTTAGAAAGTTTAAAAGTAATGGTTGTAAAGGAAGGGAAAAAATATATCAGTAGAAGTGACCAAATAAATGAAGTGATGGAATTATTAGACAGTTTGCCGGTTAAAGATAACCCGGAAATTTTATTCTCAATCCCTGAACGAATTGCAGGGCCTAAAATAAAATGAATCAGTTTCATGTTATAGCTGATTTTTTAAGGGAACGACCTACAAAGCGTCGTCAAATTTCAATCCCTGAATTTTCCGAATCTTTAATTATAAGTGCCGGAAAATATAGGGGTGCGAAATTTCAATTAAACCGCGCGCCGTATATGATTGAACCCTTACAGTGTATGAGTCCAGAGTCAAATATTCAGGAAGTCCGCTTGCAGTGGCCCGCTCAGGTTGGGAAGTCAACAGTCGGGGAAATTGTAATTTTGTATTACACCGCCGTTCTACCTTCAGAAATTATGTATGTTTCTTCAAATGAGTTACAAGCTGAAAAATTTATGCGTCGAAGAATTGAACCAGCAGCAAGAGCGCAGGGAATTATTTTTCGCAGTCAGTCAGATAATAAAGGGAGTCGTCAAACAGGTTCAACGGCATACGCTAAAGAATTCCCCGGCGGTAATATCGACGCGGTAAGCGCGTTGTCAGCGTCAAGTCTGGCAAGTTCAACAAAACGCGTTATTATTGCGGATGAGGTCTCAAGGTATAAAGCTGAACTGTCAGAAGGTAGTACCTGGGATATTATGCACGCACGGAGTCAACAGTGGGGGGCAGAAAAGAAAGTTCTAGCGATTAGCACGCCGGTTTTATCAGGTTCATGTTTGATTGAACAGTTATATGATGAAGGTGATTGCAGACAGTTTTTTGTCCCGTGTCCCTTTTGTGGACACATGCAATTATTAGATTTTTTTCAGGGCCGGGGGTATGGTTTACACTGGGAAACTGTAAAAGGAAAAATTGATAAAAAGACAATCGGTGTATTGTGCGAAAAATGCGGGAAAAAAATTCCTGAAAAATATAAACATGTTATGTTAAACGGCGGAGAGTGGCGCGCGTCGGTAACTGCCATAAATGAACATACGGCAAGTTTTCACATTAACGGTTTATACAGTCCTTTTCTCTCATGGGATGAAATGGCGGCGGCTCATGCTTCAGCAGAAGAGAACCCCACAAAACGGCAATCATTTATAAATTTAAAAATGGGGCTGCCATTCAAGGAAACCGGAGCGCGGCCAAAAGTTGAAAAGCTGATAAATAATAATAAAGGTTTTTATAAATCCGGTACGGTTCCGAAAAACATTGTATATCTGACAATAGGGTGTGATGTCCAGAGGGGCAGCACGACAGACCCGGAGAAACCCGCACGAATTGAAATGACAGTTGCAGGGATAGGAACTGGACACCGTACATCTATAATAGAACATCGGGTGTTTAAAGGCGCGATTGATGACCCTTACAGTGGAGCTTTTGAAGCCCTTCAGGAATACGCGAACAGTACCGGGTTTTTATATGAACGTATAGAAGATAAACGAAAATTTCAACCGTCAATTATTCTTATAGATAGCGGCGACGGTGTTTATTATGATGCAGTTTATCGTTTCTGTCAGGGATGGAGAAACACTTTTCCGTCAAAGGGATTTACTTTATTAAAGAAAAGAAAACATGAAGACAAAGACGAGTTAAGCGCGTCGAACTTCAAAAGATACCGACTTGCAAAAATGAATGATGACACGCAGCTTATGGAAGTAAGCACACATCATTATAAAAATTTCATCTATACTAATCTTAATATCGAACGTGTCCCCGGAGATGAGCAGAAGTTCGGATTTATTGAATTTCCGGCAGATGTAACAGACAATTATCTTAATCAGGTTATTGCAGAAGAGAGGCTCGCAGATGGTAGTTTTCAGTCCAAAGGGCGGGCCGTCGAAGCTCTTGACTGTCTTGTCTTATGCCTTGCCGGGGCAGATGCTTTTCTGGAAATGGAAACCGATTACTGGAGAGCAGAAGCACGGGCGCGCGGTTGTAATGCCGTTCAAATGTCATCTATTACACGCAGGGCCATTATTGACAGAATGGCACAGGAAACAAAAATGGTTTTATAATTATTATTTATAAAACGGAGACTCCGTTATATTATGTTAGCCGTTCCCTTGTTTGTGGGGGAACGGTTTTTTTTTGAACTCAAGAAATATGATTAGGGTTGCTATAAGGACTATGCGGGACGGTTACCCCCATACAGCACACACCACGGCGCGGGCTTTATATTCAACGTGTCTTTATTCAATGCAGGGATTTTAAACGCCATACGGGGCAAATGGTGAAGAGTAAATTTACCGGGAAATTGCCGCATAACGCATAACAAAAAGCATGGTTGCCAACTATCTATACAAATTTGTTGTAGCCGTTAAATGTAGCATGTTAAGAGATGTTAACTGTAATTAACTGGGATTATCCGTAATATATTATTGACAAACAGCGGTTTTCATGCAATTTTTGATATATGTTAACTATTGTTAACTGGATTATAGTCATGTTAAATGGCTGTTAGCTCTGGGGCGACTGGATTCCCTGGCCGTAAAAAAAGCCGGTTAACAACCGGCTTTTTTATTTGTTTTATTTATTTCCCCCAGTCCGGAAGCTTACGTACAGCCCCCTTGTCGGCAGATGTGGCAAGAAGAGCGTAAATTTCAAGAGATTTAGAAATCTGCCTGTCCCTGACCGGTTTAAATGCCTGCCTGCCTTTTGCTTCTTCAGCTTTTTTACGTGATGCGAGTTCTTCATCGCTTGCAATGACATTAATTTTTCTTGCAGGAATATCTATTTCAATTGTATCGCCGTCCCTGATGAGTCCTATGCCGCCGCCTGCTGCAGCTTCGGGTGAAATGTGGCCGATTGAAAGACCTGCAGTTCCGCCAGAGAATCTTCCGTCAGTGATAAGTGCGCATTCCTTGCCGAGATGCATTGATTTAATATAGGATGTGGGGTAGAGCATCTCCTGCATGCCCGGACCCCCCTTTGGACCTTCGTACCGTATTACCACTACGTCGCCGGCCTTGATGCTTCCGCCCAGTATTCCGTCGCAGGCAGCCTCCTGTGAGTCGAACACCTTTGCTTTCCCTGAGAACCTGTATATAGAAGGATCAACACCCGCGGTTTTAACAATACTGCCGTCCTGTGCGATGTTGCCGAATAGTACAGCCAGTCCGCCGTCTTTGCTGTAGCAGTTTTCGATGCTGCGGATGCAGCCTTTTTTCCTGTCTGTGTCCAGTTCAGGGTACTGTGTATTCTGTGAACCGAATTTCAGGTTCCTGCCCTGCCGTCCGGGCGCGCTCTTGTATGTTTCAATTGCTTCGGGTATCGCGGTCGGCCTCATGATGTCAAATGCATCCAGCGCTTCTTTAAGCGAAGGGTAGTCTACGCGTTTGACTGTTGAATCAATGAGTTCGGCCCTGTCAAGCTCGCCCATGATGGCAAGAATTCCGCCGGCCCTGTTTACATCCTCAAGATGGTACTCTGCGCTTGGTGCCACCTTGCAGAGGTTTGGAATTTTCCGCGATAATGCATCTATGTCGTGCATGGTAAAGTTTACCTCTGCCGCGTCTGCTACTGCAAGCAGGTGAAGTACAGTGTTTGTTGAACCGCCCATTGCTATGTCAAGGGACATGGCGTTCAGGAAAGCCTCCCTTGTGGCGATTGACCTGGGGAGTACCGATTTATTTCCGTTATAGTAATAATCCTCTGTGATGGCAACAATCGCCGCCGCGGCCTTTTCGGCAAGCTTCCGCCTTGAAGCGTGTGTTGCCACGACTGAACCGTTGCCGGGGAGTCCAAGTCCCAGTGCCTCTGTGAGGCAGTTCATCGAATTCGCTGTATACATACCGGAACATGAACCGCATGTTGGGCACGCGCACTGTTCCAGCTTTTCAATTACGCTGTCCGGGACTGAAGGGTCTGCGCTCATAACCATGGCGTCTATCAGGTCGTACTTTTTCCCATCCATTACGCCGGCCTCCATGGGGCCGCCTGAAAGAAATACTGTGGGTATATTGAGTCTCATTGATGCCATGAGCATACCGGGAATAATCTTGTCGCAGTTGGGGATGCAGATGATGGCGTCAACCATGTGTGCGTTGCACATGTACTCTACGCTGTCCGCAATGATCTCCCTTGACGGGAGTGAATAGAGCATGCCGTTGTGGCCCATGGCAATACCGTCATCAATCGCGATTGTATTGAACTCAGGGGCAAAGTATCCTTTATCCTCGATAAGTTTTTTTATAAATCTGCCCACTTCATTAAGGTGTACGTGGCCCGGTACAAGTTCGGTGAATGAATTAACAATGGCAATAACCGGCTTGCCGATCTGGCCCTCTTTCATCCCGTTGGCTCTCCACAGGCTGCGCGCCCCGGCCATTCTTCTTCCCTGGGTAGTTGTGTCGCTTCTTAATGGTATAGACATGTTCTGCTCCTTTGCGTGGTTTTGTAAGATTTTCTCATGATGCCGGTTAACCGGCACGGTTAATATGAGTTATAATATTTTACCCTGTCATGAATACAAATGATTCAATGTTTATGAATTAAATGCTGAACATTTGTGTCAAGATAAAATATTCAATTATCAGCTCAAAACTTTCAGTATATCATCGATTGAATATGGTTTTGTGAGTACACCTGAAAATCCGTATTCCCTGAAATTGGCCATGACGGGATTTTCGGAATAACCGCTGCTGACTATTGCCTTTATGCCCGGATTGATAGCCCTGAGAATTTCGATAGCCTCCCTGCCTCCCATTCCCCCATATATCGTCAGGTCAAGAATCACAAAGTCAAAGTGTTTGCCCGATTCGTAATGCTCCCTGTATTTTATTATTGCTTCTTCACCTGTTTTGACGCATTCAACGCTGTAACCCTGGTAACCCAGCATCTTGGTAAACACATCGAGTATGTATTCCTCGTCATCCATGATCAGGATCGATCCGCCGCTGCTTTTAAATTTTTTTTTCTTCACATGCGCGGCTGTTTCTGCAGGTTCATCTGCGGCGAGCAGGTATATCTTGAATGTGGTGCCCCGGTTTAATTCCGAGTATACGTTAATTATGCCCCTGTGTTTTTTAATTATGGAATATGTGCTTGTAAGGCCAAGTCCTGTACCGCTTGACTTTGAGGTAAAGAACGGGTCAAAGATTCTGTTCAGGGATTCGGGGGGAATGCCGCACCCGGTATCAGAAATATCAAGACACACATATTCGCCCGGATCAAGTTCCAGGTCGGATGGAATTTCTGACAGGTTTTCTGCGCTGATTGTGATTTCACCGCCGCCGGGCATGGCCTGTATGGCGTTGATCAGAAGGTTGTTGAGTGACTGGTTTATCTGGTTTGGATCTATAAGTACATCACGCAGGTCATCGGGAATGCGGATGATGCATTTTACAGACGGGTCCTTTACAATGAATTTCACGGATTCATGTACAATGTCACGCAGTGAGGCCGGGACTTTCAGCGGATCTCCGCCGCGGGCGAAAGTGAGAAGCTGTTTGGTCAGCGCCGATGAACGTTTCACTGCCTTTTCAATATCCAGGATTATCTCGGATAGTGTATGGTCGCTTCCCGCTACCTTTTTAGCTATTGATATATTTCCCGAAATTCCGGTGAGCAGGTTGTTAAAATCATGGGCTATGCCGCCGGCCAGTACACCGATCGTTTCCAGCTTGCTCATCTTGATTATCTCGGTATCGATCTTGCTCTTCAACGTGATGTCCCTGAGGGCCATTACGATCCCCAGCGGCTTATTGTTCAGTTTGATCATTGAACTTGTTACTTCAACAAGCCTCTCCTCCCCGTTTTTATCGTGCATCCTGAACGGTACGCCGATGTCGCTGATATTATATTTATCAGAAACATTCCCGATTGCGCTGAAGAACATATCGTCGCTGGAATCATTGATCAACCTGAGGACTCCGCGGATATTCCTGCCCATCGCCTCATCGCTGTTCAGCCCTGTCATGACCTCGGCGACCCTGTTCATAAGGAAAACCTTCCCCTCGGTGTCATAAGATATTACCCCGTCACCGATTGATGCCAGTGTTGCCGACAGGTATTCCTTCTCTTTTTCGATTTCTATGTTCGCGTTGACTATTATTGTCTGTGCTTCAAGAAGCTCCCTGTTGAGAGTTTCAAGTTTACTTACCTGAGACTGTATCCTGCCGTACTGTTCCTCGATGATGCGTGACGAATTCTTGACAGATGTAATGTCCGTAAGTATGGTGAATATGCCCCTGCTGCTTCCCGTGTTCAGTGCGGAGAGTGAAATGATGATATCCATCCTGCGTCCGTGCCTGTTTGTCAGCGCAGCTTCGAACTGTGTGTTCGTCAAGACGCCATTCTGCAGATCGGTTATTATGCTGTTGACATTAATGCCTGTGGATCCATCTACAATGAAAAGCTCCCTTACTGACTTTACGTAAAATTCCTCCTCGCTGTACCCTGATATTTTTATCATATTGCTGTTGGCATAAACCGGCATGTCATTGATAAAAAACATGATAGCGTCATGCGCCCTTTCGAAAAAGAGCCTGTACCTCTCCTCGGATTCACTCAGTGAAGCCATGGCTCTGAGGTTCTCCTTCCTGAGCGTGTTAAGCTTATCCGCAATACCGATTGAAAGCAGTATGTTCCCGGCCGCAAGGCCGATCTGGTAGCCGTTGCTTGCCAGGATGCTTTCTCCTATAAGGCCGAAACTTCTGAGCGAAATAAAAAAAACGCCGACCAGGAAAAAGAGACATGACAGGGAATAGTAAATTGCAAGTTTCCTGTTTTTGATCATCATAGGTATTATTGCAGAAAAAAGTATAATAAAAAGGGTAATGAATGATGTAAAAACCGACAGGGTCGTTGCCATGTTGTAGGGGAATATGAAAATGGCAAATGCAGCCACGCCGGAGAAAACAGCAAACATATTCAGTATCCTGTGCGCGGTCGGGAGATTATCCCTGGTATACATGAAATGCTGCGTGAATTTAAGCAGGGCGACCATGCTTAAAAACATCATAAAGGGGTGACTGTAATTACCCCAGAATGGACTTTCAGGCCACAGGAATTTTTTCGTAAGGCCGTTGTGTATCAGGTCCAGGAGAGTTATACAAAAAATAAAACACGAAAGGTACAGGTAGATCCTGTCGCGCGATGAAATATATATAAAAGAATTATATATGCAGAGCGCGATCATGATCCCGTAAAAAATCCAGAGAAAACCGTTATAGTAAATGAAGTGATGGATAAATGAAGGGAAGTCCCACCCCTTAAGCAGAACGACGACTGATCCCTGCGACTGTATTTTTATAAAATAGGTGCTTTTACCCGGAGGCGCGCTTGACAGGCAGGTGAAGTGGTGAAATCCGCCCGGCATGTTTGAAAAAGAGAGCCTGTCACCTGCCTGTACAGCCCTGTATGATCCGTTATCAGGTATGTATATTGTAACGTAATCAAGCAGGGGGTAGCCTGATTCGATAAGCCACTCTGTTGGAGAGTTGCTGCTGTTGTTTACTTCAAGTTTGAACCACAGGATGGTATGCGTGTAGCCGAAATTGGTTTTATCGTAATCTGGAACTGTAAAGGCTGAATCGGGCAGCGATGTTACGCCGGTTATGGAAAGGTCACCACGCATGTCTTCGTAATACGCGGTATACTTTTCAAGCTGTATACCCGGCATGTTTTTTTGTATTTCAAGTACCCGTGTGTCTGACTCCGCCTGGCTGGTTGACAGGAATATTGCAATAAAAGAGGCAAGGATTATCGCGAATACTTTTTTTATGTATTTTAAATTGACAATCATTATGTTTATTCAGATAATTACTGGTGATCTGCAGATTATGAATTTGCTCATAATAAATGCATTGTTCATATGTAAAGACGGCAAGTCAAGAGATATCTGCTATTTTTTAGTTTATAAATATAACTCCGGGCAGGGAATATGGCACAACCAAAGAAATCCGGATCAAAGCCAGGGAAGTCTGCAGCAGGGGCAGGCAAGGGTAAAAAAATATCCCCTGCAGCCGCTCAAACCGGCGGTACCAACAGGGCATTTTACATACTGGTCATTATTATCCTGGTTACAGTAATAGTGCTGCTGGTAAACAGGTATGCCGACAAGGGGATGTTCAGGTTTCCTGTTATGATGACCGATAAGGCGCCGGCTGAAAAAAAGAAGGATAAAAAAGAGGATGAGACCGGATCTTCAAAAACAGCAGCCGGGCAGAAAGATGTGAAGCCCGTTGATCAGGCAGGCAAAAATAATCCGGACATTAAAACCGCGCAGGATAAAGATATTACAATCTACCTGTTGAAGCTTGATGAAAAGTCAGAGAAGATATACCTGAGCCAGGTGAAGAGGAGGGTCAGGAATGACAGGATACTTGAATCCGCCATTGAGAGCCTGATCAAGGGACCTACGGCTGATGAGAAGAACAGGGGGTATATCACTGCTGTCCCGGATACACTTAAGCTGAGGAGTGTAAATATCAGGGGGCGTACCGCGGAGATTGATTTTTCCGGGTCGATCGAGGAGAGCGCTGCCGGGGACATCGTGATCAAGCGGGTGCAGCAGATAGTTTATACTGCGACGCAGTTTGATGATGTCGAGAGCATTGTCATCCTGATAAACGGCAAAAAGAGGAATACCCTGGGGAGCGACGGATTCTCCATAAGCGGCCCATTGAGGAGATAAACATGGCTGAAGAGCTTGAGATAGAGATCAAGGCATGGTGCGAAAGTCATGATTCCGTAAGGTCCCTGCTTGAATCAGCCGGTGCACTGCTGTCGGGGACAAGGGACGAGGTTGACATATACTTTAATCATCCGGCCCGGGACTTTGCGCAGACCGATGAGGCCCTGCGAATACGTTCGGTTAACGGGAAGTGCAGGCTTACATATAAAGGCCCCAAGCTGAGCACAAAGTCCAAGGCAAGGGTGGAACACGAAACGGACGCAGGGGACTATGAATCAATCAAAAGCATAATACTCAGCCTTGGTTTTACAGTCAGCGGTTCGGTTGAGAAAAAGAGAAGTATATATATTCTTAACGGCATTGAAATATGCATCGATGATGTTGCCGGTCTTGGAACTTTTATTGAACTTGAAAAGAAGGGACAACTGGGGCGGGGAATCGAGGAGGAGCTTTTTAAACTCGCAGCAGAACTGGGCCTCAGCCGCTTTGAACGAAAGTCCTACCTTGAGCTGAAGTACTTTTCATAAAATAATTGTCTTCATTAAACTGACTATATCCAGGTAATGGTCCACCCGGGGGACTCGCTTCTACATGCATATATTTCCCGCCCCCGGCCGATAAACATATTCCTGCTGATGATCTTTCAGCGGCGACACCCACAGGGGGCTACATAAATACTTGATTCGCCACATAAATGCAAAACTGTATTACTCCGTGCCCTCTGTGCCTCCGGCGAAGCGGGTGGTTAACCCGTTAAGTAATTTAACCCCTTCCGGGTGTGGCAGAATGAAATACATGAATTACTGCAGGGATCCTCTGCCGGGGGCATTAAGTGAAGATTGCATGAAATGTGCGGGAAGTAACAAGCAGGGGCAAAGGGGGCAACACTCCTACTTCCTGATTATCTCCTGGTACTGCCCGTGCAGTTTGCTCCAGAGTTTCTCCCTGGCGGTCATGAGGTTCATGGCCTGCATCGCGAAGTCCTTGCTGCGTGTTGAAAGTTCACTGTATTCAAGCAGCCGTTCAAAAATATAGGCAATAACAAGCTCAAGGTGGAATGTTTCTTTCTGCGGGTTTGAGTCAACGTAGCGTACAAGCCGTGAGCTTTTTTTTACGAACACTGACTCTTCCGTTATGCCTGCCAGGTGCAGTTCGACAAGGTCATACCATGTGCCAACGCTGAAGTCAAGGAGAGACTGCTCCCTGCGGCTTAGAATTTTTTTCAGCGTGATAACTTCGGGCTTTGGCTTAAGAATCACCGCATCCTTTATTTTTTTCGGCTTTTCAAGCCTGTCCTGTGGAATCTTCGAACTGAACAGCCTGTTCAGGTAGGTATACTCGGCGGAGTCCCTGAGCACAGACCTGTATATGTCGGTGGATGTCTCGCCGCGCTCCTCGAGCATGCGCAAAAAAAGGTCATTAAAGACGTTGAATTTTTTGCGGCTGTCGTCGCCGGCTGCCGTCATCTCGCTTTTCAGTTCACTGTACACGGTAAATATAACCGGAAGCGGCGCGTTCAGGGTGACTGCACGGAAATGGTCCATGGCAATCGAGATTTTACCCTTGTTCAGAGATTCGCGGACAGGGTCAAGTGCCCTGCTGCTGATTACATGGAGGCTGTCATTCATTGGCAAACATTAACACTATTGCCGGATTATTCAAGCATTATTTTCATCACCGGCGGAGCAGGCGTTAAAACGCAATCATGCAGGTCATACCAGCCCCAGGTTCTTTTCTATCAGCATTTCGAACCTGTTCTTTTCCGAGAAGGCGAATGACGTGAAGTTGCTGTACATCTTAATTCCGCTCTGTTCAAGATTAACAGATGAAGGATAAAATGTGTATCCATCAACGCTTTCCATGAGAGACGAGATTTCCCTGCTTGTGCTTTCAATCTCGGCACGGCTGAAAATTTCAGAAAATCCCCCGTCGGGCAGAGTGAACCTGTACCCGATTTCACCGGTATCGAGCAGGTGCAGCGACAGGCATACCGGGAAAATTTTTTCGGTGTGATATTTTATCATCGAATCATTCCGGTAATCATGCTTCCTGATGCTTTTTTTACCTGATGTATCGGTTTCAATTTTATAGACTGCTATCATCCCTTTGTCTTTTACAAGCGTTGACTTTGGATTAGAGGCTATTACGTGTTTAACGGTGCTATCCGCGAATGCAATAAGACTGGCGAGGTATAAAGCAAGCTGCTCGCTCTTTTTACGCAAAAGTATCAGCGCACCCCTTTCGTTCAGCAGGTATATGCGTGAGAACTTTCTGCCTTCGTCAAAAAATATTTTTATTGAATCATCGGAGTCGTATGAAAGGATCTGTGCAAGGTGGCCGATTTCGGGCATTTTTTCATCAGCCCTGATCCGGGTAATGATGCCCCTGTTATATGATATGGAGTAGAGCATCTGGGTTTCCGAGCTGTATTGTTTACAGGATACAGGTGAAGGGACACCCTGCTTGACCGTGTTGGAAAAGAGGGTGAACCTGTTTCCTGTCATGGTCAGGAAACGCTGCCGGACAGTATCCTGTCCGCCTGTAAAGAACTGGAACATGTTTGTTATGGATGACTTGAGTATATGGAAATCCTTCGTACCGCTGAACGGATCGGAAGATGTTATGTGCAGTGCGTTGATACTGTCCATGTCAGACTTGAGCGCGCCGTTTATTATTCGTACGGAAATATCGGCAAGGTCATTCGGATTATTATAAACCTCGAACCGGGTCTCGCCCCAGCTGTTATGGTAAAGGAATATTATCTCATCGATTTTTTTCGAGTATTTTGACAACGGGTTTATAAGTATGTAACTCATGACAGGGAAGGGATCCTGTAAGAAGTAGCTGTTCTGCAGGTTAAGGCTCTTTATTGAAAAGTGTTCTGACAGCTCGGATATAAGGT
>DAONFG010000060.1:0-15623 GCA_035403465.1 Spirochaetota bacterium | reverse complement strand
TCGGCACCCCGGTTGCAGAGTATTCTTCATATACTTTAAGAAGATTAGCCTGTGATACACCTGTAATACCGGAAACTTTATCAATGCTGTATCTTGAATAGTGTTTTCTGAGAAGCTGCATTACGCAGTTGGGATTTTTAAGAGACGGGTCTCTTTTAATCACACCATTCTCATCCTTGTCAAACTGCCAGCTTGTTTTGTCGTAGATTCTTGTTTTAGGATTGTATCCCGAGAAAACGCCGTTGTTGAAAGAAAAAGCCGGGTTTACCAGGTAAGATGCGTTGGTGTAATCACTAACGTATTCTTTAAAGTATTTTTCTTTTGTAAGTATGTAGTTTATCATACCGCCCATAAAAGCGATGTCTGTTCCTGACCGAAGCGGAACATGATAATCTGACCTTGCTGATGTTCTTGAGAATTTGGGGTCAACATGTATGATTTTTGCCCCTCTCTCTGTTTTTGCCCTGAGTACCCATTTGAAGCTTATGGGGTGGTGTTCTGCTGCGTTACTTCCGATTATGAGACAGCAGTCGGTATTTTTAATATCTATCCAACTTTGTGTCATTGCACCGCGTCCGAATGATTCCGCCAAACTGGCGACAGATGGACTGTGTCAAATCCGGGCCTGGTGGTCAATGTAGACAACGCCCAGTGCGCGCTGTGCCTGGACAACAACGGATGCCTCTTCGTTGCTCATCTGGGATGATCCCATGTGGAACATTGTTTCAAGACGGTTAACAACCTTCCCCTCGGCATTTTTTTCTAAAAAAGACTTGTCGCGTGTCTCTTTGATTTTTTTTGCGAGTTTATCGATCATCCAGCTGTAGCTTTTTTCTTCCCACTTGTCGCTGAACGGCGCCCTGTACAGGGGTTTTAGTAACCTGTGGGTGCTGTTGACCATTGAGTTCATTGTTGCACCCTTGGCGCAGAGAGCTCCTTCACTTACAGGATATCCCGGATCACCTTCTGTGCTTACAACTTCTCCGCCTTTAACGTGTGCTATAAAATGACAGCTCACTGCGCAAAAAGGACATATTGAAGTAACTTCTTTTGCCCCTTTTGTTTTAAGTTTTTTAGCGTAAGATTCTGTTACCAGATAACTTACCCCAAGACCGCCGAGTGCTATTGCCCCGGCTCCGGCTCCCGCCACCTTTAATAAATCCCGGCGTGTTACCTTCATCTCATCCTCCTGGAATTTTATCTTTTTGAAACGGCTGTTATTTTTAGGATATATACCAGTGGAATAAAATATATAAACCGCCTGGTAATGTATTCTTTCTCTGATTTTAACATGTCATATCTGACATATCGATGTCAAATATATAATTGCGTTATTATAAAAAAAGGAATATGTTTTTTTTAGCATATGGCTATGTTTAGCATATTATTTGAGCTTCTGTGGAGTGGCGCATTTTCGCAGAGGTATAAAGTAAAACATGCTGTTATTTTCAGCAGTGCAGACCTGCATGCGAAAGTAAATACCTGCTTCCCGGGCCTCTGTGCCTCCATTTCGGAATTCCCGGGTTGTTTTTATTGCAAATAAAGAGCTTCGGGGAAAACTATTGACAAAAATGCCGGTCCGCTTCAAAGATCAGTTATGATTGAAGCCTTTGATAATAAAAAGCCGGACTTCAGGAGCATTCTAAAAAAAGCCGGGAGATACATATTAATCTTTCATGCAGTATTCATCCTGTCTATTGCAGTTTCTGCCATACTGTACATTTTCATTGACCCGCCGTTTACCAGTCTGCAGGTTTACAGGTATATCTTTAACGGTTACAGTACCAAAAAGCACCATGATATAAGTTTAGGTTCTATCCCCAGGAGATACCAGAGACTTGTAATTTATACCGAGGATCCCAGGTTCTACAGGCACTTTGGTGTGGACCCTGGCGCGGTTGAAAGCGCTGTCAGGGTTAACCTGAGGTACGGGAAAAAAATTTCAGGGGCCAGTACTATTACCCAGCAGCTTACACGGACCCTTTTCCTCTTTCCGGACAAGCTGTACGTGCGGAAGTACCTTGAAACAATAGCGGCCCTGACCATTGACCTTGTCATGCCCAAGAAGAGGATCCTGGAGCTTTACTTTAATTACGCTGAATGGGGCCGCGGGATTTACGGTATACAGAGCGCATCATACTACTACTACGGACTTCCGCTGAATAAACTGACAGATGACCAGGTCATACGGCTCATCACCCTGCTGCCGTCACCGTGCAGGTACTCACCCGATACTTTTGAGAAGAGGAAAAGGCTTCTCACCAGGTACAATAACCTTAATGAAACTATGGCAGGCATGAATACTGCAAAGTAGGGGATTGGAACAAGCCTGAACCGTCAAATCCGTTTTATGAAGTTTTAAGTTTAATGAATGAACCGGTTTCTGTGTAGAAGCAGGTCTTTGTATATATTTCAGTCAATAAATTTCCCCGAAGCCATTACGAAGCCATCCCGAAGCTATCCCGAAGGAATCTTTATGACAGAATTCAGCGGTTACCCGGCAGGAGGGTGAAGGCAGAACAGGTTCAGCAGGGAGGAGTAGCGTCCTGAATTATAGATTCAAGCACCATGCGCCACACATGTTTCCATGCGCCTGTGAAGTAATGGTCTTTTGCCTCGCTGATTGTCTCGACCCTGATGCCTGATTTTTCTGCAAGTGAATTCGTAAGGTCCATGGGATACCAGCGGTCCTCCAGCGGCAGCATGATAGAAGTTTTTTCTGCGAGGAGTTCAAGGTCGCGGAATGTGTTGTAGCCTTCAATGAAGAGTTTCTGCATAAGGGTGCCCACCGGAATTTTAACAGATATCCTGTCAAACTTCTCCCTGTATTCCTGCTGATGCCATACTTCCGGTTTCATCCACTCATCGTTCTCAAGTATGGGGAGCATAAGGTCTCTGCCGGTTGATAAAGCAGAGATGAGAAGATTGGCCTCGGACTGCCTGCCCTGATCATACAGGTACCTGTACGATCCTATACTGTCCAGTACAGGTGAGACCAGGATGTACCTGTGCGCGGGCCTGTACGTGGTGCCATGCCTGAGCACGCAGCTTGCGCCTGCGCTGTGGCCCAGCATCCAGACCGGTGTATCCTGAAGTTTTAGCGAGTCCAGGTATGCCTGCAGGTCGGATATGCTTTGCTCAACATCGAACTGTCCGCCCGACCGGCCATGCCCCCGTGGATTGAACTGCACTGTGGAAATGCCTGAGCTGTTAAAATCCTTTACGGGAAGCCTGTACATGGCGGTGCTGCCGATCATGCAGGGCCACACAACGAGAACGGCCCTGTGATGCGGTACAAGGTCTGTTTTTATGTCGATTAAAGTGCCGTCTGGTGCTGTAAACATGGAAACTCCGGGGATAATGTGATCGTCCGATTCCACCAGGGAATCTGCCCCTGTCAAGGGGATTTTAAGGGAGCCGTCGTTCAGTGGTCAGCTTTATTTTATATGTGCACACAAGGGAACATCCAGATTGTAATTTATAGAGGTTCCCTTATATAATCATTGACATTTAATAAAATAATTATATGTTATTTCATATTATCACAATATAAAGAGAACAGGGTGATTTTTGAATTTACAAAACATGCTTCCGAGGTAATAAGCGAACGGGGAATTCCTGTTGAGTTCGTTGAACGGGTAATATCCGGACCGGAATTAACACTACAGGATGCGGGTGATCCGGACCTGGTTCATTATTTATCAAAGATAGAGGAGCATGACGGCAGGGTGCTCAGAGTTATTATTAATATTAACAGCAGCCCGGCGCGTATTGTAACAGCATATTTTGACAGATCAATGAGGGGCAGATTATGAAGATTAAAGTTGATGAAAAGGCCGACGCCTTATACATAAGAATAGATGATTCGAAGATTATTGAATCAGAAGAGGTAACGCCGGGAGTTATAATTGATTTTAACGGCAACAACCAGGTTGTCGGTGTTGAGATACTCAATCTTTCAAAACGATCATCTTCAGTCAATTTCCATTCAATACAGTATGAGATTGCGTGAAATTTTTATCGATATTATACCTTCACAATCGAACAAACAGAAGACACAGGCTAAACGTATTACAGCCATAATAGACAATGAACTACTGGAATTTGCTGTTAAAATTAAAAAGAGAATAATTGACTCTTTATAATCTACACTTGCTGTTGTTGTAAACACAACCTCTATGCTCCACTTTAACGATGCTACAGAATTTAAATGCCAAAGGCAAAACAAAAATATTGGACGGTAAAAAAATCATATTATTGTCGGGAACACGCGGCAGGCGTCTTTCAAGGGGATTTTGCGGATTTGATACATTTGAACTGTGAGCTAAAATCTGAAAGTACTCTGAAAGTACTTTGAGAGTAATCGGTGTATAATGGGGTTATACTCTGAAAGCAGGGGATCAGGGTATGTACTCGTGTAGAGCGTATGGATTATTCTGTTGACTGCAGGTATTGGTGTCTGTATATGTCTGAATCGCAAGCCGTTAAACAGGAGTATGAGTCTCTCGCAAAGACGCGGAGGCGCAAAGGTTAAAAAGATTATGAAGATCAAAGTTGATGAAAAGGCCGAGGGTGTTATTGTTGATTTTTATGATGCCGCCCGAAATATAAACTGGAGCCGCATATTTGTATAATAATTCATTAACTCCCCTCATCCTTTACCAGGACGATGACATTATAGTTCTGAACAAGCCTGCGGGCATGCTCTCTCTGGATGATGACAGCGGCCGCACTTCCCTGTACGCGATGGTGAAAGATTACCTGCGCGGGGATGCGGCGGTAGATGAATATGTTTACTGTGCTGCCATGCACCGCATTGACAGGCCGGTGTCAGGTGTAATGCTTTTTGCGAAAAATCCCGCTGCAGCCAGGCCCCTTTCCATCGACATGAAGCAGAGGAAGATACGGAAATTCTATTGTGCGCTGGTTAACCCCGCGCCGGGAACTGCATGTCCTGATGAGTGGAGCCTGCTCCGGCAATATATAGTGCGCAGGCGTGCCAGGGCGTACATGGCCGCAGGGGATGAACCGCGGGCTAAAGCGGTTGCGCTCAGGTACAGGGTTATGGTTTCCGATGGTGAATGCGGCCTGGTTCTTGTGGAACTCATAACAGGAAAACGCCACCAGATACGGTTCCAGCTTTCATCAATCGGCATGCCCATAACAGGTGACAGGTTTTACGGATCGGGGGAGACGCTGCAGGATGGAATAATCTGCCTGCATGCGCATTATCTCATGTTTACACATCCGGTTACAGGCAAGCCCATGACTGTAACAGCCCCGCTTCCGCCGCACATTGCCGGGGTGACAGGGACTCCGCCGGGTATAAGCGACTACCTGGGCTATTAACGTTCACTTTATTTTTTCCCGTATCCATGCGGGATCTCTTCTGCAGTCAAGTATTGCATAGATATGAATTGAGTCATCTTTTACAGTATAAAATATTGCGAATGGAAATCTTGCTGTGAGCATACGATTATATTTTTCAAAAAATACAGGATGAATGCCTGCATATATTCTTAGTGATTCAATGTCTGAAAAAATTGAATCGAGGAAGTAGGAGCCCAGGCCTTCTGACTGTTTTTCGTAAAACCAGTACCCATCTGTCAGGTCGCGACTTGCAGATTCAAGAATTAAAATTTTCATTGAATAGAATCTATTATTTTCTTACGGGCTTTGTCCCATTCAACAAAGCGGTCCTTGCCGGATTTTAGTGCATTTTCTCTCTCATCCAGAAGATGTTTATGCCATTCCGGTGATGGGATGCTTTCGGCATTTTTACGAAGATCATCCCAGATGACTTCCATTGCTTTAATTTTTTCTTCAACAGACATTTTATCCAGCGGGATTGTAGCTTCCATGAATTGTTCCTAAAATATATTTGAATGTATATTAAAAAAATATCTAGATATAATCAAGTTATTTTTGCAGTCAAAATTCTTGACACCATAAACATTGTATATATATTGTATATACAGGAGGCCGGTGTATATGATTAAAAAGATGGTCCAGCACGGAAACAGTTCAGCCCTTATTATTGACAAACCGATCATGGAACTCCTTCATATTGATGATGATACGCCGCTTGAAATATCAACAGACGGTATCAATATCATTATCTCGCCTGTGAATGATACAGACAGAATGAAGAGGCTTGATAAATCCCTTGATAAAATTAATAAAAAACACCAGGCAACTCTGAGGAAGCTTGCTGAATGAATAGGGAGGAAGTTGAATTTCTGACACTGGCCGAGGTGGTCGAAATTCATAAGAACCAGGTTGAATTATATGGAGGTGATCCTTTAATAAGGGATTTTAACCTCCTTAATTCTGCCATATATTTTCCGCAGTCAACCTTTGACGGCCATCTTCTCCATGGGGATATTTACGGGATGGCGGCATCGTACATATACCATATATGTCAGAACCATCCATTTCTTGACGGGAATAAGCGCACGGCTCTTGTGTGCGGGCTGATTTTTCTTGATATGAACGGAATTGAAATTGATGACCCCCCGGGTCTTTTGTATAGAATGATGATGAAAGTGGCATCGGGCAGATGTCCAAAAAACGAGATTGCAGAAACATTAAAAAGACTGGCGGAAACAGTGTAATTATTTTAATGGCAGACAGATGATAAACCTGAACAACATAGAAAGAATCCCCGTTGTTCTCCCTGAAAAGGAGATACTGGCCAGGCTAAAGTACAACATCCACAAGACAGAGATGGATGAGGCGACGCGCAGCCGCATACTCGGTATAATGAACAGGGGATTTGCCGTATGCGAACCCAGGGGTGTATGGACCAGGATAGAGATTGAAGAGGCCAGGGACGGCTCTGTCCTTTTTGCCGGCGGATACTCCATCGCGAGCAGGTCTGTGGCTGATCTGCTCAGGGACAGCAGTGCTGCGGTGCTCATGGCTGTAACCGTGGGCCCGGCGATCGTTGAGCTTGCATCTTCGGCTGTGAATTCAGGCGACGGGGCGTCAGCCCTTGTTTATGACGCAGTGGGAAGTGAAACTGCAGAGGCCGCGATCGACTGGCTTAACATGTACATTGCACAGCAGGTGAAGAGGCGCGGCGAGAACCTTACCCGCATGAGATTCTCGGCAGGTTACGGGGATTTTATGCTTGAAAACCAGAAGCTTTTTTTTGAAGTGTTACATCTTGAAAAACTTGGAGTTTCAATCACCGACAGGTATATTTTTATACCTGAAAAGACAGTGACCGCTATAGCAGGGATAGAGGCCCCCTGACCCCCGGATTGGGCAAAGCGATAAACGGACTGCAGTCATTTATAGTGACTGTCTGATGAATTTGGAAAATGTCATTCCCGCGAAGGCGGGAATCTAACGGACATTGAATGTATTGAGAAAAAGAATTGATTCCGGCACGCGGCCGGAATGTATTATTATTTGGACCTGCTGAGTCTTTTAGACGGTAATTCATTATTAAATAAAAGCTTCTTTTTGCCTCCTCCGGGGGGCAGGGGGCTGGATGCAGAGAGGTGCAACATGGATAGAAAAGATTTCAGGGAGCTGGTTAACAACGGGCTGCTCATACTTGACGGCGCTACAGGCACCGAGCTTGCCAAACGGGGAATGCCCGCGGGCGTCTGCCCGGAGCTCTGGTGCATCGAAAACCCCGCTGCTGTAAGGGACCTGCAGGCAAAGTACCTCGATGCCGGAAGCGACATCATATACACTCCGACGTTCGGCGGCAACAGGTGCAAGCTCGGGGAGTTCGGGCTTGGCGACCGGCTGCACGAGATCAATTCATCCCTTGCAAAAATTTCTAAAGAGTCCGCGGGCAAGCGTCTTGTATTCGGCGATATCGCGCCCACGGGGAGGTTCGTGGAGCCTTTTGGCGACATGAGGTTTGATGAGGCTGTCGCGGTTTTTGCCGAACAGGCAAAGGCCCTTCTTGACGGCGGGGTTGACGGATTTGTGATCGAGACAATGATGGACATACAGGAGGCCCGCGCCGCGCTCATTGCAGTACGTGAACTCTGCGGACTCCCTGTAATGGTAAGCATGACATACGAAAAGCACGGGCGTACCCTGAACGGGACAGACCCGCTCTCTGCGCTTGTGACACTGCAGTCGCTGGGCGCCGATGCTGTGGGTTGCAACTGCTCAACCGGCCCGGCTGACATGATAAAAATCATAAAAGAGATAAAGGAATACGCCCGCGTACCGCTCCTGGCAAAACCGAATGCCGGTATGCCAAGGCTGAAGGACGGTGCCACTGTATTTGACATGAACGGAGGCGAGTTCGCCTCCTTTGCACAGGAGTTCATCGACTCGGGTGTTAACCTGCTGGGCGGATGCTGCGGAACAACACCGGACCACATTGCGCGTACTGCAGAGAACGGCAGGTGGCACAAGACGCACGCGTCATCTGCTGTGGGTAAAAGTATACTCTCATCGCCGCGTTCGAGCGCAGTGATAGGTAAGGGCAGTCCATTTGCTGTTATAGGGGAGCGGATTAATCCCACAGGGAAAAAGGCGCTGCAGGCTGAACTGCGTGAAGGCAGGACAGGCATGGTGCAGGAATTTGCCATGGAACAGCAGGTGAAGGGAGCAGCAATCCTTGACGTGAACATGGGGCTCTCGGGCATAAACGAGAAAGAGATGATGATAAAGTCTGTTTCGCTGCTCTCAAGGGTGAACGACCTCCCGCTCTGCATAGACTCAACGAGCCCTGAAGTTGTCGAGGCCGCACTGCGCATATACCCCGGCCGCGCCATAGTCAATTCCATATCAGCAGAGAAGGAGCGCATCGAGAAGACCCTCCCCATCGCTGCCAGGTACGGCGCCATGTTCATACTGCTGCCCCTTGACGATGACGGCATTCCCGCCACTGTTGACGGACGCCGGGACGTGGTGCGCCGCGTGATGCATGAAGCGGAAAAGTACGGCTGCACAGCTGATGACATGGTAGTGGACGGACTTGTGATGACAGTGAGTTCCGACAGCGGGGCCGGCCTGGCAACGCTCGAACTTGTTGAGTGGTGCACAAGGGAGGTCGGGGTGAATACCGTATGCGGACTCTCGAACGTCTCCTTCGGGCTGCCGGGACGGGAATGGATCAACAGCGCGTTTCTTGCCATGCTCATGTCGCGGGGGCTCACCATGGCAATCGCCAATCCCGGTTCCGAAACGCTGATGAACATGGTCTATTCCTGCGACGCGCTTGCAGCCAGGGATAAAAACCTGGGCAGGTTCGTGGCAAGGTTCTCGGGGCAGCAGGAATCATCCGCAGCGAAGACCGGGGATCTGCCGCCTGAAAAACTTGTATTTGAATCCGTACTCCGCGGATGGGATGACCGTATCGCGGATAACATAAAGAAAGCCCTTGATGCGGGGATTGAACCGAAGCGGCTTGTTGACGAGTACCTGATCCCCGCGATTACACTTGTGGGCGACAAGTACGAGAAAAAGGAATACTTCCTGCCGCAGCTGATCATGAGCGCTGACACCATGCGTAAGGGATTTGCGGTGCTTGAACCGCTGCTCACTGTTAAAGAGGGCGCCGAAAAGAGCGCGAAGGTTGTGATAGCGACTGTGAAGGGGGACATCCACGATATAGGGAAGAACATTGTGGCGCTCATGCTGCGCAACTACGGGTTTGACGTGTACGATCTTGGCAAGGATGTGCCTGCCGGGGTTATCATTGACAGGGCAGTTGAGGTTGGGGCTGACATCGTGGCGCTCTCCGCGCTTATGACCACTACAATGACCGAGATGCGCACTGTTGTTGATTACGCTAAAGAGCGCGGGGTAAAGGTTAAGTTCATGGTGGGCGGAGCGGTTGTGGATCAGGAGTACGCTGACGGGATCGGTGCAGTTTACTCTCGCGATGCCATGGAGGCAGTCAAGCTTGCAATGAAGCTGACAGGGAAGTAGTAGTTAAGCTTCTTGCCCTCATCCGCCCTCCGGGCACACGTTCTCAGGATGAGGTTGATGCCGGCCAGTCACAGGAAGTGACAAAAAAGGCCGGCCTTCTCCCGGGTTTAGCACATGAACATGGTTTCTGCATGAATTTGCATAAATCCGAATATTATTATGAGATGAACAGGGAGAAGGGATTTCCTGAACTGTTTTAAGTTTTATCCCTTCTATCTGAATAAAAAACAAAAAGTTCAGGTTGAACCTCTCCCGCCAAAGACGGGAGAGGTCGCGCGAGCGCCAGCAATGCGCGGGTGAGGGCAGGCACGTTAATCCCTGCAGGCGTCAGGGAACCGTAATCCTCAAAGTCTTATCCACCGTCTCCTGCAGTATATCCTTTATGTCAACAGCTTCATATGACATCGTGTAATCCGCAACAGGTTTAAGCCTTATCAGTTTGCCGTCAGGGAGCTTGATCCTGTACCTTGATATCTCCTTCTCCAGCGATTTCCTGACCTTTTCAGCTTCATCACGGTCTGCAGTGTCCATGATCAGGATGATCCTGTAATCCGCAATGAACAGTTCAAACCTGTCCGCTGTTGCCTTTTTCGCTGCGGGGAAGAGTATCTTCATCATGGCCTTCTTCTGGTCAGTATCAATATCCCTGCTGCCGAAAACGTCCGCAGCCATAAGGCAGAATCCTGTCCCGTGTTTAATCGTGGAATACACATGTTCGCCAAGTTTTGTCTTCAGGTGTGACGCGCTGAAAAAACCGGTCTCCGCATCTATGATTACGTTGTCTGTTATAATAAATTCCTGTATTGTAAGTGTGACATTGTTCAGCTCATTCTGAATGGAGGCGATGTCAAGGGATGACGAGGATTCCGCGAAAGTAACCTCAACCATGCCGTTAAGGTATTCGTTATGAAAAAGCGGTATCCTTATTCCGCTGCCGTTATCTGTTATGTGTATTCCCGGTTTTGCGGATTCTACAAGCCCGGCAATCAGTATGCTTTCAAATACGGGGGCGTCAACGCGCAGGAATGTCTTTCCCCTGAGTTCGTATGATTTGGAGAGGCGCTCATCTGTGCGCCTGATGTAAAGGGCGACTGTTTCCGGTGACAGCTCCCTGTATATTTTTTTAAAGAGATCATATGCGCCCCTGTCCAGGCGCTGCGCAACAGGGAGTGACCCGGAGTTTATTTTTTCAGTACCTGCTGCGGGCATATGCGGCATCTTTGTGTATTTTGATGCGAAGAGTTCCGATTCATCAATCCCCATCGCTTTTTCGTTTTCATAAGTTCCGGTTTTACCAGCGCCGCCTGCCGGAGCCGCATCCTTCCTGTGGTATTTAACCACCGGAGCCTTGATGTTCCCCGGGTCCTGGATATTGCCTATGCCTGGACTTTTTTTACTGCTGCCGGCAACGGAAACAAGCCCGGTGAGCATCACGCAGCCTGCGATCACCAGAACAAGTTCCAGCACGATCCGTATGACAAGGGCTTTGCCCGGCCTGAACACATAAACAGAGATAAATTTTACAGCGTCCGTGTTGAACGAGCAGACGTAAAACCTGCCGGTACCGCTTCCTGTTTCAGTGAATGTCTTTACACCGGTTTTCTCACCCGCATCCCCCTGTATGCTGCCGGTTTTGATGCTCTGGAGCAGCCTGTCCAGCAGTACGCCTGAATTGATCAGCGAGTCATTTTTAACTATCTGCTTAACATTGCCGTAAAAGTCCGCGGTTGCTATTGCAGCGATTGATGAATCACGCTCTTTCAGTTCATTGTATAGTTTGATGAGTGATTCATCGGTTATTCCGGGCCTGATTTTAGCAGCAGCAGGTTTCAGCGCTGCTGCCTTTTCGGAGGTTGAGGTTATGTAGGCTTTTTCTATACGCGGCCAGCGCAGGTGATAGTAGAGTGTAACAGAGAGTGCAAGGAGCAGAAGAAAAATTGCAGTATATTTAAGTCCGCGTTTCATGGTTATATTTCCTTGTAAATGTTGTTTATGACTTCAGCTGGTGTCCGGGTTGGCCGCTTGTCATTGCGAATTCAGTGAAGCAATCTGTCTATGGAAGAAGCAGTGCGGTGAAAAATTACCGGTTTTTGCATGGACAGACTGCCGCGGCATTACATGCCTCGCAGTGACAACCCTGTTTTAACCACTATCGTCATAATTACTATATCGGATTTACCGGATAACTGCACATAACAAAAAAAGCCCGCACAATGCGGACCTTTTTTATTCTGCAGCAATAAATTATCAGAACTGGAGCCTGATAGTGCTCACATCAACCAGCGGATGGTCATCCAGCTTTTTCCTGAAGTCCAGGATCGCCCTGAATTCACCTGATGCTGTACCCTCTGCTGTGAAGATATAATCGTGGTCAGGCGCGTATAGTTCAATGCCCTTCGCGGATTCATGAATCTCTTCCGTGGGTTTGTAGTCCCTGATTTTTATACCTGCAGGGGAAGGGGCCAGTATACTCTTTATCTCTGTCCCGTATTTTTTTGCGTATGCCTTTGCCTTGAAAGTAAATGCGGCTGATTTGATCTCCATGGCGGATTTTGTGCATTCCGGTCTTATAAGTTTCAGGTCTGTTCTTTTTGCCGCCATTTTCTGAAGAAGCATATGGAAATCTTTTTCAAGAATTACATGGTGCAGCCGTGACCTGAGCGCGCCCCATTCGATAATAGCTTCGGCGAAAGTTTCGGTTTCAATCCCGACCCTTCTGCTGAACCAGTACTCCCATTTTTTACCGCTTGCCAGCATGAATCCTTCAAGCATGCCGGCGATTGTCTCGTATCTGCCTTCGAAAACAAGTTCGTAATATTTTTTCTTTACCATTATTTTTCTCCTGGATCAGTGTTAAAAGAAAACCAGTGTTACAAGTATAAAGAGCGGGATAAGGATTACCACCGAATACCTGAACATGTACCCGAAGAAGCTGGGCATGGGCACGCCGTTATCTTCTGCTATTGACTTGACCATGAAGTTCGGGGCGTTCCCTATGTAGGTGTTGGCGCCCATGAATACCGCTCCCGCACTGATCGCAACAAGTGTCTGTGCATGTGTTGTCATCAGGTCAGCTGCATTGCCCCCCGCAGTGTTGAAGAACACAAGGTAGGTCGGCGCGTTGTCAAGGAAACTCGACAGGCTCCCCGCAGCCCAGAAGAAGTGCGAATTTATGTATACCCCGTCCTTAATAACGCTGCTGACAATAGCGCCCATGGGACCGTCAGCACCGGCCTTGAGCATTGCAATAGGTGTAACCATGGTGATGAATATTGTGGCGAAGAGTTTTGCCACCTCCTTGATCGGTTCCCAGTTGAAGCCGTTTGCCTCCCTGATCGCGCTGTCGCTTATCTTTACAGAGACCAGTGTTATGGTGAGAAGAAGTCCTACCTGCAGTATTGAAGCCCATGGCACGGTCACGTAGTGAAGTGTAAACGCGTCTCCCAGGTTCATGCTTGATGCGATAACCGCAAGTGTCACGCAGGGGAGAAGTATGATGTTCGGTATGCCCGCGATGCTCAGCTTCACGCCATCAGCACTCGCAGCAGGCCTGTTCACTTCCCTGCTGTAATACCAGGAGTCAAGTATAAAGAATACAACAAGCAGTATGCCGATACAGAAAGACACCAGCGGAAGCATGCGTGTTACTGTCCAGAAGAAATCAACCCCTTTCAGGAAACCCAGGAAGAGTGGAGGATCGCCGAGCGGTGTAAGACCCCCGCCGATATTTGCCACAACGAATATTACAAAAACAACAACATGCACCTTGTTTTTTCTCCATTCGTTCGCCTTGAGTATGGGTCTTATTATAACCATTGCAGCGCCCGTAGTACCCATGAAACTTGCAAGTATGGCGCCTGTAAGTATCATGATAGTGTTGACTTTTGGTGAACCGATCAGTTCACCTTTAAGCTGTATCCCCCCTGCAACCGTAAAGAGCGCAAGCAGAAGCGTGATGAACGGGATAAATTCAAGCATGTAGACTTCAAGCAGGTAGAAAATTCCCGTGCTGATACCGAAATAGGCAGCAAATGCTATAAAAAACACAACTCCCCAGAACAGCGAAACCTTGCCGTAGTGGTGGTGCCAGAAATGCGGCAGCAGCAGCGGAAATAAAGCGATCGAGAGCAGTATTCCCACGAATGGAATAATCCAGAGGAGGCTCAGTTTTTTTGCGTCGATGTGGGGGGCGGCGTGTACCGTTGCAGCGGCGTTCGAATCAGCGGCAGCCTCTGCAGAATGAACGTTTCCGGTCTGTTCAGTTTTTACAGTGCTTCCATGCACTGTACCTGTTTCTGCGTAAACATTAAGTGAAAATGCGGCGGAGAGTATAAGAAAGGCCATTGCCGTAATTGAAATAAGGCTCTTTTTCATGGTATACCTCGTAATATATTTCAAGATATACTGATTAGAACAGGCAACGTCAAAAAAATTTTTACACAACAAATACCAGTGTGCGGCAGGCCGCGGTCTGCATGCACAGGTTTATGAAATGCGGTCCCGGCTAAATGACTGCGGCAGTTACCGCCCCTTTTTCAAAATCGACTTTTACATTGATATTTGATTTGGATAATACTTCCGCTTTGGGACATACTTTTTTTATAGCCTTGCACAATTGTGTTTTCTGGGCATTATTCAGCAGCCGGTTATTCGACAATACCCTGATGTCATCGTTTGACGGATCAGGCAGGTTTGCTACACTTATTGTATATGTCTTGTAATAGCTTGATACTTCATATTTCCAGAAGACCTTTTTATTAGCGCCCACCCAGTCTTTAATGGTTTTTGATAATGTGTTTTCCAATGCGTTTTTCATAATCTGACCTCCTTATAAATAACCCCGTTGCAAATTCCGGGTACCGGTAATCGTTTCGGTGCTAGTTGTACTTATCCCGGGCCGTGCATCTCTTATGTCCGTCCAGGATCTGGTTTATATATTTTAAGACCGAATTCAGGGATTCGAAAAATTCTGTTTTTTCTTTTCCTGAAAAATCTGACAATAATGACTCAAAATAGATATCCAGGTCATTTTTAATCAG
This sequence comes from Spirochaetota bacterium, assembly GCA_035403465.1. Lineage (GTDB taxonomy): Bacteria > Spirochaetota > UBA4802 > UBA4802 > UBA5550 > JAAYBQ01. The sequence goes on along the minus strand of DAONFG010000060.1, from coordinate 675 downwards.
CCTGGCAGCGCTGGTTCCCTTGCCTGTGAGAGACAGATGAATTTTCCTTCTGTCTTTTTCCGGGGAATTTTTTACCAGGAAGCCGTTTTTTACGAGATAATCAACAGAACGGGTAAAGGAACTTTTTTCTAAACTGGTCATCAGGCTTATTTCAGACATTGATTTTTCAGTGTTTTCATAAACAAACATGAGGATTTTGGTCTGTGTTTTATTGATATCAAGTTTCAGCTCTGATATATCATGTTCGTGTAAAACCTTCTTTATGAACTGCGGAAAAACTTTTATACTGTCGTGAAACATGCTCTCCCCGGGATTTATCATTTACAGGTACAATAGTTGTATTTACAACCAAAATAATTCATGGCCGGGCAGAGTCAAGTAATAAATGCCTGAAATGGCGCCTTGGGCGATTATTCGTGGCGGATCGGGCTGGATTGTGTGTTTATACGGTGTGCAGACTGTACAGGAGCGGTTCCGGGGAGTTCTATCGGGTTAAACATGCCCTTAGTTGCCTGGATTCGCCTGGAGGCTCATGGGGGCTTTAGAACCGGTATCGTGGAATAAATTATTACTGTAAATAAAAAAGCCCTGAAAAAATCAGGGCTTTTATGAGCGGGTGGCGGGAATCGAACCCGTGTGGTTAGCTTGGAAGGCTAAAGTTCTACCATTGAACTA
>DAONFG010000059.1:0-16462 GCA_035403465.1 Spirochaetota bacterium | reverse complement strand
ATGTTCCCCTCAACGTATATTGCCCTCAGCGGCCGCACAGGACAGGCATACTCACATGCACCACAGCCTGTACATATCTTCATGTTGACCTCGGGAATCACAAGGTTGTTCCTGAACGGTACCATGTGCACAGCCTTTGTTGGGCAGTGCTCTGAGCATGCGCCGCAGTCAGTCCCGTTTGTGTAGGTAATGCAGTTTTCCTTTACAAATACTGATCTGCCTGTCTGTATCCTTCGCTTGGCATCAATGCCGGTCTGCAGTATCGCACCTGCCGGGCATACTTCGCCGCAGCGTATACAGTCATAGTTGCAGAAGCCCGAGTTAAAATCCATGTATGGCTGCATGATTCCGTTAAGCCCATATTGAAGAACGGCGGGCTGAAGAACCCTGCTCGGGCATGCTGATATGCAAAGGGAGCATGCGGTACAGCTGCTGTTAAATCGATTGATGGAAACAGAGCCTGGCGGTGAGGAAAAACTTTTCCTGCTGTATTTCTTCTGTTTGGCCGGGTCCTGGCGGTATATGGTGCCGCCCTGTTTTCCCTGAGGGAAAACAAGGCGTGGTACCAGTAACAATCCTGCGATAAAAGCTGCCCTGGTTATTCCCGCACTTTTAAGCGACACATTCTCACTGCCGTGTGAATGAATTTTAGTCTGCCGGATTTCAACATGGACAAACTTCACGCTCTTTTCGGGACACGCGGATACGCAGTTGAAGCATGATACACAACGCGCTGTGTCAATGTAACCGTTCCGGAAATCAATGCATGAAGACTTGCAGTGAGCGGCGCATTTTCCGCATCTGGTGCATGATGACCGGTCGATCCCCAGCCTGAAAATGGAGAACCTTGAAAACAGTGAAAGCACTGCACCTGCCGGGCATACTGTATTGCAGTAGGTCCTGCCGTAGAATATGCTGAGTGTCATGATTGTCATAAAGATTGAACACGCAAAGAGGGTTCCTGCCAGTGAAGGTTTTATGTTAAGTATACTGACTGTAAAAATATTTTTTTTCACCAGCATTGAGGCTATGCCATTGTTCAGTTCAATCAGAGGTAGGGATACGCCGTATGTTATGAAACGTCCGAATATGCTGAAAGGATCCAGCCACCGGATCAGGATAGTCCCTGAAAACGCAAAAGATAAAACTGAAACCGAGAGGGCTGAATAGAAAAGAAAATAATGCGGCCTGGAATAGCTTGCTGATCTTTTTCTTCTCAGCATGCCGCGTATGCGGATGAACAGGTCCTGGCAGAATCCGAGCGGACATATGAATGAACAGTAGAGCCTGCCGGCAAAAAGCGTTGCGATAATGACAGCAATGAAACCACCCGCAGTTAAGGCAGCCTTCATAAAAAATGAAACAGCAGACGGAATAAACTGCGGGTATAGCAGCGGTTCCCTGAACCATGCAGGTATCTGCCTGTAAAAATCAGCAAAGATGACGGCCAGGCTTATTGTTACTGCCAGAGAAACAGTTATACGAAGAGGCTTAAGATACTTCATCTATATTGTAATCCTTTTTATGTTAAGCTTTGAGAGGTCCTTCCTGCCGAGTCCCATCTGGTCTGCTATATTGATATACTTGATATCGGATGGACTTTTTATCCCCACGGATTGTGCCAGAACCATTGCCGCTGCCGAATCCGCAGCGACAGGATCGGAAGACATGAAAAGATACTTCATGTTCTGCGCGTCCGCCGCACTGTATCCCCTTGGCCCGTTACGGGTCATTACCCTCCAGCCGTCTATGATGACAAGGTCCGGTTTGCGGAGTGTTGAAAAGTCAGCGATGCACTGGTGAAGGCCGGCCCTGTGCCATTCGCCCCTGTCCCACACGACGCCCATCAGGTTTTTCATTGAAGCGGTAAGTACCGTAGATGAATGATGTTTGAGAACCGGGATGTTTATTATGCTGTCACAGCTCAGAAAAAGTTTATGCACCCGTGCCTCCTTAAGTGTCCTGCCGCGTGGAATGGATGACTTTACAAAATACTCTTCTGATGAAGCGGGCACAAGCTCGGCACCCGATGATGAAGCCGCATTCTGTAAACCGCTTTTTTTATAGCAGCCCTGCCACTCGTCACAGGTATGGTCAAACATGTAGACCTTTGCTGCACCGGCCTTGTAGCATTCCTTAACCACGGCTGCAACAAGATCGGGATTGGTGTTGGCACCGTACTCAGGCGGCCTGTCCCATCCGATATTCGGTTTGATGAGCACAGAGCCCCCTTTTTTAATAAATTTCTGCATGCCTCCCATCTGGCTGATCGCAGCGTTGAACAGCTGGACCGGACTGTTCCCGCCTTTTACGGCAACGAGGTCATACCTGTTCTCTGCTGCAAAAAGCCTGCTGCTTATTAATTTCCACCATGACATTGTAAGCAGAGAGCCTGCTGCCGTGTTGCGTGTGATTCTAATCAGATCTCGTCTTGTAACCATACATTCCCCGATGTTGATATGGATTTTTTAAACAATAATTCCTGCATGAAATAAAATCAATTGTTATTTTAAATGTGCCTACATGTCATGAAAAGGAAATAATTTTTACCTGGTACCGGTGTTGTGTATCCCGGTTTTATGCTAATTAATTCGTTCTGCTGACATCAGATTTACTGGAATCAAATATAGAAATGGATGATGCTGGTGGTTTATATTACCGGGCATTCCCTCATATATAATTTTTTTTGTTTTTCAGCCCCGGATATATTATATTAATACATAATAAACAAAAATTCATCCTTAACCGAAGACGGTATCTTGAGTTGGCAGCCTGATTCTGAAAACTTGCGGGATGAATACGAAGGGGGAAATATGATTACAGCCGGTAAAACCTATAAAGCAGCCGTGGCTAAAAGTGACATTTATACATACTTAATGTGTATACCCGCCTCAGGGTATTTCATAGTGGTAGCAGGGGGGTACAGCAGTGAAAGGATGAAGGCTTTCTTTATAGCCGTACTTGGTTACGCGGCGATAATGTTTGTTGCTGATACAATAACTATTCAGGGATGGTTCAGGAATCTTATAAAAAATTATGAAAATTCTGCTTATAAGAGAGACATGCTGAAAACGGATATTCTGAACCTGCCCTATAAGCTGGCCAGGAAATCGATGATAAAATGGCTGATGTCAATAATTTTTGTTCCGCTTGCTATTTACATAACGGTAGGATATTCTTTGCTGAATTTTATGCCCCTTTTGATAATAATCCCGTTAATGGCGCTTGTTAACTTTAATATTATGTATTTTAACGCCGAGAACAGTATGGAAGAACTTCTCTCGGAACCCGGTATCCGTGATGCGGAACCGGTATGGATGTCATATAAAGAACTCTCTCTTGTTAAGAGGATCCTGATTTTTTCAGTTACAGTAATGATGATACCTATTATTATTTTCGGTTATCTTCTCTATCTGTCAAATTCAGATATTATCAAACTGGAACATATCGGATTTCATCTTTCATTCATATGTATCCTTAACTTTATTGTAGTTTTTGTATGCATCTATCTTATAGCAATCAATCTGAACAAAAGTTCAAAAAATCTTAAGAAGGCCCTTGAAAGTATAAAAAACGGGGATTTTACCATTAGAGGAATTCCAATGCTCGGATCAAGCGAGTTGGGAGCAGTTTCACAGTATGCCAATTCGCTTTTGCTTAAACTGAAAGATGTGATTATAAATGTTAAGGAGTCATCCGGACTGATTTATACCAGCAGCGACAATATCAAGGGCGCCTCCCAGGGATTGTCACAATCTGCAGCCGAACAGGCTTCCGGTGTTGAGGAGATATCTTCTACGATTGAAGAGATGCTCTCCTCTGTTGTGCAGAACTCTGATAATGCAACTGAAGCAAACAGGCTTGTAGAAAATTCTTACAAATTGGCTGAAAACGGAACAAAAATAGTATCGGAGACGGTGGATTCAATAAACAGGATTAATGCATCATCAAGAAAAATTGAAGAGATTATCAGCGTGATAAACGACATCGCATTCCAGACCAATCTCCTGGCGTTAAACGCTGCTATTGAAGCGGCAAGGGCGGGGGAACATGGGCGTGGTTTCGCGGTTGTGGCAACGGAGGTAAGGAACCTTGCTCAAAGATCCCGGACATCTTCTGATGAAATCGGGAAGCTGATACGAAACTCAGTTGAGAATGTAGCTGAAGGCACAAGGCTTGCCAACGAAAGCGGGCAGGCCCTTCATGAAATATTTTCAGGTATTGAACAGGTGAGGCGGATTGTTTCTGAAATATACACTGCAAGTGTTGAGCAGAAATCAGGATTAAACCAGATAACGCAGGCTGTTGGCGAAGCGGATATGGCAACGCAGAAAAATGCTGCGGCATCTGAAGAACTTGCATCTACGGCAGAAACGCTAAGCGAAAACTCAGCTGAGATGAATAATATGATGAAATATTTCAAGGTTCAGTAATCTGTGTTATAAATGACGGAGGTGCGGAGGAATATTAAGCAGGGTGTATCAGTGTTTTCAGTTCATCCTCTGTGAAAATGTATTCCTTTCTGCAGAAAGTGCAGGTGACCGTGGCGCCTTTATCGGTTTCAATCATGTCCATGAGTTCATCGTGGTGAACTGTTTTCATTAATCCAAGCAGCATGTCATGGCTGCACCTGCATTGATGCTTTACCGGTCCTGAACTGAGGATCTCTGTCTTGTGATTGTCAAATAGCCCGGATACTACGCTGTAAATGTTTTCACCCTTTTCCAGCAGGTCGCCAAGCGCGGACGGCATACTTTTTATGTTGCTTTCAACTTTTTCTATTGCCTCAGGATCAGTGTCGGGAAATGTCTGTATCAGTATTCCTCCAGATGAGCTTATACCCCCTTCGCTGTCAAGGTTAAGCCCCAGTATAACCGCTGAAGGTACCTGTTCAGAGGTAGTCAGGTGGTAGGCCAGGTCTGCTGCCACTTCTCCGTATAAAAGCGGGGTAACCGAAGTATATGGATCACCCATGCCGAGATCTTTTATGATTGTAAGGAATCCTGCACCTATCGCCTTCGAAAAATTTAAGGAACCGATATTTTTTGTGATATCCGGTGCGGGATTCGCGATGTAGCCTCGTACATTACCGAAAGCATCACACTGCACATGCACTTCGCGCACAGGACCTTCGCCTGAAAACTTCATAAGTATGCTCTGGTTCGATTCAGGTTTCAGTGTCGCGGCAATCAGCGCTGCCGCATTGACCGTTCTTCCAAGGGCAAGCGTGGCATTGGGTGTTGTTTTATGGATGGACGTGATTTCGGCAGCCGTCTGTTTTGTGACAACGGTGTATGCCCTGAGCTTCAGGCTCTCGCAATATATCCTTGAAACCATATCCATAATTTTTATCCTTTGGCCATGCCTGTCCGGAAGAACTGAACACAGCAGTTTTTTCTGCTGTGCTGGTGCGGATCAGTCTTTTTTATTTTTCTTTTCCAGTTTTTCCTGCTTTTTTTCTTTTGGTGTTTTAACCGGTTTTTTCTTGGTCTCTTTTTTCTTATCTTCTGTTTTTGCCATAGAGGGCCTCCATACAGTATTAATTATATATCCTGCAGCGTAAATCCCGGTAAATAAACCGGATTTCTGCCGCGGATTAATCTTACATATACATGCTGATTATTTTATGTGTCGATGAATTTTTGATTTAAAACTGATTTTTTAGTCTTTCAGTTCACTTATTTTGGACGATGCCTTGTATCTGAATGATTTCAGCAGTTCCATTAAACCTTCTATGTTTTCAGAAACAAGCAGCGATGAGAGATGTTCCTCCCGCAGAAAGCCCTCTGCTGCCATGAATTTTAACTGGGCAAGGAGCCCGGAATAGTACCCGTTTACATTCAGCACGCATACGGGCTTGTTGTGGTAACCGAGCTGCAGCCAGGTAAATGATTCCATCAGTTCGTCAAGAGAGCCGATCCCGCCGGGCATGCACAGGAACGCGTCGGACATCCTGTACATGAGAGATTTCCGTTCGTGCATGTCCCTGACCACTATCAGTTCACTGATTTTACGGTGCGGTACCATTGCGTGGAGAAGTTCCGGGATTATCCCTGTAACATGGCCGCCGTTCTCCATTACGGTTGAAGATAGGATTCCCATGAGTCCCACGTCGCCTCCGCCGTAGACCAGGTTTATGGAATTGCTCACCATGTAACGGCCAAGCTGCAGGGCTGTTTCTCTGTATACCGGGTTATTGCCTGCGCTTGATCCGCAGAAAACGCAAAGGTTTTTCATTTTTTTACCATTTCGGGTATAATTACCGGTTCAGGCTGATATTAATCAGCAAAATTTCAATAAATTTTCTTGACTTTTATTATATAACTAACTATTTAGTTAGTTATATAATTTTATATAAATCATAGTCTGTTCGGGTTAGGCTGCAGTTTAATTCAATTTTTTATCATCTCCGGGCAGTCGGAGATCGATTGCCCGGATTAAAAGAATGGATTCCCATATTCGGGGGAATGACAGAATGGCTTTGTGTAAAACCGTTAAGTATAATATATTCGGCACGGGAGTTTTTAAGGGGGATTTGCATCAATGATTAAAACAAGGGACAGTAAGGTTACAGAGGAGAAGATCCTCTCAAGCGCAACTGATGAATTTTCCGCATACGGATACGCTGGTGCCAGAGTGGACCGGATTGCAGCTAATGCTGATATTAACAAGGCCATGATCTACTATTATTTCAGCAATAAAGAGGTCCTGTATGAACGGGTTCTTAAAGATACAATGAGCGGTATTTTTTCCGGGCTGAAGGATTCGCTCCCTGCATCAGGCGATCCGGCAGAGATGATGAATGCCCTCATGGGGAAATACATCAGTATTATTGGAAACATGGACCGCCGCTTTATAAAAATTGTCCTCAGGGAGCTTGCTGGGGGCGGTGCATATTTCAGAAAGGTTGCCGTTCCTAACCTTGTTCTTCCTATGCTTGCGATAGTTGAAAATATTTATTCTGACGGGGTTAAGCGGGGAAAATTCAGGGAGCTGGACCCGTACTTAACATTTTTTCAGATTGTAGGCGGGATTGTATTCTATAATATACTAAAGGTTCCGCTTGAAGGCTCTGTACTTGAAGAGAAGCTTTTTGGCAGAGACTATCTTGAAAGGTTCAGGGAGAATTATGTTGCCGTTATATCAAAGGGTATATTGTTGGAGAGTTGATATGATCCGTAGAATGATTAATATTTGTTTATTCGCATCCGGCCTTGTCATCGTTTTCATGGTTTTTGCAGTTGATGCCGCGCCGTTAAAGATAAATCCTGACGATGCAGTGAAGACAGCACTTGACAATAACCGCGATTATAAAATCGCACAGATGAAGGCTGAGGAGGCTGACGAGAAAGTAAACCTTGCCTGGAGCCAGCTAATGCCCTCGCTTGAGTCAGAGGCATCACTTACGCGGCAGTATGCTGAGAACGGATTCATGAGCCTGAGCGATGGCCAGGTTGATATCAAACTGGTGCAGGTAAGGTTCGGAATAAATCCCGGTGTATTCTATAATTCGCTGCAGGCATCACGTGAATCCTACATCATTGCTGAGCAGGAGATGCGCAGGATTAAAAACGATGTGGTCTACAGCGTGATTAAAAGCTACTTCGATTTTCTCCTTGCTGACGAGATGATCAGGCTGCGCAGGGAGTCGATCGAACTGTACAGGGCAAACCTGAAGGACGTGAAGAATCTTTACGAGAAGGGGAGCGTACCGAAGTATGAACTGCTGCAGGCTCAGGTTAACCTTTCAAACCAGGAACCGCTTCTACTTGAAGCAGAGAACAGCAGGCGTACAGTGCTCGAAGTATTCAACTACAACCTTGGTGTTGATGATATTACCTACGAACCGGACAACGGTGTACTTGAGTCCAATGTTACTGCTGTTTCAGATGAGAACGCAGACAGGAACATTCAGCGCCTCATTGAACTGGCGCTGAAGAACAGGCCTGAAATTATTCAGATAACAAAGAAGGGTGATATAGCCCGAAATTCTGCTGAGCTTAACAGTTCATATTACCTCTGGCCTACATTCTCTGTTGCAGGCTACTACGGGTACACAAAGTATGATCCTAACCCGATAAATACAGGTATGTTTGGTCCAAACCTCTCAGGAGTTACCGGTGATGACCAGTGGCAGAATACATGGCAGGTGCGGGTTGCAGCGACATACAGGTGGGGTTCGCTTATCCCTGCTGACCAGGCAAGGTCTAATGAGCGCGGCGAGGAGATCAGGCTGCGAGAATCAGAAGAGGAGATTTTAAAGATCAGGAGGCTTGTTGCGATTTCTGTTAAGAATAACTACAACAGGCTTGTCACATCGTATCTTACAATTCTTTCGCAGAAGGAAAATGTCGTTACAGCAGAGGAGGGACTGCGCATCGCAGGAGAAAGCTACAGGGCCGGTATAATAAGAAATTCCGAACTCCTCACCGCGCAGGTGAACCTTACCTCGGCCCGTACCGGTTACATAAACGCGATATATTCGTACTATACATCTCTTGCAGAACTTAAAAGAGAGACATGCGCTGAAAAGGATTCAGTCATACTGGAGGGAAAATAATTATGAAAAAAAATATTGTTGCGCCCGTTGTGCTTGCCGTGGCGGTTCTTTCTGTTACATTATACTTTGAGGTGTTCCGCAACCGCGGTGAAGATCAAAACAGGATCACAGGGTCCGGGACAATTGAGGTTACTGAAATTGACATAAGCTCAAAGATCAGCGGCAGGGTTGTTGAGCTTACGCGCGCTGAAGGTGACACGGTGCATAAAAATGACCTGCTCGTGAGGCTGGAGTTTGATGAGCTTTCAGCGATAAAAAACTCGGCGCTTGCCGGGCTTGTTAATGCCGAGAAAAATTTCAGGCGGATCAGGGGGCTTTTCGAAACAGGGTCGGTATCGCGCCGTGAATACGATAATGCAGAGGCTGCCTACAGTATGGCGCGCGCGGCGCTCGACAATGTAAATGCCGCGATTAAATACGCGGTCATATACTCGCCGATTGACGGCACTGTGCTTGATACGAATATCGAAGCAGGTGAAATGGCCTTTCCCGGTACAGCGATTGTCACTGTCGCGGACCTTACCAGAGCATGGATGTATGTCTATGTTAATGAGTCCAGGCTGGGGCAGGTCAAGGTGGGGCAGAAGGTCAATGTCACTGTGGATTCATTCAAAAACCGGGTGTTTGGCGGCAGGGTCGTATCGATCTCCAATAAAGCAGAGTTCACGCCAAAGACAATTCAAACAAAGGATGAAAGAGTCAAGCTTGTGTTCGCGGTTAAGGTTGTTATCGATAACCAGGACATGAGCCTCAAGCCAGGCATGCCTGCTGACGCGGAAATTATTACGGGGAAAGAGAAGTGATCAGAACGGTTGACCTTCACAAGCGCTTTGGCGAAACTGATGCAGTGAATAACCTGAGCTTCTCTGTTGCCAGGGGTGAAATCTTCGGCATTGTGGGACCTGACGGCGCAGGGAAGAGCACGCTGCTCCGCCTGCTTGCAGGGATTCTGGAACAGTCTTCGGGCAGTATCGAAGTGATGGGGAAAGACATTTTTAAAGACAGGTACGGGCTGAAGGAGAACCTGGCGTACATGCCACAGAGGTTTGGACTGTACGAGGATCTGACCGTTGAAGAAAACATATATTTTTTCGGGAGGCTCTTTGGACTTTCGCGAAAGGCGATCATTGAGCGCATACCCGCACTTTACAGTTTCAGCAAGCTCGGGGCCTTCAGCGACAGGCTGGCCGGGAAGCTTTCGGGCGGCATGAAACAGAAGCTGGGACTCGCATGCTGCCTTGTCCACAGCCCTGGGCTTATACTTCTTGATGAGCCGACAAACGGTGTTGACCCGGTTTCCAGGCGCGAGTTCTGGAAGATTCTTTACGATCTCCTTGCTGACGGTGTGACCATAGTTGTGACCACCGCATACCTGGATGAAGCCGAACGGTGCAACAGGGTCGCCATGATGCACAACGGAACGTTTATCACCTCGGGTTCACCGGCCGGGATCAAGTCCTCGATCGGCGGGACAATGCTCGAGATAATGACTGATAACGTATGGGACTGCGGGAAGTACCTTGAGGAGAGCGGCAGATTCAGGAATATCATCCGTGAAGGCTCATCGATCAAGGTGTTTGTAGCAGGCCGTGACAAGGGGATGACGGATATAAAAAAGATACTGGCGGGAAAGAATATCAGGGTCCACGGTATACGTGAGAGTGCACCCAGCCTTGAGAATTGTTTCATGGAGATAACGTCATCGGGGGAGGGTGAATGAATCTGCCTGGATCGCTGCACAGAATAAGCGCATTATCATGGAAGGAATGGATTCAGATAAAAAGGGATGCCAGGAGCCTCATACTCTCCCTGTTCGCACCGGTTTTCCTGTTAATGCTTTTCGGATATGCCCTGACAGTGGACGTGCGGCATGTGAAAACCGCGGTCTATGACCAGGACCTGAGCCAGGAATCGCGCTTGCTGCTGGAGAAGTTCTCCCACACTGAATATCTTGATATTGAAGGGAGCGTGCGCAGCTACAGGGATCTCGACCGTGCAATTAACAGGGGCGATGCGGTAATGGCCATTGTTATTCCACGCGGGTGGGGCGGCATGCTGAAATCGGGCGCTAATACGTCGATCCAGCTGATAGTAGATGGCTCAGATTCCACTTCAGCAACGGTAGCAGCAGGCTACGTGAAAGCTATACTGGCAGAGTACAACATGGAGATGCAGATGTCCGGGCTTTCGCGGATCGGCCTGCCGGGATTTACGATCCCGGTTGATGTCAGGAGCAGGGTGTGGTATAATCCCGAACTCCTGAGTAAAAATTTTATTATACCGGGACTCATAGTGATCTTTCTGGCTATCATATCGTCGCTTATCGCGTCGCTTACCATTTCGCGTGAATGGGAGCGGGGAACTATGGAGACACTGATCACAACGCCGGTGCGTTCATGGGAAATGCTTGCGGGGAAAATGATACCGTATATTTTTATAGGACTTTTTGATGTTGTCATCACCGCCTGCGCCGGATATTTTGTTTTTGATGTTCCGTTCAAGGGCAATCTGGTTGAATTCTGCCTGCTGGCCCTGCTCTTCCTGATGAGTACATCGGGTATGGGTATTCTGATATCAGCCGCGACAAGGGTGCAGGTTCTCTCTGTCCAGTTCGCCATGGTCACAACCTATCTCCCGTCATTTATTCTTTCAGGCTTTATTTTTCCAGTTGAGAATATGCCCGCTTTTATCCGCGGATTCACTTATATTATACCTGCGAAGTACATGATTTTCATTGCCAAGTCGATCACGCTCAAAGGGGTCGGTGCCACGATGCTGATGATGCAGATACTCTTCCTGATGATTTTTACTTTTATCATTCTGGCTATCTGTATAAAAAAGCTCAGGCTGATTCTGCCGGAAAACTGAGGATATGAAATGAAAGGTTCAGGACTTAGAAAAAATATAATACGGAGCATCGTTATCAAGGAGTTCAGGCAGATACTCCGCGATAAGAGGATGCGGTTTATACTCTTCGGCGTTCCGGTAGTCATGCTTATACTTTTCGGTTACGCGGTTAATACAGATGTGTCAAGGATAAGGATGGCTGTTGCAGACAGCGACAGGTCCCAGGCGAGCAGGATGTTCCTCCAGCGTTTCACCGCTAGCGGATACTTTATTTATGATTACAACCTTGCTTCGCCATCGGAGGCGGACAGGCTGCTTGATAAAGGAATGATTGATATGTACCTAGATATCCCGGTAGATTTTTCATCGGGCATAAGCTCAGGAAAGGGGACTTCCGTTCAGATAATAGTGGACGGGACCGATTCGATGAGGGCTGCCGTGATCGTGGCGTATGTGAATATCATTTCAGGGGATTTTTCTTTTGAGCATTTGAAGAAGAGGATTTCAATGGCCGTACTTACGCGCGGGACAGGTGGAATAGTGCTGAAAAAACCCGTTGATCTGCGTGAACGTTCACTCTTTAACCCTGAACTTAAGAGCAGGAACTTCTACCTCCCGGCAATACTCGGACTTCTCCTGACGCTTATAACTACAATGCTCACCTCTATGTCCGTTGTAAAGGAGAGGGAGAGCGGGACAATGGACCAGCTGATAGTCTCACCGCTCCGTCCGGTGGAATTCGTAGCGGGGAAGGCCCTCCCTTTTGCCATGATAGGTTTCGTAGATATTCTGGTGATCACAATAATTTCCATTGCATGGTTTTCTGTTCCGTTTAACGGCAGTTTTATTCTGCTGCTTGTGGCATCGATGTTTTACGTGTTGTGCGCGCTTTCGATAGGGATCTACATTTCAACAATCTCGTCAACTCAGCAGCAGGCGATGCTTTCCACTTTTCTTTTTTTTATTCCGGCCATACTCTTTTCCGGTTTTGCTTTCCCGGTTTATGCCATGCCTGCATTCTTCAGGTATATTGCGCTGCTTGACCCGCTCATGTATTATATCGGGATGATGCGGGGTATTTTCCTTAAAGGTTCAGGCGTGGCAGAATTGTGGGTTGATATGGCGGCGCTTGTGGTGATGGGGATGGTCCTGTTTGCCCTGAGCATACGCAGGTTCAGCAGGGGGTTTGAATAATGGTAACTGTCGAGGTTAAGGGATTAACAAAACGTTTCGGTGATTTTACCGCGGTGGAGCACGTGAGTTTTTCGACCGGCAGCGGAGAGATTTTCGGGTTTCTTGGCCCCAATGGGGCCGGCAAATCCACGACGATAAAGATGCTGTGCGGCATTATCTCACCAACGGAAGGGACAGGTTCAGTCGGCGGCCATGACATAGTAATGGGGCAGGAGGGCATCAAGAACACAATAGGCTACATGTCGCAGAAATTTTCCCTTTATAACGATCTTACTGTAAGGGAGAACCTGATTTTCTTCGGCGGACTCTACGGCCTTGAGAAGGAGAGGCTCCGTGAACGCATGCACTACGTGCACGAGATGGCCGGCATAGGTGATCGCATGAACCACATGGTGGTTTCGCTCCCCGGCGGGATAAAGCAGCGCCTTGCACTGGGCTGCGCCATGCTTCATGATCCGCCAATACTATTCCTTGATGAGCCTACATCAGGAGTTGACCCGATCATGAGGAGAAACTTCTGGGATCTCATATATGATTTTTCGCGTGCAGGGAAAACAATCTTTGTTACTACACACTACATGGACGAAGCAGAGCACTGCGACCGAATGGCCTTGATAATAGCAGGCAAAATTATTGCGCTCGATACGCCGGAAAAACTGAAGCAGACTCTTGCTTACGATGTATATGCCCTGACTGTTGATGACTTCATCAGGGTGTTTGACATGATCCATGAACTGCCATTTATTGATGAGGCCGCGATCTTCGGCAGCAACATACATATTCTCTGCGAAAAAGGGTTTAATCTGGGCAAAAGCCTGGGGAGTGTATTGCGCGGGTCCGGTATAAAAAAATTCAGCATTGAAAAGATTGAAGCCACGCTTGAGGATGTGTTTGTCACGAATGCCAGGAGGCTGGGAGTTTAATTCTTCCAGGTAAATATTTTCAGCAGTACAAATCCTGTGACTGTAATCCACAATAGTATAATTATAACTGCTGCAGTGCGCATGACCGGCTGCTTTGTGTTTATCAGTTCTCCGGCTTTTTTCCTGTTTTCATCAAACAGGGGAGCGGGGATCAGCCGTATCGTAAATTTTATCAGCAGCGGAATGATTATTATATCATCGATGTGTCCCAGTACGGGAATAAAATCGGGTATCAGGTCAACGGGGCTGAAAAAAAGACCCACGGCAATTATGGCCGGTATTTTTGCATAGAGTGGTATCCTCCTGTCGCGGCAGCAGAGCAGCAGTGTCAGGGATTCGACTTTGAGGTGTTCAATTATTTCTTTAAGAGCCTGCATTTTATCTGTCCCGCTGTTATACTGATATCATCCGTAACTTTAAATTTTTAACCACTTTTAGCTTGACTGTACCGCGGTTGTAAATCTTTTTATTATCATCTTTCCACTGCAGGGATAAATATATGTCTTATCATTTTATTAACATAGATACCGGCGAAATTTTCTATTGTGATGACCAGGTATGGATCAGCGCCCTGGATACAGCAAAAAATAACGGCTGGGATCCATACGGGACTTTATATGACATACCATATGAAATTGATGATGAATGTGAATTTCTTGAAGATGAAGCTGCTATCCTGTTTGCTGTCATCTTTACCATGCGGAATGGTTCAGAGTGGGGAGGAAGCTATACAGAGAAGAGTAACCAGCTGCTGGATTTTAATGATACAGTCTACCTGACCGAAGCTCTTGAAGGAACTGGTACTGATCCTGAACTTATTAGTTTCATAGATAAGGGAAGTTTCCGGATCTGTTCAGAGTAGAATGCCCTAACCGGCGGTATCAGTTACCACCTTTCGCATCAGGTTCGCGCACATTTCCCTCAGGCTTGCGCACCTGCGATATAGTGCATCCATGTGTGTATTATCAGGATTCCTGGAATAGAGGGAGAGCAGTTTTGATTCGTACTTGAAAAGGTGCGCCTCGAGATTGCGGATGTGAAAAAGATCTTCATCACCCTCGTCAATAATTACTGCGGTAATCTGGTCCAGCAGGTCATTCTCCTGTATCAATTCCCTGATTCCTTCAACCTGGTCCAGAAAGTCCCTGCATAAAAACGCGATTGATCTCTGGTAATCTGATCCATCTGTCATATCATCACCTGGGGAAAATAAAACTGCCTCCATTATGAAGGCAGTTTATTGTACCAGTCAATTATTAAAGTTGTCGGATTTTTAGTTTTTCTTCTGTGTATAAACTGTTTTATATTCAGTTACGATCTTTTCCGCTTTCTGGTTTTCACCCTTGAAAATATAGAGCATGCTGAGTTTTGTCACGTCTTTGAGCTTCAGCGAATCAGTCATCATTGCCTCTTCAAGCTTTGTTATTGCCGTGTCAATGTCGCCGATTTCTTTAGCCTTGTTTTCGTAAGTAAGACTTTCAAGATAGGTTTTGAATTTTTTGTATTCAGGGTGAAGGTTCATTGCTTCATTAAGGTATGTGACAGCATCACCGTATCTTCCAAGGTGATAGCAGCAGAAACCGTAATACTTATTGATAAAAGTTTTGTCATCAGCAATGTTCCAGATGGCCTCAAGGCAGGTAATTACTTTTTTATATTCCTTCTTCTCATAGTAGATATGTGAAAGCATATAGTTTGCTTTTATATGCAGCCTGTCTTCTGCTAAAACCTTCAGCAGATATTTTTCTGCTTCTTTATATTTCCTCATATTGTAGAGTGCCAGGCCGGTGTAGTAATTGCCCTCCTGGAAGTCCTTTTTTTGTTTAACTGAATCGAGAAAATAGACAAGCGCCTTCTGGTAGTTTCCGGAATTGTAGTATTCAACACCAAGATTTAACAGTATTTTGTAGTTCTTCTCTATATCCAGTGCCTGGTTATATGTAGAGATCGCCAGATCCCTGTTCCCCATAAGTGAGTAAAGTTCGCCCATGTTGTTGTAGGCCTCTACAAAGTAGGGATACATGTTTATTGCGCGCTGATATTCCGATAGTGCGGAGTCGAAATCGCCCCTGGTGGTTTTTTCCAGTGCTTTATTGTAAATTGAAACTGCTTCTGTTGGAACTGAGTTGCTGTTCATAGTAAAACCTCTGCAAAGAATTAGAATAATTCCGGTACTCTATAAAAATTATCGGTATCTGATTTTTTTTTTGGAGAAATATTTCTCATTAAATTATCTTTTCTAAAAATAATTACTTGTTCATTTAAAAGATTCTTTATTTGGTTGACATTAGCCCACTTGGGAGGATATTTGATTATGCTCATTTTTTTGTATTTTATCAATAATAATATATATAAACATTTAAAACATAATTATTCAGGGGTAAAGTGAAGATGTTCGGCAGAAAAGTTAAAAATATAAGTGTCGTGAATGTCACAACTAAAATAGTTCTTACTTTTACCCTTTTCATCCTTCTTTCAAATCTGGCCTCAAATTATGTTAATCTCCGTTTTAACCGTTCAGAACTCCTCAAGCTTATGAATCAGCTATTGATAAAGGATCTCAAAACGATGTATTCGTATTGCAATAACCAGTACGAGATATACCGCTTTGACAGGAACCTTGAAGAATCAATTAAGAGTATTGAGAGCAAGGGGCTTAACGAAATCAAGAATGAAAAGGCGGTTGTTCTCGGAATAAAAAAGGATGGCACCCTGCAGTTCCAGGCTTCGAAAATTCTTAAACTGGAACGTTTCGGAGACCAGAAAGCCCTGGACTACATGCTCACGAGCAATACCGGCAATGAGACCGAGGGTGATATCCGGTTCAGATTCAATGGCGAGCAGTATTTCGGAATCTTTAAGTATAATCCCCGGTGGGACCTCTTTATTATAAGAGCAGAGGAGGAGAGTGAGTTCTACAAAGAATCAACTCTGATAT
>DAONFG010000058.1:0-16510 GCA_035403465.1 Spirochaetota bacterium | reverse complement strand
ATCGAGAGAGTTCTCCACGAGCTCCTTTACAACCGAGAATGGGCCTTCGACCACCTCGCCTGCAGCGATCATGTGCTTTATATGCTCAGGTAATAGTATTATCCTGTCCAAATGTATACCCGTTATTTCAGTAATTCCACAAGCTGCGGCAGGGTCTTGCCTGCGGAACCGAGTATCAGAATATCGGTACCCCTGCGGGTCAATTCTGTCTCTTCTATATTAAACTCGATTATCTTTGCTCCGTTCCTCTTTGCCTGCTGTGGAATAGCCGCGGCAGGGTAAACAACCGCGGATGTGCCAGCCACAAGCACCACGTCAGCCTTCCCGGCGTATAAAGCTGACTGTTGAAGCGCGTCATGCGGGATCATTTCGCCGAAAAATATCACAGCAGGTTTGAGTATTGTTCCGCAGCTTCTGCAGCGCGGAATTATTTTACCGGAAATGTCAAAATCGGCCGCCTCATATTTATTGCCGCAGTTGAGGCATTCAAGACGGCTGGTGTTACCGTGGTATTCTATAACGTTTCTGCTCCCGGCCTCCTGGTGAAGGTTATCTATATTCTGCGTGATGAGCGCCTTGAGCAATTTCATCGATTCAAGTTCGGCAAGGGCGTAGTGCGCGTTGTTCGGTTTCGCTGCCGCGGTAAGTTCGATCATCTCGAAGATCATGTCCCACACGCGTTCAGGCCTGCTGTTGAACGATTGTATGGATGCGTAGATTGCCGGGTCAAATTTGTCCCATAAACCTCCTGCGCTCCTGAAATCGGGGATGCCGCTCTCTACAGAAACACCCGCACCTGTGAGGGCTATCATATTCCCGGATTTCCTGATAATTTCAGCAGCTTCCTTAAGCCTGTCCATACCCCCCTCCTCTGCAGCCCTGAACCTGACCATTTATACAGCCCGAAGATATGCCCGTGTCAATAAAAAGAACAGTAAATTTTAAGGGCGGTCACAAAAACTCCGTTTTTGAAATTGCATCCCGGCTTGCCTGGAGTGCGGGGCTTTGAAAGGGACTAAAGCCTCTTTACCCCATAATGATATGGAAAATATGAAAAACCTTTATTACAGCACTTTAATTTAAAATACCCTGCCGGGTATCAAAACAATACGCGCTTTTTCCGGAGACCTTAAAAAAGTATTGATTAATAAATACTTGTATAAAAATAATAATTTATAATACTATATTATGTCGTTATGCAGGGGGGCAACTATGCAGTGTAAATGCGGCGGAGTGCTGATTGATGGAAAAAGCACATTCAGGACAAGCCGGAAAAACTTCAGTTTTATCCTGGATAATATCCCTGCAAAAAAATGCATGCGCTGCGACGAGGTGCAGTTTTCAGAGGAGACCAGGGAAAAACTGGAATTACTTGCAGAGCGGATTGAACGGGGAAGCAGCGAAATTGTCAAAATCAAGCCCGGTGAAGTAATAACATCATACAGGAAAAGCACTAAAAATTTTACTTTTATAATGGAGCATGTCCCTGCCGCAAAAGGATCCGCTTCAGATGATAATGAGGTCGATACGGATGCCGGTGTGAAGATAAAAAAACTGGTCAACATGATTGAACGGGACAGCAATGAAATAATCACGGGAAAGCATTCCCCCAATCTTTTTGATTATTAAGCTATAAACATAAAACGAAGAGAGCATGGATATATTTAAAAGACAGATAAAGAAACTTAAAAGTATTATTCCGGACAGGGAATCGATGTCCGGGTACAGCATGGGCACGTGGACCTGGGACAGGAAGACCGACAGGTTTACCCTGGAAAATTTCTGGAAGGACAAACTTGGCTACTATCCTGAATCAGGGATTAGCCAGAACGACTGGCGTGTGATAGTTCATCCCGATGACCTCGTGACCCTCGTAAAAAACATTAACTCCACAACTGCCGATTTTATCGAAATGGAACTCAGGCTCAAAACGCACAGTGACAAATGGATGTGGATATTTTTTTTCGGAAAGATTACCTCACGTAAAAAAAAGATCCCGGTAAAAGCCGTGGGCATAATACTTGATATATCAAGACAGAAAACTCTTGAACTTGAATACAACAACAAGAAGCTGGAGATCGAAGCGCTATACGAAGAGTCTGAAGCGCAGAACGAAGAACTTGCCGCGATGATGGACGAGCTCCAGCGCAACCAGATCGACCTTCAGGAGATCAACGAGAAGCTCAAAAAGAACGAGGCCATGTTCAGGCAGGTTTTCGACTACGCGCCCATGGGAATAGTCCAGAACACTATTGAAGGGAAAGTGCTGAACGCCAACGGATCGTTTATAAAATCCTTCGGTTATGATTCACTTGAAGATCTTAAAAGTTCCATTAAGAACACCGGTGATATGTACAGCGATGTCGAACTCAGAAACAGCATAATTTCAAGGGTCCAGTCGGAAGGGATGCTGCGCCTTGAAAATATCGCAGGCATACGCAAGGATGGAACAACCGGATTCTTTAACGTCTATCTGCTCATACTGCCCGAAGTCAATTCTAACAGGAAAATCATCACAACATTTGTTGAAGACATAACCGAACTTGAAGAGGCCCGGTTTAACCGTGACATGTTCTTTAATTATTCCGGGGACCTTATTGCGATCATGGACACCAGGGGCAGGCTCAAACAGTTCAACCCGGCATGGACTACAGTGCTTGGATGGAGCAGCGATGAAATTTCAGCCATGAATATCCTGAACCTGATTCACCCTGAAGACCGCAACAAGACAACTGAACTTCTGCGCAGCTTAAGGAACAACAATAACTCAATGACCCTGACCACAAGGCACAGCAGGAAGGACGGCAGCTACAGGATAATCAGGTGGAGCATAATACCGTTCATCGAAAAACAGCTCGTGTTTGCATCGGGCCGTGACGAGACTGAACGCTACGAGGCAGAGCTTGAACTGAAAAACATGTGGGACAGGCTCGACATCGCGATAAATAACGGCGTAATCGGACTCTGGGACTATAACCTGAAAGAACAGACACTGATCATAAATAAGTCGATGTCGGTACTGCTGGGCCTTGATTCGAATGTGATCCCGAACATCAACCGGAAGTGGAGCGAGTTCCTGCACGAGGAGGACTTTCCCTCATCAATGAAGGCGATGATCGAACACCTTAAAGGAACAAAAGAGTATTACATTGATGAATACAGGATTAAGCTCCCCGACGGAGGGAACAGGTGGTTCTTTTCAAGGGGAAAGATCGTCGAATACGACGAGTCCGGAAAACCTGCCAGGATGGCAGGTTCAATAACCGATATAACAGAACAGAAAAACGCCGAGACCCGCAGAAAAAAACTTGAACATAAAATGCAGCAGGCGCAGAAGCTTGAAAGCCTGGGCATACTTGCAGGCGGGATCGCCCATGACTTCAACAACCTCCTGCTGGGCATAATGGGCAATGCGGATATAATGTTCTATGAACTGTCAGACGGGTCACCGCTCCAGCACAGGCTGCTTGAAATAAAAAGGGCCACTAAAAGGGCAAGTGAACTGACCAACCAGATGCTGGCATATACAGGCAAGGGTTCATTCAAGATTGAATACATAGACATTAACGATGTCATATTTGAAATGGAGACCCTTCTTGAGACTTCAATTTCCAAGAAAATCAAACTGACCTATGAGCTTTCCACCGGGCTTAAACTGATAAAGGGTGACATTACCCAGGTCCGCCAGATTATAATGAACCTGATACTCAATGCCTCCGAGGCCATAGGGAACGCAAGCGGATCCATTACACTTATGACCTACCTGAAAGAATGCGATGAGGAAATGATAGATCACCTGGCCATGAACTACAGCATGAATCCGGGCACACACCTCTGCATGGAGATAAAGGACACGGGATGCGGCATTGACCCTCAAAAGATCAAGCAGATATTTGATCCCTTTTACACCACAAAATTCACAGGCCGCGGTCTTGGCCTTGCGGCTGTGTCGGGCATTATAAAGAGCCATAATGCCGGACTCATTGTCGAGAGTGACCCCGCCAGGGGAACAACATTCCGTGTCTACTTTCCTGTTATTGACGGGGAAGCCCCGGGTAAATTAAATGATATTGCCGAAGCACCGCTTGACACCAAGAGAAAAAACGCGACCATACTCATTGCGGACGACGAAAAATATATACGCGACCTTGCTACAAAAATGCTCACAATCGCCGGTTACAGCGTCCTGCTGGCGCAGAACGGACGTGAGGCAATCAGCATGTTCAGTGAACATATAAATGAAATTTCATGCATCATTCTTGATCTTACCATGCCGGAACTTGACGGCGTTGAAGCGCTTGCAGAACTCAGGAAAATCAGTTATTCTGTGCCGATTATTATAAGCAGCGGCTACTGCGAAAGCGACATCGAGGACAGGTTTAAAGACAAGAATATCTCGGGATTTCTGCAGAAACCCTACCAGATTACCGAGATCGTTTCAACCATAAAGAGGGCGCTCGAAGCAGCAGGCAAAAAAGGGGCCGATTAATAAGAAACGTCATTGCGAGGTGCATGGAGCCGTGGCAATCTGTTTGTTGGTAATACCTGTTTAATGAAATAAAAAACATTCCTGCCTGATCAGATTGCTTCACTTCGTTCGCAATGACCCCGACACCCGGCTCAGCCGTTTTTTGCAGCAGCCCTGCCCCACGAATCCTTGAGCGGGACAGTCCTGTTAAATACCGGCCTGGCGCCTGTTAATCACGGTCCATGCAGAAATACCCTGTCCTGTCAAACTGTAACCTGTCACCGGGCCTGGCGCTTTTAATGAATGGCTCAACAAGCGCAGATGCGACCTTCAGTGAATCGGGATTAAGGTTGGCCTTATAGTCCTCACCCTCTGCAAGTTCGTCAGGGTTCTCCTTTGTGAAGAGACGTTCATACAGCCTTACCTCGCATGTAACCGCGTGCTGCGTAGATACCCAGTGAATTGTACCCTTGACCTTGCGCCCGTCCCTGGACCACCCGCCGCTGGTTTCCGGATCATATGTGCAGTGTATCTCTGTTACATTCCCACCGGAATCCTTAACGCAGGATTCACATTTAATGTAATATGCATGTTTAAACCGGACTTCAGCACCCGGTGCAAGCCTGAAGTATCCCTTTGCCGGGACCTCCATAAAGTCGGTCCTTTCTATGTAGAGTTCGCGGCAGAAAGGCATTTCACGCTTACCCGCGCTTTCATCTTCAGGATTGTTTACGGCCTCGACATATTCAACCTTTCCTTCAGGATAATTATCAATTATCACTTTAACCGGGTCAATAACTGCCATGACGCGCTGGGCCCGCCTGTTAAGATCTTCGCGCAGGCAGTGTTCCAGCATTGCAATGTCAACCATGTTATCCGCCTTGGCAACGCCTATGCGCTCTGCAAAGTCCCTGATCGATTCAGGGGTGTATCCCCTTCGGCGGATACCGGCGATTGTGGGCATGCGCGGGTCGTCCCATCCGTTCACGTAGTTCTTTGTAACAAGCTCAAGAAGTTTGCGTTTGCTCATCACGGTATATGAAAGGTTAAGCCTGGCGAACTCGATCTGACGCGGTTTATGCGTGGTGTCCGCTTCATTGACAACCCAGTCATACAGCGGACGGTTATTTTCAAATTCAAGGGTGCAGATTGAATGGGTGATCCCCTCGATTGAATCCGAAAGCGGGTGCGCGAAGTCGTACATGGGGTATATGCACCACGCGTCACCTGTACGGTGATGCGTTGAACGCTGTATCCTGTACAGAACAGGGTCCCGGAGTACAATGTATCCCGAACTCATGTCTATCTTCGCGCGGAGTGTTCTCTCTCCGTCTTTAAACTCTCCGTTTCTCATGCGCGTAAAGAGGTCCAGGTTCTCCTCAACAGGCCGGTTCCTGAAAGGGCTCTCCTTCCCGGGTGTTTTAAGTGTGCCGCGGTATTCCCTCATCTGCTCCTGCGTAAGGTCACAGACATATGCCTTGCCCTTCCTGATCAGGGTAACAGCAAAATTGTACAGCTGCTCATAATAGTCAGAGGCATAATAAAGCGCGGTCCAGTTGAATCCCAGCCATTTAACATCCTCCTGTATGGATTCAACGTACTCGGTCTCCTCCTTTGAAGGATTGGTGTCGTCGAACCTGAGGTTGCATGTGCCCTTGAATTCATTTGCTATGCCGAAGTTGAGGCATATTGATTTGGCGTGGCCTATGTGCAGGTAGCCGTTCGGTTCAGGGGGGAACCTGGTAGCAACGCTATCATGTTTTCCCGTGCGTAAATCCTCCCTTATGATTTCCTTTATAAAGTTGGATTTGCTCCCTTCGTTTACAGCTGCGGTGTTTTCGCTCATAGTTTACCTCTGCGACATGGATAGATGATGATCCGGCTCAATGTCATTCCCGCGAAGGCGGGAATCCATATGTTGCTTATAATTTATCATAAATAATAAATATATCTTTTTGCTTTTAAGTCAGCTCCGGTTAAAATAAATCAACAGGGTCATTTCTTAAACATAATATGCAATTAGCAAGAAAAATTTGGCAGGAAAAGCATTTGCCACAGAGGCCTTAACCGCATGCCCTCATCCGCCCTTCCGGGCACCTTCTCCCTGATAGTGATATAAACCTTCTTTAATCATGAAGTAATTAATCACCATGTAATTCTTATCCAGATAAACCGGGAGAAGGGATTGCCTCAACTGATTTATGCTATCTCCTTCTCCCAGGTAAAAATATCTGCATAATAAAAATATCGCGTCGGGAGAGGGTGCCCAACGGGCGGGTGAGGTCACGGAGAAAGGATAAAAAAGTTTCTTGCAAAGTCGCCGGGATAGACGTACCCCCTTTAGCAAAGGGGGCCAGGGGGATTTGATGTTCAGTTCATTAACAGGCAAATGTCCATCGGCCGGGATCTGCCTGCTGATGCTTTAAGTGCGTCCCCTTAAACGCAAAATTGCGGTAACTCATTTTATGAATTACCGCAATCATTGCAAGTATAGGAGGTTATTTCTAATTATTCAGCTTTCTTCTCTTTCTTCTCTTTTTTTGCTTTCTTTTCTTTCTTCTTGCTTACTTTTTCATCATCCGCGTCAGAGTCTTCTTTAACTGAATCATTACCCCATAGACGGTAGGTTACACCCACTGAAGCCATAATTGTATCTTCTGCCAGTTTTCTTGTAATATGGCTTGTTGAATCCACTTCGGCATCTATTGTGCCCAAGCCAAGACTGCTCAAGTTTAGCAACATATGTGCTTTTGCAGCAGCATCAGATTCAACCACTGCTGTTACATAATAGATATATACAAGACCCGCATTCATAGACAGCCTGTCGCTTATCTTGTATCCGAATCCTGTACCAATGGAGTGGTTATTAAGAAGCGAATCTATCTCTGTGCGGTATTCATTTTTTACACCTGTATCATGATAGCTGTAACCCGCGCTTATAACCATAGCATCGCTCAGGGAATATTCAACAGCTCCACCTACGCGGTAGGCAATATTGAAATTCTTCTCCCTTCCGTCCAGGTCCACATAAGGTCTGAAATATACGTCGCAGCCTGTTTCAACACGCCAGTCTTTTGACAACTGGTAGGATATACCAGTGGAAACCGATTGGGGATAAGTCACCTTCAGCACTGATGAACCGTTGCCATGATAGTATCCCAGGCCTCCGTTAAAATCATCATTTGGTGTTCCATCTTTGAATATATCAACAGCACCGGTTGATTCAAGCAGGGGATTGATTACAAAGCTGTTGGTCTTCTTCTTAAGTTCAGCAGGGAGGTAATACTCGTAACGGATACCTATATTAAGATCGTTTGTAGGTTTAAAATCCAGGCCGAAGATAAGGCCATAGCTCTGTCCTTTATATGAGGTATCCAGGTCCCATTCCGATGAATTCATAGTGTAAAGCATATTGGTCACGCTGCCGCCCGCATTTAAAAAAGTACCTGAAAAACCGGTGTCGACACCTTCGATCTGAACCTTCTGGTTCCCCATGTAATAGATATACCTGAAACCAGCGGATGCTGAAAGCATATCGATTATCCTGTATGCAGCTCCCAGTGTACCCGCAACGTAATACTCTGTTCGTATGACGCTGTTTTTTTGAGTTGTATAACTGTCAAAATTTGAAGTTCCAAGATACAAGCTGGATAAAAGCTTATTGCTTATTGCATTCAGCTGTTCAGCCACGCAGAGATTGCCCCAGTCAGCTGTGATAAGTCCCCTTCTGAAATCGACTTCCGGTGCAGCCTGCATTATTCCAATCGACAGATATGCAGCCCATCTATCTGCTTTGTATATGATATTAAAATCGGGCATTGCCGGAGCTTTAACCGTTGCTATATAGCTATTATCGCTATCAACATCCCCCCTCGCCAGGTCTGTGACAAAATCAGCTTCTATGTTATCTGTCGGAGTACTGATGTCTATACTCAGAGCGGATGCCTGAATATCCAGATCGTGAAAATTCATATAGCTATACTTGTTTTTGTACATCATGTTGTTGCTGAAATTTATGTAGAGGCCGGTCTGTTTCATAAAGGCAAGGCCTGCGGGATTGTAAAATGCAGCGTCCGCGTCAGTGGAAGCGTTCCTGTTAAGTGTACGTATATATTCGGTGCTATGCCAGGGGAAAATCCCATCCTCCTGATTCAGTTCTGTTGCCATAAGATTCCCTGCCCCATGGAACAGTGTGGCGCCTGTAACCAGTGAAATTATTATTACTTTTTTAAACCTGCTTTTCATTCTGCCTCCTCTTTCTCTTTCCATAAAACCGACCCGTCAGTTTAAATATGAGTTCAAATAAAAACCGTTTATCCGGTTTTCATATTTTGTAAACGATGTTCCAATACTGGTAAAGCACTTTTTTATAAATTCATGCCGTTAGCAAAAAAACTTTAAATTCTTCAGCCGTTTCCGGCATTTAAGCAAATATGTCAGAAATCAATAACTGCATTTAACCCGTAAAGGCTTTTAAATAATAACATTAAAACAGACTAAATGAACTATAAGAAATTCATTATGCAATTTTAACATCTTTGATACACTTGAATATAGTGCACTGTTTATAATCTGTCAAGAGCAAATCCTCTTTTTAAGTCCACCTGGACTGTTTTTTTAATAAATTCATACTAAAGCCTGAATTTATTAACAGAATAATAATTAACGTACAGGTGACCGATTTGCTTTATTGGTAATATTGATACTGCCGCTTCATCAAAATGACACGTTTGTAATTGTTATTACCCTCAATTGTCCAATTCCGCCTGGTGTACACCGGATGCTCCCCCGGATTTTTTTCATTTACAAATAAATACACCGGTTTCCTATATACATAAGACCTGTTTCCAGACTGATGATTAGAAACCTTCAGTAAGCCTGAAGAGGGCCTTTTGTAATAGGCTGCGCCTCTTAAGCCCTGTTAAAAAAAACAAGTCTGTAATTTATGTCACAGGAGTATAGAATGAGAGTCAGATTCGCCCCAAGCCCCACAGGTTTTCTTCACATAGGAAACGCACGCACCGCAGTTGTAAACTACCTCATTGCAAAAAAGAACAACGCGGATTATATACTGAGAATCGAAGACACCGACAAGGAACGCAGCACGCATGAATCCGAAGTGTCAATCATGGATGACCTTAAATGGCTGGGTATTAACTGGACAGAGGGCCCGGACATTGATAAAGGCCACGGCCCGTACCGCCAGTCCGAGCGCGACCATATATATAAAGAGTACACTGAAAAACTTATACAATCCGGGAACGCCTTCAGATGCTTCTGCAGCCGCGAACAGGTAGAGGAAGACAAACAGAAGTGCGTTGCCGAAAACAGGCCGTTCCTGGACAGGTGCAGAGACAAGTCTGTCCAGGAACAGGATAAACTCGCGGCCGAAGGCAAAGAGTTTACAGTTAAATTCAAGGTGCCTGAAAACGAAAGCATCACCTTCGAAGACAGGATCAAGGGTACGGTCACATTCAACAGCAGCAACATAGGCGGGGACTTTATTATTGTAAGGTCCGACGGCGGCCCGGTCTACAACTACATTGTAATAATTGATGATACCTTAATGAAGGTGTCACACGTGATACGCGGCGAGGATCACCTCTCCAACACTCCCAAGCAGATACTCATAGGCAAGGCCCTGGGAATGGATGTTCCAGACTACGCGCACCTGCCGCTCATACTGGGCCAGGACAAGAAGAAGCTGAGCAAGCGCCACGGAATAACCTCTGTTGACCTTTACAGGCAGGAGGGATACCTGCCCGAAGCGCTCATGAACTACCTGGGGCTCCTGGGCTGGTCCACTGAATCGGGTGAGGAGATCCTTCCGGTTGATGAACTTGTGAAACAGTTCGACCTCCCGGCAGTGGGCAAGAGCGCTGCTGTATTTGACTTCGTGAAACTCAAATGGATGAACGCGAACTACCTGCGCAGGTACAGCGACAGCGATGCCACAGATATGTTTATCCCCTATATAAAAAACGCGGGATTCGACATCTCATCAACCGAACGCCACAAACTTGAAGAAATCGTGGCTGCAGTGCGCAACAGCTGCGAGATACTTTCAGATATAACAAAACTGGCCGGCATATTCCTGAACGACGTGAACGAACCGGATGAGGAGACTGACCACCACCTTAAAGAGGACTACGCTCTCGATGTAATACGCGCGGCACATGAGATCATAGGCACACTGGACGAATCGAATGTGCGCGAAAACCTTGCGAATATGATAAAGGATAAAACCCAGCATAAAGGGAAAAAACTTTTCCATCCCATGCGCGGGATGTTAACAGGAAGGCTCGCAGGCCCTGACCTTGACAGGGCCATTCCGCTAATAGGCTACGCGAACATTAAAAAAAGGATCGAATTCTGCCACAAGAGATACTGTTAGCATGATTACCGGCGAGTTTGATCTTATCCGCAGCATCAGGGAACTTGTGAGGAACAGGCAGGGAACTCCCGAAGGGATAACAGGCATTGGTGACGACTGTGCAGTATACAGTATATCAGAAGGAAGGTACGGGCTATTCTCCACGGATATGAGCCTGGAGGGTGTGCACTTTGACCTTTCGTTTTGTTCATACCACGATGCCGGGTACAGGTCAATGGCCGCGAATGTTTCAGATATCTATGCCATGGGGGGCAGGCCGCTCATGGCATTTGTTTCGCTTGGCATCCCCTCTTCAGCGCAAGAAGATGATATAATAAAAGTATATGACGGAATGATTGAGTGTGCGGCTAAACACGGCGTATTCATTGCAGGGGGCGACACTGTGTCGTCGGAGAAGCTCATCCTGTCAGTTTCGATTTACGGTGAAACCGCACGTCCGGTGATGAGGAGCGGCGCAGAACCGGGCGACTATGTTTATGTTACGGGGAGTACCGGCGGGTCGCTCCTGGGACTGGAACTTTTACAATCAGGTGCTGATGTTTCGGCTTACCCTGAATCCGCGGCAAAACACCTTTGCCCTGAACCATGTCTCAATTCTTCACATGTTGTTTCAGAATACTCCCCCACTTCGATGATAGACATTTCTGACGGCCTGGCTGCAGACCTGGGACATCTCTGTGAAGAGAGCCGCTGCGGTTACGAACTGTATGCTGAACGTATACCGGCACCGCGGGAAGTGACCGGTTACTGTAAAAT
This sequence comes from Spirochaetota bacterium, assembly GCA_035403465.1. GTDB lineage: Bacteria > Spirochaetota > UBA4802 > UBA4802 > UBA5550 > JAAYBQ01. Next base: position 4,892 of record DAONFG010000058.1, on the reverse strand, counting down.
TCATTCCCTTGACCCGCTGAAATATACGCTTCACAGCGGCGAGGAGTACCAGCTTATCTTTACATCAAAACTTAAAATTGAAGATGACAACACCGTATCGCTTATAGGAAAAATAATACCGGAAGGAAAATATATTACAATCAATAACAGCAGGAAACCGGTCACTGAAGCCGGGTTCGATCACTTTAAAAGGAGAGGCTGATATCATGGAACTGCGCAGAATTATTCCGGTTATACTTTTATTATCATTCTTATCATGCGGCAAAGTTCCGCAGTCGCTGACAAACGGCGAGTGGCAGTATGACCTCATTGTCAACGGGGTCAGGGCCGGCAGCGCCGTGATCAGCAACTGCGAAAAGGACGGGCTCCTTGTGAGCAGAACAGAGATGTTCATTTCACTGGGAACAATGAAAAATACCACAACGCAGACTGTTACTGAAACAAAAGAGTTCAGGCCTGTCAGGCTCGAGGTAGTAAGCACGCTGGAGGATTCATCCTCAGGGAGCAGGCAGGTGATCAGCAGGATTGCCGAATTCAATGGAAACAATGTAACCCTTGACTCTGACGGAAAAAAGGCAAGGTACACTCTTACGGGGCCTTTCATCATTGACGGCAATTTCTTTACAGACAGCCTTGTAAAGGGCAGGTTCAGGGAGGGTATGGAGATCAGGGCAAAACTCTACGAGCCCACTGTTACTGCTGATAAAACCATTCTTGTAATTGTAAATGCTGCGGGCCGTGAAAATGTCACGGTCAGGGGAAAGGAACTGAAACTGATACATGTGCGCCAGCGTGTTGAAAAACTAAAGAGCGTCGACATATACCTGGACGATACCGGCGTAACAGAAAAGATGGTAATCAAGATGCTCAACAACATCTTTGAAATGGAAAGGATTGATTAAACATGCAGAGCGGCCGTGGTCTCCTGTTACTTCTTCTGACTTTTTTTACCGGGGGATTCTGCAGCTGCAGGCAGGAGAAAGCTGCAGTAATGCCGGTATCAGCCTTTATTATTGAACTCAAAGGAAATTCCGGCATGGTTTTTACGGAAAAGACAACCCTGTTCAGCATGACTTATTCCGACCCGGAATTTATTCTGCCGGCGGCCCTGAACCAGAAGGTTTCAGGACACACATCAGACCGCCTTACTTCAACGGTTAAACTACGCACAGGCCCCGGTGTAACACTTAAAAAGGGCAACCCGGCAAAGTTCCTTGGCCCGACGCCGTACCTTGACATAGAGAATCCCATGATAAAAGAAAAAGCTGCCAGGTTCAGAAAGAGTACCGACCCGGTCAGGGATATATCGCGGTTTGTCTATGGTCACATAACAGATAAAAAAACAGGCATCCCGATGATTTCTGCATCAGTTATACTTGAAAACCGTTCCGGCGACTGCACAGAGCACAGCATACTCACCACGGCGCTGCTGCGCGCTGCGGGCATTCCCGCACGGTGCGTTGTCGGTGTTATCCTGGCAGAGGAGTTTGCAGGCAGGCAAAACGTATTTGTCTACCACATGTGGGTCGAGGCATATTACGGCGGGAAGTGGGTGTTCGCGGATTCAACCAGGCCCGATGATATTCATCTTAACAGGTACATCGCTTTTGCATATCACTCGCTGGAAACAGAGGTGCCCCTTGACTATATGGCGGCACTAACGTCACTCACTGACATGACCATCACGCGCATCCCCTGATCCCGCACCTGCATCAGATTCATACATCGAAAGTGAAGTTGTGCCGTACGAGCGCGTGAATTTTTTACGGAATATACCGGCTTCTCCAGGGAGTTCATTTTTGCTGTAGTGCTGGACCACGACAACTGCATCATCCGCAGTGAATCCGGGAACCGAGAGATTTTCAAAAAGAAATTTGTAGACACTCCCGCCTGCCGTGTTCTTGTCATACGGCGGGTCAAGAAAGATAATGTCCGGCCTGATCTCCTTTTTATGCAGATACCTTAGTGCTGAGTTTGCTTCCATGCTCAGGGCAAGGAACTCATCCCGTCCGCAGACCTGGTCAAGAAACTCCCTGAAGAATGAATACCTCTTCCTGTCAGACTCGTTGAGAACAGTAAGGGCACACCCGCGGCTGATCGCCTCAATTCCTATCTGCCCTGAACCTGCATAAAGGTCCAGAAACACCAGGCCGTCCAGGGACTCACCCAGCATTGAAAAGAGCGCGCCCTTGACCTTCTGGGGAGTAATGTCTGCGTTGTCGAACCTGCTGTTAACAAAAGGGATTGCCCTCCCCTTGAGTTTCCCGGCAGTAACCCTTACGGTACCCTTCAAGTTACTTTTTCCCCTCACCGGCCGCGGTGTTAAGCTCTTCAATGAACTTCTCGGGGTCAAGGCCGTGGTTAAATGCTATCCTTCCTATGTTGTCCTCTTTGACACCCTTGCATCCGGGACAGTAAAGGTTGTACCTGTAGAACACATCAGCAACCTTTTTTGACAATTTAAGCGCGTCAACGGCATTTGTTTCAGCTGTAATTTTCATTGTTACCTTCCGGAATAGACTTATAGAGACAAAGTAAAAAATGTTATGAATAATTCAATTATTTTTATTTTTATGTGCCGCCAGTCGCCGAAGGCGGCGGGCGGCACTGTGTTTTCTACAGTATGTTCCCCTTAAGAATCAGGTAAGCCACGTTAAAATATATCATAAGTCCTATAACATCCACTATGGTCGCAACAAAGGGGGCTGATGATGTCGCAGGATCAAGTTTGAACCTTTTTAAAACAAAAGGAAGCATGGCGCCGATTATCGTTCCCCACATAACAACACCTATAAGAGAGATCCCGACAGTGGCGGCAACAGAAAGCCACTGGCTCCCGTAAACACCAAAAAGCCTGTGCCAGACCGAAACCCTGACAAATCCCACTGCCCCGAGAATTGAACCCAGCATAAAACCCGAAGCAATCTCCCTGTAAAGGACGCGCCACCAGTCGCGCAGGCTGATCTCGCCTATTGCCATACTCCTTATGACCAGCGTGCTTGCCTGTGAACCGGAGTTGCCACCGCTGGAGATAATCAGGGGCAGGAAGAGCGCAAGGACAACCGCACGCGCAATCTCCTCTTCAAAATAACCCATTGCTGTTGCGGTGAGCAGTTCACCGAGAAAAAGAACTACAAGCCACCCTGCCCTTTTTCTCGTAAGACGCAGAAGGGGCTCCTCCATGTACGGATCCTCAAGTGCCTCCATACCTCCCATTTTCTGGATATCCTCCGTTACCTCCTCCTCTGCAACGTCGAGCACGTCGTCAACCGTAACGATACCCAGGAGTACGCCTTCGGAATCCAGTACAGGGAGCGCGTAAACATCGTACTTCTTGAAAAGAAAAACCGCCATCTCCTGGTCATCGAGCACAGAGAGCGCGGGAAAATTATCATCCATGATTTCACTTATTTTTTTCCGCGGGTGGGCAAGCAGGATCTGCCTTATCTTTATCTCAGCTTTCAGGTATCCCCTGTTATCTATAACATAAATCACGTTCAGGGTTTCACTGTCGTGTCCCTTTTTTCTTATATGATCAAGCACCTGCGACACTGTGAGGTTCTCCCTGACTGAAATATAATCAGGGGTCATGAGCCTGCCCACGCTGTTTTCAGGGTAGCCGAGCAGGGTCTTTGCTATATCACGCTCCTCTTTTGAAAGGAGGCCCAGCATGTTGTTGAGCAGTTTACCCGGCAGTTCCTCGAGGAGAGCAGTCCTGTCGTCAGGGGACATTTCATTAAGTATGCCCGCCACCATCTTTTTGCCAAGGTTGGCCATGAGATTCGTCTGCGCGTCAAAGTTAAGGTGCTCAAATGTCTGGGCAGAAAGTTCCCGCGGCAGGAGGCGGAATATTATCGGCTGTTCATCTTCGTCAAGCTCAGAGAGGAGTTCTGCAAGGTCAGCGGCAGGCCAGTTGCCGAGAACATCCTTCAGTACAGCAAAATTCTTGTTATCAATGAGTTCCCGGATCTCCGGCTGGAGCAGCTGTACAAACATTAATTTTCTCCCCGATCAGCGCGAGCGCCAGGTTTCTTGGCCGGCTATTCTTTATAATACAATACTGAATTTTATGGAATATCACGATATTTTTCCGGTTAATGGCATGGATTTCTGCAGGGCCGCGCATCAAAGAACTTATTCGCTCTCCCTGCTGCAATAGTGACTTCCATGATCTTTTCAAGTTATATTGCTTTCTGTCGGTTCAAGCCTGACAGAACAGGTGCCGGGTACAGCTCAAGTAAATTTTCCAGGCCTGCGCTGTCTATCTTTTTTTGACTTTATCCCGTAAGTAGGTATTTTTTATTCAGGAGAGTAGAAAGGAGGCTGAACCATGAAAGATGAACTGAATATGATTGAAGCACAGATTCTGAAAATTTTCAAGCAGAGTCACAAAAAATCAGACCAGGGTATGGAAATCGAAAAGGTTTTTGATGAATCTGTTAAAAGCCTGAAGGAAAATTTTAATTCAATCGTGCATTCACTGGCTGAAAAGGGGTATGTTATCCATAGCGGAACAAGTATAATTCTTACGGATAAGGGTGACTCGTTCCTGTATGATAAAAAGCTCTATAGTGACTATTAAGACCGGAATTTATAACCTGATCTTTTAAATAAATACCGGCAGCAGACTGCACATCGTAAAAAAACTGCCGTTTTTTATAATTCAGTGATTTTTACTGCAACCTTTTTTCAGGATTGATTGTCACTTTAAAAAATCAATTGATCTTTTTTCTGATAAAAAATCAAATTTCAATTCATGTATGTGGAGTGAACTGGAATATTTTATATCAAAAACTTCCTTTACAGGAACAAAAATATTTGAATGTCCATGAGCAAAATTTATCACCTAAAGTGGTTTCGGACATAATGGCTAATTCTAAAGTAGTATTGAA
>DAONFG010000057.1:0-16868 GCA_035403465.1 Spirochaetota bacterium | reverse complement strand
TTATAGATACATCACGCTGTACCGCGTGCAGGGGATGCCAGGTCGCATGTAAAGAATGGCAGGGATTCGGGCCAAACCGTACAAAACAATTAGGCTGGGGCAGTCATCAGAATCCGCCTGATCTTAACCATCTTAATTATAAAGTTGTTAAATTTACAGAATTTAAAATAAAAGACCGCGTTTTCTGGAACTTTTTTCCGGATCAGTGCCGTCACTGCGTTGAACCGCCCTGCAAACTTGCCGCGGACGGCCATGTGAAGGATGCGGTCGTAATAGATAAAGAAACAGGCGCGGTAATATTCACAGAGAAAACAAGAAAAATTTCCGATGAAGGATTTCTCATGATGAAGGAGTACTGCCCGTATAATGTACCGCGCAGGAACCCTGAGACAAAAATCATCAATAAGTGTGACATGTGCCTTGAAAGGGTCGAAGCAAATCAGCTGCCCATGTGTGTGAAGACATGCATTACAGGCGCAATGCAATTCGGCGAAAGGGATAAAATACTGGCGATAGCCAAAGCAAGGCTGTTAAAAGTGCAGGAGGAATTCCCTGAAGCGGCTCTTCTTGACGAAGAGGGTGTAAGGGCCATTTATCTTATCACCCATGATCGTAAAATGTATCCGCATTTCGCGGCACTGGATGAACATAGAAAAAATGCTTCACTTGTTTAATATATAACCGGCACGAAAGGAATGCTGTAAAAAACAGTGCCGGTCGGACAATGAGTACAGCTGCGGAATTATACCCGGCTTCATCAGTACAAACTCTGATGAAGCCGGTACACTATTACTGCTATGAGCTGTGACCGGAAATATATAATCAGTTTTTTGACCTTAAAAAATTCTGATTTTAAAGGAGAATTTTCATGAAACGTTCATTATTGTCTTTTATTAAACCCCGTGTAATGTTAGCATGTGTTATACTGGGATTTTCCGTAACATCATGTAAAAAGCCAACTCAAGCTGCTGAAGTTAAAGAAATTCCCTTCAGCCATAAAACCCATGTTCAGAATTACGACATTAAAGACTGTGGGACATGCCATAAATATGACGTAACTGGAGTATTCCGGGGCCTTCCATCTATTGGCGATTGTATAGAGTGCCACAGGGGCAATGGAGATCTTTTCAGCAATGACCGCAGGACGAATCCGAGAAAGAAGACCATGTTTGATTCGTGGACGGATAAAGATAAACCATGGACATCCAGGGCGGATAAATCTGAATTTTTCTACTACAGTCACAAGGTCAAGGTAACCACAAACCTGGCAGACAGCACAACGAAGTTAAGATGCGATCTGTGTCATGGCGACAAGGCAAACTCCAGTGAAACTGTAAGTCTTAAAGGGGAAAAGCTGATGAAACAGTGTATTTACTGCCATACAACGTATAAAATGAATAATAACTGCACTGTCTGTCACAGGTGACAGAACGGGACTTTTAAGTTTATTTCCGTTGTCATGGTATCTCTCATGCGGATACAAAACTCCTGACACAGTATATGGCTATAACATATGTTGGCTAAAAGCTCACCAGCTGTAATGATTACCACAACTAGAATTTTATCCGTTCCGAGGAGGAGATAATGTACCTTGCCGGAACGGTTTATGATTCTGTTTGCCCGGTTATCTTCAATAATTTCTGAAGATAATTTATTATAAAAACTGTTGTATTGTAATAATTTAATTGATTTTTAAGGTACTCTTTTTTATCTGTACAGCATCACTTTTGAGGCATCGCCAAGCGGTAAGGCAACGGACTCTGACTCCGTCATCCAAGGTTCGAATCCTTGTGCCTCAGCATAAAGCAACCTGAACAAATCCCCCGGTCTGTCGGGGGGATTTGTTTTTAGCAGCCTGCATATTTAGCCACTTTTTTGTATTTCCCTTCCATTGTGTCGTGAATATAGATTGACTAATAATTGAGAGTTTAAATAAAATGTAGTAATCATTTTGATAAAAGTGATAATTTACGGGTTGCTAGCTCAGCTGGTAGAGCAACTGACTCTTAATCAGTAGGTTCGGGGTTCGAGCCCCCGGCAACCCACAATATTTATCGCCCATTCAATAATCCGCCATAACACATCCTGTTCTATGAAGTTTTTCAATCCCGTCATTTAATTTCCCGGACAATAATATGCAGTACCCTTATCCCATACATTTAATAAATGATCAGATTCGTATATAATTAATGTAACGGCTGAACCCTGTATGCTGACCACCTATCCGAATTATACAGATAGATAGCGTATTATCCACGAGGAATGAAGAAAAGAAAAAATGCTTGATTTTTAAAATGTATTATGCTTAATTAGGCATAATATTATTCGAAATAAATTTAACTTTTTTTCATATATTGGAAAAAGTTAAAACATAGTCTGGAGTAGTAATTTATGACTTTGCGATAATTAATTTTGACTGGTTCATTTTAATATGTCCATAATGTCATGTTATATGTAAAACTATAGTTTATACCGGTTTATTTTATTTATCAATACAATTTATTAGAATAAGGAATAAATATCAGGCTTGTTATAAAACTCTTTTTTGTTATTCAGGATAGCCCTGCGGGGCGTTTTCAGGGGCTTCGCCCCTGACTCCTGTTAAAAAAAAGAGAACAAAAACAAGTCTGCCGGAGTTTAAAAAACAACAATATCAAGGAGAAGTGGTGTGAAAATCTTAAGATTTTTCCCGGTTGTTCTCTGTCTGTTTTCTCTTGCTGCTGTTTCATGTGAAACCGATTCATGGAAATCGCGTGTGGACATGAAAGACACTGACCATACTGTGGTAACCAAGGTTACCGCTTACGGCAAACCGGTGGATACACAGTCCATCTATAAAGGCCAGGTCGGTGCTGTGGTGTTTCCGCACAAAATTCATGAAGAAGAGGTGGGCTTAAACTGCGAAAACTGTCATCATAAAAAAGGAAACGATGAGAGGATTAAACAGTGTGCCGTATGCCACAATGGTTCCGCCGGATATGAAACAATGCACGGCCTATGTGTGGATTGCCATATCAGCAAGGGCAAAGGGCCCCAGGAATGCATGCAGTGTCACTAGAATATGCTGATACTGCCATTGCCGGGAACTCTGCTGTAAAAGCGGTACTTGTTCTGGGCATCGGGAATATCCTTCACATGGATGAAGGTATCGGTGTTCATGTGGTAAACCACATTATTGAATCAGGTGAAGTTTTACCTGATAATGTGGAATTTGCTGATGGCGGAACATTCGGTTTTGATCTTCTGCCATTAATGTCAGGGAGGAGGAAAATAGTAATTGTTGATGCTCTCAAGACTGAAGACAAACCGGGAAGTATCTACCGGTTTTCCGCAGAACATCTTGTCAGCCGGAATTATATTTACTCGCTTCATGACCTGGGGGTTAAAAAATTAGTAGATATGCTTAAGCTTATGGGTGAAGACCCTGAAGTTGAAATTATCGGCATTGTGCCCGAAGATTATACTTCATTTGCTATAGGCATTAGTGATTCCGTCAGGGAATCAATACCGCGGGCTGTTGAAGAGATACTCAAAGCTGCGGTGTAAAAAAGAAGGAGGAATTTATGTCATTAAACAGGCGGGATTTCCTGAAAATTATGGGCGGAACATCTGCTGCCCTTGCTTTTCCGGGCGTAATGATACAGGGCTGCAAGAAAGCTCTTGAAAATGCATCTGCGCGTACTAATGTGATCTGGCTTGAAGGTCTTTCATGCTCAGGCTGTTCAGTATCACTGCTCAATAAACTGAATCCGGATATCGTATCAGTTATTACCGAGCATATCAGTCTTAATTACCAGGGAGTAATTATGGGCGGTACAGGTAATGCTGCAACACAGGTGCTTGAAGAAGCAGTTAAAAAACAGAGAAAGGATTTTGTTCTTCTGGTGGAAGGAGCAATTCCTACAAAGGGCGACATTTTCTGCACGATTGGTGAAAACGAGAAAACAGGTAAAGGTGTTGGTGTAAGGGAGTGGGTTGAGGAGCTTGGTAAAAATGCCGTAGCAATAGTCTCGGTCGGTACATGTTCTTCTTACGGCGGTATACCCGCAGCAAAGAACCGGATAAACGGTGAAAACCAGACAGGTGCAATATCTGTACAGGAGCTTTTTAAAGGCAGGAAAAACGTGCTGAATATACCCGGATGCCCTCCGCACCCGGACTGGATGGTGGGCACCCTGCTTCATGTTCTCCTCAAGGGTATGCCTAAACTTGATGAATACAACAGGCCTGTGATGTACTACGGTAAAACAGTCCATGAAAACTGCGAAAGGCTTTACTATTACAAGCGCGGTATTTTTGCAAAAGAGTGGGGCGAGAAGGGATGTCTTTATGAGCTGGGCTGCCTTGGCATGGATACAGGCTGCGATATACCTGTAAGGAAGTGGAACAACGGCGCCAATTCATGTACAGACTGCGGTTCAGGATGTATAGGCTGTACCGAAAGCGTATTTCCTGAATTCGGGAAGAGGGGAATTTATGAAAGGCTTCACGCTGATAATAAAAAGGCCGGAAACTTAGTGCGTGTTGCCGCTAAAAAAGGTCTCGGAGGTGTGATCAATGGCTAGTCAGAAAGTTTTAATAGATCCTTTAACAAGAATAGAAGGTCACCTCTCGATCGAGATGGATGTACAGGACGGTAAGGTTGTTGATGCCAGGTGCCGCGGCGACATGTACAGGGGATATGAATCTATCCTTCAGGGGAGAAATCCCGTTGATGCGCAGCAGATTGTAATGAGGATATGCGGCGTGTGCCCTGTTTCTCACGGTCAGGCATCAAGCAGGTGCCTTGATGACGCGTTTAAAATCAAACCCACAAAGAATGGCAGGCTTCTCAGGAACCTGATCCTTGGTGCGAACTTTCTGCAGTCTCACATACTTCATTTTTATCACCTGGCAGCACTTGACTATGTAGACATAACTGCAATACTCCAGTACAAGGGATCTGATGCAGGTATGGTCAGAATCAGGGACTGGGTGAATAATGAACTTAAAGTGAAGAAGGGACGTGTTGATGAACTGACTGCAGCAGGTCCGTTCCTCCCCAGGTATGAAGGGAAAGATTTCTACATCAAAAATACAGATATTAACATTGATGCCATAGCAGGTTATGTCAAGGCGCTCGATATACGGCAGAAGGCCCACCAGATGGTTGCCGCATTCGGCGGAAGAGCACCTCACCCGATATCAATGGTACCGGGCGGAGTTACAACAGAACCCACAAGGGAAAGAATTAAAAATTACAAGAGCAACCTCAAGGAAGTTGAAGAATTCGTTAATGAGGTATATGCAGGTCATGTAATTGCTGTTGCGAAAGCATTCCCCGAATATTTCAAGCTCGGCAGATACGACTCATTCATGTCTTATGGACTCTTTGACAAGGATGAAGACCGCAAGAACTTTATGTTTGAACAGGGTCTTGTATCAGGCGGAAAACTTGAGAAACTTGATACTTCAAAGATCAGGGAACAGGTCAGGTACGCAAGGTACAGGTCAGGTTCCAACCTGCATCCGCTTAAAGGCGAAACTGTCGGTGATCCGGACAAGTCCGGGGCATACACATGGGTCAAGGCTCCAAGATACGATGACAGACCCATGGAAGTCGGCCCGCTCGCAAGGATAGTTGTTGCGCTTAATTCTGGAAATAAAGATGTCAAGCGCGAGCTCAATGCGATGCTTAAAAACTTTAATGCTGAAGTCCCTGCTGCTCTTTCTGCGCTCGGCCGTCATGCATCAAGGGTAATTGAGTGCAAACTTATAGCAAAACAGTGTTACGAATGGCTCGATGAGCTTGACAGCGGCAAGACAAGGAACAGCTATGATATTCCTGAAGAGGGTGAAGGTGAAGGACTCATCGAAGCTCCCCGCGGCGCTCTTGGCCACTGGATAGTTATTAAGAACAGGCAGATTGCTAATTACCAGGCGATAGTTCCTACAACATGGTTCTGCAGTCCCAGGGATGACAAGGGGGGCAGGGGACCGGTTGAACAGGCGCTTATCGGTACACCAATAAGCGATCCAAATAATCCTATTGAGGGTGCAAGGGTTGTAAGGTCATTTGATCCGTGCCTTGCATGCGCGATCCACGTTGTTGAAGGCGACAGGGAGATAGGTAAGTTCAGGGTCTGTTAGTATAAAAATCATCTGAATAAGTAAAAGAGGCTGTTCCGCAGGGACAGCCTCTTTTATTGAAGATAAGCCCCCGCAGGGGCTCCCTGTGTATAGGGAACAACTGTTGTTAAGAAAAAATTATTATTAATGAAACGGTTTCCCATCAATCCTGGAAAAGTGATAAAATCTATTGACACCAATTATAATTGGCATTATATTTGCCGGAGTAAGAGAGGATTATGCCATTAAGCGGAAAAGAGATGCTGGCCCTTTACCTGAGAAACGGCTGGTATAAAATTTCACAAAAAGGGAGCCATGTAAAGGTCGGCAAGGGCAACCTGCGCGAGATTATTCCCATGCACCAGGAGTTGAAGAGGGGGACTGAATCTGCTCTGCTTAAAAGACTGGAGGAGAATAAATGAAATATCATTTTAAAACACATAAAGAAGATTCCGGCTATTGCGCGGAATGCGTGGAACTATACGGTTGCAGGACCGAGGCAGATTCAATAGAGGAACTTAAAACAAATATGCACGAGGCGCTCAATCTCTACCTTGAAGAGCCTGAAGGTTCGGGGGTAGAATTTGTACCTCCGCAAGAGGGACTGACGGGGAGGTACATTGTCGAGGTAGCAGTGGAGCCGAACATCGCTTTTGCGGTTTACCTGAGGTATCTGCGAAAACAGCGCAGGCTTACTCAAAAGCAGGTGGCAGAAAAATTGAAACTGAAAAACCTGTACAGTTATCAGCGTCTTGAGTCTGGCAAGGCCAATCCCACGCTTGAAACAATAGTAAAGATCCATTCTTTGTTCCCGGAGATGGACCTTGCATCAATAATCCCTGAAAATAATGATGCTTTGATTACACGCAGAAAAGCAGGTTTATCCGGTATTTAAATTAGTTTACAGCTTGACCTCTGTACGCTCTTTTGCGATGTTTTGGGAACAAAAAAACAATTATAGGAGTATGATTTCGGTTATTATGCAATCATGCGATGACTATGGAACCGCCAGTAATAGTTCATATACTGCTGCGGCTGTTGAATTAAAAACAGCAACAAGGGCTGATATTGGATTACCGGTAACTATCACTCTCCCTTTTACAATATCATTCGAATAAAAAACTTCTGACCCGGCTTCTTTCAATACCAGTGTCATTCAATGTGAAACTGGTATTGAATAGTAATATCCTCTCAATATCCCATTGTATTTTATCAGGTTATTTTATGTAAATTTAAAGTTGAACTTTAATATTATATGAATTATTGAGCGGACTCAAACATTTATGATGATAGTGGGTATTCCACGAATATTCAGCTTATTTTTTGATTAATTATTTCGGGATAGGAAAAATGATTAAAAAAGCTTGACTCTTGCGATTTAACGTGTCATTTATGGCATATTAAATCGCAAGATTTAATGGTAACAGGCAATTTCACGAGCTGCTCCTAAAAGCAGCTCTCTTTTTTTATTTATAGAGCATATGCAAAACTTAATCTTTAAACTGGGTCAAAGCCCCTTAACGTGCCCCCCGCAGGCGTTACACTGAGCCCGTCGAAGTGGGCTTGCCTGCTAATACGGGAAACAGTTTCGCAAAAAAATCTGAATATGTTATGAATAACATGTGAGATAAAAATCAATCTTTTTTTTATTGTACCGGGAGATTATTGTCTCACCGGGTATTTTCAGCGTTTTTTTTAACTGTTTAATCCTGCCCCGGAGTTTTAATGATAAACCGGTTATATATCAGCTGATGAAAATAATAGTCCATGTATTATCACGGTTAAGAGCGTTTCTCAATCCAGATAAAGCTCTGTTTTTTTCAGGCCCCGCATATTCCTGATCCTGCCCAGCCCATACCGGCATGCTTCAAACGCATCGTCACTTGAGGGTGAACTTACAGCTACCAGTGAAATCAGGTCGCCAATGTGCAGCACGCCAATCCGCCGTACAATAAGTACATCGTTAACATTCCAGCGGTTCCTGATGTCAGCTTCGATTCCGGAGAGTTCCGATTCCATGTCGCCATTCCGTATAAACTGTATACCTGAAGTCTGCCTGTCACCGGCCTGGCTTTTAACAGCGGCATAATGGAAGATTACAGATCCGGAATCTTTTTTCTTCAGGAGTTCATAAGATTTTCCAGGGTCCGGGGGATTTTCTGTAATAATTACCATGTACTCTCCATGCCTATTGAAAAAAATAAATTTTTATTTTAAAGGAGCCGGCGTGTATAGTTTTTCCGGCTCGTTAAAGTAAGCGACTGATATATGACGGGTTGATTAATACTATTATCAGGGATTCTGATTCAGACTATGAAACTATCTTCCCACAGTCTTCCGGTCTATAACCTCCGATGTTTAACAGGCGCTGTCTGAATTCTTCAGATCTCAGGATAGCCAGGAATTTCTGTACCGGAACCGAATCAATAATCTGCTCCGGTATGATAAAATCGTAATCCTCTTCACAAACCGGGACAAAACCGAGATCGTAGATTTTTGCGGCTGAAAATATTCCAAGCCCTGCATCGGCGCTTCCCTGCGCTATTTGAACGGCAACTGATAGATGGGTATATTCCTCCCTTGTGTAGCCGTAAATGCTTTCAGAACTGATTTTGTCTTTATTCAAAAGATAATCAAGGAGTATTCTTGTCCCGGATCCTTTCTGTCTGTTCACAAAACGGATGTTATTCCTGTTAAGGTCACTGATTTTTTTTATACCAAGAGGATTGTTTTTCGCTACAATCAGTCCCTGTGTGCGCTTTACACCTTTGACTAAAACTATTTCATCGGGATTAAGATATTTCTTTATATATGATCTGTTATATTCACCTGTAATTTCATCCAGCAAATGAATCCCTGCAATATGGGCTTCATTCTTTTTTACAGCCATAAGTCCTGCCATGCTCCCCACGTGAGACGAGGCTATAAAGTACTCCGGGCAGGTTTTTCTTAATATATCAGAAACTTCATCTATTAAAGGATCATGGCTGCCGGTAATAACCAGTGTATTTTTTATGTCGCTGATATTTTTTAACAGCTCCACATCAACACTACTTCCGCTCTCATAACCCTCGGTATTTTGCGGAATTACAAGAAGCCCGTCAGCTTTTACAAATGATGTGATTACGCCTGACCCGGAAGTGAGCGGTGTTGCAATAATGTTCCCCCCTACATCGCCGAGTTTTACCCTTATGAATTCCTTGTATTTTAATGATGATACTATTCTGCGTGATATACGGGCTTTTATTTGAGTACGCTGTGGGAATTCTACTGAGAGATATAATTCGAGAATTTTTTTTACAATCTGTTCCATTATAATAATTCCGGACACCGGATACCCGGGTATTCCTATAACCGGTTTGTCCTGAATCAGGCCGAGGATCGCAGGTTTCCCAGGCTTGATTGAAATTCCGTGAAAAAGGACCTCGCCGCATTCGCCAATTACCCTGGAAGTATAATCATCCCTTCCAGCGGATGAGCCGGCATTGATTAATACGATATCGCATTCCCTGACAGCATTTACTGCGGCATTTTTAATAAGTTCAAACCTGTCAGGGACGATATCATAAACCTTGAAATCCGCTCCCCAGTTAATAAGCATTGATGAAAACACCGATGAATTAAACTCGATAATTTTACCCTTCTCCGGGTTCTGAGTCGGTTTGATTATTTCATCGCCTGTGGGTATGATTCCAATAACGGGTTTCTTCCAGACCCTGATACTGCCGATCCCTCCCGCCAGAAGGGCGCCGATCGTTGCGGGTTCGATTTTTGTATTTGATGGAATAATCATCTCGCCCTGGCAGATGTCTTCACCCACCTGGCGGATATGCTGCCAGGGAAAACCGGCATTTATCAGCTTTACAGTGCCGTTATTAAGTTCAATGACATCTTCGATCATTATGACTGTATCAAATCTTTCAGGCAGCGGGTCGCCTGTATCTATACGTTCAAAGTCTTCAGATTCTTTCAGTATAACAGGTGTTGTTTCAGTTGCCCCGAATGTTTTCGATGCAGTGACTGCAATTCCATCCATAGCGCTTGCCAGGTAGTGGGGGGAGGAGATTGAGGCATAAACCGCTGCGGATGTTATTCTGCCCAGGGATCTGCATGTTTCAATCTCCTCGTCGCATCTATCAAGTGTTTCAGAAATGCGTGACAGGTATGCGTTTAATACGTATTCTAAATCTTTATTGTCAAGATAGGTGAATGCCATAATACTCTCTTTTAAAATAGAATTACTTCAACCTGCCGGTTTGCCATAAGACCTTCGGTTCCGCGTTTTATATGAATATAACCGTCTGCATCGGAGAGCATTTTAATCTGCCCTGATTTTCCGAAAACAGGATGCGCGATACATGTATCTTTATTAAATTCCAGTTTTACAGGGACGAACTCTTCACGTCCGGTGTTGGATGGATAATTCTGCGGTAGTACTGCGGCAATTATTTTTTTTGAGTTCTGCAGGGCAGTTGTCATTGTATCCATTATATTAGTGACAAAGATGGAATAGATCATAAAGGCCGAGGCCGGATGCCCGGGTAACCCTATAACCGGCTTGTTGCCGGCCTTTCCGATTATTGTTGGTTTTCCCGGTTTGACCGCGATACCGTGAACCAGTACCCCGGGACTGCCGAGTGAATCTATGATCTTTACTGTTTCATCTTTTTCACCTGCAGAACTCCCGCCTGAAATACACAGCAGATCACATTCTTTAAGAGCATCAGCAGTGACCGATTTTATCTTTTCATAATTATCTTCGATAATACCGTACATTACAGGTTCCGCATTGTATTCTTTCAATGCTGCGAATAAAATGTTAGAATTAATATCCCGTACCTGTGCCTGCACAGGCTTCTGTTCGATGGGAATTATTTCATCGCCGGTTGCAATTATTCCTACCCTGAGCTTTCTTTTAACTTTAATTTCATGAATGCCTACAGCAGCCAGGGTGCCGATATCAGCAGTTTTAAGTTTTTTCCCTGACTTAAAAATGATGCTGTTAATCTTTATATCGTCGCCGGTTAAAACAACATTGTTTCCCGGCGCAACAGGTTTGCTGATATAAATAAACTCGTCTTTATTATCCTCGGTGTATTCAACCATAACCACAGCATCTGCGTTTTGAGGTAACTCGCCGCCTGTGGGAATGTATGCGGCGAATCCTTTTTTCAATGCTTCAGAAGGAGTGATTCCCATTTCAACCGCGACTGATTTTAACAGCGGTATACTCATTGCTTCAGTCGCACCGAATGTGTCTGATGCAAAAACCGCATAGCCGTCGACGGAGGATCTTGTGAACGGCGGTACGTTCTCGGGGGAAACTATATCTTCAGCCAGGATTCTGCCGCAGGCATCAAGGATAGATATAGATTCCACCTCGAGGGGATATTTTGAAAAGTGTTCCCCGATTATTTTAAACACTTCATCTACTGATTTTACTTCCAGCATACATTTCTCTTGTATTTTTTTTACATCTTCCAGGCATACAGGTAAAAGATAAACAAAAAAACCGGCACTGCAAAATTCCCGGCACCAGGCATATATTCCGCAGTAATCAGTCCACGCCGACCATTACGTTTGATGCCTTAATGACTGCATAGGCTGTTTTTCCTTCAGCCAGGCCAAGGCTTTCTACTGAGCTGTTAGTGATAATGGAAACGATCTGGTCCTTTCCCGGCAGCTCGATGACCACTTCAGAATTAACTGCGCCTTTGGTAAGCTTAACAATTTTTCCTTTGAGAGTGTTTCTTGCACTTAATCGCATGTGCTGCCTCCTTTTTGAAGTTTAATATACCCAAACTGACACATAAAAACAAAATAATGTTATTTTTTTAGCACATGTAAAACAGCCGTCTTAACAGTTTCGGAATTTTATCATTAAAATCATTGTTCCCCGGGAACGTCAATTCCTATCCATGTGAAGATTGGTGATATTTATCTGCGGCATCTTAAAATAATATTATGCCTAAAAAAACACATTGACAATAAATAACGATTTGATATTGATTTGCTAATCCGGCGCTGGAAAATAATTAAACAGGGAGGACCTGATGAAAACCATCATGTCGAAAAATTTCTATGCAAAAATAAAATGGATTATTCTTGCCTGCGCAGCAACATTTCTCTCAATAGGCGCAATCTATGCACAGGGGCAGGGTAAAATTTATATCTATGCTGCTGCATCAACCACTGATGTTGTGAAGGAGATTATTGAAAGCTATAAACATGCAAACAAGTCTTCTGTTGAGTTTGTAACTGTCTTCGGTTCAAGCGGTGACCTGGCTAAACAGATTGAAGCCGGCGCAGATGCAAATATCTTTATTTCAGCAGATACAAAATGGGTCAAATACCTGGAAGAAAAAAAATTCGTTGAAGCAGGCACCAGCGGTATTTTCGCATCAAATGACCTTGTCATTGTAGCCTCTCCAATGGCTAAGTCAAAACTGAAATCACCGGAAAAGCTCTTCGAAGCACTGGGCGACAGTAACCTGGCAATGGGCGATACCAAATCAGTTCCTGCCGGGAAGTACGGCAAAGAAGCCCTTGAGTATCACAAGGCCTGGGAGAAAATCTCCGGTGCTAATAAAATCGCGTATTATCCTGACGTGAGGAAAACTTTAAACGCAGTGGAAACATCACAGTGCGATTACGGCATTGTTTACAAAACAGACGCCATGATGTCCTCGAAGGTAAAAATCGTTTATACCTTCAAGGCAAAATCACACAGCCCCATTGACTATCCGGCCTGTGTAGTAAACGGAAAGAACAATGATGAAGTCAAAGCCTTCATGAAGTTCCTTAAAGCAGGGAAGGCAAAACAGATCCTGAAAAAATACGGATTCGCAGTTAAATAGATGAACCTGACAGGGGAGGAGCTGAATGCCATAGGCTTAAGCATCAAGGTGGGCATATGGTCAGTTGCGGCGGGATTGATCCCCGCCATCTGGCTGGCCCACCTGCTTGCCCGCTCCAGGTTCAGGGGTAAGGCCCTGGTGGATGCGCTCATTCATCTTCCCCTTGTTCTTCCCCCGGTCGTCACGGGATATCTTCTGATCATAACACTGGGGCGTTATACTCCGCTGGGCAGCCTCCTTCAGCGGATGGGGATAAAATTTGCATTCAACTGGAAGGGCGCAGTCATCGCATCACTTGTTATGAGCCTCCCTCTCATGGTCCGGGCAATTCGGATTTCAATTGAGGCAGTTGACAGGGGGCTTGAGGATGCGGCGCGTACACTTGGTGCAGGCCGCTTGCGTATATTCATGACAATTACCCTGCCTCTCTCTGTGCCCGGGATTATATCAGGCGCAATACTGGGATTTGCCCGCAGCCTTGGAGAATTCGGGGCCACTGTCACATTCGTCGCCAATATCCCGGGAGAGACACAGACACTCCCCCTGGCCCTTTATTCATATACGCAGACTCCCGGCGGTGAAATGATGGCGGCGCGCCTCTGCGCTGTTTCAATTGCAATTGCTGTTGCAGCACTGGTTGTATCAGAGATATTTGCAAAAAGGGCTGCCGGCAGGATGAATCAATGATCGACGTGAAACTTAAAAAAAACTTCGGCGCTTTTGATGTGGATGTGGAGTTCTCATCTGAAAGTGCGGGGATCACGGTTCTTGCCGGCCCGTCCGGGTCCGGGAAGACCACGATAATAAACATGATCTCCGGATTATTAACTCCCGATGAAGGGCATATATTCATCAAGGACAGGCTTCTCTTCGATTCCGGGAAAAAGATCAATTGCCCTGTAGAGCAGCGCAGGTGCGGCTACATATTCCAGGAGGGCCGCCTGTTCCCGCACATGAATGTTCGGCGTAACCTTCTTTACGGCAGGCACAGCGACCGCTCCCGTCTTAAAGAGACCATCACTCTTCTTGGAATTGAACACCTGCTTGAACGAATGCCGACAAAACTTTCCGGAGGCGAAAAACAGCGCGTGGCAATCGGCCGGGCACTGCTCATGCGGCCGCAGATACTCCTGATGGATGAACCGCTTGCCTCCCTTGACCAGGAGCGCAGGGAGGAACTGATGACATACATAGACAGGCTGCCGGAACAGTTCGGAATCCCCGTGTTCTATGTTACGCATTCAACACATGAAATACTCAGGCTCAGCGATAAACTGATACGTGTTGATAAGGGACGTGTTGAAAGCAGCGGCAGTCCCGGTGGCGAATACCACGGACTCGGCAGTTCGGACGGCAACGGCGAATATATTTCGGTTTTTGACTGCAAAATGAAAGCTTTTGATAATGAATTCGGAATTGTTTCGGCGGAATTTCACGGCGGTGTAATACGCATCCTGGCAAATACCCCGCCAGGCGAACCGGAGATAAGGGTTGCAGTCAAGGCCTCGGATGTGACGATCTCACTGGATAAGCCGGAAAATATCAGTACCACTAACATCTTCAAAGGCACAATCCGGAATCTCGAGGAGACCGGCGGGCACAGCGTCCTGGTTCACAGTGATATCGGCGCGTCCCTGGCCGCGCAGGTATCAAAAGCCTCGGCGGTTAGACTGGGGCTGAAACCCGGTAAAAAAGTCTACCTGCTTGTGAAAGTTGTTTCCATGATCTATTGATTCCCTGCGGGTCTTCAGTTATCATCACAGGATTCTTTTTTCCCCATCCCCTGCAGCAGCCTGATTAGATCCTTTTCGATTTTTTCGGGCTTTGTATATGGAGCGTATCTTTTGACAACATTCCCTTTCCTGTCCACAAGGAATTTCGTAAAGTTCCATTTGATCTTCGCGGTTCCGAAAACACCCTTCTTCTGCGAAGTTAGAAATTTATACAGCGGGTGGATCGAATCCCCCTTCACGTCAATTTTGTCGAATATGGGGAAGGTGATGTTGAAGTTAACAGTGCAGAATTCCTGTATCTCTTTGTTTGTTCCCGGCTCCTGTTTCATGAACTGGTTGCACGGGAAGGCCAGGACTTCCAAGCCTGCCTCTTTATGTTTCCTGTAAAGCGCTTCGAGCGCATCGTACTGGGGTGTAAAACCGCACCTGCTGGCAATGTTTACAATAAGCAGCACTTTCCCTTTGTATTCTGACAGTTCACGGTTGAGCATGGCGTTTGTTTTAACTGTGATGTTGTATAATGCTGACATGGTTTATCTTTCTAGATGTTTCTTTTACCGTATTTTGTGAAGAGTTTTTCCCTCTCTTCGGGTGACTTTGACTTCAGGTACGATTTCCATCCAGGGCAGAATTTTATATGCCACTTCCAGAAACGGCCTGTGAGAGATTCGGGATTTGTATCATACTTTTTGCGCATGGGGCAGTTTTCACAGTTCGATTGCTTCATGTTTATCTCCTGTTTGTATTGCTTACAATTATATTGAATACAATATAATTGTAAGCAGAAAATAGACAAACGCTAAATGAAAAAATACGGGATCAGAGCATAACCTCTGCTACTGCTGCGCATTCATAAACCAGGATCTCCCTGACGCAGGACTGACATTAAAAGTTTAAGGGGAGTTGCAGAAAAATTTCAGTTTACAGAATCATCCCGGGGACTTAAAGTCAGGCATTAACAGTATTATAACTATCGATAAGTGATGGAATGTCCCCTGAATCAATGGTAGTTAAGGGACTTTGAGTGTTTTAATAAGCGGAAATTCCTAAAAAGAGATTCGTAAACCGGAAAAACAACTGTCAGTTCTGTGCCTGGAACCTGCCCTGTGAGCCGGGCCTTCATACCTGTATAACATGGAGGATCCGGGGGAAGCTCTATTGCCAATAATCCGTAAGGTTCATACACTTCTTTATTGTTATCACTCATGAAAGAACCTCTCTGCTATGAACTGACATTATCATTATTCCTGATAATATACATCAGCATGTAAACCGGATAAAATGTTGTCGAGCAACAGATATATTTGAAACTGTTTAACTTCAGAAAAGGATTAATATTTTATTGTACTTGCTATATTAGGGCAGCCAGCTATATAATCCCTGTAAAAAGGAGGTTGTCACATGAAAAAAATTCTTCTACTGAAACCCTTTATGCAGACACTTGCACAAGGAAAAACATTTACAAAATTCTTTTTCTGGTTTCTCAGGATCATCGCGGCACTCACACTGTTAGGTTTTATTTATGTATCTGTTGAACTCTGGACAAATGTACCATTCAGTAATGTTGAAGGCAAAGTAATTGTTCTCGCGCTACTTGCACAGATACTGCTTGCAATTCTTGTTTTTGTTGTCTGCAATATACTGCTTGTAAGGGCTGATGATTTCAATGCTATGAATACTTCACTGGATTACATACTAATCCCCATTACAATCAAGTTTATACGTTTGAGCGGAGAGATTCTCGGTGCTTTCTATGCATTCATCGGTATAGTTACCGGAATTGCAATCTTGACACTGGGTCCTCTGATGAAATCACTTCCTTCAATACCGGGCATGGACCTTTTTTCAGGCAATGGCGGAATAATCGGCGGTATCATTGCAATAGTAGGAGGGCCGGCAGTAGGATTTATCATGCTGTGTGTCCATTACCTTTTCGCAGAAATCTTCCAGGTACTGGTTGATTATTTCAGAAATACAAGAAGGTAATCCGGAAATTTATTCCAATAAAAAATCCATCCCCCGTGCGGGGATGGGATTCTATTATATAAATTTTAATTTACAGAATCATTCCGGGGACTTAAAGTCAGGCATTAACAGTATTATAACTACCGATAAATAATGGTATGTCCCCTGAATCAATGGTAGTTAAGGGACTTTGAGTGTTTTAATA
>DAONFG010000056.1:0-16924 GCA_035403465.1 Spirochaetota bacterium | reverse complement strand
CACGGCTGGACCCAGCATACTGTGGGAGTTCAGAACATCCGTACAGCGGGCATTATCCAGCTTCTGCTCGGCAACGCGGGCGTAGCAGGCGGCGGAGTCAACGCTCTCAGGGGCGAGCCGAACGTACAGGGTACAACGGACCACGCGATTCTCTACAACGTACTGCCCGGTTATCTCCCTCTTCCAAGGGCGAACTGGCAGACACTTGCAGAATATAACAAGGCGTGTACACCGACAACCAAGGTTCCCGAGAGTATCAACTGGTGGGGGAACAGGCCCAAGTACATGACAAGTTTTCTCAAGGCATACTTCGGTAAAAACGCCACAAAAGAAAACGATTTCGGATACGCATGGCTGCCCAAGGGTGATATGCCCACGAGCGAACGTAACGGTGACTACTCATTCCTGTACTGCTATGAAAAAATGCAGAAGGGTGAAATGATAGGGGGATCAATCTGGGCGCACAACCCATGTCAGAGTATCCCTAACAGTAACAATATCAGGAAAGCCCTTACCAGCCTTGAATTTTTATATTCGGCAGAGATTCACCACAATGAAACAACCGATTTCTGGCGCGGCCCCGGCATGAATCCGAAGGAGATAAAAACTGAATGTTTCCTCTTCCCTTCATGCCACCGTCTTGAAAAATCAGGAAGTATCAGCAGCAGCGCGCGTATGATTTCATGGCACTACCAGGCAACTGATCCCAAGGGAGACTCAAGAGCAATGGGACAGATCATGGTCGACATCATGAACCGCGTAAGAAAGCTCTATAAAAAAGAGGGCGGAAAATTTAAAGAACCTATCGTTAACCTCAACTGGTACGACGACTATGATTCAGAAGAAGTTGCACAAAGGATAAACGGCAGGTTTGAAAGCGGCGAGAAAAAAGGCGAGCAGCTCTCCGGATTCCCGGATTATAAAGATGACGGTTCCACATCATCTCTCATGTGGCTTGGAGCAGGAAGCTATACAGAGGAAGGCGGGAACGTAATGAGAAAAACCAGCCTTAAGCAGACTGAAATCCAGAAGAAAACAGGTATCTACCCGGGCTACGCATGGGTATGGCCGATGAACAGATGGATCCTTTACAACAGGGCATCTGTCGATAAAAACGGCCAGCCATGGGATCCGGAAAGACCGGTTATCAAGTGGGAAGACGGAAAATGGATCGGCGACGTTGCTGACGGCGGAGCTGCACCATTAGGCCTTAAGGGCGGTAAAAATCCCTTTATCATGCTTGCGGACGGACTTGGACAGCTCTATGGGACAGGCCTTGTTGACGGACCATTCCCGGAGCACTACGAACCGACTGAAACTCCTGTAGCTAATCACGGTTTCTCAAGCCAGCTGACCAGTCCATGTTCAAAAATAAATCCGACTGACATAATAGCCCGGCCTGCGGACCCGAAATACCCGATCGTTCTTACCACGTACAGTATGACTGAACACTGGTGCGGCGGCAGTGAAACAAGAATGGTTGGATCACTTCTTGAAGCAGAACCTCAGCTCTATGTAGAGATGAGCCATGAGCTTGCAAAGGAGAAAGGGATTAAAAACGGCGAAGTGGTTATCCTTGAAAGTATACGCGGCAGGGTTGAGGCCGTGGCAATGGTAACAGTACGTATAACACCGTTCAAGATCCAGGGCAGGACAATCCACCTTGTGGGTATGCCTTTTGCATTCGGCTGGACCAAACCCGGCATAGGTGATGCGACAAACCGACTGACACTCTATACGGGGGATCCGAACACATCGATTCCTGAATACAAGGCATGCTGCGTAAATATCAGGAAAGCAGATAAGGTAACAGAACTGTCCTTAGAAGCACCGGTAGAAGGAGGACACCATGAGTAAGACATTTTTTATTGATACATCCCGCTGCACTGCGTGCAGGGGATGCCAGGTTGCATGCAAGGAATGGCAGGGATTCAAGCCCAACCATACAGTGCAGATGGGATGGGGAAGTCACCAGAATCCGCCTGACCTTAACCACCTGAATTATAAAGTGGTTAAATTCACGGAATTCAAGATCAATGACCGCGTTTTCTGGAACTTCTTCCCGGATTCATGCCGTCATTGCACAGAACCGCCCTGTAAACTTGCAGCTGACGGCCATGTAAAAGGTGCCGTGGTAATTGACAAGGAAACAGGCGCAGTAATATTCACAGAGAAAACCAAAAAGATTTCCAAAGAGGGTTTCCTCATGATGAAGGAATACTGCCCTTACAATGTGCCGCGCAGAAACGAAGAGACAAAAGTCATCAATAAATGCGACATGTGCCTTGAGCGGGTCGAGGTCGGCCAGCTGCCGATGTGCGTTAAAACCTGTCCAACCGGAACAATGAATTTCGGTGAGCGGGAAAAGATGGTTGCGATGGCCAAAGAAAGGCTTATGAAAGTTCAGGAGGAATTCCCCGAGGCGACTCTTCTTGATGAAGACAGCGTACGTGTAATTTACCTGATCACACATCCGCGTAAAATGTATCAGCATTTTGCAGCACTGGATGAGCAGAGAAAAAATGCTTCACTTGCGTAATTCATAATCAGGTACCGGAAAAACCGGCTTCATCAACTGAATTGCTGGTGAAGCCGGAAATTTTAATCCCGGTTACGGGCTGTACCTGGAAACAAATGATCAGAATCCTGTTTTTGAAAATTCTGATTTTCAAAGGAGAACTTTCATGAAATGTTCATTATTGTCTTCTGTTAAATCCTGCGTAATTATAGCATGTGTTTTAATCGGACTTTCCGCCGCATCATGTAAAAAAACAACTCAAGCTGATGAAATCAAAGTTATTCCCTTCAGCCATAACACCCATGTTCAGAATTATAACATCAAAGACTGCGGAACATGTCATAAATATGACGCGAATGGAACATTCCAGGGCCTTCCATCCGTTGGTGAATGTACGGCATGCCACAGGGGTAATGGCGATCTCTTCAGTGATGACCGCAAGGCGAACCCGAGAAAGAAAACAATGTTTGATTCGTGGACGGATAAAGATAAGCCATGGGTATCCAGGGTGGAAAATTCCAGGCTTTTCTATTTCAGCCACAAGGTCAAGATGACTACAAATTTAACAGAAAGCACAACAAAGTTAAAATGCGATATGTGTCATAGCGATAAAGCAGTTTCCACGGGTAGGGCCAGGCTTAAGGGTGAAAAACTGATGGAAGAGTGTATCTATTGCCATACCGCTTATAAATTGGATAATACCTGTACTATCTGTCATGATAGCAGCTTATAACAGGCGGTCCTGCTGAACCGGTGACTGCCGGCCAAAAAAAGTAATATCCTGTATCCCCGCCAAAAGCGGGGATACTTTTATCCTTGATTAATAAAAGCAATCCCCGGATTATAGGCATTAATAAATAAACCCTATTAACGGAGCATAATGAATATGACACAAAACTTTACACCCGATGACATAAAACAGGCGGTTGAAGATATAAAAAAACTCAAACCTGAATACACGCCCATGCTTGACCTGTACGAAAAAATATTTATCGCACAGGAGAACGCAAAAAAATCAATAAAACTCGATGAGTTCATAATTCCCGCTGACAAATTAAAGCATAAACTGAATGAACAATTCCCCCTTGTCACCATACCTGAATTCACATTTGACAGCAGGGTATCGGGAAAACTCTTCGATGAAATCTGCGGCATACTGACAACGAATGAAAACGAATTATCCGGACCCGTAAAACAGATAGCCGGGCTCGCTGCTGATAAAAAAATCGATACCGGTAAACTTTTCTCTTCTTTTATCAACGAGGACGAATCCGCTTTCGACAGCATTGAAAAGGAACACGGAACAGACAAACGCATCCTGGCCTTTATCGTATTCAACAGCCTGAAGCCTTCACTTTCGGTTTTTGCGCAGAATATTTCAGTCCACCTGGAAAATACAGGCGCATGGGAGAAGGGTTACTGCCCGGTATGCGGCTCTGCGCCGGAGTTATCACTCTTCGAAGAAAACGGTAAACGTTTCATGGTCTGCGGATTCTGCGGCCATAAATGGGCATCCAGGAGAATATACTGTCCATTCTGCGAGAACAGCAACCATGAAACACTGCGCTATATCGAAATTGAAGGTGAAGAGGAGCACAGGGCGGACGTATGTGATAAATGTAAAAAATATATTAAAACAACTGATGTCAAAAAAACAACACGCCTGGTATACCCGCCGCTTGAGTACCAGGCTACTCCGTACATTGACCTGCTGATTGAAGAGATGGGTTTCAGTGCCGGGAATAATAAATCTGAATAAAATTTTAAATCTGTAAGATAAACCATTCAGTACTTCCAATCCCTTCCGGTCAGGGCCGGGGATTGGAAGTACAAACCGCCGGGTTAATTCGCGCATCCCCCTGAAAACTGCTTTTTAAAGGTTACAAAAATATTTTTATTTTAGTTGACATTTAGCCAAAATGAATTTAGTTATCGAGCTGGATTATTAAAAAAACAGGTGTGTTTGTACAAAAAAAGCCGGTTCAGGATGTAAATAAATTCTTTTGATGGAAAAATTTGCCCCTCTTCCGCCTCATAAAAGTGCGCAGGCACACCACCGGTTCAGTAACTTTTTTTATCACTTTTTCAGGTGTAAAGAATTACAACTCTTTCAAAAATAAAAACAAAAGGAGAATTTTTGTGAGACGTTCACTGCTGCTTTTTTTTACCCCTTTTATACTATGTACCTGGTTCTTCCTGGGCATATCCCAGAAAGGCTGCCAGGACTTTATGCAGGCCGATGCCGCAAAGACAATACCGTTCAGCCATAAAAACCACATCCAAAAATGGGGCGTGACTGACTGTACTATGTGCCACGGCTACGAGGAGAATGGAAGGTTCAAGGGACTTCCGACTATTGGCGAATGTACTCAGTGCCATGCACGGGATGCTGTTGTATCATCAGATGATCACACAACTCCCAGGAAAAAGTCTATGTTTGATTCATACCAGGATTCAGACAAACCATGGACTTCATGGGCAAAACAGCCTGACCTGGTTTACTTCAGCCATAAGGTTGTAATGACCGCTAAATATGAAGACGGCAGACTCAAGGCCAGGTGCGCTTCATGTCACGGTGACAAAGGCAATTCCACAACTACCGACATGATTAAGGGGAAAATGTTGATGGGACAATGTATGGACTGCCACGATGCGCTGCATATCAGCAATTCCTGCGCTGTTTGTCACGATTAAAAGAAACACTGAGAGGAGTTAGTTAAATCTTATGAAAAAAATAGACAGAAAGGACTTTTTAAAGATCGGCGCCGGTGCTGCTGCAGGCGGTGTTGCCGGTTATGTATTGTCCGGTGCTCCTTTTATGGCATTCCAGGCGCTTGCCGAATGGACACAGGACCAGTATGTACCGGTTAACGGAATTGAGAGCTATCTGCAGACTGTCAGCGACAGCTGTACACACGGCTGCAAGGTCTCGGTAAGAAAAATCGGTGCAAGGTCGATCAAGATCGAATCTGCAGAAGGCGTATGCCCTGCATGTATGAACGCCCTTCAGCTCGTGTACCACCCCGAAAGGATCGCAACACCCCTTAAACTCACAGGAAAAAAGGGTTCGGGCAACTACAAGGCTGTAACATGGGACGAAGCACTGAAAGACATATCAACACGTATGAATACACTTATAGCAGGCGGTGAGGCAAACTCCATAGCTGCTGTAAATAAAAATGAAACACTCAACGGCCAGCTGATGGAAAAATTCGTAAGGTCAGCGGGAAGCAACAACGTATACTACGAATCATCATTAAAATCCATGGAATCAGCCGTTCTCGGCGGTTACCTGAAATATGATTTCGCAGGAACAGACTACATCCTCAGCTTCGGATCAAGGCTTCTCGAAGGATGGGGCGATTCAGTAAACATGAACAAGTTTTTCCTTGAATGGAAAACAAAAGGCACAAAACTTGTCCAGGCAGACACTGTATGTACAAGGACAGCTTCACTCGCAGATGAGTGGGTACCTGTAAAACCGGGAACAGAAGCAGTCCTGGCCTATGGTATTGCATACCACCTGATCACTGCGAAAAAAATGAGCTCATCAGGCGCGGATTTCTCAAAATGGTCACAGATGGTGATCAACAAGTACCCGCTTCAGAAAGTTGCGGCGCTTACAGGAATCAAAGAGGAGAGGATAATAAAGATCGCCGAAGACTTCAGCAAGGCTAAAAGGCCTGTTGCTGTCGCAGGAAAAGGCGGAGTCGGTGCCGTTGCATCATCAGCCGAGATCATTGCTGTTTACTGCCTCAACACACTTGTAAGAACAAACGCGGTATCAGTTGTAAAAAACAGCGCAGTATCATATAAATCCGATTTCTCAGGAATCGACGGCCTTGTTAAAAACGGAAACTTCAAGATGCTCATACTGAATGATTCCAACCCGGTTTACAAGAGCGTACTGGGCGAGGACCTGAAAAAGAAAATGGAGAAACCATTCGTAGTTGCAATCAACACGCTAAAAAATGATTCCTCTGAATACGCGGATTACATTCTTCCCGCACTCACTTTCCTTGAGACCGAAACACCGGACAGCAAACCTGTTAACGGCGCATGGAAAGAGGCTATTGACGCGAAAGACATAATAATAAAACTGTCAAAAATGGTTGATAAAACCAAAAACGCGTTACCCTTCACTACAGCAGTCGATGCTTACAAGGCTGCAGGCAGGGAGACGGCTGCAGGCGGCAGTTTCTCGTTTAATGTTGAAAAAACAAAGGCTGACATTGACGGCCTCGAGAAAAAAGTCTCCAAAAATGCACAATTCCCGCTTACCATGATACCCCTTGAAGTGGCCATGGTTGGTGACGGTGACGGTATGGCATTCCCGTATGTTCTCAAAAACATAGACTGGCAGACATTCTTTGACGGCAGGCTATGGGTACAGATGAACAGGGAAACCGCAAAGAAAGAGGGTGTCTCCGAAGGTGAATCTATCGCGATTTACTCATCAAGAGGAAAACTCGGAAAAGTAAAAGTACATCTTTCAGATGTTGTCGCTCCCGAAACAGTAGCCATCCCGCTGGGATTCGGGCATGAATCGTATACCGTTTACGGAAACGATAAAGGCGTCAACCCTAAGAAGATAATGACCGCAGACGTTGATCCTATCACGGGAACAGCTGACTTCTGGTCAACTAGAGTTAAAATCAGCTAAGAGGTAGAATATGACAATTCAAGAAGTGGTTAGAATACCAAAGATGAAAAGACTTTGGGGGATGGCGATAGATCTTGATAAATGTACCGGCTGCGGCGAGTGTTCACTTGCATGCAACCAGGAAAACAATATGCCCATGTTCGAGGATGATTCAGACTATCCGAAACGGGTGGCATTCCTTGATCTCATGAAGATAACTAACGACAGGGACGCTAAATTCCCCGACGTTAAAACAGCCTTTCTTCCCAAGATGTGCCAGCAGTGCGGCGGAAGAGATCCGAAACATCCGGAACACCTCAACCCTCCCTGCGTATCAGTATGTCCCGCGGTTGCAACAGACGTTGGTGACGACGGTGTTGTGAGCCAGGTATGGTCAAGGTGTATAGGATGCCGTTACTGCCAGACAGCATGCCCTTACGAAACAAGGTCATTCAACTGGTGGAAACCGGAAAACGACGGCAGTTTTAAAAACGCCCTCAACCCGGAAGTTTCTATAGCATCAAGGGGAACAATAGTTAAATGCACATTCTGCAGCCATATATGGAAACGCGAAAGGGACAAAGCCGCGGCAAACGGCAATCTCGATATAAACGCGGTAACATATGAGCCGGCATGCAAAAAGTCATGCCCCACAGGTGCGATAGTTTTCGGCGACCTTAACGATCCTGAATCTGAAGTATCAAAACTTGCAAAATCAGACAGGGCCGTAAGGCTTACAAACTATATTGACACACTGCCGAAAGAAAAACAGGCAGAATACCGTAAGAAGAAAGCTTACGCGGATCCGAAGGTTTATTATTTAACAAGCCAGAAGTGGATCCGCGACATGCTGTTTTTCAAAAAGAACTCCTAAGAGAGACCAAGGAGAATTATAAATGGAAAAAGTGAAGAATTTTTTTAAAGCAGTCTACAACGGCATATTCGAGGGCACATCCAAAAATATGCGTATTTCACTCTATGTGCTTTTTGCTCTCGTGTTTTTCTTCGTGATATTCGCGATCCAGATACTCTTCTGGGGATTAGGATATACAGACATGGACAACAACTTCACATGGGGCGCATGGATTATCGGTGACCTTGGCCTTGTTGGTCTTGGAGGCGGCGCTTTCACAACAGGTTTTATCCTCTACATATTCAGGGTGGATAAACTGAGACCTCTTATCAACTCAACAGTTCTTATTGGTTTTATGTGCTACCTGTTTACTTTCGTATTCCTCCTTTTTGACCTTGGCCAGCCTCTGCGCTGCTGGTTCGGTTTTGCATACCCGAACTGGGGAAAAGGAGTTTACCCGGCATCAATGCTCACAGAAGTTTTCTTCTGCTTATCTTTTTACTTCTGTGTACTTATAGTTGAGCTTATACCGACAGTACTTGAACATAAAGTTCTTATCAAAAACAAGATTGTTGCAGCTATCGCACATTACATGCACCTTTTAATGTGGACCATGGCGGCAGCAGGTACCTTCCTTTCATTCTTCCACCAGGGTTCCCTGGGCGGCGGCATGTGGGGAGCTCTCTTTGCCAGGCCGGTATGGTATTCACACCATTTCTTCTTTATGGCAATAGTAGCAGCGATGGCAGGCGGAACATCATTTATGACACTCTGTCCCTACATTGCAGGCAAAATCATTAAAAAAGAAGTTGTTCCTATGGAGACATTCCAGCTTCTCGCAAGGATATCAGGATTCCTGTTCATATTCTACTTCATATTCAGGGTATACGATATTATTGTATCATCCAGTCACCTTGCACCCATGGGCGGAAGGTCATACTGGGATATGTGGGGCGGATACTACGGAGTATGGATGCTGGTTCTTGAAATCCTTCTTTTCGTTGGAACTCTTGTATTCCTTAACATTAAGAAATACAGGGAACAGGAAAAATTCATGGTAATAGGCCTGTCCTGTGCAGTCGGCGCGATCGTTATAAGCAAACTCAGCGTACTGCTTCACGGTTTCGCAGCACCTAACTTCCCCTGGAGAGGATTCACTGCTTACACACCAACAATCCAGGAGTGGTCAATTACAATAGGATGTTTCGCAACAATGATTCTTATATACATGGCGTTCGTAAAATGGTTCCCGCTTTTCCCGAGCCTTGAACACCACGAAGAGCATGATGCTCACCATTGATCAGATTAAAAAGGCTGCCGGAAGGCAGCCTTTTTAATTAAAACTTTTTGCAGCCGTTTATTTATTCTGCAGTTCAAATGCCTTCACTGTATTCTGCAGCAGCATGGCGATTGTCATGGGCCCCACTCCGCCGGGAACCGGGGTGATTGCCCTGGCTTTAGGCGCGACAGAATCAAAGTCCACATCACCGTAAAGCTTTGTCTTTGTACTGTCGCCGGGATCTGCAACCCTGTTCATTCCTACGTCGATGACTACAACCCCCTCTTTAACCATATCGCCGGTTATTGTTCCCCGGTGCCCGGCTGCCACAACAAGTATGTCAGCCTGTTTTGTGTAGACCGAAATATCGGGAGCAGCAGTATGGCATATTGTAACAACACAGTTTGCCCTGTCATTTTTCTGGTACATCATGTTGGCTACAGGTTTGCCGACTATGTTGCTGCGGCCCACAACTACCAGGTGTTTCCCCTTTATATCTCCTGCATACCTGCAGATGAGCTCCTGTATTCCGGCGGGGGTACAGGGCAGAAGGCAGTCGTCGCCGTTTACCATTTTACCTGTGCTTACGGGATGGAAACAGTCAACGTCCTTGTCAGGGTTGATCGCGTTTATCACAGCGAGTTCACTTATATGTTTCGGCAGGGGAAGCTGCACAAGGAGACCGCTCACGTCGGGATCGTTGTTCAGCCGGTCCACCAGCTCAAGCAGTTCTTTCTGCGATGCGGATTCAGGCAGGATGTACTCGAAGGATTTAAGCCCCACCTCCTCGCAGCCCCTGCCCTTGTTGCGCACATAGATTGCGGATGCGGGATCATCACCGACCAGGACCACTGCGAGTCCGGGGACTTTGCCGTATTTTTTTTCCAGGTCAGCTACTTTTATTTTAAGGGAATCCCTTATCTCCTGGCTTACTTTTTTCCCGTCAATTATCTGTGTCATGTATTACTCCCCTTGTAGAAAAAACCTCAACCAGCCATTCCAAAATACATAACGGCCCCCGGCTGATGGTCTTCTTATATTTATAACCCAATGCCCTCATCCCTGCCCTTCTCCC
Organism: Spirochaetota bacterium; assembly: GCA_035403465.1. Taxonomy (GTDB): domain Bacteria; phylum Spirochaetota; class UBA4802; order UBA4802; family UBA5550; genus JAAYBQ01. The sequence continues at coordinate 6,557 of DAONFG010000056.1, read as the reverse complement.
GCTCTGATGAACGGAAGGGAGAAGGGTCAATGAATAGCATTTTTCCCTGCTCAAACCCTCGCCCGGCGAAGACGGGAGAGGTCGCTCCTTGCCATCCTTGGCACCGCGACATTAGTCCCTCCCTGTCCGTCAGGTGGACGGCCGTCAGGCACGTCCGGGTGAGGGCATGCCTTGGAAGCTAATGAGTATACTCCTCCACATCGCACACCTGAACTTCCGCTGCGATCCCCTTCCCCTGTACCATTTCATTAAGCATAGCCGGGTCAGCAGCAAGAATTATTTTATCATCCTTCCCCAGGGACTTGATGAACGCCTCGACCTTCATTGACGCGCCCCTGCCGCCGATCACCTGCCAGAGAGCCGCCACTCCCAGCGGCCTGAACCCCCGGGTAAACTTTGCACCGCCCTTGCCCGACATGTGCGACTCGAACCTTTTTTTCACATCAACAGTGTAGCCTGTATACAGGCGGCCCCCTTCACAGTGCAGCATGTATACGAAGTATTCCTTCACGGGTTTTACCAGGACTAAAACAGCCCTGTGATTTTACCGTCATCAGTGATGTCAATTACAAGCGCCGCGGGATTCTTCGGCAGACCGGGCATGATCATTATCTCGCCTGTATGAACCACAAGGAATCCTGCACCCGCGGATAAAGTTACATCGCCTACTGTAATCTTGAAGCCCGTAGGCCTGTTCATCAGGGTATGATCATCCGAGAGCGAATATTGCGTCTTCGCCATACAGACAGGCAGGTTGCCGTAACCCTTTTCTGTAAGATAATCAATCATGCGCAGCGCCTGCTTTGTGTAGAGCACACCGTCAGCGCCGTATATCTCGACAGCAACAGTTGAAATCTTCGCCTTTATTGACATGTCTGTATCATAAAGAAACCTGAAATTCGATTTCTTCTTTTTATCAATTATGGCAATAACCTTCTGAGCCAGGTCTATGCCGCCCTCTCCCCCCTTCTCCCAGACTTCAGAAAGGGAGCACTCAGCCTTCATTGACGCGCAGAATTCCAGTATTGTATCAAGTTCATCCTGTGAATCATCAGGGAACCTGTTGAGTGCCACGACAACAGGAAGCCCGAACTTCCTGACATTTTCAATATGCTTCCTGAGGTTCGCAAGACCGGACTTTACGGCTCCCACGTTTTCGGACTTAAGGTACTGCTTGGCAACGCCGCCGTGCATCTTGAGCGCGCGCGCAGTTGCCACAAGCACAACGCATTCAGGCTTGATCCCGGCGTACCTGCACTTGATATCCATGAACTTCTCGGCCCCAAGGTCGGCGCCGAAGCCTGCCTCGGTAACAACATAGTCCGAAAGGGCCATGGCCATTTTTGTGGCAAGCACCGAGTTGCAGCCGTGGGCAATGTTCGCGAATGGGCCGCCGTGGATGATTGCCGGTGTGTTTTCCAGCGTCTGTACAAGGTTGGGCTTCAGCGCGTCCCTTAGCAATGCGGCCATTGAACCCTGGACATTCAGGTCTGCAACAGTTACAGGCTCGCCGCTGCGGTTCTCGCCGATTACGATGTGTCCAATTCTCTTCTTTAAATCGGCAATGCTCTCCGCCAGGCAGAGTATTGCCATAACCTCGGATGCGACCGTTATCATGAACCCGGTCTCGCGCGGAATCCCGTGCGTGCTGCCCCCAAGGCCCACGACTATGTGGCGGAGTGCCCTGTCATTTATGTCAACCACCCTCTTCCAGTATATCTTGGTGGGATCAAGGTCCAGTACGTTCCCGTGCTTCAGGTGGTTGTCTATCATCGCGGAGAGAAGGTTATGCGCAGCACCGATTGCGTGAATGTCTCCGGTAAAGTGAAGGTTAATGTCCTCCATGGGTACAACCTGCGAGTGCCCGCCGCCTGCGGCTCCACCCTTTACACCGAAGCACGGGCCCAGCGAAGGTTCCCTGAGGGCGATTGTGCAGTGCTTCCCTATACGGTTCAGCGCCTGTGCAAGGCCGATAGTGGTGGTGGATTTGCCCTCGCCTGCAGGTGTGGGTGTTATGGCCGTAACAAGTATGACCTTCCCTTTGAGGGGACGGTTCTTCAGAACGTCAAGGTTGATCTTGGCCTTGTGCTTGCCGTAGTATTCAATATCGTCCTCAGTGAGTCCCAGCTTGGCCGCGATATCACGTATATGGATCATGTTCGCCTCGTGGGCGATCTCGATGTCACTCTTCATTACCTTTTGTTTTGGTGCCATAATTCTCCTCCCGTTTCAATATACTTATAATTATTTATTTCTGCCACAGAGTCACAGAGAACACAGAGTTTTTGTCAATAAAGTTAATAATCACTCCGGCCCCCAGCCGATAAACAATATCTTTTTATTTACTTTTAGCGGCGTCCCCCGGCGGGGGCTACTTAAAACTTTATTCATAAAACCTGAATTTAATTGTCCCCCCTTTCGCCTCAACAAAAAACTATTTTAATCCCTCCCCGGTTCGCCTCTTACTCTTTATGTGAGGTCCGTTAAGCTCCAAAACCCCTTCCGGGGGTGGCAGATATTTGTGTATGAACAGTAACTATATCTCTGCCGGGGGCCTTAAATTAAGATTTCATAAAATGTGGGTAGTAGTAAGCCTCCGGGGGACAGGGGGGCTTCCCTATTCACCTTTTAAGATAGTCAGCAGCAGAAGTGCCGCTATGATATATGCTATCATACCCGTAATAAAAGTAAACGAAAATCCGTATGTCACATTCAGGAGCAGTGCTGTTGTGGTTCCGATTGTTCCCGCGGCACCGCTGATTGCATACATCAACGTAGCGTATTCGCCGGATATATCCTTCTTGATCTTCTCCATGGCCTTAGGGAACGGCATACCCATGAGCAGCGACAGGGGAACCATTATGCCCACGCCTGCCGCCATCCTGACTTCAAACGTCGAAGCCGCAAAATAATTAAATACATGGTACAGCGAACTGTGGTAGATAAAAATCAGTACCGGGATGAAAAACATAAGTGTCATGACAACCTTCCGGTTCCATCCTGAACAGAGCAGGCTTCCCACGCCGCTGAAAAAAAGGAGCGCGCCGAGAGTTATGATCACCGAGTAGATCGGTATACCTATAAACTGCTGCAGGAACTGCATCAGCACAATCTCGACCAGCATGTAACCGAAACCCACAGATATAAAAAACAGCGAGTGACGCAGCAGCGTGAGCCTGTGTGATGAATACTTCTTTACAACAAGAACCAGTACCGGGATAAAAATAATCAGCGACAGCAGCGCCACTATGCGAAGTATCCGGAGGACCTCCTTTTTCTCGACGTAAACATTGTAGGGAAACGGCTTGTCATCCCGTACCGGGCTTATATCCATTTTATAACAGTAATCAGTTTCATCAAGAATCCGCATGTACCTTTCAGCATCGGCAGGCTTGATTCCCGGTTTAAGTATATACCTTCCATGCCTTGAATTCCACACGTTGTTCACAAAATCAAAGCCCTTATCAATTTTTTTTGGCGGGAAAAACGTATAGAGCGATTTAACAAACTCCATATCATAAAAATTGAATATCCGGCTTAATACATCATTTTCAAAATCATCATACCAGATGTAATCGGGAAACTGTACAGGCTGCCTGTCGAATGTGCCTGTGATAATTCTTCCCACATCTCCATGAGGGGCCATTCCGGGGAAAGCATAGATATGTTGCCATCCCGCAAGCAGCTTGTGCTCGTCTTTAAGGATATAGTAGTCAAGGTAAGCCTTCATCTTTGCGGTCTCGTCAGCGGTGAATGGCGTGCGTTTGATCACAACCGAGTAGACCGTTGGCCTCACCCTGTTCCAGTAGTCCCAGCGGTAAACAACAAGATGGTTTTCAGGGGACTCCACACCGCTCTCCCTGAGCGCCGTAACGATGGTATTCATAAACTTGAGGAACGCCCATTCAGACCTTGTGCTCCATGCAATCTCCTCGTAGACCAGCAGCCCCCTGTCAGTGAGCCTTTCCAGCATCTCCCTGATCCCCTCAACCGTATGCAGGTACTCCGGGGCCAGTGTGCACACACCTCCATGCTCGGCATGGTTGTTCATGTGCGTTATCATGTCGAATCGTTCATCAGTACCTCTGAGGTATGCGCGCCCCTCTGTCCTGTAAATCGTGGTATCCTTATAGGCGTGGCCGGACAATTCATAAAAATAACCGGACATCATGGTCTCATGAATTATAGGATTAAACTCAACTCCCTTTATGATTGTTTTCCCGGGAAGCCTCTTCAGTGAGTTAACTATCCCGTCGGCAGAGGCCCCCATGATAAAGACATTGGCGTTATCCAGGTAATTGGGAAACCGTATATCCCGGGCGTCACCGGGATCACCAAAAGCGACCCTGTCATAAAAGGCGCCGTTATTTATATAAAGGAAATCAAAATTGGTTTTGGTTATGTATTCCACTCTTCCCATAAGGTTATCCTTTGAAAAGAGCCATGTGTAATTCTGCAGCTTCTCTGTATATATCTTGTAATTCTTTTCAGATGCATGGAGCGGCTTGTAATTCATTGAAAGGTCGAGCACAAAGGGATAGTAGCCTGTCCCGTTTATGGCATAACGGGCCATATACTTTTTGTACTGGTCGGCAGTCTGCATGATGTACGATCTGCCGTCAGGGCTCTCCCGGTAGACTTCACGGAGAATCTTTTCTTCAAGTGGACGGTAAACTTTCGGCAGAATCCGGGAGTTAAAATCTTCTTTACTGATCGTTTGGGGGATTTCCATATTCATGTGCAGAAAGAAAATTATACCCGCTATCACAAAGGCAGCGAGTACCATACCTGAAACCTTTGCAATTATGTTTTTAACAGAAAACATCAGTATTAAAATAAAAAGCAGCGGCAGAACCGAGAGCACAAGCAGCGTATTTTCCGACTTCAGGTATGAAACTGCAATAACAGGATAAACCACGCCCAGTGCAGAAGCAGTAAGATCGACAAAATATATTTTGTGAGAATCGGCCCGTGAAAAAACCGAAGAGACAATCACAGATCCGAAAAAGAACGGTGCTATAAGAAGATAGGGAAACTGGAAGTTGTCAAGCCTCACTATGCTGTAATATGAAAGCCCTATTGAAAGGAAGAATGCCAGGGATGAAAAAAACAACACTAACTGCCGGTTGAACCTGAGAAGGTAGAAACTCACCAGGCCGCCAAGAGCAATACCGAACATCGCGATAGAAATGATTGTGGTTGCCTGCAGGTAATTGGAAACAATCATAAGGAGGTGAAACAGGATAGTCTCCAGGGTTATGATACAAAAAGGGAATATGAGCACTGCAAAGAAATTGAGCACAGCATCTGCCCTTAATCGGAATCCATTCATAAAACAGGCGTCCTCCAATGAAAAACTGAAACTACTGCGGGTACTGCGATCATGCGTATTACCGGTTTAATATAATACCGGATATTCACAAAAAAGAGCCGGGCGGTATCCTTAACTTTTACTGAATTACACACGCGCCTGAACATGTAATTGACATAAAAAGTACGGGATATTATATAATGCCATGAATACCGGGAATTAAGTTTTAGGCAACATTTTTTTGGATGCCCTCACCCGCCCGTTGGGCACCCTCTCCCATTGCGACATTATTCGCTATGCAGGTATTCAAACCAGGGAGAGGGAGGTGTGGCAGAAATTTTAATGCTATAACCCCTTCTCCCCTTCCAAAGCTTCAAAACGGGAGAAGGTGGCCGTCAGGCCGGATGAGGCATGCGGTAAACAGTACTGATAATGAAAAAACAACGGAACAATAAATGAAAAGAGAACTGGTTATAAAACTTGCGGACCTCCTTAAAAACAGGAAACTTAAAAACGAAATCCGCATCATGGAGGTCTGCGGCACCCATACCGCCGAGTTTTTCAAGACAGGGGTAAAAGACCTCTTCCCTGAAAAGCTGGTACTCATAGACGGCCCGGGCTGCCCTGTGTGCGTCACCCCGAACCACTACCTTGACAGGGGAATCGAGATCGCGAAAAAATACAGCACCATTGTCACGACATTCGGCGACATGATCAAGGTGCCCTCATCGTACAGCTCGCTCGCGAAGGAGAAGGCCGGGGGCATGGATGTGCGTATTATCTATTCACCAATGGACGCCATTAGGATTGCCGAAGAGAACCCGGAACGTGAAGTAGTTTTTTTCAGTGTGGGATTCGAAACAACCGCCCCGTCCGAGGCACTGGCAATTCTTTCAGCAAAAGAGAAAGGTTTAAAGAACTTCTCAATACTATCGGGGAACAAACTCACGCCGCCTGCAGTGGAGGCGCTCCTTACCGCGGACGAAGTTCATATTGACGGATTCATAGTGCCCGGGCACGTAAGCGCCGTAATAGGCCGCGCGCCGTGGAACTTTATAGCTGATAAGTTCGGGAAACCGGGCGTGATCTCGGGCTTTGAGGCGCACGACCTTATAACCGGTGTTTTAATGCTTGTTGACATGATCGAAAAGCGCGAAATTGCCATCAAGAACAACTACCCGCTTGTTGTTCGCGAAGAGGGGAACAAAAAAGCGGTCGAGATACTCTACAGCGTTTTTGAACACGC
>DAONFG010000055.1:0-17891 GCA_035403465.1 Spirochaetota bacterium | reverse complement strand
AAACTCTTCTAATGTCTCTTTCATAAAATTATTCTTGCATTTCCACTATTTTTTTCCACTATAATTCCAGAAGAGCCAGAAAAATTAACCGGTATAATGAAAGCAGGTAATAATATTTTTTTATTTACATAATATTTTACAGATAAATAAATAAAACGCCCAAATAATTATTCCGATGGTATATTATGTTTTTAAAAATTATCAAACCGTGGATTGTATCATTCAGACTAAGAACTCTGCCTTTATCTGCTTCATGTATTGTTATGGGGAGCTTCCTTGCCGCCTGGACCGGTAAATTTGATACCGTTGTTTTTATTCTCGCCCTGGTTACTACTATTTTACTGCAGATTCTTTCCAATATTTCAAATGAATACGGCGATATGGTTAAAGGAACCGATTCTGAATCGAGAGTAGGCCCTGAAAGATCGATTCAAAAGGGTGACATTACACTTCATCAGATGAAAAGAATGATAATTGTAATCGTTATTATTACTGCAGTATCAGGCGTTTCACTTGTCCTTTACGCGACGAGGTCATATTATACAATAATTTTTATTGTTGCCGGGGGATCTGCTATCGTTGCCGCGATAAAATATACCGTTGGAAGAAATCCTTACGGATACATGGCACTCGGGGATCCCTTTGTATTTATATTTTTCGGACCGGTGGGGGTTCTTGGAACATTTTTTCTGCATACCGGATTACTAAGATACGATATATTTCTGCCTTCTATCACTGCGGGCCTTCTCAGTGTTGCAGTTCTTAATCTTAACAATATGAGGGATACGGTTAATGATCTGGAATACGGGAAAATTACACTGGCTTCTGTCATGGGGATAAAATACAGCAGAATATATCATGCAGTGATTCTTCTGGCCGCAGTTGTATCCAGTGTTACTTTCGCGTTTATGAATTCACTTCCCCTGATAAGATTTTTTTATACAATAGCATTCATTCCGCTTGTTATTGATCTGCGAAAGGTTTTTACGTATAAAAATCACGCAGAGCTTGATTCCGAACTGAAGATAGTGGCGATATCAAATTTTCTGCATTCGTTATTTCTTGGAGCTGCGCTTTTAGTCTGAGTCCGGCAATTAACAGAATAATAACTGCTTTATAACAGCTGATCCGGAACAACAGATTTATATAAATTTGACTTTATACTCCTGAGAATTCATTACGGAGAACCCGGTCTCTTTCACGTTTGCTGAAATTAATGTTTACGAAATTATACAGTAATTACCTGATAATATTATATGGAACAAAATACAACGAGTGATATGATAAAATTTTAATTTACAGAATCATTCCGGGAACTTAAAGTCAGGAATATAACAATATTTTGCTTCCGATAATTGATGGTATGTTCCCTGAATCAAGGGTAGTTAAGGGACTTTGAGTGTTTTAATACGGGGAGTTTCCACTATCATTAAAATCCTCTACCGTGAAATTAAAAAATGCTGGACCAGGGCACGTACCAGGAGAATGCAAGTGACAACGCTGTACTTAACAAGGTGCTGACCGGAGAATCTCCTGCGGCTGAAAACATTATCAGCCTGCTTAAAGGCAAACTGCGCGAAGAGACGCTTTACCACAACCAGACACTGCATGACCTGGGCATAGACTCTCTCCGTTTAATTGACCTTGTGGTGTTCCTTGAGCATGAACTGGCAGTGCGGATAGACAACGAGGTTCTGCAGGAAAAACGGAACCTGGGTGAACTGGTCTCCTGCCTGGAGACGCTGGAAAAGACAGAGGGAGCATCACTTGATGAAAGGATACTGCACGGTGAGATCACCACACATGTTCATCCGTTTTTCAATCCCTTCCATCATATATGTCGATGAAAACAACGGGATAGAAGTTTTTAAAGCGGGTGCCGATATTCTTCGGTCAGGAAAAACACTTATCATATTCCCGGAGGGCACACGAACAAGCGACGGTACACTGCAGCAGTTCCGCAGCGGCGTATCATACCCTGCAAAAAAAACAAACAGACCCGTTATACCGGTTTCGGTTACGGGGGCGTACTATATCTGGCCCAGGAACAGGCTGCTGCCGAAAATCATGAACTCACGCAGCGGAGGCCTGTACATTGGTGACGAGATACACCCGGAAGGATACGAATCTATTGAATCACTTAACATGGCAATGTCTAAGGCCATTAATGATGGCATAAACAAGGCCCGTGCGTGAACCATGCGATTAAATACTTAGACAAAGGGGACAGCCGTTAAAATATTCAGGCCTCTTGATGAAAGGCAGGAGATGGACAAATCTTTGCTCATCTCCTGCAGTTTTTCCGTCCGTGACAGGCCTGGAAAACAAGATTTATTTCACCTCTTCAAACTTACTCTTATAATTTGTTTTAAGAAATTCCTTCCACTCTTTCTGGGCGCTCTGCTCTTTTGATACTCTAAAATAAAGATCAATGAATTTAGCTTTTTTCCCTTTTGCATCAGTTATTTCAACATCGCAGTAGTAGTCATACCAGTAGGATTCGCCGTTCGAACCGACAACGGGTTCTGTAACAAGAACCTTGGTAACTTTAACAGATTTTTTCATATTATACGGATCATCTTTCAGATCGACAGGTTTGTTCAGATCATTAAGAAGCTGGCCGTTTTCAACAAGTTTAGCTACCATCATCTTTACATCATCGCGGGACGGACTCTCCTGCCCCTTCCCCGGTTCAAAGATAATTTCGCTTACACCATGCCCCTTGTAATGCCACGTCTTTTCAGCAAGAACATAATAAACGCTTGCCGGAGTCGCAAGAGAAAATTCACCATTCTTAAACTTTACAAGGTATGTGCATGTGGCAGTCACGATTTTCGCACCTGACTCAACACTAACCTTTGTTGTCCAATCCGTTTTTTTGGTAATATTCTGAATTTTACCGTTTCCCCAATCAGACGTGATGTTTTTTTCCACCTCGGTGTCTTTAGGAAACTTAGGCATCTGGGCGAATGTTGCCATTGAGAATGAAAATATTAGCACTAATACGGCACTCGCAGTAAATAATCCTGATTTCATAATAACCCTCTTTTAATTATGTTTTTTTATGTGATATAAATAGAATATACTTACATTTATAATAATTCAAAAAAAAAATTATTATAAAAATGCTTGAAACACCGGGACCTGTTCTTTAACAACCACCAGGTATTTAATAAAGTTCATCTTGACTAAATATGACTTTCTTATCATAAATTTTAATTAACTGAAAGCGACAAATAAAGGATTTGTCAACAGAGAATTATTTTTTTTGCTACCGATAAGTACCAGTATGTCCCATGAACAGATGGCAGTGCAGGGAGCTTTGAGTGTTTTAATACGGGGAGTTCCTGTATCAGCAAAACTATTGTAGAAAAAAATACCCGGGGTAAAAAGATTCATTCACCATGCGGTGAATTTTCTTTTACTTTCCACCCCGGGTATAACAAAGTGTAAGAATCTTTTGGAACTATTCAGATCAGGGAGATGAATCTGCCACCGTTGAAGTGAATTGCCGCAAAAAGGCCCGTGCAAAACACGGGCCTTGTATGCCGGAACATATCTGCCGCTGAAGTTTAACTGTACATCTTTTTTATCTCATCCTTGAAGTTGACGGCTATTACCTTTCTCTTTATTTTCATGGTCGGCGTAATCTCCCCCTTCTCAATCGAGAAGGGACTGGCCACGAGCGTGAATCTCTTAATCTTCTCAAAATCTGCAAGTCCCTTTGACTGTGCCTCGATCCTGTCTTTATAAAATTCTATGATCGCAGGGTTCTTCACCAGCTCCTCTTTTGCCGTGAAGGATATTCCGCTGCTCCTGGCGTATTCCATGAGCGGATCAAAGGAGGGTACAATCAGTGCAGTAATATATTTCTGCCTGTCGCCGATGACAACCACCTGCTCTACGTAAAAGTCCTGGCCAACCCTTGATTCAATTGTCTGGGGAGCCACATTCTTGCCGTTTGCAGTAACTATGATATCTTTTTTCCTGTCAGTGATGACAAGGAAACCCTCCTCGTCTATTCTCCCTATATCCCCTGTCGTGAAGAAACCATCCTTTGTCATGACCTCTTTTGTCGCAGCCGGATTCTTGTAATAACCCGTCATGACATTGTCCCCCTTGATCAGTATCTCACCGTCAGGCGCGATCCTGATCTGGTTACCGGCAATCGGCCTGCCCACTGTTCCGAATTTGAAAGCTGATGGCACATTAAATGAACCGCAGGGCGATGTTTCAGTAAGGCCGTATCCCTGGGCGATAAATATGTTTGAAGCGAAGAAGAATTCCTCTATCTCCTTGCCGAGCGGGGCCCCGCCTGCTGAGAAGAAGTTCAGCCTTCCGCCAAGGAGGCCCCTTACCTTGCTCAGTACCAGCTTGTACGCTATGGCGTGCTTCAGCCTGAGCAGCGGAGAGATGCTTTCACCCCTGATCATGGCGAACCTGTATTTCTTTCCTGTTTCAACGCCCCAACCGAAAAGTTTTTTTCTTCAACGGGGATGCCTGATCCATCTTCGCGTATATGGCAGCGTACATTTTTTCATAAAGCCTTGGAACTCCCACCATGTATGTGGGCCGTACCTCCTGGAAATACTCCACAATTTTATTTGTATCGTAACAGAAGTACTGGGTCCCTCCCTTTGAATGTACCCAGTAGAGTGAACATTTTCCGTACACGTGGCTCAGCGGAAGGAAAACAAGCTCTATGTCATCCTCTCCCATGGGGAAACCCGCGTTAAGGGCATCCATCTCAACGAAGAAACTCTTGTGTGCAAGCATGGCCCCTTTGGGATTGCCCGTTGTTCCCGATGTGTATATGATGGTGGATATATCCTCCGGCGTGCAGGAGCTCAGCCTTTTCTTTAAAATCGGGTCTTTACGCGATTTTTTCCCGATTTCGTACAGGTCATCGAGGTACATGATGTTTTTATTTTTTTTATCGATATCTACCGATCTGCTGAAAACGATCACTGTTTTGAGAGTCTTGCTGCGTTTGAAAAACTTCATCACGCTGTCGTATTGAAACTGGTCATCAACAAAAATGACCCTGATTCCCGCGTTATTAACTATATATTCAGCCTATTCATCCGTATTGGTGGCATATATGGCAACCGTTGAACCTTTGATGCTCATAATGGCGTAATCGCATATTGTCCATTCTGGTCTGTTGCCTGAATAAATCGCTACGAGTTCATTTTCCGACACACCCAGCTCAAGGAGGCCCTTTGCAGCGTTATCTATACGGTCACCGAACTCTTTCCATGAAATTCCGGTCCACTTCTCCCCGTCCTTGTAATAAAGGGCATTCTTCCTGTCTGAATATTTCGCTGCCTGTTCGTGGATCATTATGGCAAGGTTCCTGACGTTCATATACTTTTTCCTGCTTGTTAGCTCTGTATTTTTATAAGTCTACAGTATCCGGTCTGTTAAATTATGAGATAAATTTAAATGAGGCATTTATTTTGCAATAATAATTTAAAGATTTTGCAAAGAGAGTTCAAGCCTTCTGCTCTGTAAATAAAACGGCAGAGAGCCTCTGTAAGAAACTCTCTGTCGCTGAAGCGCTTGAAACGCAGTTTACGGGTCAGTCATCCATGAAATAATGATCTGCATTCTTTAATGATCCTACACATTTCCATGTGCCCCCTTCACCGACGTAGTGACGGAAAAAAATTTTAATTTACAGCACCATTCCGGGGTCTAAAAGAAAGACTTTGCAGAGAGGGTTTATCCGTAGTTAAGGTCATAGTCAAGTTCGGGCGCATCACCTGAGTCCATGTAACGGATAACACGGCACCCGGGCCCTGTATTAAAGGTGTCAGAGCCCCATATTTTTGTAAAAAAAGTTCATTAATATTTTAGATTATTTTAAAATAATGCTTATCTTTTTAGAATTCAATCCGATAATATAATGCGACATAAAACTGTGAAAGGAGGCGCATTATGACAGCAATTCGTTTTCCTGGTTCAGTTGGTTTTGGCAATAGCGGCATCAGGACTGACAACAGTCCTCTTGAGATGAAGAAGCCCGGTTACATTAAGAGGGTTGAAACGGCCGATATGCTTGAGATTTCTTCCGAAGCAAAGGAGAGGTTCCAGAGCGAGAACCTCGTGAGACTTGACAGGATCAGACTCAGGAAAGAGGCCGCGAGCTACAAGGCCATGCTTGCTGAACATATAGACTGGAAGGGCGGGGATCTGCGGAATGTTTACAGGCTCAGAAAAATTATTGATGCAAAGGTAAACCTTGCCGTGGGTGTTTATGATAATCCCGACGATGCAATGCTTGCAAAGATGCTGGATAAACCCGGGGTTTAACCGGCAGAATACCCGGCCCTGAGAGGCCGGGTTTTTTATGGAGGCACGATGGATAAAGAGAGTATAAAAAATTTTGCAGTTGATGTGCTGGGCTGCGGATGCGGCCAGAGTGTGTTCAATTCAATTGATGTTGCTGAAGGTGTCCGGCTGGATTGCGGTGTGCGGCTTTCAAAGAAGATACTTATAGGGAATAGACTGCTGATATATATCGCAGATGTAAAGGAATGCTCCCCTGCTGATATTGAGTCCGTGGTGCGGGACGGGCTTGCGGAGAGGGATGCTAACGGTTACAACAGGCTGCGGCTTGTGATTGTAGCGCCTGAAACTGAAGGCGCCGCAGAGGCTTATTCAGCTGCATTCGGGAAGCTGATGACCAGGGACGAAAAGTGTCATATTCATATAGTTAAGCCCGGGGATGCGGTCTAGGGCTGCTAATATTGGGATTGACACGTTTTAACCTTCACTTAAACCTTGAAGCCGGTTAAATTAATATAAGGATTATCTCATGAAAGTTACTGACGGCGTATATTCATATGTCTGGAAAGGTGTTTTCGAAAACAACTGCAACAGCTTCTACTTCGGCGAACCGTTCAACATCCTCTTTGACCCGGGACTGAAAAACTATACTGACCAGCTTCTGAAACTGATGGAGGCCGACGGAATTGACATTGAAACAATAAGCTACGTGATTAACACGCACAGTCACCCCGACCATATTGAAGGAAACCTGAATTTTACAAAGTATGACATACCTGCAGGTATGCATAAAGATGAGATAAAGTTCCTGCAGGAAACAGGCCCGGACTTCTTCCGGATGCTGGGTATGGATTTTACAGAATATAAATATGAGCTTGAACTTGAAGAGGGCTTTCTCCAGATCGGAGATGCTGAACTTGAGGTCTACAAAACTCCCGGGCATTCACCGGCCTCTGTGTGTATATACTGGCGTGAGAAGAAAACTCTTGTGTGCGGTGACCTGATCTTTGACAGGAGTTTCGGCAGGTTCGACTTCCAGGGTGGAAATGCTGCCCATCTCAAGGAGAGCATTAAAATTGTCTCGCAGCTTGACATTGAACACCTTCTTCCGGGCCACATGGGCATTGTATCAGGGAAAGAAAATGTGCAGAAGAATTTCAAAGAGGTTGAGGGCTACTTTAACCTCTTTTAAAAAATCAGTTTATAGCAAATATTCCTCTGGAACTCTTGACAATGAAATGACTCATTATTACTTTACCGGCATTACGCGCCGAAATTCATGACACAGGGCATGGATACGGGGGATCCGGGTAACAGGGGCGTATTCCGGAAAGGATAGGGCACTTCCAGGCCCGAGCCCGTCAGCTAACCCCGCAGGCTATTGGGAGGACAGAAGTGAAATATTTCTGCAATGGGCAGATTATCTATCTTCATGTCACTCATAACATGGAGGAGATTCATGCCGGAAGAGAAACCTATCCTCTTTGCAAGGGTCAAACACCTCTTTATGGGCGGGGCCCGTGATGTAACTGATCCTGCCATATTCCACAAAATGTCGCTGATAGCGTTTTTCGCATGGGTCGGCCTGGGCTCAGACGGTCTCAGTTCATCATGTTACGGCCCGGAGGAGGCGTTCCTCACGCTGGGGCAGCATACATCACTCGGTATCTTTGTTGCGGTTGGCACAGTAATCACAATCTTTATTATTGCAGCAAGTTATTCGCAGATTATTGAACTCTTCCCGTCAGGTGGAGGCGGTTACCTTGTGGCAAGCAAGCTGCTCTCGCCGTCGGTCGGAATGGTATCTGGCTGCGCCCTGCTGATTGACTATGTGCTGACAATAACTCTATCGATCGCGAGCGGTACTGACGCACTCTTCAGTTTTTTCCCGGGATCAATGATTTACCTGAAGATGACTGTTGCTGTTACAGGTTTGTGCCTGCTCACATGGCTCAACATGCGGGGAGTCAGGGAATCGGTACTTCCGCTTGTGCCGGTGTTCATAATTTTTATTGCGGCGCATGCCGCGACGATAGTATGGGCCATTGCCGGACATTCCTCGGGTATTCCTGAACTTGTAAGTTCAACAGCGCAGGACGCGCATTCCACCGCGACACAGCTTGGCACAACAGGAATGATACTTCTTGTCCTGCGCGCGTATAGTATGGGTGCAGGCACGTTTACCGGTATTGAGGCTGTGAGTAACGGTATACCTGTACTCCGGGATCCTAAGATTAAGACAGCCAAACGAACTATGCGCTACATGGCATGGTCACTTGCCTTCATGGTATTAGGACTCATGATATCATACCTGCTTTACGGGGTGGAGCATGTTCCAGGCAAAACGCTTAACGCGGTGCTTTTTTATAAAATGACTGCTGCCTGGGGCAGGTGGGGACATGTCTTTGTTATTGTGACGCTCTTCTCCGAGGCCCTGCTCCTGTTTGTGGCTGCGCAGACAGGGTTCCTTGACGGCCCCAGGATTTTATCAAACATGGCGCTCGACAGGTGGGCTCCTACACGTTTCGCTGCTCTCAATGACAGGCTTGTCACGCAGAACGGCGTGTTTATTATGGGCGTTTCATCCCTTGCCCTGTTGTTATATTCCTCGGGATCAGTGAGGTTCCTTGTTGTTCTCTACAGTATAAACGTATTCGTGACATTCACATTGTCCCAGCTTGGCATGGTAAGGCACTGGTGGCAGGTGAGGCACAGTGACGGTAAATGGATACACGGGCTGCTTATCAATTCATCAGGACTGGTTCTCACATCATTCATTCTTGTGTCTGTTGTGATGATTAAGTTCGACGAGGGTGGTTGGTTCACCATTGTTATTACGGGCGCCCTTGTAATACTCGCTGTTATGATAAAAAGGCATTACTCCAGTACAGGGAAACTCCTTGCAAAGTTTAATTCCCTGCTTGAGCTTGAAAGAATGGATGCGCCGGGGGGCACAGGTAAAAAACTGCCACGGAGGAAAAAGCGGCCCGTCTATGACCCCGAAGGCGACACGGCGGTCCTTTTTGTCAACGGGTTCACGGGTATTGGGCTGCACAGCCTGCTTGCGATAATACGGATGTTCAAGGGAAAGTTTAGTAATTTTGTTTTTATACAGGTGGGTGTTGTTGATTCCGGAACGTTCAAAGGACACGAGGAGCTGGAGAACCTTGAGGCGCACACGAAGCAGGAGCTGGAGAGGTACGTTGAGTTCATGTTAAAGCACGGGTATTACGCGGAGAGCAGCTATTCTATCGGTGTGGAGATTGTTGACGCGTCGTTCGACGCGGCAATGGAGATCATGAAGAGGCACAACCAGGCGGTCTTCTTTGCCGGGCAGCTGGTGTTCCCGGAGGATTCATTCGTCACAAGGTTCCTGCACAACTACTCGGCCTTTGCGCTGCAGAGAAAGTTCTACAGGCAGGGAATACCGTTCATGGTGCTTCCGATGAGAGTGTGAATTGGTGATTGTATAACTTCACGGTACAAACCGTTTTGCAAGCGGTATGCGTCTCCCGATACCGAAAGCCTTCGAGGTGACTTTGAGCCCCGGTGCTGCCTGGTACCTTTTGTATTCAGTGTTATTCACCAGTTTAAGGACATTCTCCACCGTTTCCCTGTCGAAGCCCGCACTTATAATCTCCGCAGCGGACATGCGCTGTTCAATGTACAGTTCGAGTATAGCATCCAGCACATCGTACGGCGGCAGCGAGTCCTGGTCTTTCTGGCCTGGCCGGAGTTCAGCGGATGGCGCCTTGTCTATGATGGCTCGGGGAATGATGTCACGGCCTGCGCTGATGTTTATGTGCTCCGAGAGTTCGTAGACCATGGTCTTGGGCAGGTCCGCGATCACAGCGAGGCCGCCGCACATGTCGCCATATAACGTGCAGTATCCTGTTGCTGATTCCGACTTGTTCCCGGTTGATAGCAGCAGTGCGCCGGTTTTGTTGCTGAAGGACATGAGAAGTGTTCCGCGTATGCGGGCCTGTATGTTCTCCTCGGTTACATCCTCTTTTAGTCCCCGGAACACACCCGAAAGGTCATCCCTGAACCTGTCGAAGAGTCCTTTAATTGCAATCGTTTCAATGCGCATCCCCAGGTTCCGGGCCAGGTCGTATGAATCATCAACGCTCCCCTGCGATGAATACTCTGAGGGCATGGTTATCCCTGTAACATTCTCCGGCCCGACGGCCTGGCACGCAAGTGCGGCAACAAGCGCCGAATCGATCCCGCCGCTCAGGCCCAGTACCGCTTTCTTAAAACCGGACTTGGCCATATAGTCGCCGATCCCAAGGACAAGCGCCCTTCGTATGTCCTCGATGTCGCTGATCTCAACCACGCATGGTTCCGGTGAACCGGTTTCGATCACCAGGAGGTCTTCGCTGAACCCCTTCGCGTGACCGCATATCTCCCCTCTGGCGTTGATGAACATGCTGTTGCCGTCAAAGATGAGACTGTCATTTGCCCCGGACTGGTTAACATATACAATCGGGATACGTTTTTCACGGGCAAGGAGTGTGAGCATCTCCATCCGCGCCTGCCGCTTTCCCCTGATGTACGGCGACGCCGAGATGTTTATTATAAGTTCAGCACCGCGTTCAGCAAGTACCTGTACCGGGTCCATGTCGTACCTTCTGCGTTCCATGAACGGGCTGTTGTCTTCACGAAATGCCGCCCATATATCCTCGCATATTGTCAGCCCGATTTTTTTACCCCTGAACTCAAAGATCCCTGAATCGTCGGCATGTGAAAAATACCTGTACTCGTCAAATACGTCGTAACCGGGAAGCAGTGTCTTGTGCTGCCGGAAAATAATCCGTCCCCTGTGTATCACAACTGCGGAGTTGAAGAGCATGGGGCTGTTTGTTGTGTCGTACTCAACGCAGCCTATCACTGCGGCTGTATCCGATCCGGCAGATGCAGAAGCAATTGCTTCGAGTGATTTAATGTTGTCATCGATAAGCTTGCGGCTTTCAAGAAGGTCCATAGGCGGGTAGCCTATTGTGCAGAGTTCAGGGAATACGGCAATGTCGGTCCCGGAAGATCCGGCCTGTTTGATGAATGATATAATCTTATCCCTGTTGGCGTTTATGTCTGCAATAACCGGATTTATCTGTGCCAGAGCGATTTTCATGTTAACCCCCGGGTTTAGCGCTTCAGTTGATAATTGGACTGCCTTATGCGGTCAAGTCAAGAGATTTGCAGAGAGCATGATCCTGTTTTTTTACATATGTGTAAATTTATCATTCATTTCCGGCATTTTGTTAAATCAGGGATTTAAAAAAATCATGCCCTGGTTATATGTCCGTAAAAGGAGACTGTTAAAACGTGCAGCAGTTATTTTACAGGTGGAGAGGATGATCAGGCCGGAGGATTATATCATAGAGGACATTATCAACAGCGGGGAGATTACTGTGCTCTTTCAGCCCCTGGTCTTTATTAAAAAGAAGAGGGTTGCCGGTTACAGGGCATTCTGCCGCAGTAATGATAAAGATGGAAAGATTATTGATGCAGATGCGCTGGTCATGTCCGCGGACAGGCTGGGGCTTGTTCTGCAGATAGAGCGCCTTTTCAGGAAAAGTTCACTGGAGGGATTTTCTTTTTTTCATAAGAGTGACAGGGAGATACTGCTTTCGGTAAACGTGAGCAGCAGGGCAGTTAAAAGCGGCCTGGTTCCAAAGAATTTTTTAAGTACGGTAAAAAATTCAGGAGTAGATCCGTCGAACATTATCATTGAACTGATGGAGTCGGACTTTGAAGACACGGGAATGCTCACCCGGGTTGCCTCGACATGGAGGGAGTCCGGGTTCATGATAGCCATGGATGACTTCGGCACCGGTTCCTCAAACTGGGACAGGATAGCCCTTGTAAGGCCTGACCTTGTTAAGCTTGACAGTTTGATCATAGAAGGCATCTCGGACGATTTTTTTAAACAGGAGGTTTCGCATTCGCTCATCAGCCTTGCGCACAAGGCGGGCGCACTTGTTGTGGCTAACGGGATAGCGACCTATGAGGATGCCTTAAAGATGATGGAGTTGAACGCTGACATACTGCAGGGTGACTTTTTTTCAGTACCATGCCGGCCTGAAGAGATCAGGCATGATAATATCGGGCGGAAGATAGTGAAGCTGTCGCAGACTTACAGGGAGCGTGTGATTGCCGGCAGGCTCAGGGCTGCAGAGGGACGAATGCAGAACATGGCGTTCATGGAAAGGATCATCGCCGACATCCTGGGCAGCGGCATGTTCCTGCCCGACGATGCAATCAACAATGCCGTGACAAAGTACCGCAGTGTTGAATGCATCTATATACTGGATGATAAGGGGATACAGATAACCGGTACAGTGCTTAATTCCCGGATACGCATTTCCGGGATAGGGAGGATTTTTCATCCTGACAGTATTTACAGCGACCAGTCAAACAAGGACTATTACCTGAACCTTGTGCCGGATATCGAAAGTTATGTGTCTGAACCCTATATATCCGCGGCCACCGGCAACGTCTGTGTAACTGCATCAAAAAGATATGTCACGCCTGAGGGTGACAGGAGGATACTGTGTGTTGACATTTCAATGTTAAAGGGGGAACCGGGATATTAATAATATCAAAAACTTGACAATTTTCCCGCTGTTAATAAGTGTGGAAGGTTTACAAACACACCATTCAAGGAGATCCCATGGTTCCGGTAAAGAGATACAAAGACCTGACACCTTCAGAGCTTGATGCTTTTTTCAACAGGTTCGGCGAGGATTTCAGTTCGATCATGATCAACACAGTCGTTCCGATTGTTAATGATGTTAAGCAGAACAGGGAGGAGGCTGTAAAGAGGTACACCCATAAATTTGACGGTGTAAAACTCCAGTCCGTAACAGCAGCCGAAAAAGAGATAAACACCGGCCATAAAAATACACCGAAGGAAGTACTTGCCGCATTCATGGAGGCAAGGAGAAACATAGAGGATTTCCACAGGAGACAACTTCGTGACAACAGCATGTATACAAAGCCTGACGGAACGATCCTCGGCACGACATACCAGGCGATTGAAAGCGCGGGAATTTACGTACCCGGCGGTAAAGCGTCATACCCGTCATCGGTGCTGATGGGTGTTATCCCCGCACAGATCGCGGGTGCAAAAAACATCACTGTAATAACACCGCCCAATAAAGAGGGGAAGGTGCCCGATGTAATACTGGCTATATGCAAAGAGCTCGGTGTCACCAGCATCCTTAAATCGGGCGGCGCACAGGGTATCGCGCTGGCAGCCTACGGTTCAGAGAACATCAGGAAGTGCGAAATTATAGTGGGGCCGGGGAACATCTTTGTAACCGCGGCAAAAACATATCTCTTCAGCATGGGGATCATACAGATTGACTCAATGGCAGGGCCCAGTGAAATTCTTATAATCTCGGACGAAAAGTCGGACCCTAAATGGGTCGCGTGGGACTTTTTGTCGCAGGCTGAACACGAGGAGAGGGCGCTTGCGGTTCTTGTGACAACATCACGCAAGCTGGCAACAGAGGTCAACAGGCATATAAAAGAGGATATAGATTCAGGCCGCGGCAGGCACGAAATCAAGAAGGCTGCGCTGAAGAATGCGGCAATCATACTTGTCGATTCAATTGACGAGGCGATTGATTTCAGCAACAAGTACGGGCCGGAGCACATGGAGTTCATGGTGGACAACCCGCTGGAGTATGTGTCGAGAATAAGGAACGTGGGTTCGCTCTTCCTGGGCCGTTACGCTCCTGTTGCTGTGGGCGATTATTTTTCAGGGACCAACCACATACTGCCCACAGGCGGTGCTGCAAGGTTTTCGTCCGGGACCTCGGTTGATACGTTCATGAGGCGCACCACATTCCAGCTGTTAAATGAAAAGTCGCTGCAGAGAGCGAGGGAACAGGTGAAGCTTATGTCGAAGTGCGAGGGATTTGATGACAAGCATGGCGGATCTGTTGATGTGAGGTTTAAAAAGTAAGGTCTTGCGGAGAATAAAATGAACAGAAAAGCATATTATATACTTGAAGATGGAACGGAGTTTGAAGGGACCATGTTCGGGTACCAGGGTGAGTCGATCGGCGAGTCTGTATTCAATACATCGATGAGCGGGTACCAGGAGATACTCACCGACCCTTCCTACCGCGGGCAGATTATTGCAATGACATATCCGATGATAGGGAACTACGGCGTTAATAAGGATGACGTGGAGTCCGGTAAAATTCAGGCTGCGGGCTTCGTTGTCAAGGAGTACAGCAAGACATACTCCAACTTCAGGGCAACAGGTTCACTGGGAGATTACCTTAAAGAAGGAAAGATCCCGGCAATCGAGGGCGTCGACACAAGAAAACTTACACTTCACCTCCGTGACAGGGGCGCAATGAGGGCCGGAATATTTTTTGACAGGAAAGGCGCAGTCGAGAGGCTTAAAGCCCACCCTGACATGAACGGCCTTGACCTTGCTTCAATGGTTTCATGCACTGCAAAGTACAGCTACGGCGAACGTAAGAGTACAAACCCGGACATCGCTGTGTTTGACTTCGGCGTTAAGCTGAATATACTCAGGCTCCTGAACGCTGCAGGATTCAATGTGACTGTCTACCCGGGCAATACAAAGCTGCAGACAGTACTGGCTGACGGGGCTAAGGGGGTGTTCCTTTCGAACGGCCCGGGCGATCCCGATGCTGTAGATTACGCGAAACAGCTTGTACGCGACATTGCAGCGGAGAAGATCCCCTGCTTCGGCATATGCCTGGGGCACCAGATAATGGCCCTGGGACTGGGGGGTACAACATACAAGCTGAAGTTCGGGCACAGGGGGGGGAACCAGCCTGTGAAGAACCTGCTTACGGGCAGCGTTGAGATAACCTCGCAGAACCATGGATTCGCAGCGGACATGGAATCGCTGAAGCATAACAGCGACATAGAAATTACACACATAAACCTTAATGATAACACTGTCGAGGGCCTGCGCCACAAAAAGCTTCCCATGTTCTCAGTGCAGTACCACCCTGAATCAAGTCCGGGCCCGCATGATTCGCGCTACCTGTTCGAGGATTTCAGGAAGATGGTGGGGTGAAGCAATAATTTCGCGGTATAAAAAGAGTCTGTCATCCCCGTGCAGACGGGGATCTTCGGAAGAGCCCTGGCTGATCTATATGTTACACATGGTACAGGCTGCGGCATGGAGTATACGGCCCCCGGCTGAGTATACTTCATTGTAATTCATGTACATTTACCAGCCACCCCCGGAGGTGGTTTATGGACTTATCATGCCTCACACAGAGACACGGAGAAAGGATTAAAGGATGTCTCTCGCAGAGGCGCAAAGGCGCAAAGGGAGGGTGTTGGAATTATTTTTGTCATCCCCGTGCAGACGGGGATCCATATGATATACATGGTACAGGCTGTGGCCTGAAGTATATGGCCCTTGGTACAGACGAAACTGCAGTCGGTACAGGCAAAACTGTGGCCGGTACAAGCTAAACTGTAGCCGGTACAGGCAAAACTGATGCCGGGACAAGCGAAACTGCGGCCGGTACAAGCGAAACAGTGGCCGGTACAGGCGAAACAGTGGCCGGGACAAGCCAAACAGTGGCCGGTACAAGCGAAACAGTGGCCGGTACAAGCGAAACTGCGGCCGGTACAAACGAAACTGCGGCCGGGACAGGTGTTCTCTATACAGCCACCCTTCCGGGGTCAGAGCCTTCATTATTCACATGCGCCAATAAAACGAAATCTTCACCACGGAGCGGCATAAATCTGTGTCCATCTGTGTAAAACCTTAATTCTTTCCTCCGTGCCCGTTATTCCCCCGGTAGCCCCGTTATGCATAACGGGGCTACCGGGGGAAATAACGGGGTCATTCCGCGTCCCACTGTTTTGCTTCATAGGCAAGCCTGTTAAGGCTTGCTTTCAGTTTCTTCCCCCTTGCTTCAGGAGGCGGGAGTTCTTCGGATGTATATTTTTTTATAGCCCCGATAGCCCTGTCCAATGTCGTTTCGCCGTCAGCGTCGTTAAAATAGGTCTGGACAAGCTTCTTCCCGCTGTTGCTCAGCTGGTACTGGATCAGGACCTCAACTGTCTCGAAAAGCGCTTCCTTGAATTCCTCTTTGCCCACCAGGTCACCTCGTTTGATGAAGACAGGTTAAACTAAAACCGGAGAATGTAAAGTATTATTCAATATCGACTTTCTCATTGTTCCTGTAAACAAGGGAGAGAACAATCCCCGTTATAATGAATTCTATGAGCCCGAAAATGAACCATTTAACCGCAAGTGAAAGCGGTACCGGGTACATCCAGTACTGTGAAAAGGCTCCCAGGCCGTTTGTCATAAGCCCGACCAGTATGCCGAAACTTACACCCTCCATGATTCCTCTATCCTGGTAACCCCTTATGAATAGCAGGGTCACGAGGATAGATAGTATGAAGGTGATCAGGGGCATCATCCACATTAAAGATTCCATACCTGGCCGCCATAAATTTTTAAGGGATGCGTAAACATTCATAAGAATAATGTTGTGGATTATAAAGTCGAGCGCCATGAATGTGATAAATACAGAGATTACCGATGCAATAAACCTTTTAAAGTTCATAAGTCCCTCCTTTCTGTTAGACGGGTGTCTGCGCCGGTGACAAGCGGCGCGCCATGTTAAAAATTAAGGAGGATTTGCGGCAAAGTCAAAAAACAGTTATCAGCGGCCGCCTGCTTTTGCGAGTATCTTGATTATCTCTTCAAACCCGTTCTCGGATGCGAGCATGAGCGCTGTCCTGCCGTCATTGCGTTTGGCATTCACGTATGCTCCATGAGAAAGCAGAAATTTTACAATCTCTGTGTGACCGTTCTTTGATGCGAGTATAAGGGGTGTGCTCTCATCGGCGGTCTTTGTGTTTACAAATGCCTCGTGCGTAACCAGGAGCTTTACGATTTCAGTATGCCCGCGTTCTGCCGCAAGGGATATGGCGGTGTTGTCGTTCGCGGCCTTGGCATTAACGTGAGCACCTTTTGAAACCAGGATCTTTGCCATGTCAGTGTAGCCCCTGTCTGCAGCAATTATGAGCGCAGTGTATCCGCTCCCGTCACGTGCGTTCACATATGCCCCGTTTTCAAGAAGGACTTTTACCGCGTCAGTAAGGCCCTTTTCTGCAGCCTCGATAATGGGCGGCCTTGCCTCTTTTTCCTGGGAAAAGAGTGCAGATGCGCAGAGTAGAAGAATAATTGCATGTGTTAATATACGTTTCATTGATCAGATCCATCCTGTTAAGCAGTTAAGATCTTAAAACATTCCGGTTACAGAAAGTCAAGCATGTAAAGTGATTCAGTATTTAAAGCCCTTTCAGGAATGGCGGGAGAACCAGCAACATAGCTGATTTCCCCCTGTCCCCCAAAGGGGGCACGTAAATGGAAACAATTACAGATTCAAGGAACAGGAATAAATAAATGATTTTTTATATTACCGGGTTGCCAATAAATATTTCAAAAACCAGGGAACCTGTTTAGAAATGGTTTCAAGAATATTTATCATTTGAATAATTCCGGATACGTGCCCCCTTTGGGGCAGACCGTGTGAGTAATGCAATTAGTTCAGTATTTACACGGTCTGATTAAG
>DAONFG010000054.1:0-18013 GCA_035403465.1 Spirochaetota bacterium | reverse complement strand
CCACCAGCGAAAATTATTAAGATGATTACTTGCCCTCCTTTTTATTAATATTATTCTTGGATTCAAGTAACAAGTGCAACCTTTTCTTGTTAAAGAAGGGTTGACTGCCAACAAGTTTTCTCTTCTTTTGAAAATCGCTATAATCAACAAGAGAGGAGAACATGACCTATCAGCAGTTAACCCTTGAAGAGAGAACAATGATATATGGATTTTGTAAAGTAGATTATTCAATCGCTGAAATTGCAAAAGAACTTGGAAGACACAAATCAACAATCAGCAGAGAGATTCAGAGGAATACAGGTAAACGAGGTTATAGGCCGAAACAAGCTAATGAGATGTCCATAGTGCGAAAGAAATCAGCATATAAGGCTGTTAAATGGACCTCTGAAACAGAAAACGAAGTCCGTAATAAGCTGAAAGCAAAATGGAGCCCTGAACAGATATCTGCATGGCTTAAAAAATGCAAGTCCATAACAATAAGCCACCAGAGGATATATCAGTTCATTGAGGAAGACAAAATGTCTGGTGGCAATCTATATAAAAATTTGCGTCAGGGAAATAAGAAAAGGCGTAAAAAGTATGGGGGAAATGCTTCAAAACGTGGCCAAATTCAAAACAGAGTGCCAATAAGCAAACGACCTGACTATATCGAAAAACGGAACACA
Source organism: Spirochaetota bacterium (assembly GCA_035403465.1). Lineage (GTDB taxonomy): Bacteria > Spirochaetota > UBA4802 > UBA4802 > UBA5550 > JAAYBQ01. The sequence continues at coordinate 17,348 of DAONFG010000054.1, read as the reverse complement.
CCCGGTCATTGGGAAGGTGATACAATTATAGGGAAAAATCATAAGAAAGCGATGATAACGCTGGTAGAACGTAAATATGGTTTTACTGTAATTGAAAAAGTGGAATCAAAAAATGCAGAGTTGGTTGCTGAAAAGATATGCAAGGCATTATTAAAATACAAGGATCAGGTGAAGTCGATAACATTTGATAATGGCCTTGAATTTGCTGCTCATGAAATGGTATCAAAATCATTGAACTGTAAAATATTTTTTGCTGATCCTTATAGTTCGTATCAGCGCGGGACCAATGAAAACACTAATGGATTGATCCGGCAATATTTCCCGAAGGGATCTGATTTTGATGACTACTCAGATGAAGATATATTGAGGGTAATGGTCAGTTTGAATAACAGACCGAGGAAACGGCTTAATTTTTATACACCGGAAGAGCAGTTTTTAAAGAAAGGTGTTGCACTTAATTGTTGAATCTAAGATTTATCCTATAAGACGGACCTTCAAGGTTGAAGATTTTTGACTGATTTGTTATACTGTTCTAGATTCTTCCGGCAAGTTTCAGTGCGGCAATAACAGTCTTCTGCTGGAACCTTTCGCCGAAGTTTGCAGGTTTTTCCAGATCCATCCTTTTAAGGTATGGCGCTGCTTTTTCCGGTACAGGTTTAACCAGCTCTGTTACCAGCTTGAGAATTGTTTTCACGGGTTTTTCAGTCTTGTATGCCACCAGTCCTTTAAGTGATCCTGCCAGAACTACCTCATCCGGCAGAATATCGGTTCCGAAGGGGAACTGCTTGAAGTATCCCTTCGCCTGGTATTTTTTAATAAAGGCATCAACCTTTTCAGGGTAATTGTTCCTGTACTGTTCCGGGAGCTCCCAGCCGGGTTCAAGTTTTCCTGATTTTTTTGCCTGCGCTATGAGCTGGGGCTGGAACCTTGAGTCTGCAATTTTTATCATCTCCTGGCATACCTGCTCTTCGGACAATCCCCTGATATGGGCAATGCCGTACTCGGTTACAACTATATCTTTCCAGTATTTCGGTACTGAACAGTGTCCGTAGCTGAAAAGTATGCCTGATTTTATATTTTTGCCGGATCCCCTGGTTGCCCTTAGGGCCATGATCAGCTTACCGTCCGGAATTGCATGGGCCATAATTACAAAGTTGAACTGTCCGCCGATTCCGCTAACCACGCGGCCGTCTTCAAGCTGATCCGATACCATGGAGCCGTTAAGTGTAGCCATCATGGCTGAGTTTACAAATCTTCCGCCCTTCCTCTGCAGGGAGCGAAGCTCCGCGTCCCCGTAGAGCTGGTTTACTTTTTCCACGCCGGACATTCCGAACTGAGACCGCTCCTCTTCGCTCATTGCGTTGAGTTCATTATAGAACGCTTCAGGCCCCAGGAAGAATCCGCCAAGGATTACCTGTCCATTCTTGAGGTGTTTACCAAGAAGTTTTTTTATTGCTGCGAGATTTTCTTTATGATGAATGTCAGCATCGTACTTTGTATCTCCGTCATATATGAAACCGTCTTTAAAAGTGAGTCCCTCCTTGAGAATGCCGAAATACATAAGTGTTTCAAAGTCCTTCTCTCTCATTCGCAGGTGCAGGCCATCATAGTCGTGCATCAGTTCAAGAATGTTTTCCGGTATATTGTTATCAGAAAGCTTCCCTTCGTTTAACAGTTTTTGAATCGCAATGTTGTCATATACCCTGCGCTTGAGTATGCCTTTTTTATAAAGCTGCATGAAGGCGTCTACAAACATCTCCGATGAACCGTAGAGACCTTTGTCAAAAGTTCCGGTTCCTCCGAATTCATTAATAAGATCACCGTATCGTTCAATAAGACCGGCATCTTTTATAACTTCATTATACAGGTCGTTGTGTGAATGGCGCATGTCGAGACCTGCAACTATTGCGTCTCCCAGGGCTCCTATACCTACCTGGAGGGTACCCCCGTCCTGGACGAGAGTGCTTATGTTCAGGCCGATCATGTGATCTTTTGTCATAACAGCGTCCTTGGGCGGCCCGAAGAGCCTGTAGTTGAACTGAGGTCCTTTAAGGAATACATCCCATTGCTCTGCTGTATTAACCGCGTCTCCGTACATGAACGGGAGATTTTCATTGACTTCACCAATGAGAACTTTCTTTTTACCTTCGGCTTTCCCCTGGTTGAGAAAGATATTCGCGGTAACATTTATATCAGTGTTGCATCCCATGGAATACATCATTTTGCCGTTGATCTCTTTGCATGCCATCATCTGGCCGAAAACATTGGTATTCTGTGTGTTGTATGCATCCCTCGATACGTGGGTAAAATTCGAAGGGAGATGGTGTCTCTGCTGGGACGCCAGGTTCAGCATTGATCCTGCCTTGCTGTAGAATTCCCAGAGTTCAATATTGGGAGGTACTGTCCCTGCCCGCAGATCTTTCATGTAGGTAAGTTCCGGGCATCCGCCGAATATTCTCTCGGCAAGCGGGCCGACCAGTCTCTTTTCAAGAGGGCTTTTACCTGACGGTATTTCAAGAGAGAGAGCGGTCATGATTTTAAGTTTTATTGTAGAATCCTCTTTTGCCCTTCTGTATAATTCGTTAATAAATAATACAGATTTTCCAAGACCTAATGATGTTGCAAAATTGATTTCCTTATCCAGGTAGTTGATTATATCATCAACTACTTTAGCCACATCATCGGTGATAACCCCTGGTTTGCCATACATATGCATAATGCCACCTCGTAATAAGATTTTTATGTTCTAAATTAGTATATCGCGCCCAGTGCAGTTATGAGTTTTTACTAAAGTCCATCAAATAATACTGACATATCAGTACGATTTAATAATTACAATCTGGACAGTTTATGATGATATGTTCAAAAAAGGGCACATACCTGTCAATTAATTTTAAGGAAATAGTGTAAATCATGCATTATTTTTTCAGCATAAGAAGTGATCCCCATGGAAAGCTGCAGATATTGAAAATAAACATTGTATTTTTTTTGAACAGAATTTATTGTGCAATAATGAAATTATATAAAGGAGGCCTCTAATGTCAGATGTAGTTCTTTTTGAACAACGCGAAGGAGTAGGGATTATAACAATCAACAAGCCCAAGGCTAATCAGCTGAGCCACGAGGTGTTTGAGGGTATGCGTTCTATACTCGATCTTTGCGAAATGAATAAGGATATCAGGGCAATAGTGATCACAGGTTCAGGCGAAAGGATATTCTGCGCCGGGGCAGACCTTTCTGCCGGATTAGGCGGGTACAGCCCTGCAGACTTTTTAAAGCGCGGGCAGGATGTATGGAATAAGATAGAGGATTTTTCCAAACCGGTAGTGGCAGCGCTTAACGGCCATGCACTCGGCGGAGGATGCGAACTTGCACTCGCATGCCACCTCCGTGTAATGAAAAAGGGAGCAAACATCGGACTGACAGAAACAAACCTGGGGATAATGCCCGGATACGGCGGGACTTTAAGGCTGCCCAGATATATCGGCCGCGCAAAAGCGCTTGAATACATGATACTTGGTAAACAGATGAATTCGGACGAAGCCTTCGCACTCGGTATCGCGAACCGTTTATCAGAAGAGGGTAAGACGCTTGATGACGCAATAGCACTTGCACATGAGCTTGCAAAGAGACCACCGCTCTCTGTTAAAGCGCTGCTGAAGATATTCTCCATGAGCGCAAGCCTGTCACCTGAACAGCACCTGAAGGTTGAGCGCGAGGAGCTTGCAAAACTTTTCGGTACAAAGGACATGATCGAGGGTATGACAGCCTTCGCCCAGAAGAGGGAACCCGCATTTAAAGGGGAGTAGCCGGGATTATAAAACAGTCACGCATCTGCCACAGGACCGGGCTGCCGGGCAGGAGGCAGATGCGCGACCAATAGGTTCACTGACAGGCTGGAGAGCGGTCCTGCTCATGCTGACAGGATAAAAACCGCAGCTTTCCTGCAGTCTCCTGACCGGAATGGGCCGGATATCGCGTCCATGGAAGTCGTGGTTAAAAACAGTTTCATAAAGCAGTTTAATCCGGCCATTTTTATTGTTGAAAAATATCGGGCAGGTGTGCTTTTTTATCCCATGTTGCATTCATTCAGTCATTTCCTGATGTTTTTTGGTGGCGCCATGTCATGGACTCTTGCCATAGGCCAGCTCATGGAAAGGGACAGGAAATTTTTCAACAAAATGTTTGCCGCATTTCTTTTCAGTATTGGTGCCTGCCAGTTCTACAGCGTTCTTGTTGTAACTGATACCCTCGTAGTTTATCACTACCTGGGTTTTCTACACCTGCCGTTCCTCTGTCTTTCCGGCCCGGCCTTTTATCTCTGCTTTAAGTCCGTATTCTGGCAGGATTTCTCTTTAAAGAAAGTTGATGTGCTGCATTTGGTCCCTGTAATAATTGTCACCATTCTTATAATTCCCCTTGTTGCTGCTGATATTAATACGAAGCTGGAAGTTCTGCGTTACCCCGCATCTTTCCGCAGCGGAATTTTTATGCGCACCTATTATTCAGCTGTCATAACAATAATACTGGGTGTCGGTATGGTCTACCTCCTGGTTTTTTTAAAGGAATGCTCCTTCCTCCTGAGTATAAAATACATAAGGGAGAACAAGGTCCCCACCATACTTATTATTGTACTGGTATTGCTGTGTCTTTCCGGGCTGCTATATGTGGTCACAACTTTGTTCAATAATTTCGCAAGCAATTCAAGGATTTTTTACCATGTTATCATCGAGGTTTTATCCATCTTTCTGCTCTTTACCGTGCTTCTTATATACTGGATTTCAACAGGTGAGGATAACTATTTCCGCGTGCTCAGGAGCCAGGAGGAGAAACTCAGGTACGAAAAGTCCAGGATCAAAAATCTTGATATTTCAATCATCCTGCCCCGTCTTGCAATACTCATGGAGGAGGATAAGCTGTACCTCGATGAGGATATATCCCTGAACAAGCTTGCCGGACACCTCAAGATCGAACAATACCAGCTGTCACAGATGATTAATGAGAAATTTAACATGAATTTCAGTTCCTATATAAACGGTTACAGAATAGAGGAGGCCAAAAGGCTACTTGTTGCCGGAAAAGAACGGACCATATTCTCCATAGCATATGCCGTTGGATTTAATTCACCCGCACCTTTCTATGAGTGGTTTCATAAAATCACGGGTATATCGCCATCGAAATTTCGCAAAAAGAATTCAATATAAGAACATATTCTCCAGTTAGAATCTGAAATCATTAAGTATATTTAACGCCTTTTAGTATTAAAACAGATAAATCCCCATAAAATTTTCCTGATTTATGAATCCGGATACTTTAATTTCTCTTTTTTTATGAATCAGGATGAATATATTTCAATATTTGTGTACTTTAATTCTATTAAAAAACCGAACAGTCGGTTTTTAGTTTAACGGGGGGTAATAATGAAAAATATGTTCCTTAAATTGAATCTTATTTTTTTATCATTTCTTACAATATTATTACTGGTAAGCTGCCAGGATGGCGGTGGGGGAAATACACTCAACGTGGATCCTGTTGTGACCGGTGATTCAATCACCGATGGATCAACAACAGGAACAACAGGTGATGGTTCCACAACCGGTACGTCAACGGACGATTCACAGACCGGTTCAGGAGTCCTGACTGAGGATCAGGGAAAAACAGTCCTCAATGAACTGGAAAAGAGAAATATAACCGGTGTATCCGTGGATTTAAACGTAAAGATTGTAGTACCTAAATCAAAAAATCCCCACTCCGAGAATGATACAGTACTCTGGGGGACCCTTGTAAAGAAAAATGACGGTGTAAAACGTCCTACAATACTGCTTGCATGCCCCTACCGCAGAGAGGTAATGATGATGTTTAATATTGCCATTGTCTCTGCCGGGTACAACTTTATCTCGGTTGATATCCGCGGAACAGGTTCATCTGCCGGTGACTGGGATTCTTTCGGACTTGTTGAACATTATGATATGAAATACGTCATCGATAATTTCATCCCGTCACTCGCATGTTCTGACGGAAAGGTGGGGATGGTTGGAGGTTCATACCTGGGCATTACGCAGCTGCTGGCAGCGGGACTCATAGATCGGGACGCCAGCGGTGAACCTGTACACCTGAAAGCAATATTGCCCCAGGTGCCCATGGCCGACGTTTACCGCGATATAGTAATGCACGGCGGAAACATAGACCTTCTTTTTATACCCATGTGGCTTGGTATAGTAGACTTGCTCGCGGCGCTGCCTCCGCTTCTTGTACTGGGTGAGGACGGGGTGCCGACTGCTGAAAGCCTGAATGAATCAACAGCTATTCTTAACGCGCACTTTAAACAAATGCTTGTCTCGACCAGCTGGATTTTTGACTCGGAGTTGATGAAAGAAGGTGATTTCTATACAAAAAGATCTGCAATGATATACTGGCCGGTCAAACCTGAAGGCGGATGGGGATTTGCAGAGGGCAACCGCACAATGCCTTCAAAACTTCCGGTTATGACTGTGGGCGGATGGTTTGATATTTTCACAAGGGGTACAATAAATACATATCAGTACGGGCTTAGCGCGCATGACCAGTCGGACAAGCGCCTGATAATCGGCGAGTTTTATCATCTTGAAGGGGCAACGGGCATCGGACTTAACGCGCTCCTGAGCAGCAAGCTTACTGCGAAATGGTTTGACTGGAAGATAAAGGGTATAGATGACCCGGTGATGGAAGAGTACCCTGTAATGCTCTATGTAATGGGCGAAAACAAGTGGAGGGGGGAAAAAACATGGCCTCTTGCCCAGAGCAGAACTTCACAAAAGACATTCTACCTAACCAAACAGAATCCAACACCTATTGATGGTGACTGGTATTCAGATGAAAGCAACTGGGAGATTTTTAAAGACTACACCGACAACAACCTGGGACTCTCTGAAACACCGGATTACGACGGAGATAATCCCACACTCAAACATAATCCCCTTAACCTGCATGGCCTTAAATCCCGTGCCAGTACCAGGTGGCTCATGGGTATGGAGGCTCTCATAGCTGACATATCAAAATTCTTCCTTAGAAAAAATATCGATGAGAACCAGTACTATGAAGATGAAAGGAGCGACGAGAAAGGCTGTCTTACATTTACAACTGAGCCGCTTGAGCAAGACCTTGAGATAATAGGCCCGCTGACCGTAACCTTCTGGGCAAAGACAGAGTTCGGCAGCCAGCTTGAAATCGCGGCGGTTAACCTTGTGCTTGAACAGGTGCAGAAAGCTCTTAAGTCTGATACTAACATGATATACGACGCAATGAATAAAAAGGATGTTCAGTGGGCAGTGGAACTGAACGACGTATTTGAGGACGGAAGGGCGCGCAACATTACATCGGGCTGGCTCTCTGCATGGCACAGGAAGTATGATCCCACAGGCAAAAAAACTGAATACTGGGAGGGTCCATTGTATAACAGGCAGAAAGTTGTTGAGAATGCCAATGATCCGTTATACGTTCCTTTTGACCCGTTCTACCGCAACCCTGACCTTAACCCTGATCCGATCAACGAAGGTGAACTTTACCAGTACACTGTTGAGCTGTGGCCTACATGTAACGTATTCAAGAAAGGACACAGGGTAAGGGTGAGCATATCCGCTTCTGACTTCCCGCACCTGCTGCCCATACTCTATTCATCAAACAATACCATTGTGATTGATGAAAACCACCAGGCGAAAATAGACTTCACCACTACCAATTCAAACAATGAAGGTTCTACCTGGGCATGGATCGGCGACACAGATGATGCTAATGATTACGTGCTTGGAGGAGCTTCAACAGGATGCGGTTCACAGGCTGTTGCAGCCGGGTACAGGGGAACACCTGCCGGTTACCTTGGTGAGCTGCTGGGACTTCTTTTTATAATGATGATTCCGCTCGCCTTTATTGCATGCGGAAGATTTATAAGAAAAATGATTAACTGAAACTGATTATAGATACTGATAGAATATTTTACGGATCTGCCGGGTAACCGGCAGATCCTTTTGTTTTACATTACGCTATAAACGTTTCTGATCCGGTTTGTTTATATCATACTAAATAATAAGCGGTTCATGGGACCAGCGGTTTGAAAGGGCAGTTGCAGCAGTTGAAAAACGATGGCCTGCTTCGGCTGAATCATCACCCTATAGATAAAATTATTATTGACTAACGTGATTGCTGCAATATTATTATCCTGCTGGGGTGGTTCGTGTTAAGGGCCTGAGATTATACCCATTGAACCTGATCCGGGTAATGCCGGCGAAGGGAGTAATCAAGTGAATCTCATACGCATTTTTCTTTAACCCTCACCCTCAATTAAATTTTGTTGAGGTAAACCTATGGATGTAAACCGCTATCTTGAACTGGTACGCAAAAATCAGCCGCTTGTTCATCACCTGACCAACTGGGTCACAATCTACGACTGCGCGCAGGTTGTTAAATCATTCGGTGCATCACCTGTAATGGCGCATGCAGCAGAAGAATCCGCAGACATGACATCGATCGCGTCTGCTCTTGTACTGAACATCGGCACCCTTACGCCGGAATTCATCGAAAGCATGATCTCCGCGGCACTTTCTGCTAACCGTAAAGGGATACCTGTTGTGCTCGATGTGTGCGGTGCTGGAGCGACAAAACTCCGCGATGAAATGTGTTTTAAACTGCTCGACAAAACACGCATAGACATCATCAAGGGTAACGCGTCAGAGGTCGCGCGTATATCAGGCGCAGACGTGCAGACCCGAGGTGTCGATTCCGGAACTGTAAGCGGGAGCCTTGTAAACATAGCAGCAGAACTCGCTGTGAAACGCAAATGCACAGTGGTAATTACCGGGAAAGATGACATCATAACCGACGGGAGAAGATGCTTTACCGTAAGTAACGGCCATGAACTCATGGTGCACGTGGTCGGTACGGGATGCATGGCAGCCTCTGTGATCGGCACATTCGCGGGAGCTGCGCCGGATGATATTGTAGAAGCCGCAGCTGCGGGTTTATGCTGCTTTGAGATTGCCGCAGAACTGGCGGTAAAAAAGTGCGGCGGTCCCGGTTCCTTTACAAACTGTCTTTTTGACGCAATATACACACTTGATAAGGATAAGCTTGAAACCATGAAGTGGATAAGTGAATGCGCGGTTACTACTTTATAACAGATTCTGGCCTGTCCCGTGCCGGGAATATTCCAGACCTTAAGGCCGCACTTTCTGCAGGCGTTACGGTCGTACAGTACCGTGAAAAGAACAAATCCACGGCTGAAATGTACAGTGAGGCTCTTGAACTCCGTAACCTGTGCAGGGGAAGCGGCGCACTCTTCATAATCAATGACCGGATCGATATTTCCCTCGCTGTTGACGCTGACGGAGTTCACCTTGGACAGGGCGACATGCCGTACAGAGTCGCGCGCAGCCTGCTCGGGAGCGGGAAGGTCATCGGAATTTCGGTAAGTACGGTAAATGAAGCTGTCGAGGCTGAAAGTTCAGGCGCGGATTACCTTGGTGTTGGCCCGGTTTTTGCAACATCCACAAAGACTGATGCTGCTGCACCCTGCGGGCTGGAGCTTGTGTCTGTAATCAGGAAAAGGTGCACGATCCCAATGGTTGCTATAGGTGGAATCAATGAGTATAATGCCGCTGAAGTTGTCGCCGCGGGTGCGGATATGGTCTGCTCAATCTCGGATGTGGTCACTCATGCCGACGTAGCGGAACGTATCAGGATTTTCAGCAGGCACTTTGACATGCCTGCTCTCTGAGTCCAGTCACTATTGAAACGGATTGCATTAATCTGATTTTTTTCAGTGTTTTTTAACCGGTTTTTGACACAGGATTTTCATGCTCTCCTCCGGTTCTGATCCTGACAGGCAGAGGTAATCATAAATAAAAAGATCAAAAGCGCTTACCGGCAGTGCATATGCCCTGAGCGAGTATTCATTTTGTTCTTCAGCAGTCAGCATCATCCACGATTGTTCTGCACGCATGATAATCCCTGGTTTCCCGTCAAACTGTGTTAAATATTTTAATTCCCGCATCAGGAGGCTGATATTCCGGTTTTCGTATTCAGCGGATAAATCTTCCGATGTGAGTAGTGCCAGATCTGGTGCGGGATTGATTTTGCGTCCTTTCATGTTTAATCTCCTGAAAATAATGTTTCTTCCCAGTGGTGTTTTTCAGGGAACAGGAACAAATTTTTTTATTAAAACTGGTTTTTTTTTGGGTGACCCGGGCTGATTCCATTTTTATACGACATAATAAATATCCCTTGACCATAAGAAACAGATACGGTTAAATAATCATGAGGTAGATTATATGATAGTAACAAGTGTCCGTGTATTTGTACTTGAAAAGCATATAGATGATTTCATCCAGGCTACGATTGAAAATCACAACAATTCAGTAAAAGAACCGGGTAACCTGCGGTTTGATGTGCTTCAGTCCATGCAGAATCCCGCGGAATTTACACTATACGAGGCATACGATTCAGACGAAACTGCGGCTGCCCACAAGGAGACAGCCCATTACAAGGTCTGGCGCGATAAGGTAGCCCCATGGATGGCAAAACCCAGGGAGGGAATACCCCACAGGGTAATTGCGCCTGCCGGTAAGGCCGGTTGGTAAAATCGGGGTCAGAGCCTTTTTTTAAAAATTCTATAAAAAATTTGTTTGCTTAACAAAAATGTAGTAAATTTCTTGACTATTTGATCGATATAATACTAAACATACATTAAGTTTGGGTGCGCAGGGGTAAGAATTAATTATAAAATGGTCAGGATTGTGAAAAATCAGCTCAATCCTGAAAAAATTTTAACAGTCTGCGTTTTAAAATCGTATAAAGTGTAGTCTGATATTTTATTATAAACAGGAGAGTATATGACAGTGCAAAAAGAGCTCAACATGAAAAACCAGGCAATCGATGCCGCAATGCTTCAGATTGAAAAACAGTTCGGCAAGGGGTCGATCATGAGGCTTGGAGATAACCCGGCAAAAGCCCAGATTCCGGCAATTTCAACAGGTTCCCTGGAGTTGGATATAGCCCTTGGAGTGGGCGGTGTGCCCCGCGGACGTGTTGTGGAAATATACGGACCTGAATCTTCAGGTAAAACAACAATGACCCTTCATATTATTGCCGAAGCCCAGAAAGCAGGCGGTACAGCCGCATTTATCGATGCAGAGCATGCGCTTGATCCTGCTTATGCCGGAAGACTCGGCGTAAAGACAGAGGACCTTCTCGTATCTCAGCCCGACACCGGTGAAGAGGCGCTTGAGATTTGTGAGGCGCTTGTACGTTCAGGCGCAATAGATGTCATTGTCATAGACTCCGTTGCAGCGCTTGTTCCCAAGGCGGAAATCGACGGCGATATGGGCGACGCTCACATGGGGCTCCAGGCAAGGCTGATGAGCCAGGCACTCCGCAAACTCACGGGCGTTATCGCAAAGTCCAACACATGCGTAATATTTATTAACCAGATAAGGATGAAGATAGGCGTTATGTTCGGTTCTCCCGAAACTACAACCGGCGGTAATGCGCTTAAGTTCTACTCATCTGTCAGGATGGATATCCGGCGCATTGAGACCCTTAAAAACGGGGATGATTCAATCGGAAGCCGCGTGCGCGTAAAGGTTGTAAAGAACAAGGTTGCTCCGCCTTTCAAGCAGGCTGAATTCGATATAATGTATGATGCAGGTATATCGCGCGAGGGCGGGGTGCTTGACCTTGCTGTAAAATATGAGATCATAAACAAGGCCGGTACATGGTATTCATACAAAGAGGAGCGGATCGGCCAGGGCCGTGAAAACGTAAGGAAATTCCTCAAGGATAATCCTGCAGCATGTAAGGATATTGAAGAGAGAATTAAAGTTAGTGCCGGGCTTACAGGTGAAGCGAAAGGCAAAGAGGCGGTGCGTGCTGCTGAGACTGCAGAACCAGCTGTTGCCGAGGCTTAAGGAGAAAGAATTTATTTAATGAACCGGATAGTCAGGCTTAAAACAGATGATGATATAAGAAGAATTGCTGACTGCGGACTTATCATTAGCCGGCTGTTCCGTGAACTTGAAAATATTGATTTTGAAGGCCTGTCGACATGGGAACTTGATACAATTATAGAAGATTATATCATGAAAAACAGGGCCAGGCCTGCATTTAAAACTGTGAGGGGATACAGTTTTGCATCATGCATCTCTGTAAATGCCGTGGCCTCTCATGGTGTCCCGTCAAAAAAAATCAGGATAAAGCCCGGGGACATAGTGAAGATTGATACCGGGACCGTGATGAACGGATATTTCGCTGATTCATGTTCCACCTTTTCTGTGGGAGATGTAGGTGAAAGAGCAAGGCGTCTTGTCAATACGGCATACCTGGCCCTGATGGCAGGTATTTCTGAAATTGCCATCGGAAAGACCGTTGGTGATATCGGGCATGCGGTCGACAGTTTCGCCAGGAGTAAAGGGTATGCGATTGTTAAGAATTTTACCGGGCATGGAGTTGGTTTTGCGCTCCATGAACCTCCGGTTGTTCCCAATTATGGCGCCAGGGGAAAGGGAGTCGAGCTCACCGAGGGTATGGTGATCACTGTCGAGCCCATACTTACTGAAGGTTCTGACCAGCTTGTAGTAATGGATGACGGGTGGACATCAATCACCTCTGACGGATCGCTCTCTGCCCAGTTTGAACATACTGTTGCCGTAACAAAAAACGGTCCGCTTATTCTGACCGCTGATTAAACAGGTGCCAGGAAAAACTTGTAAAAAAATTGCCACGGAAACACAGAGCGCACAGAGTATATAAATGATTTTCATAATATTTTATAAACTATCATTCTTAATATTATCTCAGGGCGCATTTTTCTTGAAACAAACTAATCCCTCTGTGTACTCCGTGCCTCCGTGGCAAAATCCTTACAATCAGTTTTCAGAATGTTTATTGGTGTATAAATTTAATCTTTATTGACTACATACAGATTATTTTGTTATGTTTTCATTCTCTTGACTTAAAAATTCCGCGGAGCAATATGAAGAACAGCAAACTTAGAGATATCCAGTCCGAACCTGACCACAGGAAAATCCCTATAAACAAGGTCGGTGTCAAGGACATACGTTATCCCGTTGTGGTCCTTGACCGTACAGACGGTAGCCAGCACACAGTTGCAAGGGTGAACATGTATGTAAACCTGCCGCATCACTTCCGGGGCACACACATGAGCAGGTTTGTCGAGATTCTGAACAGGTACAGGAACGGCATCAGTACAAAAAATGTACGTGAAATCCTGAACGAAATGAAGCATCAGCTCGATGCGCAAACCGCCTACTTCGATATGGAATTTCCTTATTTCATTACCAAGTCCGCTCCTGTGTCCGGAGAACACGCCAAGATGGAATACACATGCAGGCTGGCCGCGAGTTCTGACAATGACCACTATATGCTCGAAGTAAAGGTGCCGGTGCTGTCCCTCTGCCCCTGTTCTAAGGAGATAAGCAGTTATGGCGCACATAACCAGCGTTCGGTTATAACCGTGCAGATCAAGGCGCAGGAACGTATCTGGATTGAGGATATAATTGCAATTGCAGAGACATCGGCCAGTTCTGATATTTATTCTATACTCAAGCGCGAGGATGAAAAGTATATAACTGAAAAATCATATGAAAATCCTGTATTTGTCGAGGATATGGTCCGCAATGCGGCGGAAAAACTCAACAGTATAAAAGGGATACTCTGGTATTCGGTAGAGTCCGAAAACATGGAGTCCATACATAATCATTCGGCGTATGCGCAAATTTCAAAGGATCTGAGAGGTTAGCCCATGATAAAAAAAATGTTTATTTTCATCGTAATGATAACTCCGGTTTTTTCAGGCTGCACATCGGGAAAGGATGTTCTTGCAAGAATTAATGATCAGCCACTTGAACGTAATGAACTCAGGGAATGGGCGGAAGCCAGGAAAATCAGTCCCGATCTACTGAGGACTGATCCTGAGGCCAGGAAGAATATGCTGAAACAGCTTGCACTTGAAAAAATAATCAGTGAAAAGGCCTCTGCAGAGGGATTCGACCGTAACGCGGATTATATCAGGGTAAAGGATACTGTGTACAGAAATTTTTTGACCACCTACTATAACAGCAGGCATTTCAGGAAACTTAAATTCAAAGAAAAGTGTGCAGACATCAGCATAATCAGGATTTTCTTTAAAGGTTCCGCCGGTGGCGTGGATTACAAGGATAAAGCTGTAATTATAAACACTTCAATACTCCCTGCGCTGAGCAGGGGGGAAGATTTCAGTGCCCTGGCAATGAAGTATTCCATGGACTCTGCAAAATCAAGGGGAGGCAGCCTGGGATTTGTACCAGTAAAAATGCTGGAAGATGAATTGCAATCCGCAGTGCTTTTACTGAAAGATGGCACTTATACTGAAAAACCTGTTGTTGCAGGAAACTCACTCTGCCTTATCAGGCTCAACAGGATGGTCAATTTAACAGAGGCGAATATTGAACAGTATATTACCGACAAAGTTACACGCGGCAGAATTCATGCATATGTTAAGCGGCAGGCTTCTGAAATTTCTGAAAACACCCTGAAGAACAATCCGGCAATAGTCTCCCGCTTATCAACTGCGCGGTTTAATTCTGACAGTGAATTTCTATTTTCTGCCGGCAGTGTCACCTGTACAGCCGGTGATGTGAAAAAAATACTGAATATTTTTTACATGCTGAGAAACAATGAAACCAGAAACAGTTTTCCTGCTGAAGAGTTAAAGCTTACAGCTGAGAGGATGCTCCATGAAACCGTAATCAGTTCCGAGGCTGTACGTCTCGGGTATGACAATGATCCTGAATTCAAAAAAAACTGGAAGTACCTGGAAAGAGCAACACTTACCGGCATGTATAAGAGCAGTTATATTTTTAAGAATGTGACTGTGAGCAGGGAAGATGTTGAAGCTGGATATAAATCTGCGATCATGAAGAATAAAAATAGTAAATCTGTTTCAAATAATCCGGTAACTGTAAAGGCGGGGATTTATTCCCAGATTTACAGGTCAAAATTCAGAAAAATTAAGGATAGCTGGGAAAAATCACTCCTGACCGAAAACAGGTATACCGTAACCGGTACAGATTAATTGATAGTGTTTTTTGCATCTGCCTGTGAAAAAACAGGCAGAAAGTTCCTGTTTCCTTCAATAGAAAGTTCTTTTAACGGAAGAACATCAAGACCCATTTCTCTTGCCGAGGATATATAAAAATGGATTACCTCCTTAATTCTTCTGATCGCTTCATTTCTGTCTGATCCGTAGCAATTTATATCGAGTTCAGGGCAATTTGCAATGTATTCTGATCCGTTATCAATAACCTTGATTGAAATGTTCATTATATTCATCTCTCCGGGTGTTCTTTATGGTACCTGATTATTATCGTCAGCAGCGTCTGTCTGCATTAGCTTTGTAGAATATCAGTTTTGCAGTAATTTTGTGCCGTCGCTAATATCCGGTATAAATCTCTTGATTTATTGTCAAGCCTGTGTTTTATCTATCGGAAAGGGAGTGATTCATTTGAAGGAATAATTCAATAAAGGACTTATTCAAACTCCCCTGCCTCGAACAGCAAACCTGGTAAACGGAAAAACAGTGTTAATGGAGTCTTGTTATATGCAAAAGAATAAAAATACATCGAATTCAGTATTCGCTCATGTTACAATCGGGATTCAACTCGCTATTACTATTCTTCTTGGGGTGTTTGGCGGTAACTGGCTCGACGTAAGGTTAAAGACATCGCCTCTTTTTCTGGCAATATGTACAACCCTTGCCATGATAGTGGGATTTTACCATTTAATGAAACAGCTCTCCAATACAAACACTACAGAAGGGGGAAAAACTGAAGTAAAAAGGACGAAATGGAATTAATCTAAAAAAAAGAGAATTAAAATAAAAAAAAGATTTACAAAATATTTGTGATTGTTTAGTCATAATTCCATTGGATACTGGATTCCGGATAATCTATATCTAATGTGTGTGTTGAAAAAAATATAAATAAAAAAATACTTGAATTTACCGGTTTATCCTGTTAGGATATATAAATAAAATTGGATATTATTGCGTCAGCATTAGTATTTTTGCGACCTAAATAAATATATATGAGGTTGTATTCTTATGATTCGTTTTGTTCAATTAATCAATTCATTTGTTTCTTCATCTGGTGCAGCTGCCTGCGGCGAAGAGGAGTCGATGTATGAAATTGTCATAGGGCACGTAACCGACCATCCATTTGTTTATAAGCTTGTACCTCATGGATTATCAGATCATTTCGGTAATCTGATTTTTAAACTCAACACAATGCTGGGCTTCCAGACTGAACATGAAGCATCTGTATGTCTGCATGGGCATTCTGCCACGGTGCTTGAGTCAACACCGGTCAAGCTTATGGGAATATTTGATATGAGGATTACCAAGTGGGTTCTTATGCTCTGGGTCGCGTTGATCCTTTGTGCGTTAGTTTTTATACCGCTTGCCAGAAAGATCAAAAAATCCCCGATGGGTTCAAAATCAAGATGGGTGAATATGTGGGAGTCTCTTATCGGATTCGTTCATGACGAAATCGTTGAGCCCAATTTTCATCATGGTACTGCGAAAAAGGCAATGCCTTATTTCTGCAGTGTATTTTTCTTCATATTTTTTGCGAATTACCTTGGACTGATACCAGGACTGGCAACTTCAACAGGTAACCTTGCAGTAACAGCAGGTCTGGCGCTTTGTACTATACTAGGCATGTTTGTAGTTGGTATCGCTGTACAGGGTCCATTGTGGATATTCACGGGAATTGTTCCCCATGGTATTCCTTTCGCGATGTATTTTCTTTTATGGCCAATTGAGGTGCTGGGTTTTGCAATCAAACCTTTTGCTCTCACTGTCCGACTTTTTGCAAACATGACTGCAGGTCACATTGTAATCATAATTTTCCTTTATCTGGTTATGATGTTCCAGAGTTATGCGGTTGGTATAGGTTCGGTAGCGCTTTCGCTTATAATATATCTGCTTGAGTTGATGGTTGCTGCCATCCAGGCTTATATCTTTACAGCACTGTCGGCGCAGTTTATCGGATCATCAATGAGTGCTCATTAAACCTGTATTAATACGGGTGAGATAAAGATTTAAAAGTGATTTAAGTTTATTAAATTTAAATTAACAAATTAAAACTTACTAAATTTCAGGAGGAATTTATGGAATATTTAGGAATGTCGTATCTCGCAGCTGGACTCGGAGCAGGCCTTGTTGTTGTTGGTGCAGCTCTTGGTATTGGAAGACTGGCATCTGGTGCATTTGAAGGTATGGCTCGTCAGCCTGAAGTAAGTGGTGACCTCAGAACAGCGATGAT
>DAONFG010000053.1:0-18096 GCA_035403465.1 Spirochaetota bacterium | reverse complement strand
CGTCGAGATGTTTGTAGGTGTGGGCGCCTCAAGGGTGCGCGACCTCTTTGAACAGGGAAAGAAGAGCGCCCCGTGTATTATTTTCATAGACGAGATAGACGCAGTGGGCAGGCTCCGTGGAGCAGGCCTTGGCGGCGGCCACGATGAGCGCGAGCAGACACTGAACCAGCTCCTTGTTGAAATGGACGGGTTTGAAACGAACGAGGGAGTAATCATAATTGCAGCAACAAACAGGCCGGACGTACTTGACCCGGCGCTGCTGCGTCCAGGGCGCTTTGACAGGCAGGTCGTTGTTGATATACCCGATATCAAGGGGAGGGAGAAGATCCTTGCTGTGCATACAAAGAAGATCCCGCTGTCTCGCGAAGTTGAGCTCAAGACAATCGCAAGGGGCACACCGGGTTTTACAGGCGCGGACCTTGCCAACCTTGTGAATGAAGCAGCGCTCCTTACTGCAAGGAAAAACAGGAAAAGGGTAACCATGCAGGACATGGAGGAGGCCAAGGACAAGGTGCTTATGGGGCCTGAAAGGCGGTCCATGCTGATTACCGATTCCGAGAAGGAGATAATCGCGTATCATGAATCGGGCCATGCCGTACTGGGCATACTGACAGGTTCTGATCCTATACATAAAGTGACAATCATTCCCAGGGGCAGGGCGCTTGGACTTACCATGCAGCTCCCGGCCGAAGAGAAGCACATACATTCTAAGAAGCATTGGCTTAACCAGATACAGATTCTTTACGGCGGACACCTTGCTGAAGAGATGAAGTTCGGTGATATTACAACAGGTTCGGGCAACGATATATCAAGGGCATCTGACATTGCGCGCAAGATGGTAACTGAATGGGGCATGAGCGAAAAGCTCGGGCCGGTATCATTCGGTAAAAAGGATGAGCAGATTTTCCTTGGCCGCGAAATATCGCAGCACAGGGATTTCAGCGAGGCCACTGCGCAGATTATTGATGAAGAGGTTGACAGGATTATCAAGTTCTGCCTGGGAGAGGCAAGGGATAAGCTGCGCCAGAACAATGAACTCTTTGAAACAATGGCCAGGAACCTTATAGAGAGGGAGACCCTTGATGCTGCGGAGATTAAGATGATTATTGCAGGCGAGCAGCTCCCGGCCCTTGTAAACAATAAGGGTGGGCACAAGGAAGCAGCGCCCGAGGTTGATGTAGTTGTGTAAATGAATCGTTCGCAATGACCGGTACTAATCATTTCGTTTTCGATTGAATCAGTACAAATAACGTCACTGCGAGGCATGGAATGCCGCGGCAGTCTGTTTTTGGGAACTATTATTTTATTATATTAAACCCATTTCTGCCTGAACAGATTGCTTCACTTCGTTCGCAATGACCGGTACTAATCATTTCGTAAACCGTTATAAACCGGTTTTTTTACATCCGCGTAAATCTACGAAAGCAATGAGAGTATGCGGCCTGTGCGGAGCTCCCTGAGCGAATGGAGGCCTGAGCTTTCACCTGTCTGGCGCAACTCGAGTTCAGGGTCCTTAACCCGTTCAGTGACCATGGCAGCCTCTTTGCGCGCAGCCAGTATCAGGTCCATGTCTGTACCGGGGTCCATGAACTCGAAGCCTGAATTGCCATGCTGCCGCGTGCCGGTCAGCTGGCCGTCACCCCTGAGCTGGAGGTCCTTTTCTGCAATGATAAATCCATCGTCTGTCTCTGTCATGGTCCTGATTCGTTCCAGTGAATACGCAGAGACATTATCGGGATGCACCAGCACGCAGAATGACTGGTGCTCGCCCCGTCCGACCCGCCCCCTGAGCTGGTGCAGCTGCGCAAGGCCGAACCTCTCGGCGTGGTGAATAATGATCACAGAGGCGTTGGGCACATCAACTCCAACCTCGATGACCGTTGTGGTAACCAGTATATCTACCGTGCCCGAGCGGAACGATTCCATGACCGCTTCCTTTTCATTCTGCTTAAGTCTGCCGTGCATGAGCGCCACGCTGCGGTCTGCAAAGACATCATTTTTTAAATGGCTGAATGTCTCGACTGCCGACTTCAGGTCAACCTTTTCAGACTCCTCGATGAGCGGAAGCACATAGTATACCTGGCGGCCCTGTTCAACGTATCTCCGCATGGAGTTGTACACACCCTGCAGCCTTGATTCCGGGAAGGCAAATGTCTTAACCGGCTGCCTCCCTGCGGGTTTTTCCCTGATGGAGGAGATGTCAAGGTCGCCGTAAATTGTAAGTGATAATGACCTGGGGATAGGGGTCGCGGTCATGACAAGCAGATCTGTGCTGTTGCCCTTTGTACGCAGCGCGGCCCTCTGCTGTACGCCGAACCTGTGCTGTTCATCGATAACAATGAAGCCCAGGTTTTTAAAATTTATATCATCCTGTATCAGGCTGTGCGTGCCGAACACAAGGCTGCATTCGCCGCTGCTTAATTCGCTGAATATGGCGCTGCGTTCGGACTGTTTTGTGCTCCCGGTGACCAGCCTGCATGTGACACCCCGGGGCAGTGTTTTTATTGCGGTGTTGTAGTGCTGCAGTGCAAGTATTTCTGTGGGCGCCATAATCGCGGCCTGTGATCCGGATTCTATGCAGACGAGCGATGCGGCGATTGCAACAACGGTCTTGCCCGCGCCAACGTCACCCTGGAGCATCCTGTTCATGGGGAATGGGAGAGACATGTCGGAAATTATTTCGTCTACGGCTTTCTGCTGGTCAGCGGTAAGTTTGAACGGGAGATTTTTTATATAGCTGTGGGCCAGGCCGCGTGAGCGTTCCCGGCTGTTCCTGTGCGACATTTTCCGCGTAATGATCCTGGTGAGCGAAAGGTAATACTGGAGAAAGAAAACTTCATTGAAAGCGAGTCGCCTGCGCGCGTCCTCTGCGTGGTCAAAGGATTCAGGAAAGTGAATGTTCCGGATAGCCTTATCCAGGGGGATAAGGCTGTTTCTTTCCAGCATATCACTGTCGAGGGGGTCTTTAATGTCACCGGCAAAGTGTTCAAGCGCCTGCATCACGCTGCGCCTGAATCCCCGCGAATCAAACCCGATTTTTTTAAGCTCCAGAGTTGACCTGTAGAGCGGGATAATCCTCCCTGTGTTAAGAGCCCGGTCGATCGAGGTTTCATCAAGAAAGTCAAATTCAGGGTGGACCATCTGCAGTCCGCGGAAGAACGAAAGTTTACCTGAGAGGAGGAGATTCGCGCCTGGTACAAATATTTTACTGAAGAACCGGGCGCCGCTGAAAAACACCGCGGTTAAACTGCCGCTGTCGTCGCTTACCCCGACCTCGAGCATCTCCCTGCTGCGCCTGACCATGGCGGCTTTGGTGATTACACCTGAGATGGTGACCTCTTCGCCCGCCATGCAGAGGGAAATCTTTTTTACGCCGGACCGGTCAAGGTACCTCCTTGGCGTGTAGTAGAGCAGGTCCTGGACAGTCCTGATGCCGGCTTCTGATTCAAGGAGAGCGGCCCGTGCATTACCTATCCCCTTGAGCGAGGTGACAGGCACCGGGGGCAAATCATTCCTCCTCTGCTATGTACCATACCGAGTCTGGAATCTGGACATACTTGCCCTCTTTAGAATAGAAGAAGGTGTAGTTTCTCTGGTCCGCGAACGAAGTGATCTTTTTAACGCCGGTCCATCTTTTGATGATCCTTCCGTCAAAACCGAAAACAGTAACAGTAAGGTTCTGCCCGGTGATTGACTCGATTTTGCGCTGCGTTATGTTTTTCTGCTCCTCGGTAAAATAGTACCTGAAATAAAAGTAGAGCCCGAATATAAGAAACAGGATTAATACCGCACCCACTATCCTTGATTTTTTCATAACAATCCTCCGCCGGTTATTTTTCAGAACAGGTTTTGCAACCCGGATTTTTAGCCATATTCATTGTATTAAAGCGCATGGTCATGCAGTCTATGTAAAGCAGCTTACCTGCAAGGAGATCGCCTGTGCCGGTGAGGAACTTGAGCGCCTCGATTGCCTGCATGGACCCTGTTATCCCAGCCATTGCGCCCGTGATCCCCTTTGAAGACTGCGGCGTGTTTTCGGATATAAAGCAGTTGAGACAGGGCGTAGTGCCTGGAATTATAAATGTAAGCTGGCCGTAGTACCCTGACACACCGGCATGGACCATTGGTATCCTGTTTTTGAACGATACACTGTTCAGGAACAAGCGTGAGGTGAAACTGTCAAGGCAGTCAAGAATTAAATCGGCGCCTTTAATTGCATCAACGGCGTCTTCGATCTTTTTATTAAGGGTGATAATCTCTGTTGAGGGATTGAGGCTGTTGAGCCTGTGCCCGGCCCTTTCGGCCTTTGACAGGTTTAAATCATCAACGGTATAGAGTATCTGCCTGTTCAGGTTGGAAAGCTCAACTTTGTCCATGTCGCAGATTATGAGCCTGCCCACGCCGGCTGCCGCAAGGTATAAAGATACGGGGCTGCCCAGGCCCCCTGCGCCCGCAATGAATACCGTGGAGTTTTTAAGCTTCAGCTGGCACGCCTGGTCCCATCCTTCGATGAGGAAGTGGCGGCTGTAGCGTTCGAGTTCGTCGTTTGTAAGCATTGCTGCACCTTGAAATATATGGTTATCCATGGGGCGGGGGTGTGTCAAGAATATTACAGGGCAGTAGGGTTTGAAGCCGGATATTTACCCGGTATCAATGTCGAAGCCATTACGAATCTATTACGAAGATAACCCGAAGTGTATTATGGAATACTTTTTTTCATCCTGCCTTATATCAATATCGAAACAATGCTTTGCCTGCCATAGACGTTTTTAATCACGAATGTTTGCCCGGTAACTGAAATTTTTTGCGTAATCAATAATTTTTTTTTTCAAAATCACCTTCCCGGAACGTAATAACATTAAGGGGCAGTACAGCCTGCTGCCTGAACCAGTCAGGCATAAACGGGGAGTGTTAATGAAAAAAAGCAGCACAATCTACAAAGCGGCACTATTTGCGTTATTCATGATCGTCAAAACTGCATTGGGCGGGGATTACGGTGACATCAGGTTCAGGGAGTTCCCGCGTGACCGGGATATCTTTGAGCGCTACACGGTTGAGGCTGACAGGAACATGTCCGCGGAGGAGTGGCAGCGTGTCGTTGATTCGGGCAGGGAGGAGATGACCGCGGCATGGGAGAGAAATGCCCTTGCTGAATGCGACAGGTTTATACGCGAAGGTTTTGATTCTGACCGGGTACTCCAGGCCATGGAGGAGGCCAGGGCGCAGTGGGAGAGCGGGTTTGATGATGCCCTGCTTTATGAAAAGGGGAGCTGGAGGGCAAGGCAGGGGGCTATTTCGTATACAACGGGTACAATGACAGGTTTAAAAGAGAGGGTCAATGACGCGGGGAATGCCGGTCTTACTGACACTGCTGCCTGGGAGAGTTACGTAGCAGGCGCTGTGCAGGATACGGAGAGTACATGGGAGAGTGTGTACGCCCCTGAAACAGCAGGGCTTAACACCAGTGCTGAGTCCCTGACCGGTAAGGAGAAAGAGGGTTTCCTGGCCGAGGTTATTAGAATAGAAAATGATCTAAGGCAGAGATTTGATATCGAGAAGGATACAATACTTTACCTTGGCAAAACCGGTTTTATCGAAAAGAAAAGGTCAGGCAACAGGACGCTTCGCGAGGAGAGCGAGAGCAGAAGCGCTGAGGTGATTACTGATAATATACTCTCGGACACGGAGTCGCAGATACGTGCCGAAGAGGAGAGGATACTCCGGAAGAACTATTCTGCTGAAAGCGGCAGCAGGATAGATTTTACAGGCCTGGGTGAGAATTGGCAGGAGGAACTGAAAAAGATCATTGACTACGGCATGGGCAAATGGGAGTCGGCGCGAGAAAAGCTGTATAATGAGCTGGTATCATGGAAGAAGACAGCTGAAGAGGCGTTTCAAACTGCAGAGGCAAAATGGCGCGAGGGCCTTCGGAAACTGGAGGCCGCGCGTCTGGAATGGGAGACAAAGCTGGCGCAGGAGATCTATGCAGGGCTTGATGAGTGGGAACAGGGGAACAGTGAACTTGACCTGAATACGGAGAGGAGCAGGAGTGAGTTTACAGAGTACATGGAGAGCATGTCCGGCCGCTGGAGCGACGGCAACAGGGACCTTGTTGACTTGGCTGTGAACGGTTCTGCTGTTTATGCAGATGCCGTTGATAATATAAAATGGCTGACTGAAATGAGGGAATCAACCGCGGCGCAGTACGCGTTCAGCAGTTATGATGAGAGTTTTAAAAACGCTATCGGCGAGGAACTTGCGGGCCAGGTTGAGGCTGCAATTCAGGATTGTAAAAACAGGTTCATGCAGCAGCACATGTATGACACTGATTATTCACAGAGTATTGAAGTTGTGTTAACACAGGCTGCTAAACCCGGATACAGTGACGCGGCAGGTACTTTTACCGAAACATACACTATTTCAGTCGTGGAGAATATTTCGCAGAGAATCACTAGAGACGGGGATTCTGTTTTCGGCAGGCAGACATACACAAAGGAGACAAAGAGAACGGCGTGGACGCGCAACTGGAACAATGTTGTGACACTTGAGTCTGACCGGACAAGAAGGACCGCGAACTGCTACTACGCCTTTGAACTGGCAAGGTGGCAGAGGATAAGGGAGTCATTCAGCACCATAGCCAGTGACGCGGAGTTCTACATGCATGAACGCAACATGGAGGGCCGGGAGGAGGGCGCAGGCTACCTGACCAATGCTTCGGGCAATTACGGTGCAAATGCCGTTGGTTCAGCAGACCCGTACCTTATGACCCAGGCCGAGTACAGCCTTGAACTTGCAGAGCGCGACATGGCCTTCTGGAACCAGAGACTTGAAATAGCAAGGTCCGTGCTTGAATACGCCGAAGGGACAACAAGGGAGACAGCCGCGAAGACAGAAGAGAACATGACAGCGGCAAGGGGACAAATGGAAAGCGCGAAAGCGGCCTACGACAATGCTCTTGCGGCGGTGAATAATATACTTGCAGAGCTTAGAAACATCCAGGGACTACAACCATTAACCGATGACGCCGCCGCGTGGCAGAGATATTATGACAGTTATAATTCAAACATTGAAAACCTTGCGAAGGTATACAGTAACGCTGAAACAGCGCTTAAGTCTGCAGAGGATGATTATTCAAAGGCAAAAGCCGCGTTTATAGTATACAAAAACATGACAGGTGAAGACGGCGGGGTGAGGCCTGTTGAATACCTGAAAAATGAAATCATCGAAATTGAGCGCAACATCGTGCGTGTTGAACAGTCGATAAACCGGCAGCGCGAGGAGCTCTTTATTAAACAGAACGAAGCGGACTTTACGGCACGTACAACAGGGTTTGCCGGCTTATACGGAGACATGGTAAAAAAACATGAAAAGGCAAAGGACAGGGTTGATCTTTTCAGGAGCATAATAAAAGGCGCCGAATCCGAAGCGGATGTTGCAGCCTGGGCCGCGGCGATTTCGGCAAACAGGCAGGTACTCTGGGGAGATGAGTCAGATGAATACTACGCGGTAGTGCAGGCTGCTCTTGACGCGTATAACAGCGCCACAGGTGATGACAGGGCCGTTAAAAGAGATAATGTACTGCTGGAGATACGCCGAATATATTTAAGCCTTAACGCCAGTGTTAATATATACAGAAAGAGCATAGAGATGCTCAGGGACAGTGACTTTGACCCTGAAGCGTTCGCGGACACTGAGTATATTGCTGACCATGATGTTTATGCTGATTACGCGCGTTATTCAGCGGAAGCTATAGGTATTATTGAGCAGTATTTTGATGATGCAGATGCGGGGAGAGGCGAAAAGTCGTACAATGACGCATGGGGATTTCTTAAGGCCGAACTGGATAAACGGCGTTATGTGTACGGTGAGAACAACAGCGACTATATAATACATTACACCGCGCTCAAATATTTTGAAGAGAGGTACAAGGGCCTTACTGCCGAGACATGGGGTGCGTACAGACAGAGGCTTGCATCGGAGAGCGATTACGCAGAGAACGCGATAGAAATCCACGAGGATATGGCCGGTGGTGAGAGTGCAGGAACACTTGCGAAGATGGAAAGGCGGGCTTCTGAAGGCGACATTGAAGCGGTCCAGTACCTGCGTGAGTATTATGCCGCAGGGAGCGGAATACCCGGACTTGCCTATATAAAAGAATATGACGCAAGGGCTGATATTGCTGATTATATTGATGAATCCCTTAAAAATTTTGCCATTGAAAACAGCTTATTTTTTATTAATAAAGAGAATCTCCAGAAAGACCATAACTACCTTGATGACCTTTACGGCTTTATAACATCCGCTATTACCATGGGCAGTACGCCGGGTGAGAACCTGTTCAGCGTTGAAGCTTTCAGGGACATGGAACCGGTAGAGATAAGCAGGGCCGCGGAGATGCTGCAGCAGTATGTAGCGAACCTTGAAAAGAGCGGCATGCCTGTGCCTGAATCAATACGGACAGCTGCAGCGGAGATCTCCGAAATTAAAAAGAACCTCGATACTGAACTTTTTATCCTGAGCTACATGAACAGCATGATGAGCGGTACTGCTGAAGAGATACTGGCAGCGGCACAGGATGCGGCAGACGGCGCGAAGACGGCATATGCCTTTTTGGCAATATGCGGCGACAGTATTGAAAACGGTACATCTTACAACGACATTGCAATGCGGATTATCAGCGCGTATGAAGGACTTACGGGTTCTCAGAAACTGGAGATTGACGGGAACGAAACATCTGGCGAAAACAGAGTTTCAACTTTTATAAGTAACCTCTATTCGCACATCAACGTTATTGACCTGGCAGAACGCGAAAGAATTTACATCATGAACATGGGTGAGGCCGCGCCCGCGGATTACGCCGCATTGCTCCATGAAACCATGAGAGAGCAGTTTATACGTGATACAACCCCGGCCTATGCGCGTGTGCAGTATGAACTTGCAGCCGCAGAGGGCAGCGTCGCCTCAATTGACGATTACATAAGCGCAGGGACCAGGTCTGGTGAACTTGATAATGAAACAGCAGAATCCCTGAGGAACTACGCGCTTATAAGGGAGTATCTTGACAGTGCTGTAAAGAGGCCGTTCAGCGAACAGCCGCATCCGGTCAGGGTCTACCTTGCAGAGAAGTTTTATTATGACATGGTCTTTTCAGGGAACGCAAATTCCCGGGACATTGAATCTCTCCTTGAAGATGAGTTCGGCAGTGATAATATAAATGGTGATATAGTTGATGAAGTTGAGAAATACGCCGGCAGGCTGAGCGCGGTGCTTTTTTACAACGGGAACACTGATGCCTACATTGAAACGCTTTCACCTGACGCTGCACGTTACTTTCAGATGTACATATACGGCGAGGGAAGTGCCATACTTCCAGGTTATGAATACGGAATATACGGCAGGGAGTCAGTTGCAAACGGGAAACTGGCGATTGCCAGCGGTGGCCTTGAAAGGGAGATAGACAGGTTTGACCAGGGCTTCGGCGGAAGAATTATCGCCATGGAGGAATACCTGGGAAGAGTTCAGGCTGATCTGGACAAGGCGAAGGCGCTTGATTCATTTGTTAAAACCGGGGTGAGTGAGAAGAACTGGCGTGACAACGCCGTTTCGGTAATAGACACCGGAAAGGTCATGGGAGACGATGATGTTATCAGTACTGAATCGACGACTGTAATAGAAGTTGTTCCAGTTTCCGGAACAGGTTATATGGACGGGTATGATGAAACCGGCACCAAAAATGTAATAATGTATTCGCAGAACCCCATGGTGCGTGACTCTTTAAGCTACAGCATAAACGGGATCATAGATGACGTAAACAGGATCGCAGGAATTTTCAGAACGCTGGGTAAGTCATATGAAACAGCAGCGCCCGCAGTGAATACGATTACGGCATTTCTTGAAAAAGCAGACAGGGCATACAATTACCTTACAGGTTATGTTGGTACTGACGGAGAAAATAATCTGGACAGCTGCATTGACGGCGCAAATTCGGCGAACACTATTGCCAGGGCCGGAATAGACGACCTTTACTCGGGCCTTATGTCAATGGAGACAGCGATACTGTCGGACAAGGGCAAGGTGGTAAATAACAATGAAATTATTGAACAGCTTGGCGAAAAGGATGAAGCGGCACTGCTTGCGGACATAGAGACGGCACAGGGGGCGCATCAGACAAGGGAGGCTGAGTTCCAGACAGCAAGGAGCAGCCTTGACCAGGCGCAGGAGAACTACCGCCTTGCTAATGAAAGGTATACTGATGCAATGGAGGACATAAGTGAAACCTACAGCCTGTACAAGGCTGCAGAGGTTGAGTTTGAAAGAACATCCAGCATATATGAATACGCGAACACTCCCTACCTGAAAGAGAGCAGCACCCTTGACAGCGGTCTTGGCAGCGCTACGACCGTTGACGGCAGCGGCAGCACTGATTACAGCGAACTGCCCGTACCTGACGCGCGTGAAAACTATGAGAGGATCCTTACCAGGTACAATGAGGCAGCGGCGGTTTACAGGGCAAGGCAGAGTGCTGTTGATAACCAGGAGTCTGTAGTGACCCTTAACACGAACACAGACGCGGACGGTGAATACGCTGACTACAAGGCCGACTTTGTAAGGAAGAGCGAGAGCTATATACGGATCTGCCAGACAGATGAAGTGCTTAACGAAAAGGTTGAGGGTTACAGGG
The DNA here is from genome assembly GCA_035403465.1 of Spirochaetota bacterium. Taxonomy (GTDB): domain Bacteria; phylum Spirochaetota; class UBA4802; order UBA4802; family UBA5550; genus JAAYBQ01. Next base: position 7,415 of record DAONFG010000053.1, on the reverse strand, counting down.
TTGATTATGAGCAGAAAGAGGCGGAATATACAAGGGCCAAGGAGAGGATACAGTTTTTTGCCGACCTGTCGCAGGAGGTAAAGGAAAACAAGGAGAGGATGGCCGAACTTTCAGATATCCGGGACAGAATACTTTCGCATATAAAGACCAGCGCGGATGTAACCCTGTATTCAGACGCAATGGAATGGTACGGCTGCTGGGAGGTGATGAATAGAGAGGGGGAACTAATCTCAGACAGCGATTATACTTTGGCTATGAAAATCTTCGCTGATAAATTTGAGTCCCTTGCTGGTTACGTACAACAGGACATCAAGGACCTGTACAGCAATTTTGGTGACGGAGCCACACTGAAGAAGATACAGACCAATTATATGCGTTACGCGTATGCCAGGTATATGAAGGATTACTATGAACACAGGAAAAAACATACCAGCCTGGTAAAGCACCCCAAGCGTTGGTACAAAGCCTGGAAAGCTGAAAAAGCCTGGAGAGAGAAACGGGAAGACGCAAAAGCTGATTATACACCGCATTCAAACAAAATAAAAGACACGCTTAAGGACTTTGTTGCGGCCAAGACAGAGTATATACCTGCCTATACAAAGTATGTAAACGCGGTCTCTGTAAAGACACTTGATGACGTAAAGAGATACCTTGGTACAGCCAATGGTTACAATCTTACAGACGAGGATCTTAGATACCTTTATGATACGACAACCACAAGGGTGGACGTTGAAGGTATAAATGCGGGAACAATAAGAAAAGACATCCAGCGCAAGGATATAGACGGCGCAAATGTAAAGGTCAAATACTACGAGGTGGAAGAGGAGGTAAACGGCCAGAGGGTAACCAGGGGCAAGGTGGTGGTTCTTAACAAGGACCAGGCCGAGACTGGTGAAACCTATAACGTGACTGACGCCTGGATAAAGGTAAAACTGGGAGGCGAGGAGCCGGAAAGATTTGAAGCCGGGGCAGTTTATGACCTGTATGACAATAACTATGATATAAGAACAGTGTCAGTGCAGCTGCGAGCGGCAACGTCAGGATACAGGGCAACATACATGACAGATCTTATGGGCTACGTACAGCAGAGCGCGCAGTCTGGAACCCATGACTACACCGTAATGCTGCGCGACCTTGAGGATACGTACAATGATCTTAAAGACGCGGCAGTGGGATTTAACGCGCCAGTATCCGGGGGCAGCGGAGAATACCGCCAGCGCAGCTTTGAGGGCTATACAACAGTAATGAACGAGTTTGCCTGGAACGAAAACGGCAGTTCAGTGCAGCAGATGATCATTAATGAATACATCCGCCAGAACCGCCTTTACCAGGAGCAGCTGTGGCAGCAGCAGCAGGAGAAGTACCAGCAGAGACGAAGCCGGTGGGAGGAGATAACAGGGTACATACTTAACCGTGGCATGCGCGACTGGAGGCAGAAGGGCAACGACTACCTGCAGAAGTGGCGCAAATGGAGAATAGAGGCACAGAAGGAGATAGAGGCAGGTAAACAGTGGTGGACAGACCGCGATATAGAGATGAAGCAGGAGATGAAGACCTGGGGCGATGACGCGGTCAAGGCTGCAAATAAAGAGGCGGCCCGGAAGATATACGGGGACCTCAAGACAACAATAGACGGCTATGAAAAGCAGATAAGAAAATACATGCCCGGAATGGACGGGATAGCCGTAGACACGGATTCGATTCTGAACGAAACAATGAGGAACATACCCGTAGGCACACTTGGAGTGCTGAACAGTACAATGTTCAACACAGATCGCGTGGCGGGCATGGCAGAGATATTCGGTTTTGGAAACAACGCGGCACTTAACGCCAGGAACAAAGAGTGGCAGCAGGAATATGAAAGCGCGTTCGGAGTAATGCGCAACCTGCAGGTGCTGGATGTTCTTAACGGGATCATAGATAATTTTAACAAACAGCTTACGGAGGCAAACAGGAATGTCTACAGGAGCGTGGAATATGACCTGAGATATTCGGATACCTTCGGCGAAGCGGACTTTGTGCGCAGCGAAAAGGAGAACCTGTGGACAATACGCGTATGCGTAGAGAGTAACCTGACAGGCGACAAGTTTAAAACCAAAAAGTTCAGGGACTACGTGAGCATGCCGAACAGCACGGTAATGCTTAAACCGATAAAGGGTCTTGATGGCGAAATAGACTTTACAAAGCCGGAAACCTATGCAGGTATAGACGCATCAGAACTTGAAGTGTACGTAGGCCTTGAGAGCGTAAATCTAAATGACGATATAGAGAACGTCTTTGAAGAGGGTGGACTCTTTGGCGATTACACAGAGGGCGAATTTGAACGCCTGAACAGGGAGTTTGCCAAATACTACGGCCAGTGGGCGGCAGGGGAAGCACTGCTTGATGCAGGATTCTACGCCAAGCCGATGTTCCCGGGCGGGCCCAACATGATGAATGTTGGAGTAATGGCCGCGGGAATAGCAGGCGGACCCTGGGCAGGCTTTGCGGCACAGATGCTTACCACGGGCATACAGGTTGCGGACGGCAGTATGGACTGGGAAAAGGCAGCGTTCAGTGTTGGAACAAGCGTCCTTACAGCAGGCATAGGAGTGGGGACAGACTACCTTGGAGGTGTCGCAGGAGGTCCATTCCTGGGCGCAGTGGTAGAGAACACAACAAGGACCCTTGGCAACACAGTTGTGTCTGGCATACAGTATGATCCTGAAAACGGGTTCGGCTGGGACGGAGACAGGATGACCAGCGGCAGGACATGGCTTGCGGCAGGGGCAACAGCGGCAGCAGGGAGCTCTGCATCAGGGAGCGGATTCAGCAACGCCCTTGTAAACGGCCTTGGAAGCAGCGTAAGCCAGGGTATAACCACAGGTGACTGGAAAGGGAGTTTTAAGTCTGGCATGACAGCGGCCGTTGGAAATTATGTGGGAGGACTGATCAGCAGAGGAATGTCCGTTGGTCTTGGTGTAACTGATAACACGTACACAACAACGTTGATAAACAACTACTCAACGTACGGAATGCGCAAAGCACTTGGCAGTGATGAAAATTTTGACATGAACGTGATAGGGAATGTGGATACTATAAACCTTGTGACGCAGGATATGTATGCCAGGTACAATGCCGGTGAGAACAGGGCCAAGACAGCAATGCAGGCCGGCGCCGATGATCTGCAGGATGAGATAGACGCAGAGAACGGCAGATCAACACGGCAGAACACACCTGATGATCCATTTGAACTTCTCGATACAGCTCTTGCGGGAATATTCACGTCACTGGGCAGGGGACTTGGCCAGACCATGGCTGACATTGGAACATCGATCAGGGATGGTGCGGCTGCGGCATGGGAGGGAGTAAGTACTGTAGCTGGTATGGCCTGGGATGAAGTGACTACTGCCGCATCTATGGTTACTTCTGGTATTCAGAGTTTGATGGCAAGTGATGACGATGGTATTCAGAGGATAAGGACTTTTGAGATACAGTCATCAGCCGGTATTAATCCGGAAGGAGAAGACCTTGCAGGTAAAACAGTAAGGTCAGTTTATAGAGAAGGAACAAATGCAGATAAGCTTGTCAAAAGGATTGTTGCCGACAGAAAGGCCAATGGTGAAGATGTTACAGAAGAAATGGTAAAGAATGACCTGATGGAAGCTAATGGCCTTGATGTTAATGATGAAAACAGCTGGAAAGAAATGAAGCAAAAGTTTAAAGCCGGCGGTGAAATTTTTGAAAAGGAAAGGACTTCAATAACACGAAATGTGGATAAGAAATATGACCAGGAGGTTGCTGAACGAGATAAAGAGAAGAATGCCTCAAAGGTGGCGGGTAGACAAAATACGGGTTATTTAAGCTATGAACTTGATTATAACACAGCCGGACCAAACTGGGGAGGTTCAGAAGAATCCAATAATAATATTATAACTGAATATTCTATAGATAAATTATATCAAGGATATAATGGTGGTTTAGCTCAGATGCTTATATATACATTTGACTATGAACCGGAAGATGCAAATACTTTTGCGAGTAAGGCATGTGTAGCAAACAGTACATATATTGAGTTATTAATGAGCGGTGCACAGATTGGTACTGAGGAAGAGTTTTATAGTAAGCATTTAGATAATAAAGATATTAATCCTAAAACTGCAAATGTAAATCGATATACAGAAGATATTGTTAAGGATTATGGGTATGAGCAAATAACTTTACAAAGTGATAATCCTTATAAAGATATTAATGCGGTTGATTTTGATTACGGGAAGGCTACATTTAAAAAGTGGAGTGAACGAAAACAAAAAGAGATAGAACATACGGTAACAATTAATAAAGGAAACGATGGAAAAGTCAGGATTTTTGCAGATACAGGTGCTGATGGTTATAGAACGACAGGATTATTATATACAGAAGTTTTTAGAAGAGACAAACTAGTACGTTTCCAATATATAAAGAAAAGGAGATAAAAGATGTCATCAGTCAGATCTTTGAATAAATTATATTATATTACTTTAATGCTGTTTTGTATAGCATTCACTATGAATTGTAGTAATAAAAAATCAGAAGAGGCGCTAAATTTCCTTAATAGTAAATACAACAACAGTGTTATGAAATTAGGTCGTGGAAATGAAATGGAAATGACAGTCGATTTTAGTACAGAGAAAATTGTTGATGAAGAAGACTTAAGAATATTAAAGGAAATTGATAATATTACTGTACTTCATTTTTGTGAATGTTCTATCACAAACAAAGGTATTAGTTATATAGCACCATTAAAAAATTTACGGGTCTTAACTCTTGAACATACTAGCTTAACGGATGAAGGATTACAGATAATAAGCAAGAGTTTTCCTGAACTTGAAAGGTTAATCATTAATGATACAAATGTTACTTCTGAAGGTTTTAAATATATTTCGAAATTATCCAAATTAGACTATCTTGAAATAAGAAAGACAAAGATTGATAATAAAGCTATTCAATATTTAAGCGAGTTGAATAATCTGGGTTATCTTGGTCTTTCAAGTACTGAAATTTCAGATGAATCAATTCCCTATTTAAAAAAATTTAAAAAAATGTCTGTAATGTTTATTTTATATACACAGATAACTAAGGAAGGTTCCATAGTACTTCAGGAGCATTATAAAATGACCAATCCAAAAACAACAATTTATTGGGATCCAAATACTGCGCCGTAGATTTTTTTAGTGAGATACTGTCTGTAAATAGCCCTGCCACACCCCATGCCATTCTTGACTATACGATCCCGAATAAGGAACTCAACATACCGGACACTTCTTACGGGTAAACTGAACCACACACGGTTAAGGAAACAAAACAGAAGCTCACCGCAAGGTGAGCTTCTGACATAAATAAGATCATTGAAAACACATACTAGTAAATCATACAAAAAGTAATAATGCAGTACCAATTACAACTGCACATGTATGGAGACCTGATCGAATATGACACACCCGCGCAAAAAGTTTTTATAAATAAAGTTTTGTTAAAACAATATTTCAGGTTAACATCGTTAATGAAGCGCCAGGAGGGCGGCGACATGGTGCTGAACCGCCACGGAGGGCGGACTCAGCCCTGCAGGAGTATATGCAAAAGCAATACCACGGCAGGGTTATTCCACAATAAGTTATTGGATAATAGAAGTATATGACAGTTAAAGGAAGGCCAGCCGCCGCATGAGGCGCTTAGAAGCCCCTGCGGCGTTTGAGCAGCGGACTTTCTTTGCGGTACTTTCTTTTTCCGTAAAAGAAAGTACCATTACAGCGTGTATGGGATACCGCAGTATCCACCCCACTCAAACCTCAAAACTGATCAAATAAAAAACTTGACCATCCCATGTCATGATACAGACAATTACATAATTAATAAAACACCAGCGGTAAACAAAATGAATTTTGAAAATAAAAACGCGTTTGATTCAATGAAAGAGCTTATGGGTATACCCGGCCTTACTCTCCCTCCAAATTCCTTTGTCGAGATGCAGGGAAAATACCTGGATTATAAAGAGAACGAATATATCAAAATATCATTTCCCGTGCAGGAGAAGTACTGCAACCCGGCAGGCTTTCTGCTGGGCGGCATGATACCCGCATTTTTTGACAACACATTCGGCCCGCTGTCATACCTGGCGGCAAAGAAACCCACAACAAGCCTTGACCTTAACACAACCTTTATTAAAACCATTTCACCCGCGGACGGCGAACTGTTTGTCGAGGGAAGAATCGTCAAGATGACAAAGAGATTTATCATATTCGAAGGGAAGGCTTATAATCCTGATAACCAGCTTATAGCTACATGTACTTCGAGGATGATGATACTGGGGAATTAGGTTTGCTGTATTTCCGGTCCTGCACGCGGCAATCGGAGGTTGTCAGAATAGATTCCCGCCTTCGCGGGAATGACTTTCAGGCCAATCCCCTATTGTTGCGGTACTTTCTTTTTCCGTAAAAGAAAGTAACATTACAGCGTGTATGGGATACCGCAGGCACCCGTGCTGCACGGGAAACTGCACATCATCTATCTAACGATAATCGTCGCAACAATCATAATGGCAGACATCACTGCAGCAGCCAGTGAAGGAATCGTTATCCATTTATTTCTGAATTTTATGCCGCTGACTATTCCGGCACATCCTATCATAAAAAAAATAGTATAAATACTAATATTCATAATTGCCTCTTTTTTAGTGAATTCTATATATTTAATTTAACATGACAGCATTAAAGTCTAAATGTCAAGGAAGATACTAAGGGAATAAAAAGGGCAGGTCAAAGACCTGCCCCCTGCAGTTTGCATGGAATGCCTGGCTGAATTTTTACCTCAGGCTGTAACCGCTCTTTGTTATGTCTGCGATAACCTTTTTCTGGAGCGCCTCGATCTCTGCGGATTCAAGGGTCTTCTCTTTTGACGCGAAGACAACCCTGAACGAGACCGACTTTTTACCTTCAGGTATGGGCGCGCCTTCGTATGTCGAAAATACCGCGGCCTCCCTTACAAGGTTTTTGTCGCTCCTGAGTATAACGTTCTGTATATCGCCGCTGTATGTCATCCTGTCTGCGATTACTGAAATTTCGAACGGCACTTCGGGGAACTTCTGCAGCTCCCTGAATTTGACAGGGAGCTTTTCTGCATCGAACACGGCGTTCAGGTCAATGTCGAATATTGCCGCGCTGCCGTTGAATTCAAATGAGACGGCAGTTTCGGGGTGCACCTCGAAGATCAGTCCCGCCTCTTTGCCTTCTATCATAATCTTCATCGATCTCCCCGGGTGTGCATAGGGCGGAAGAGTCTTTGTTTCCGGAACCAGGGAGTAGTTTTTAACGCGCAGTTTTTCAAAAAGTCCCGCAGCTATTGTCTTTGCTTCGTAGAATAGCGGGGCAGACGGTTTGCGCATAAATACTGTTCCTGCG
>DAONFG010000052.1:0-18539 GCA_035403465.1 Spirochaetota bacterium | reverse complement strand
CGGGAATCGAACCCGTGTGGTTAGCTTGGAAGGCTAAAGTTCTACCATTGAACTACACCCGCTTGAAACTGAAATGTAATAAATATTTTTGCATGGTTTGAGTCAACTAAAAAAATTATTATCAGGGAGATTAAAGGGCTCTGACCCCGGATTCCCCGGAATTACGGAATCGGCTCCTGTCCTGTTTTAGATTCCCGCCTTCGCGGGAATGACATGCCTCTTCCCCCGCGTCTTTGCATCCTGGCATAAACATTCTTTTAATCCTTTCTCTGTGAACTCTGTGCCTCTGTGGCAAAATCTTTTGTTAAGTTTAGGGCTCTGACCCTCTCCAAAGGCGCGAAATTCATTTATCGTACCTTCTTTTGAAAAAGTTTAGGCTCTGGCCCTGTTTTTTTGTTAAAATGCGGTTTATTTGTTGACATTAGGCATTAATTGGTGAATTATGGGGTAAAGTGGTGATTAAAAGGGTTGAACCGCTTCAGGATAGGTAAAATTAATGTTCATGGGTGAATATTCCCCCGCTCTTGACGACAAGGGGAGGGTGGCAATTCCTGTAAAACTGCGCAAGGCTTTCGGTGAGGAGAACCTTATCGAAAAGCTTGTGGTCACCCATGGTTTTGATAAATGCCTCATGGCCTTCAGGGAGAGCGACTGGACAGATTTTGTTGAAAAAAAGCTCATGCAGCTCCCACAGTCCGATCCCAAAAACCGCATGGCTGTGCGTTTCCTTGTGGGGGGCGCAAGTGAATGCGAACTCGATAAACAGGGGAGGATGATAATCCCCGCCTACCTGCTTAAATATGCTGATATTAAGACTGATGTGATAATCCTGGGGCTCTCGGATAAAATCGAGATCTGGTCAAAGGACCATTACGGCAATTACAAACCGGGCGGTGAGATTCTTGATCACTTTGCCGACGGCCTGGGATTTTAGAGGGCTCTGCCGGATGAAGCGACATAATCTTGAGATCGGGTCTCTTCATAATCCGGCATATATTCACAAGCCAATACTCTGGCGCGAAATTGTTGACATAACTGACGGTTCTTTGAAAAAGGGGACCGGGCATTTTGCGGACTGCACGCTTGGTGAAGGGGGGCATTCCGAGATCCTGCTTAAACTTTTTCCTGAAATTAAAATCACGGGATTCGAAAGGGACCCTGCGATTCTTGAAAGGGCAAAGGAGAGGCTTTCGCAGTTCGGGGACCGCATACGTTTTGTGAACAGCAACTTTTCTGATATTGATAAAGAATTCAGTGCCGCAAACAGGCCTGATTACATATTGTACGACTTTGGAATTTCATCGTGGCATTTTGAGTCGAGCGGACGGGGGTTCGCATTCGCACACGATGAACCGCTCGACATGAGCCTTGACGGAACCGGGCCGGATGCGCGCGACGTGATCAACACATACCCGGAGAGGGAGCTTAACCGTATATTTAAAGTTTACGGTGAGGAGAAGTGGGCCGCGAGGATTGCCCTTGTGATCTGCGAGAGGAGAGCGCTGGCGCCGATTAAGACAACGGGGCAGCTGGCCTCGATCGTCATGGCCGCTATCCCGAAGAAGTTCCATGTTAAAAACATTCACCCCGCAACAAGGGTCTTCCAGGCCCTGCGGATCGAGGTGAACAGGGAGCTTGAGGCAATTGAGAAGGGGCTCACTGCGGGTTTCAATGTGCTGGCCGGGGGCGGGGTGATGATGACGATGTCGTTCCATTCACTTGAAGACAGGATCGCCAAGAATTTTTTCCGGAGGATGAAGGACGGCTGCCTGTGCGGCAGGGAACCGCAGCACTGTTTATGCCACAATGGTTCCTTCGCGGAGGTTTTAACGAAGAAACCCGTTACTCCGCAGGATGACGAGCTTGCATGGAACAACAGGTCGCGCAGCGCAAAGCTCCGGGCGGTTACAAAGCTTAAGGATGTACCGGCAGCGGGTTTATGAAACATTTTGGAATCGTTTTTGTAATGAGCCTCTTTGTTATCCTGTACGTATGGCAGAACATCGAGATTATGAAAACGAAGATGGACTATAAGAAAGTAGTTAAGTCCGAGCATGCACTTGCTGAGAGGAATGCGAAGCTGAAGTTAGAACTGGAGAAACTGAGAAACTTCAGCAGAATCGAATCGAACGCCGGCAGGAGCGGTCTTTCAGGGATAAAGCCTTCGGACGTTATTGTTATTAAAGAGGAAACCGGTAAAGTTAAGGAAAATGATAAAGAAGGTAAGTGAACTTGTAAAGGAATCGGGCGGACTGGTCTGCCTTGCTGAAGGAGCTTGCGGTGACATCTCCGTGTCCTCGGTTGAATACGATTCACGGAAGGTGACCGAAGGTTCTCTCTTTATTGCTGTCGAGGGATTCGAGAGTGACGGGCACATGTATATTCAGTCTGCCGTTGATAAGGGCTGCAGGGTAATACTGGTTTCCGGCGGGAGGATCAGCGAGTGCAGGGAACAGGCGGATTCCGGGATAACCCTGCTCGTTTCAAATAACACGCGTAAGGCCCTTTCTGTTCTCTCCGCATCATTTTACGGCAACCCTTCACGGTCACTCCACGTGACAGGCGTAACCGGGACCAACGGCAAGACATCGATTACATATATAATGGAAACAATTTACGGCTCGCGGGGAATAAAATGCGGCGTAATAGGTACCGTGAACTACAGGTGGTCCGGGAAGGTGATCCCCGCACCGAACACGACCCCTGAATCGAAAGATATCCAGGAGCTGCTGAGACATATGCTCGACGACGGCGTGACCCATGTGATCATGGAGGTCTCGTCGCATGCGCTGGAACTGAACAGGGCTGACGATATAGAGTTCGATACCGTTATCTTTACAAACCTCACGGGCGATCACCTGGATTTTCATGGTAACATTGAGTCGTACTTCCAGGCCAAGAGGAAGATCTTTGCACTCCTGGCCCTGAGCAGTAAGCAGAAACGTACTGCTGTAATCAATATGGACGATGACTACATCAGGAGAATTTACGCCGAGCGGAGGATCTATCCTTACGACATGATCACATTCGGCATTGAACACGATGCCGCGTTAAAAGCTGATAAGAATTCCATCGAAGATAAAATCACAGGCGTCAGTTACAGGGCCGCGATGAACGGAAGCACTCTGGATATTTCACTGAAACTTGCGGGCCGCTTCCAGGTTTACAATTCCATGGCAGCGCTGGGTGCCGCTGTTGCGGCAGGCATATCGATGGAGGACGCGGTTAGCGGGATGTCATTGATCGAGGGTGTGCCGGGCAGGCTGCAGGTTGTTGACGCGGGGCTCGGATTCTACGCTGTAGTGGATTACGCGCACACAGGGGATGCTATCCTTAACCTGCTGCAGTCGGTTAATGAAATGCCGCACAACAGGATAATAACAGTATTCGGATGCGGCGGCGACAGGGACAGGACAAAACGTCCGGTCATGGGCGGAATTGCGGTTCAGAATTCCGACATCGCCATTGTAACAAGCGACAACCCCCGTACCGAGCAGCCTGATGCGATTATAAAAGATATACTTGAGGGCATTGACGGGAAAAGTTATAAGGTTGAACCAGACAGGGAGAAGGCAATCGCGCTTGCTGTAAGCCTGGCAGAGAAGGGCGACATCATTGTGCTGGCAGGCAAGGGGCACGAGGATTACCAGATCATAGGGAAGACAAAACGCCATTTTGATGACAGAGAGATGGCTTTAAAATATATGTCAGGAAGAAAGAATTGAAGGGGAACCTCTCCATAACATCGGGTGAAATCGCGGCTGTTACAGGCGGCAGGATTCTTTGCGGCGGCCGCGGGATCGCGGTCACTGATGTTACTACGGATTCCAGGGAACCTGCCGGGCTTTACATCCCGATTGTGGGTGAGAAGTTTGACGGCCACGACTTTATTGAGGAGCTGTGCAGATCCGGAAGCGTAAAATGCTGCATGACCATGAAGACCGGTTACGAGAAAATAGCGGAATCAACAGGGACGGGACTGATCTTATGCGACGATACACTGAAGGCGCTGGGTGCGCTTGGTAAACACCACAGGGACAGGTTCAGGCCGCTGATGGTTGGTGTTACCGGTACCAACGGCAAGACCACAACAAAAGAACTGATACATATTGTGCTGTCATCGGCTTACACTGCGCACAAAAATGTGAAGAACTACAACAACGAGATCGGCGTACCATTTACGCTCATGCAGATTGATGAGAATTTCAGCGCTGCGGTGATCGAGATGGGGATGAACCATACAGGTGAGATAGAGCGGCTGGCAATGATGGTTCAGCCCGATATAGGCGTAATTACGAGTATAGGCGCAGGGCACCTTGAGTTCCTGGGAAGCGTTGAGAACGTGGCATTTGCCAAGTGCGAGATCATGAACGGGATGAAGCCCGGTTCAACACTCATAGCGAACAGGGATACTGAATGTTTTCATATTATCGCGCGCCTGGCCGCGGAGCATGGACTTGGACTGGTTACATACGGGCTTAATCCTGAAGCGCAGATCAAACCGGATGGTTACACCCTCACTGAAGAGAGCACAACCGTGGTTTATAAAAAAGTTAAGGTAACTGTGCCGCTTTACGGTAAGCATAATATACACAATATTCTTGCGGCCCTTGCAGTTGCGGAAACAGCGGGGATAGACCTGGGCAAAGCTGCATCTGCGCTTTCATCATTTGAAAACATAGGCGGCAGGAGTGAAATTATTCACAGCGGCTATACTGTGATCAATGATACTTACAATTCAAACCCGCTCTCATCCCTGTATGCGCTGGAGTCCGTGTGCGATGTGTTCCCCGGCCGCAAAAGGTTTGCCGTGCTTGCAGACATGAAGGAGCTGGGCGAGTCCTCACCGCTCTACCACATGAAGGTGGGGGAGTTTGTGGCAGACAGGAAATTTGACGGTCTCTTTCTTTTCGGTGAAATGTCGCAGTATTATGCTGACGGCGCGCAGAGGGTCGGGATGAAGCCGGAGAGGATAAAGATATTCGGAAGCAAGGATGAGCTTTCGGGCCACCTGAAAAGTTTTCTTGCTGACGGTGACGTGCTTCTTGTCAAGGGTTCACGTTCAATGAAGATGGAAGATGTAGTGAACAGCATAGTGAAATGAGGTAAAGAGGATGTTCTACCATTTTGTTTTCCCGCTGAAGGGACATATAACGTACCTGAATATTTTTCAGTATATAACATTCAGGTCCGCGGCTGCCGCTGTTACCGCGCTGCTGCTGGTGTTAATATTCGGCGGACCTGTTATAAGGTGGCTTCAGCGCATCAAGTTCGGTGAGCAGATCAGGAACCTGGGGCCTGAAAGCCACAAGTCAAAGGCCGGCACCCCTACAATGGGCGGGATACTTTTTCTTGGTGCAGTTGTTGTCTCAATCATCCTGTGGGGGAACTTTTCAAACCATTATTTGGTGATACTCATAATCTCAACAGTACTCCTTGGCGCACTCGGTTTTATCGATGACTATATCAAGGCCGTGAAAAAAAGAAAGGACGGGGTGAATCCAAAAGGCAAACTTATCGTTCAGATCTGTGTTGCTGCTGTTGTATCTGCTGCCGTTTATTCCTTCCCTTCAAATTCCGGCGAGGCCACTACGCTGTATATCCCATTTATCAAGCGTGCCATAGCAGACCTGGGACTGGCCTGGATTTTATTTTCTGTATTTGTAATAATCAGCTACTCGAACGCCGTAAACCTCACTGACGGCCTTGACGGGCTTGCAGCAGGGACTGTTGGCATAGTAACCGCGACACTTGCAATCATGACATACCTTACGGGGAACGTGAAGATCACCGAGTACCTGGGCATACCCTACATAGCTCACGCTGCTGAACTCACTGTTTTTCTCTCGGCCCTTACTGGCGCGCTCATAGGGTTTCTCTGGTTCAACAGCAATCCAGCGAGCGTGTTCATGGGTGACACCGGGTCGCTGGCACTGGGCGGTGTAATCGGCATCGTATCAATAATGATTAAAAAGGAATTCTTCCTGGTTATAGTCGGGGGAATTTTTGTAATAGAGGCATTATCTGTTGTGATCCAGGTTGGATCGTTCAAGCTCCGGAAGAAGAGGGTGTTCAAGATGGCGCCGATCCACCACCACTTTGAACTGTCCGGGTGGCCGGAACAGAAGGTAGTCGCAAGGATGTGGATCATAGGGATCGTTCTTGCAATCATGGGGCTTGCCTCGCTGAAGATATTATAGGCCGGGATAGAAGATGGATACTTATAAAAAAGCGCTTGTTATAGGCCTCGGGTACAGGACAGGGCTTGCCACTGCAAATTTTCTTGCGGCGCGCGGAGTAGAGGTCACTGTAACCGATACTAAAAGCGCGGATCAACTTGCGGATATAACCGCAAAGCTGGAACCTTCAGTGAAGGTCATTGCCGGGAACCAGGAACCGTCAATACTCGATTCAGGTTTCGATGTTGTGGTCCTCAGCCCGGGAGTTCCCAAAAAGATACCGCTTGTGCGCGAGGCAGAGAGCCGCGGAATCCCGGTTATTGCCGAGATCGAGCTGGCGTACAGGAACATGAAGGGATACACCATAGGCATTACCGGCACTGACGGAAAGTCAACGACCACGAGCCTGACCGGGCATATTTTAGCTGAACTGGGATTCCACACGCTTGTAGGCGGCAACATCGGTATACCGCTTATCTCGCTTGCAGAACAGACGACCGACAAAACTGTTACCGTGATTGAACTCTCATCATTCATGCTTGAAACAATAGATACGTTCAAACCGGACGTGGCCGCGATACTCAACGTAACGCCCGACCACCTTGACAGGTACGACGGCATGGACGATTACTTCGCGGCAAAGAAAAGAATATTCATGAACCAGTCGGACGATGACTGGTTTGTCTACAACATGGACAGCGACATGCTCATGGCCTCGCGCGGGGAATACCCGGCACATACACGCTGTTTTTCCATTGATAACAACGAGGCTGACGCCTTCCTGGCCAACGGCCATATATACTGTGCAATGAAGGCTATTCATTTTCCTGTAATAATGCAGGAGACCATCCCGATACTGGGGATTCATAACGTGCAGAACGTCATGGCCTCGATCCTCATGGTGGTTGCTCTCCATGAAAAGATGGGAACATCTCCCCACCTTGACAGAATCGCGAACGCAATCCGGTCTTTCAAGGGGCTTGAGCACAGGATGGAATTTGCAGGGGAATTCATGGGACGCACATTCGTGAATGACTCAAAGGCCACTACGATCGGAGCCGTTCAGATGGCAGTGCTCAGCATGAAGGATAAGGGGGTGCTGATCATCGGCGGCCGCACAAAGGGTGACGACTATTCAAGGCTGCGCAGTGTTGTCCAGGATAAGGCCCGGGGGATTGTACTCATCGGTGAATCATCTGACATGTTTGCTGAAATCTTCAGCGGCATGAATTTTATAAAGGCAGTGAGCATGGAGGACGCCGTTGTAAAGGCCATGGGGATGTCGCATGAAGGGGACATGGTTCTCCTTTCACCGGCGTGTGCGTCTTTCGACATGTTTTCAAGTTACGACGAGCGCGGCAAGGTGTTCAAGGCATGCGTTAAAAAGCTGGCGGAGGGTGAACTATCCTGGACCTGAGCAATGTACTTGATACGAGGAGAAAGGGTGATCCTGACCTCCTCCTGTTTGTGGCAATCTTTGCATTGGCAGGGATAGGTATTGCCATGAGCTACAGCGCAAGCGCGGTCCTGGCCTACAGGGTTTACGGCGATTCATTTTATTTCCTTAAAAAGCAGGTGCTCTGGTTTGTCATAAGCCTGGGAGCTCTCCTGTTTATTCAGAACGTTGATTACAGGAATTATGTAAAGTACACAAAGGTAATGCTGCTTGTATCACTTGTACTGCTTGTCATGGTGCTCATTCCCGGTATCGGTACAGGTGCCAAGGGCTCGTCAAGGTGGCTGGTGCTTGGTCCCATGAGGATACAGCCGTCGGAATTCGTAAAACTTGCGGTGGTGATATACCTTGTAAAGATATACTCCGCTGACACAAGCGAGAGCCATGTCGTAAGGCTGCTCATACCCATGCTTGTCATCGCGGTGATTTTTATTCTGGTAATGCTGCAGCCCGATTTCGGTACGGCAATCGACCTGCTCTTTGTGTCGGTATTCATTATGTTCGTGTCCGGGTTCCCGCTGCTCTACATGATACTGCTTGGTGTTATAAGCATCCCGATGTTCTACCTGCTCATATACCAGGTAAGCTACAGGTGGGACAGGATCATTTCATACCTTGACCCCTGGAATGACAGGTACGGGCTGGGATACCATGTCATACAGTCCTTCACTGCTTTTAAAAAAGGGGGATTCATAGGTACAGGCCTCGGGTTCGGGACACAGAAGATTGCGCGTCTTCCCGAGCCGCATACAGATTTTATATTTGCAGTAATAGCCGAGGAGACCGGCCTCCTGGGAACCGTGGGCATAGCGCTTCTCTATTGCTTTGTATTCTGGCGCGGTGTGCAGATAGCGCTTGACGCACCCGATGATTTCGGCAGGCTGCTCGCGCTGGGCTTAAGCCTGCTAATTACGGTGCAGGCATTCATAAACATGGGAGTGGTTACAGGTTCGCTCCCCACAACAGGGATTCCTCTCCCGTTTATCAGCTACGGCGGGTCATCCCTTCTTTCATGTATGATAGCGGCAGGTATACTGCTTAACATATCAAGGTACAGGGATGCGGCGTACCGTGAAGTATCATTTGACGAGGTATGGAATAATGAGTAAAAATATACTTATAGTCGGCGGCGGTACTGGCGGGCACATCAGCCCCGGGCTTGCCCTTTTTGAAAAACTTTCAGAGGACGGGAGCATGAATCCCTTTTTCCTTACGGGAAAGAGCGACCTGCGCTTTTCGACTTTCGCTGAAATTGACAGCAGCAAGCTCTTTACGTATAATGCGCCTGCGCTCACAAGGAACCCTTTCAGGATCCCCATGTTCACCTTCAGGTTCCTCCGTGCTGTACTGCGCGTAAAACGAATAATCAGGAAAAAAAATATAGCCGCGGTTGTCGGAATGGGCGGGTACGTGTCAGCCCCGGCTCTTGCAGCTGCAAGGATAAGCGGTACGCCATATTTTCTTTGTGAACAGAACAGCGTACCGGGCAAGGTCACAACCATGTTCGAAAAAAAATGTCAGAAGGTATTTTCCACATTCGCCGAGTCTGCGGAGTATTTCAGGTTTCCTGAAAAGTTTGTCCACTGCGGGAATCCCATACGCAACAGCGTACTTGTTTCGGTAAGCAAAACCGAGGCAAAGAAGGCATTCCACCTTGGACACTGCAGCAAAATAATTCTTGTAATAGGCGGAAGCCAGGGGGCTGTTAAACTTAACGAACTCATGCTGGGCCTTAAAAATAAGTACGCCCATGAATTCAAGAATATAGGAATAATATGGAGTACCGGCGACCTTTCGTTTGAAGAGTACAAGACAAGGTCACAGAGCGAGCCTGATGCGGGATCGGTCTACATTTCGCCGTACATTAAACGTGTGGGCAAGGCGTACAGCGCATGCGATATCGCGATTTCAAGGTCAGGGGCCGGTGTCATGATGGAACTTGCCGCTGCGGGTGTACCCTCCATCCTCATACCTTATCCTTACGCGGCAATGGATCACCAGGATAAAAATGCCGATGCCTTTGTCAAGGCGGGCGCTGCAGTGAAGATAAGCGACAGCGACGCGGTGGCAGAGAAGGTGGCGCCTGTTCTTTTCGAACTGCTTTCTCACCCGCGCAGGATTAAGGACATGGCTGAGAACGCGAAGAAGGCGGCAATGACTGACGCTGCGGACGTAATTGTTAAAAACATAAAAGAAACATTGGCAGACAGGGGTTAGCGGAATTGTTCAGAAAATCTAAAAGAATGCATTTTATCGGGATCGGCGGTATAGGCATGAGCGGAATCGCCGAGATACTCATTAACCTGGGATACGAGGTGTCCGGTTCCGACCTCAAGTCATCGGAGCAGACAAAGAGGCTTGAGAGTATGGGGGCAACTGTCTACCAGGGGCACTTCCCGTCAAACATAAAGGACTACCACGTTGTGGTTACCTCAAGCGCCATTGACATGGCTAATCCAGAAATCATAGAGGCGCGCAAGAGGCGCATACCTATTATTCACAGGTCCGAGATGCTTGCGGAACTTGTGCGCCTTAAGCACGGCATAGGCATAGCCGGGACGCACGGGAAGACCACCACCTCATCAATGCTGGCGTCAGTACTCAGCGACGCCGGAATGAACCCCACGGCAATAATCGGCGGAAAGGTCTTCAACTTCGGATCAAACGCGCGCGCAGGTGAAGGGGAGTACATAGTGTTCGAAGCGGATGAGTCCGACGGGTCATTCCTGAAGCTTTTACCCAGCATAGCCATAGTGACTAATATAGACGCTGACCACCTTGACCATTACAAATACTTTGAAGGGCTCAAGGATGCGTTCCTGACATATATTAATAACATACCCTTTTACGGATACTCGGTCCTCTGCATTGACGACAACGTGGTGCGTGAACTGCTGCCGCGTGTTGACAGGCCGTTTTACACATACGGTTTCAGCAGCGACGCGGATTTTGCCGCACGTGATGTCTGTATGAAGGAGGGCATGACCTGTTTTACCTGCGATTACAGGGGCAAAGAGGTAGGGCAGTTCAGCCTTGCGCAGCTTGGGAACCATAACGTGAGCAATGCGCTTTCGGTGATTGCCGTTGCCAGTGAACTTGGCCTTCCCTATGAACAGATCAGGCAGGGCCTTGCCAATTTCCGCGGTGTGGGCCGCA
Organism: Spirochaetota bacterium; assembly: GCA_035403465.1. Lineage (GTDB taxonomy): Bacteria > Spirochaetota > UBA4802 > UBA4802 > UBA5550 > JAAYBQ01. Next base: position 7,748 of record DAONFG010000052.1, on the reverse strand, counting down.
GGCTTGAAAAGATCGGTGAGAAGAACGGCATAACAGTGATGGATGATTACGGTCACCATCCGACTGAAATCAGGGCAACACTTGCCGCGTTGAAGAACCTGGGAAGGCGCATAGTAGTTGTGTTCCAGCCCCACAGGTTCACGAGGACAGAACTGCTCTGGGATGAATTCGGGCAGTCATTTGCAAACGCCGACGTGGTTTTTTTAACCGAGATATATCCCGCAGGGGAGCAGCCGATTGAGGGTGTATCGACCGGGCTTATCTGCAGGGCAATGGAGAAACATGAAAACAGGAGCCCTGAACTTGTGAGCAGGTTCGAGGATATACCGGGAAGGGTTGTCCCGGTTCTTAAAGCAGGGGATATTGTGCTGACACTGGGTGCCGGCGACATATACAAGGCCGGGCCAATGATACTGGCGGAGATTAAATAGTTCATGACAAAAATGGGAACAACTGTCATACTCTTCGCAGCCGCGTTAATGATATGTGCTGTTCCCGCAAAAACGGAGATGGTTGCATTCCCTGGAAAGATCGAGTTCAGGGGCGCCATCAATGTATCGGGCCAGGAGATAGTACGCAGGGCAGGGATTAAAAGCCGGGGGAAAGGTTTTTCGGTGGATATGGACCTGCTGAAACAGGTGCTGGACAGTAATGAAATGATCAGCAGCTATAACATAGAGACCGCTAACGGAAACCTTGTGGTGACTGTAAAGGAGATATACCCTCTCTTCATTTTTTTTGTGGTTGATAAAGAGTTGAGTGTACCCGTACTTGTTGACGATAATATGAATGTGATAATATCCGGAAAGTTTTTTGAAACGGATATGCCGATAATAATTGTCAGGCGGCAGCAATTTGACCAGGGTCTTGCTAACATGGATATCGAGACCCTGCTTGTAAGCCTGAAGCAGCTGAAGGCCGTTGAAAAAGTTTTATGCGGCGAACTGCAGGAAATCGAAATCACAGGTGAAAATACTGTAAGGGTTTTACTCCGTAACAGGAGAACAAGGTTTACCATGTGGAACAGTATGTCCGGGTTCCAGCGGCTTAACAGGGCAGCGGCCCTGCTCGACCAGGCCGGCAGGTATCCTGATTCGATTGATCTCAGGGATGATTCGGTTTTAGTGAAGTAAAAGTGCGGGGGAATGGTGAATGGAAGACATTATAGTCGGGCTTGATATAGGAACTACAAAAACATGTGCCGTGATCGGTTTTCTTAACGAGAACAACCAGGTTGAGGTCGCGGGTGTGGGAGTTGCCCCCTCCACTGGAATGAAAAACGGAGTTATAGTCAATATAGACAATACAGCAGCATCAATTGTCAAGGCAATCGAGGATGCCGAGCTCATGGCCGGGTACGATGTGACCAGCGTTTACGTGGGGATCAGCGGCCAGCATATAAAGGGCGAAAATTCCAAGGGTGTTGTAGCGATCGCGAACAGGAACAGGACTATCAGCAGCCTGGAGGTTAAGCGCGTAATCGAGGCAGCCCAGGCAATCGTCATACCCGTTGACAGGGAGATCATGCATGTGCTCTCCAAGGAGTTTACCGTTGATGACCAGTCCGGGATAAAGGACCCGGTCGGCATGAGCGGGGTGCGTCTTGAGGCAGAGGTCCATATAATCACGGCAGCTACAACAAGCATACAGAACATGATAAAGGCTGTGGCCAAGTCCGGGCTGCAGCACAGGGACATTATCTTCAATCCCCTTGCATCAGCAGACGCGGTACTGGCAAAGGATGAAAGGGAACTCGGGGTCGCGCTTATAGACCTGGGAGGCGGAACCACTGACATGGTTGTATACATGGAGGGCGGAGTGGCTTACTCTGCTGTTTTACCTGTGGGCAGTATTCATGTTACGAACGATATATCGATCGGTTTGCGCACATCTATTGAATCTGCAGAGATGATCAAGAAGAAGTTCGGGTGTGCAGACCTCAGCCTTGTGGATTCTGCCGAAATGGTTGAAGTCCCCTCTGTCGGAGGACGGGCTCCGCGCAGGCTGTTCAGGCAGGAGCTGACCCAGATCATACAACCCCGTGTCAGCGAGATCATGGAGATGATCGACCACGAGCTTGTGAAGAGCGGGAAGAAAGATATGCTTGCAGCAGGCATAGTCCTTACAGGGGGCGGCAGCATGCTGGATGGTTCTGTCGAGGCTGCCGAGCGTGTATTCAACATGCCCGTACGTATAGGGATCCCGGGAGACATAGCAGGGCTGAAGGATGTTGTCGCAACTCCACAGTATGCAAACGGTGTGGGCCTGCTCAAGTATGGAGTAAGGATGAACAGGTTCAGGGGGCAGGGCAGATTCGGGAGTACCAAACCCGGCCTCATATCAAAGGTTAAAAAGATACTTGAGGAATACTTTTAACGGTCATATACAGTATCAGGGGCAGAGTGGAGATGCCTCCTTTAATAAAGGAGGTGGCCGTCAGGCCGGAGGATTTTTTTATGAAACAGGCAGTGTTTGCGATACCCTGCTGCAGCATGAATTCTAAATCCCCCTGTCGCAATTGCGACATCCCCCTTTGTTAAAGGGGGGCAGCGGTTTTGCATCAAAAATGGGGTACCGGACGAGCCGTGCTGACAGGAAGTCAGCCTGCCGGCACTAAGAAGGATGCTTAAATAAAGCCGGCCCGAAAAGGCCCCGCAGGGTCACCCTGCAATCGCAAAACAGCAGTTTTGCACTTCCCCCTAACCCCCGAATAGGGCATGATTTTTAAGAATTGTTGCGACACAAGCAGGGGGTCAGAGCATCATCTCAGGGGCATGGGGCGAAGCCCCGAAAAAGCCCCGCAGGGGCTCCGGGAGATCGCAAAACAGCAGTTTTGCATCAAAAAACGCAGTTTTTTTCTATTATTAATGCAGAAAAACAAAAACGATTTGACAAATGAAATTAATGTTTTAGATATAAATAGTTTATTAGATATCACATGGATTAATACTATTTTAATTAATTAATACCGTTTCGTAATGAGACATAATACGTTCGCGTATCACACATATACAGCTTAACCTGGAGGGTACATGTTCAAACTTGAAGAGGATAAACCATTAACCACAATAATCAAGGTTATCGGAGTTGGGGGAGCGGGAACCAATGCCGTTAACAGGATGATTGCTACAGGAATGGAAGGGGTTGAATTCATTGTTGCCAATACCGATGCCCAGCAGCTGGGAGACAGCCTGGCCCAGGAGAAGATACAGCTGGGTACCAAGCTGACCAGGGGACTGGGAGCCGGGGCGAACCCGGAGGTCGGACGTGAAGCTGCGAACGAGGACAGGGACAAGATCACAAAGGCTCTTAAGGGTGCCGACATGGTCTTTATCACTTCAGGTATGGGCGGCGGGACAGGCACAGGGGCAGCGCCTGTTGTCGCCGAAATAGCAAAGGCGGAGGGGGCACTCGTAGTCGGGGTGGTGACCAAGCCCTTCAAGGTCGAGGGTAAGCGCAGGCAGACCCAGGCTGAAGAGGGTATCCGTAATCTCAGGGAACATGTTGATACATTAATTACAATCCCCAATGACCTTCTTCTCAAAATCATAGACAGAAAAACACCGATCGAAGATGCATTTAAACTTGCGGATGATATATTAAGGCAGGGAGTACAGGGAATTGCCGATCTTATTATGGTTACAGGCCTTGTGAATGTTGACTTTGCCGATGTACGCACTGTTATGAAAGAGACTGGTGATGCGCTCATGGGTGTGGGCATCGGGACGGGCGAGAACAAGGCTATCGACGCAACACACATGGCTATCAAGAGCCCGCTCCTTGAGGAGACAAGCATTGAGGGAGCGAAGGCTGTACTTATAAACATCGCAGGCGGCAATGACCTTTCGCTCCATGAAGTTCACGAAGTGACAAGTGAAATCACACGTCAGGTTGATCCAGACGCGAATATAATATTCGGCACCACTGTTGATCCTGCGCTTGACGAAAAGGTGAGGATCACTGTAATAGCAACCGGTTTTGACCGTAAGAAGAATATGCTCACATCAAGCCCGGTTAAACCAAGGGAGGCCTCAACGCCAACCGGAACATCCCTTACACTTATTGACGGCAGGCAGGACATGCAGAAACAGGGAGTACCTGCTGCAAAGAGGACATTCACCCTTGACTATGAGGGGAGGAAGAAGAGCAACTTCCAGAACGAGGACCTTGACATACCTGCATTTTTACGCAGGATGAGCGAATAAATTTTTTTATCATGAATCTGAAAAGAGCGGTGCAAAAACCGCTCTTTTCAGATTCATGCAGGCGTCCTGACCGCAACCTGTATTAAATCCCGCATTTTCTCCGGCGCATTATCGGAATTATAACTCTCTGCTGCCAGGCCAGGCAGAATGATAAAGGTTTTAGAACAATTATATGCCGGTAAATAATACTTAATTTTAAAAAAACAGCAGCCTTCGCACTGCAGGTTTCCATATAACAGGGGACCATACGGAAAAATAGTGAACTCTCCGCCTCAGCTTATTGGGAGGTGCTTCAAGCAGTTTTTCCATATCATTAAATAACTTTCCACATTCAGATGTATGTATGATGTTCCCGTGCGCCGGTATTATAGTTTCACATTCAAATGACCCCAGTTTACGATACGAATCCCCCATCATGTTTTTAAAGATTACAGGAAGCGGCAGGTTGAATTTACCTTTGACTTCAACAATGCTGTCGCCGCAGTAGAGTATCTTTTTTTTGCGGTTATAGATTGCGAGGTCATGCGAGGTGTGACCTGGTGTGTATATTCCAGTCCAGTCCGGGAAAAACGGAAGAAGGGCCATATCATCGAGAAGGTAATCGGGCTTTGTTATGCGCCGGCTGAATACGCGGCGGATCTTTGTTTTCTGCCTGGAAGCGACAAGCTGCGCCATGAGACAGTCAAGCTTATGCTGCACCCAGCCCGTGGGTCCCGAGTACCATTTATCGATATTTTTGTACGCGGCAATTTTTGTGCCGTATTTTTTACGCAGAATCGGGGCGCAGCCTGAATGGTCTGGATGCATGTGTGTCACCACTGCAAGTTTTATATCCGAAACAGGGCGTTTCAGTGTAACTTTGCAGAAGTATTCAATCACCTCGATGTCAGCAGGGGATGCTCCGTCCATGAGAAGAAGACCATGAGCATATTCTGCAATGTATAGTGTGTTTATATATCCTTTAATCTGGTGAATTTTCATAATGGCACCTGTTAAACCTTGTATTTTGCACTGAACAATGTTTAACATAATGACGAACGTTTAAAAAGTCAAATATTATTTAATAAATTAAATAAACTTTTTTAAAAGTAATTTTTCTTGCAATTATTCATGTAAAGAATGATTTTATAAGGATTAATATCAAATAAAACAGAATTCAGCAGCTTGAATTGACTGAATAATCACTTAAATTCATATTAAAACCGGGATTTATAACATAAAGGCATGAAATGACCGAACCAGGACGCTTTACAGACCTTAAAGAACAGGAGAAACTGCAGAGAAAAAATCTCATACTTGATGTGGCTGAAAAGATTTTTTCCCAGAAGCCCTTTGATGACGTGAATATGCGTGACCTTGCAAAGGAGGTGGGTATCTCTCCGGGGTCGATCTATACATACTTCCCTGACAAGGAATCGCTTTACGTTGAGGTTTCTCTGCGCGGTTATGAACGCGCAGTATCGATTATGAATGAAATGATTAATTCCGGCAACGATACACTTGACAAGGTTGCTGTGCGCTACATGGAGGAGATGATCGACAACTACGATTACATGCGCATTGTTCAGCACTGTGTCATGGACGGCAAGTTCAGGACACAGGAATCTATCGATCAGCTCAAAGAGGTCTCACGGGAACTGTTCAGTATTTTTGACAGGATACTGTCAAGGGAGACCGGCGCAAAAGATCTGAGGCTAATGACTCACCTGATCTTTTCTGTGCTCAACGGGATTGTTTTTACTTTCGGAAAGTACCCGGGCAGGTCAAGGGAAGAGGGCGTTGCCCATATGAAACGTCTTGCCGGGCTTTTCATTACACTTCTTAACAGGGAGAATACTGAAAAATAATGTCAGGCGAAGTTAAAAAGGTTGTAATACTCGGCGCCGGATTCGGTGGACTCTTTGCAGCAGGTACATTTGCCGGCCAGGATGTCTCTGTGACCATAATTGACAGGAATAACTACCATACATTCTACCCGCTGCTTTACCAGGTGGGCGCTGCAGAGCTTGAACCGGCAGATATCGCCTACCCTGTGCGTTCAGTGCTCCGTACAAGAAAAAATATAAGTTTCCTTATGGCAGAAATAACAGGTATTAATACTGCCGGAAACCTTGTAAAAACAGACCGGGGTGAAGTCCCTTACGATTACCTGGTGATAGCAACTGGAAGCAGGCCCAACTTTTACGGGATTAAAGGGGCCAGGGAAAATTCTCTTAACCTGAATACACTTGAAGATGCAATTAAGCTGCGCAACCACATACTGGGTTGCTTTGAAAAAGCTTCGCTCTGCCATGATTCAGAAGAGCTAAAGAGAGGCCTGACATTCGCGGTCATCGGAGGCGGGCCGACCGGAGTTGAATTTGCAGGGGCATTTGCCGAACTGGTGCGGGGGCCGCTGCATAAGGATTTCCCCGGGCTTGACCTGTCGCTTGCGAAGATAATCCTTATCGATGGCGCGATAAGACTAATAGCCGGATACAGTGAAAAATCAGCGATTTATACCAGGAAAAATCTGGAGCGCAAGGGTGTGACCGTTATGACCGGTTCAGCCGTAAAGCGCATAGATGCCGGTGCTGTTGTTCTGTCTGATGGATCAGTGATCAGGGCAGCGACAATTCTCTGGACTGCAGGTGTCAGCGGCGAGGATGTCCGTGCAGATAAAAAACTTTCGTCACGGACCGACAGCAGGATTGAGGCTGCCCGCACCATGCAGCTTAAAGATGCTGAAAATGTTTTCGTATGCGGAGACATGGCATATTTTGAACAGGACGGGAAGTCCCTTCCAATGATGGCTCCTGTTGCCACACAGCAGGGGGTGCATGCCGCAAAAAGCATCATGCGCATGATTAAGGGTAAAAAGCCCCTTGATTTTAAATTCCGGGACAGGGGAGCAATGGTTACAATAGGCCGGAATTCGGCTGTTGCCAGGTTCAGATCATTTGAAGTAAAGGGATTCCCTGCCTGGATTCTCTGGCTGGGAATACACATATTTTTTCTCATAGGTTTCAGGAACAAGATTTTTGTGCTTATCAGGTGGTTCGGCGACTACATATTCTTTGAAAGGTCGGGGCGGATGATCATACCGTCGTGCGCTGAATCAAAACCAATAAAAAAAATAAAAAGAAGATTAGCCACAGAGGGCACAGAGCACAAGGATAAAATAATTATAAGTTGAGGCAGGCTGTAATATACGATTTGGTATTTTAATTAAGTTTTTATTTTTTTCCTTCCTCCGTGTACTCTGTGTCTCCGTGGCTGATAGCTTTTAAAATGTATCTGCCACGGAAGAGCAATGTCTATTTCAATCCATGAGAAAGTTAAGCGACATTGACCTGAACTCACCGTTTTTGCTCAGGAAGAGCGGGTATGAGGCAGGCCTGTACATGTGCACCTGGGATTTTTTCAGCATTGGTATTATTGTTTTAATGCGCTCCTCCATTTCCGGGATAAGTTCGTGCGGTTCGCATCCTGCAAAGAGTACGGGGCAGTTCACTTTTGAAAGGTCGTTCAGGAAATACCCGTGTCCTGAATCGTGAAACCTTT
>DAONFG010000051.1:0-19222 GCA_035403465.1 Spirochaetota bacterium | reverse complement strand
GTGTTATTCCCACGTCTTACAAAATGCAGACAGTGGGAAAAGAGGACAGGTACACGGTGATGAATATCAAAAAAGTAAAATTCGACCAGGAGATCCCTGATTCTGTATTCAGCCTGCAGAACCTTAAACGGAAATAGTTATGAACCGCTCTGAAACAATAAAACTTGTATTCGGCCTGGCATGGCGCAACGTCTGGAGAAACAAAAGACGTTCGTTACTTACCTTCCTGACTATAATGGCCGGGTGTACAATGATACTGTTTATGCGGTCGCTGCAGAACGGGGGTTATAAGCAGATGATTGAAGACAGCCTGGCGCCGCTCACCGGTCATGTGCAGGTGCACGAAAAGGGTTTCTGGAAAAACAGCACTCTTGAGTATGCGTTTATGGATAATGCGCTACTCCTGGGAAATATAAAAAAGATGAATGAAGTGAAAGAGGTTTCCCGCAGGATTCATGCGGGTGGACTGCTTATTTTCAAAGACTTTACAGCGGCCGCCGAAATAATCGGAATCGAACCTGCTAAGGAAAAAAATATTATTACGTTGCAGAATTATATTCTGCCCGGCGGCAGGTTCCTTGGTGATGGTGACAGAACGTCGATTGTAATGGGAAATGTCCTGGCTAAGAATCTTGGCGTGAAGACCGGGGATACTATTGGTATTTTTTCCCAGGGATTTGACGGATCAATTGCCACCGGGTATTTCACTGTGTCCGGTATATTCAGATCTCCAAATCTTGCATACAACACGGGGCTTGCGCTGATTTCGTTTCAGCAGGCTGATGAAACTTTTTCAATGTCAGGGTATGTCAGTTCATATACAATTCGTGTTAATGAGACTGATGAAGCCATTCCGGTTCGTGACAGGATAAGGTCGATGGCCGGCAATGAACTTGAAGTAATGTCATGGGACGAGCTTATGCCTGAGGTGCTGCAGTTCATAGCAATGGACAGGGTGAGCAGCCATATCTTTGTTTTCATCCTGTACATGATAGTGGCATTCGGGATACTTAATACAATACAGATGTCTGTTTACGAAAGGATCAGGGAACTTGGCATTATGCTTTCGATAGGTACAAGCCCGTTCAGGGTTTTTGCCATGGTAATGACAGAGTCTGTGATAATAGCAGGTATTGGTATTGCAGCCGGGCTTGTTTCGGGATGGGCTCTCTGTTATTACTTTACAATAAATCCCATGGATTTTTCAGCATACCAGGCAGAGGTGGAGATTTACGGCATGTCCACTCTCATGTATTATGCCGAAATGCGGGCCGGGGATTTTATCAGCTGTACATCTGTTGTGCTGTTCCTGGCATTATTGTTCACTTTCTTTCCTGCGTGCAGGGCAGCGAATCTTGATCCTGTGCGTGCAATAAGACATCTGTAGGTGATGACATGATTCTTTATATTAAACTGGCATGGAGAAATATCTGGAGGAATAAAAGGAGGTCTCTTGTAGTCATCACCTCCATAGGCATGGGCGTTTTCCTGATGATAATCACAATGTCCATTGTAAACGGCATGAACTACCAGATGATCGATAACACAATAAGCACTTCGCTTGGTCATGTCTCAATACATAAAAAAGGATTTATTGAAAACATTAAACCCTCGTACTCGTTTAAACCTTCACCCGGCATATATGAAAAAATAATCCGTACCGGCCATGTAACCGGTGCTGCATCAAGGATCAAGATACAGGGCATGGTGCGTTCAAGCGAGGCTTCGCAGGGAGTGGTCATAACAGGGATCGATCCTTTAAAGGAAAAAACAGTATCGGAGCTTTTTAAGTATATGGTCGAGGGGCAGGGTGAAGGCTACCCGGATAGTACAGACCGGGAATGGATTGTAATTTCTAAACAGACCGCGGAAAAACTTGACCTTGTCCCCGGTGACAGGCTTGTTCTTATGTTCCAGGATGCTGATGAACAGATTGTCGCTGAGTCATTTTATGTAAGGGGCATCTTCGTTTCCCCCATAGACACTTTTGACAAATTCACTGTGTTTACAGGGATTAAAAAGCTGCAGTCGATCGCGGCAATGGGGAGTTCGATATCGGAGATAAGTATAAGGACTGAAACCAGGAATGATGCTATTGGTGTCTGCGATACTGTTAAAGGATTTACTGCCGACCCCGGAATTGAAACTGTCACATGGCAGCAGATGGCGCCTTCAATGGTAAGCGCGATCAGGCTTTATGACGCGCTCATGTTTATCTTCTTCGGCATAATATTTATCACTGTAATATTCTCAGTGGCCAACACCATGATAATGGCAATTATGGAAAGGTTCCATGAAATCGGTGTGATGAAATGTATAGGCACCAGGCCGCTCAACATCTTTATTATGATAACTTCAGAAGCAATCAACCTGGGACTCGCAGGTATGGCCGCAGGCCTTGCAGCGTCCGTTATACTTGTTGAAATTTTTGCCTATACAGGTATGGACCTCTCAATATTTTCTGAATCAATGAGGATATGGGGCACGGGAAGTGTGATCTACCCCCTGCTTATGATTAAGGATATAGTATCGAGTGTGATTATAGTCTTTATGACTGCGGTAATTTCATCGATCTATCCGGCCATCAAGGCAGCGCGAATCAAACCTATGGAGGCGTTGAACTTTTTATGAAAAAGAGTGATAAGCAGCCTGTTATCGAGGCAAAGGGGATATACAAGGCATATAATACGGATGGACTTGCTGTTCATGCGCTTAACGGTGTTGACCTTACAATAAAATCAGGAGAGTTCACTGCCATTGCCGGGCCATCCGGTTCGGGCAAGACCACGCTGCTGAACATTATAGGCGGCATAGACAGGCCGGGAAAGGGTGATATACATGTTGCGGGGAGTGACCTGAACACAATGAATAACAGGCAGCTTTCAGACCTCAGACTTTATAAAATAGGTTTTATTTTCCAGGCATACAACCTGATCCCGGTATTGACTGCAATTGAAAACGTGGAGTATATCCTTCTTCTCCAGGGCGTTGATAAAACTGAAAGGCGGCACAGGTCTGAAGCGATTCTCCGCGAAGTGGGACTTGATAAAGAGATAAACAGGAGGCCCGGCGATATGTCCGGCGGCCAGCAGCAGAGGGTTGCCGTAGCGCGTGCCATGGTCTCCGAGCCCGAACTTATACTTGCAGATGAACCTACCGCGAACCTTGACCAGAAGACTGGATCCGCGCTCCTTGACCTTATGAAGGAGCTCAACCGGAAGAGAGGAACAACCTTCCTCTTCTCGACCCATGACAGTATGGTGATGAAGCGCGCCGACAGGCTGATTAACCTCAGCGATGGAAAGATTGCAGGCGGGAGGAAAAGGTAGGTGCTAAGATTTACCGGACTTTTCTGTTTTATCATTGCGCTTGCCCTGTTTATGCCTGTACCTGCTTTAACACAGGAAGAGGTACAGGATGAAATTGAAGATTCGGGTTATGCCGAATGGAGCGCTGAACTGCGCGGAAGCTACAGGAACCTCTTCATATACCAGCGCACTGATGAGTTCATAAAAGATTCATCATCAATACCGCGGGACAAAAAGATGATTGCAGACCTTAACCGCTTAAGTTTCTCCCCTGAAATTTCATATGGAGAGAACTTCACATTCCATACTGACATGGACATGGAGGCGATATTTTCGAACTATAACAGGACAACACCCTTTGACCTCTACTGGCGCGAATCAGACTATAATGATTTTACAAAACCTTTATCTGAACCTGTTTATAACCGCAGCTTATACCTTTCGGGCGGAATCAGGAATATTTATATTAAAATGGCGAAGGGTGAATTTACAGGAACAGCCGGCAGGCAGCAGGTCCGTTTTGGAAGCAGCAGGCTATGGAATCCCCTTGACCTTCTGAACCCCTTCTCGCCTGTACATGTTGAGGGAAACGACGAACAGAAGGGCATAGACGCGCTGCGGATTGACTGGTACCCGGGTGAATCCACTGAATTTACATGTTTGATTAATCCGGTTCGTGCAAATGATGAGTTCACTGAAACTGATTTTCAAAGCAGCAACTATGCGGTTCGCTTGCAGACCGGGATAAGCGAGGTTGATGCTGCTCTGCTGGCCGCTTATACTGCGAAGAGGAGAAATGCCGGTTTCGATTTCCAGCTTACAATTTTTGACGGGATGCTTACCGGGGTTGTTCTCTGGTCAGATCCACAGGATGGTAAAAGTTATATACAGTGCGGTTCGGGATACGAGTATACTTTTACCAGCGGATTATATTTTCTCGTTGAATATTTTTACAACAGCCTCCCAGTCAACGATGACACAGAACTTCAGGCTGCAATATTCAATATGAATACATCGGGAGTTGACTCCGGTAACTATTATGTTCTTGCCAACAGGATCATAACATTTAATTCACATTATCTTTCTGCAGCCGCAGGGTATGACTTGCATCCGCTGCTCAGGGGCGAACTCTTTGCCATATATGATTTCCAGGGCGGCGGACTCTTTATGAATTTTTCGTTAAAATTAAACGCAATGCAGAACCTTGATCTTACCGCAGGTGCGATCTGTTCGATGGTCAATGAAAACGGAAGGGTCTCTGACTTTATATCTTATAACAAAAAACCGCTCTTATATGCCTCTGCTGATTTATACTTCTGATACGTTAACAGACATGGCAATAATGCCCGAGATATATGTCTATTTGGATCCGAATTTGATGTTAGCAGATTTCATGCCGAAAATACAAATCTATTTTTCAAAATATTATATAATTGATTTTATTAGTTTAATGCGTATTCTCTGGTAGAAATCAGGCTGAACCAGGTTATGATCAGACTGAAAAAATAGAGCTACCGAAAGCTGAAGAGAAATTGATGCTGCAATATAAACAGGATAAAAAACCGCACCGGAATGATTGAAGCGGTTAATGTTTTAACAGCTTCAATTGAAGAGGAGTACAATTTCTAATGCTCGGAATGGCCTGTGCGCCCACCTTTGAAAACAGACAGATCAACCGGGAACCCGGATATAAACAGGTTTGACTGAGCCTTGGCTATTACACGGTCCCCTTTTGTGATTTCACCTACTGCGTGGAGAACAGTTTTGCCTTCACGGTATATATATGCTTTCACCTTTACCGTATCACCTGCATGTGCTGTTCCAAGGTAATCCATGGTAAAGTTTGTTGATAAAAATTGTTTATCATAACCAAGGGTTGCGCATGCGTATCCCATTGCGTCATCAAGGAGTGCGCACTGGAATCCGCCGTGAAAATATCCTGCAGGATTTGTCATGTCGCGGGTGACTTTTATTTCAGTGGCATACAGGCCCCGTTCCACTTCTGTTATTGTTCCGCCCATCCATCGCGAGAGGCATGGTATGGGGAATTCCTTCAGGTCTTTGCCTGTAAAATATTTTATTATTTTTATTATTTTATCTGAAAGTTCCTCTGAGTATGCTTTTTTTGGCTTTTCCATGTGTTCCCCCTGAGTCATGCCTAATTCCATTTTATGCCTGCAAAAGTTCAAGAATTATTCATATTGACAGCTCATTATTAAATAAAGGTTTTGTAACAAATGTAAATATAATCTTGACTAATAATATATATGAAGTTACTGTTTAATAAGTATCTTCAGGAAAGGGTAATTATGAAAAGGATTTTTAAATCAGTATTATATATAGGAATTTTACTTTCGGTTTTTGCCGCCGGGTGTGAATATAAGGCGGAGAATAATGATTATTACAATTTTACAATTATCGGAAATGGCGATTCATTCCATGGATCTTATAAGATAGATAACGAAAGCGTAGTTAATTTTTTAAGTGAGCAGAGGGGGGATTATTATCACGTTTATGAAAAGAATCTTACATCACCGGGTGTGATTACTGTAACAGCAGATGGGAATAGTAATTTAGTTACTTCTTTAAGGATATATATTTATCAGGGTTCAGAGGTTGTTGCTTCGGCCAGTAAATACCAGGTAGATAATGATCCAGTTGGACTGGAACTCACATATACATTTAACTCTTCAGACACCAGTACCAAATAAACTTTTTTTCAGAAATTCTTTGTACTAAACAATCTTCATGATTCTGGCGCAAAGGACTGTAGCGTTACCCCGCAGCGGGCGGGTATAAATTTTTGCAGGTACAGGTCATTGCCTGCAAGTAAGGCTGTTTTTTCCGCCCGCGAGGAGTTTAAGCGGAAGGCCTGACCGGTGCAGCGGCCTGTATTTTGATCCTGTTTATGTTTATCTGCACCGGGTGCGCCCAAATCTTTATTGACATTCCTGTTTATCAATAGAATATTATGTCATATTATATGCAGTTTTGATCCCGGCATGCCGATATATTTAATATACCGGTCTACCGGGCTATTACATTTATGGATGCATCCGAATGAGTGTTAAACGATCTCTCCTTTTTATGTATATTTTCATTTTTTTTGCAGCCCCGTTTTCTGCCGTATTCCCGGCTGACAGGGATTTTGTCAAATTTGAAGCAGCCAAGGAATACTTCCACAAGGGGATGATCTATTTTAATAACATGCATTACCTTGCCGCTGCCGATTTTTTCAGGAGGGCTGTTGGTGAATACCCGGACTATTACAGCGCAAGAGACTATCTTGCCAGGTCATATAAACTTTCAGGTTTCAGGGAGAGCGCCCTTGCCGAACTGTACAAGGTGATGGACATTGAACCTGATAACCTTGCAACAAAAAACAGGATTGAAAGCCTGCTCTACAGGAGTTCTCAGTATAACAGTGAAGATGGCGGCAGCTATGTGCTCCAGGCATCATACGACGCTTCAAAGATGAAGCGGTTCGGTTTCCCTGACGCCACAGACATGACCGTTGATGATGACCGCAACCTTTATGTTGTTTCATTTTCAACTACAAGGCTTGTCAAAATTGATCCCAACGGCAACGGTACTGACATACTGCGCCCGGGTCTGACCGGTTCCTTTTACGGCATCGACTACCGCGATAAAATGCTCGCAGTAACAGATTTTAAACAGGACAGGGTTTTTATCATCACTCCGGCTGGTAAAGTACTTAAAGAATTCGGCGGAAGCGGAAATTCTGAAGGCCTCTTCCACGGGCCCGAGGGTGTATGCTTTGACAATAAAGGATTCATTTACGTGGTCGATGCGGGCAACTACAGGGTGCAGAAGTTTGATACTAACGGAAAGTTTATTCTCAGTTTCGGTAAACGCGGCGAGTATGAGGGTGAGTTTGAACACCCATCGGATGTTGTATGTCTTAACGACATGCTCTATGTGACAGATGTTACCAACAGGAAGGTTGCAGTATATGACCTGTACGGCAATTATGTTAGTGACCTTAAAATAGATGAGGTGGTTTCGCCCAGGGGAATTACAGCAAAAGAAAACAGGCTCGTTATCTCCGATCAGAAGAACGGTGTTATCCTTTACGATCCTGTAACCGGCGCGAAGTCTGTTTTTAATTCATGGGAGAACGATGGTTCGTTCCGAAGGGCCCAGAACTGTTTCATCGATCCGGATGGTTTTTTCTATGCCCTGGATTCAGTTGTGAATACTATTTACGTGTTTTCGCCTGTGGAAAAGCAGTATTCCAACCTGGAGATAGAGGTCACCAATGTAGATGTGGCGAGTTTCCCTGTTGTGGCCTTTTACGTGAATGTGCGCGGACGTGACGGCAGGCCTGTTTACGGCCTTGGCAGGGATAACTTTAAGCTTGTTGAGGATAATTCGGTCATTACTACGACACATAGCGATTACCTGAAAAACAGGAAGTCGGGCGCATCGATTGTTTTTGCCGTTGACAGGTCGGATTCCATGAGGCGCAGCCATAATGAGGTTCCCTGGTTCGCGGATTTTATACTTAAAAGTATGAGGAAGAATGATTCGATCGAGGTGCTGAACTTTAATGACCAGGTATGGAAAGGGAGCGACTTTGACTGGAGCAGGCGGAGAACCCTTGATGTGCTGGGTAAAGAGGATTATGGTATCGGCAAAAAGACTGGTTCCGCTCTGTTCCAGGCTATCACGGATGTCTCCTCAAGGCTTGACAGGCGCGGCGTTGTTCTTCTCACTGACGGTACGCTAACACCTGACTCTTTCGTACAGTATACCCCTGATATTATCATAGACTATGCCAGGGAGCATTACATCCCTGTTTACATAATATCGCTGAAACAGCCTGATCCTGAACTTGCACGCATCGCAAATTCAACCGGAGGCCGTGTAATACTGCCGGGAGATATCGACAGCCTTAGAAGACTTTATCCCGACATAAAAAATTCGAATGAATATCGCTACATACTTGTCTACAACACATTTAAACTTCCGTCATTCAGGGGCTGGTGGGCCGATGTGAAACTTGAAGTGAACTACAAGGGGCAGACCGGGACAGAGTGGGGGGGATACTTTGTACCATAACAGCGATTCAATGTACAGACCCAGGCTTGCGATGGTCGAAAAACTTCAGCAGAAAGGAATAACATCGGGATCAGTTCTTGAGGCGATGCTTAATGTGCCGCGACACATGTTTGTCTCTGACGCGCTCTGCTACAGGGCTTACGATGATACATCCCTGCCGATCGGTTTCGGCCAGACGATTTCAACTCCTTCAGTTGTGGCATCAATGGTCCAGTCTCTTAAACTGACAGGTGATGAAAAGGTTCTTGAAATCGGTTCAGGTTCGGGTTACCAGGCGGCGGTGCTGTCCGAGCTTTCAGAAAATGTTACTGCCATGGAAAGGATTCCCGAACTTGCAGAGAGGTCAAGGGCTGTACTCGGTTCTCTCGGCTGCAATGTAAAGATTTTAACCGGTGACGATTTTAATGACATAGAATCAGTTTTTGACAGGATAATTGTAGCTGCCGGAGTTACCGTGATGCCCTATGACCTGCTGGAAAAGCTTGAACCCGGAGGGATACTGGTGATTCCGGTAAACGAGAATGGACGAGGTCACAGGATAAAAAGGTTTGTACGTAAAAAAGATAATGATTTCTTTGAAGAGGTCATCGGCATGGCGACATTTGTGCCGTATATAACTGCTGAAAGGCCTGTGTAATCAGTCTGCGAGTATTATTTTAACAAGCCATTCCATAGCCTTAACTTTCTGTTTTTCACCGCCTGCCTCGTTACCATCGTCAGGATAGACTTCGATAACCTTGTTGCACTGCAGCCTGTTGAAAATACCAAGTACGCATTCAGGCGGCGCAATCGTGTCGTTAAGTCCTGAAACAAACATTGCGGGGCATTTTAGCCGTTCCGCGAAGTTGTTAATGTCAAAGTATGAAAGGTTTTTCTTTATCTGCGGCTTTTTTCCCTTCTGTATGTTTATGATGTCATTGATTTCGTGTGCGGCATCGCTCTGCGATATATTCTGGCTGAGCGGAAGGTTGCAGAACAGGGGGGAATCCATCACTATTGCGCCGACCCTGTTTGAAGTAACAGCTGCGAAGAGGCCGGCTGCAGCACCGAAACCCTTGCCTGATATTCCTACCTTGCTGCAGTCTACAAAGCTGATCAGCCTTAAAAAGTCTATTGACCTGTATACATCGAGATAAACCGAGCGTGCGTAATATGTTTCAAGATCGATTATATTCTCAATCATGTAACCGAGCGGACGCTCCTCCTCCGGAGCCCTGTTTTCAACAATTTCATGACCGCGGATGATCAGGAACAGGTGCGCAACATTTTCATTCAGGTGACGTACAATGCTTTTATCGATGAAGCTGTTGTAATCGTGAAGATGGATTATAACACGGACCCTGGTTTTCTTTTTTGGCGCATACAGCAGGCCTTTTATGCGGGCTTTAAGAAAGCCGTTATATGATATGTCGTATGCCTTGAACCGGACAGTAGTTTTTTTTGTGTTTTCATGCACTTCGGGTTCGATGGGAACTTTCCGTATTTCGGCAATGGACTTTTCCCAGAACCTGTCGAAGTCCGGTTCTGCATCTGTTTTGGGCAGGTTCATGAAGTAATGGTCAAAAGATCTGATCGCCATGTTATGCCCCCCCGGATATTCTGTGCAGGTAGTAATAATTTGAACTGAATAAAAAATATACCGCTGCAGTAATTAATGCACAGAGTGCGAGAATAAAAATGAAGAGTCCGATATGATAGAATGGCCTGCGGAAAAGGTACAGAACGATATACTTTGTATCGCGGCCTTCTTTTTTCAGTTTAGATGATATTGTTATGATTGAGTAGGCCAGGATAAACAGAATAAGCAGGATGAACATAAGTTTAATCAGGTTATTGAATGAAGGGACATCGCTGATCGCAAACATTGTCAGCGGAAACACCACAAGGTCCATGAGCAGGGTACTGATAACCGCGGCTATTATAATAAATCCTGAAATTGAAACAAGATCCCTGATCCTGCTGCCGAAGCTCTTTGAATCGAGTTTATTGTTCACGCTGGTCCTCTTTATCTTCGGTAGATTCTTCAATACCCTTGTAGTCCTCCTCTTTGGTTTTTTCGATAATACCTTTTTCCTCGAGGATTTTGCGGGCAGCTTTTCTTACGCTGTTGCTTGGATCATTATTCATTTTATATTTTATTATGTCAATTGTTCTTTCGTCGTTGAAATCTTTTAAGAGCCGGAGTGCCTTGAGCCTCACATTCGTGTTGTCGCTTCTCAGTGAATCCATGAGCAGCGGTATAGCCTCCTTGTCGCCCATCTCGGCTAAAGCTGCCACAGAGTTTATGTAGAGGTCATAATATTTTTTCTTTTTCCCGAATGGGAAAGAATCAATCTCTCTGATAACAGCTTTAATGTCGGGTGCGGCTTCGTTCAGTTTTAATTTCGCAATCGATTTAACAGCGTAGGAGCGCATAATCATTTCCTGCTCATCATCCTTGTATATTTCCAGAAGGAAGTCCTTCTGGGCTGCTGAACCGTTTTTCCCGATAAAAAGGAGAAGTTTTTCGCGGGCAATTTTTGAATTTTTTGTGTCCTTGACCGCTTCTACTGCGAATGCGGCCAGCTCTGAGGCGCCAAGTTCATCAAGCGCTGTGATGATCGCGTCTGTAAGGTTTGAGTCCTTGGTAAGATCCTGTTTTTTGATCATCTCTATTAGTTTAGGTTTCGCTTCGGCTGCCTTGATCCTGCCGATGGCAAAACACGCGGCAATCTGCACATCTTCTGATTCATCATCAAGCGCCTTGATCAGCGCTGCGCCTGCGCCTTCAACTTTAAGATCGCCGATAACAGTTATGGCAGTTTTACGTATCTCCATGTCGTTATCATTCTGAATTATATCCAGCAGGAGGGTGGTAAGTTTTTTCTGGATTGTTTTATCCTGTATATTCTTTATCTGGTTGATCGCTATCTTGCGGTCTTTCTGTATCCCGAACTTTAACGTTGTTTCAATATTCCCGGCCTTTTTATTTTCATCAGCAGGTTCCTTTGCCTTCTTGTCCTGTTTTGATTTATCATCTGTTTTGGACTTGTCCCCATTTTTGGTGTCAGTGGTTTTCTTATCATCAGGTTTCCCGGTTACAGCTTTGGAGTCCGCGGCTTTATTATCCTTTTTTACCTTTGTTGCGGTTTTGTTTGTATCATCGGCTGCAGTCGTCTGCGCATAGATCCCGGTTGCAGCAAAAAGAAACAATGCAGCTGCGAGTATCGTGATAATGTATTTTGTTATTTGTACCATGTTTTGCCGCTCCGGGGAGAATAGATTTTGATTTGATTCCATGAATTAAGAACATATATTTAACATTTTGTTTCAATTATCGGCTTAAAGGAGTATCTGTTGAGGAGATTTTGGGAAAACAATTATTGTGAACGCAGTATTATTTTATATAATAAATCTTAACAAAATCTGCCGCATCATAACAGGAAGGCTGAAATAAAGATAACCTTGAAAGTTTATGCAGACGTTATTACTTCCAGCGCGGGCGTCCCCTGTATTGGCTGCGTGCAATAAAAAATATGACGATACTGACCAGTATGCCGACAATTGTAAATATCGGAAGGAGAATTGACGTATTCTGCGCCTGCTGCTTTATATTTTCCGGGAACAGAGTGAATATGGGATAGATGAACATAGAGGGTATTGCAAATACAAGCGCGCCCGTCATTCCGCCGGTAAAATTGATCCACCAGAAAAATGTATTTTCATTCTGTGGTGATTTTCTTTTAATCAATAATGACACCATGATCAACAGAAATACTGCTGCGCCCAAAACAAGTACAATCAGCCCCGGTATTTTGAATTCAAATGACATGACTGAAAGATCAGTGGTGAATGATACATCCTCCGGATTTGATTTGCTGTAACTGATGTCTACCTCTGTGCCTGCATCGTGCTTATAGTTTGATGCTGTACTGCTCACGGTTTTAACAACATTACCGTCAGCAGTCCTGAACTCAACAGTTGTGTAATACATTCCCTGCCTTTCGGATACGGATACAACCTGTGCCCTGGTGTGGATTGAATCAGTTTCTGCATGTTTTATAAGTCCGGGAACAACAAATGCAAATACGCACCCGGTTATTATGAATAGTATTGCAAAAGCCAGGAACCCGAACTTACCTTCAAGTATAAAATAAAATGATCTTTTCATGCTTACCTCAACAAAATTTATTAACTATTTTTTTTCCTTTTGCTTTGTATGCTGTTTGGATCTGCAGATTGTACTTTATTTAATCTGCCTGCAAATCCCGCGACAACTGCACATTCCAGCCCGAACGGCAGGTACCCTGCATAACCGGGCATGGGCATTTCGAAAATTTTTAATCCATTAACATATGGTATGCTGTAAATCCATTTTGCAAGGCAGTTTATATTCCACATCTCCCAGAAGAATCCGCAAATCAGTGCTGACAGCGAATAGATTATAACCGGACGCCAGTCGCCGTTTTTTATACCTGAAAAAACTGTACCGCATCCTGATAGTGAAGTGATCGATGTCAATATAAGAAGAGGTGATACCCATAGAAGCGGGAAAAGGATTTCAGGGAATATACCTGTAAATGCAAGACCGCTTCCTGCAATGAACAGGAGAGCAAGTGCCGATGAACGGCTATTTTTAATATTTATCTTTAAGTAATTGTCCATGCCTGCATAGAGTTTCGGGAAACTCTTCAGAAGTTCCCCGGTACTCATTACGGCAGGGAGTACAGTGGAAAATGCAAGCGAGGCTTCGATTATATACCGGCAGACTGAAAGTTCAGCTGAACCGGTGTAGTACCAGTTTGTCGTGAACCTGTTCAGGTATTCGAAAATCCACCAGAATATCGCGCTGAGGGGGAATAACACGGCCATGTATCGTGTACTGTGAGTAATCAGCGAACTCCCTGTGCGCCATAAACATAAGGCGTTTATAATAAGAATGTATGCAAGCCATAATGGCAGGAATGTGAACCTCTGCACGGGCATAAATACGGGAATTCTTGTCCATGCAATAAACCATGCTGCGGCGCAGAGAATCAATCCGCACCAGCCCCAAAGCGGGAACTTTATATTGTTCCGGTAAACCGGTGTGACGGTATTTCTGCTGCGGATTATATGAAACACAGGATGTGAAATCAGTATAAGAAAAGCTGATGTAAGTACAATGAATACCGGGAGCGAGAAAGGTGCATGAACTGTATAGCCTGCTGCAGGAGGCAGCTGCAGGTAATATGAAATTTCATTTCCATTTAAAATTATGCCGGTTAAGGGAAGCAGCAGAACAATGAGTACTGAAATAATTCCCGGTATAAGTGGTGTAATAGGTATTCTCATGGCATATATCTAATGAAAATCTGTGAATATTTCAAAAATTATTATATTGTTCACCAATGGCTCGTGCGGGTGCGTAGCATATACGCCGCGGAACTGATTCCGGTAAAAATTTTTTCTTATGAAGGTGCTTTAATAAGATTTAATAAAGCTTTTTACTGCGGCCTCTATATCGTCCCGCACTTTCCTTGTTTTTTCAAGAATCTCATCACGTTCACCTGTAAATCCTGAAGGGTCACTGAAAGGCCAGTTGAGCTTTAAAGATTTTCCGGGAAACACAGGACAGCGTTCAGCCGCTTCGCTGTGGCATACTGTAATGACGTAGTCAAATGTCATATTATCTTTGTACAGGTCAAAAACACTTTTTGTTTTGTTGCCAGATATATCGATTCCTTTTTCTTTCATAACTTCAACAGCGTCAGGATTAAGTATACCTGGTTCAATTCCTGCACTCATAACATCAAATCTGTCATGCGCATATTGTTTTAAAAATGCCTCAGCCATCTGGCTTCGGGCTGAATTGTGTATGCATAAAAATAGTACTGCTTTTTTTTTCATAAAATCCCCATGACTGATAAACTAATGTTAAATTATTATATTAAGATTAATTTTAAATAAAGATTCTGTTTATTTTTTATGAAAATGCTGACGGTTCTCCAGTTAAATCTTAATTTATCTATGAACCATTTTATTTAAAATAATTGACATAAGCCGTAAATTTAGAATAAATTTTAAGCAAATCTCATGGAGGTACATATGCAGTTAAACGAGGAATCGGCAAAAACAGCACAAAGATTCAGCATAATGTTCACTGTCAGAACAGAGTTCTTCAGCTATTTTGTCATGATACCGCTGCTGTTTATATACTTCACGATAAACCTTGATATATCAATGGTTAACCTGATACTCCTGCTAAAGATACTTGTATTTGTTCTGCCAGTATCCATGGTTACAACATCAATATGGGACCACCTGGAGATAGCCCCGGTTCTAAAATACCTGAAATTCCGCATAAAGGACCAGGCTGTGCCTGATGAGGTCTATGATGCTGCAGTAAAAAGATTCTTCACTCTCACTTATGTGCATTCAATTGGGTCACTGTTAAGGTGGATATTCGGACTGACTATGGCATATATACCTTTTACAATAATGGCTGACCTGTCCAGGGTACAGACCATAAATATATGGCTTACGATGTTCATCGTTCCCCCGCTTGGAATGATGCTCTTCTTCTTCCTCACGGAGAGGATTGTTCAGAAGCTCCTCAATATGGGATTCTTTTCTGAAAAAGAGATTAAGGGCACGGCAATTCATGTAAGTTTCCTGTTCAGAATGATTGTCACAATCAGTGTTATACTAATCCTGCCGGTCATTGCTGTTGTAGGATACTTTATGCTTATACTTGAAAAGGCCGGGGTCCATGGAGGGATTGATCCTGTTAAACTTGGTTTTATTTTATTGTTTGGAATTATTGCTGCCGGGAGCCTCATTTACGGACTTGTGACATCGATCAAGGATAAGGTAAATTTAATCACGATTTATCTCAAGCGCATAGGGCAGGGGGATTTCTCTGCCCGCAGGAGTATAATGGCTGTTGTTGATGATCTTACAAGAATCAACCATGACGTGTTTTATATGAAACAAAACATTGCTGATATCATTAAAGAGATAAGGCAGAATTCCGACCAGCTTGAAAACTCAACAGACGAAATATCGCAAATCACCGAATCGTTCTCCTCCGATACCCAGAACCAGGCTGCAACGGTTGAAGAGATCACCGCAACTATTGAAGAGGTTTCTGCAAGCATGGATAACATCGCGGGAAACACTAAGATGCAGGTTAATGAACTTGAAAAACTTATGTCCAAAATGAACGACCTCACTGACGCCACAAGGAAAATGGAGAGTAAAACTTCAGGAGCTCTGACTCTTACCGAGGATATGTCCGGCCAGGCGAGCAGTGGCGAGGAATCGCTTTCGAAGATGAAAACCACTATGGGAAAAATCAGCGAACGTTCAAAACAGATGAGTTCAATAATAAGTATAATAAACGATATATCAGACAAAATAAACCTGCTGAGCCTGAATGCTTCAATTGAGGCGGCACGTGCCGGTGATGCCGGACGAGGTTTTGCCGTTGTGGCAGATGAGATTTCAAAGCTCGCGGATACCACTGCTTCAAGTGTCAAGGAGATCGGTGCGCTCATTGCCTCAAGCGAATCGGAGATTGAATACGGCCTTGTGATTGTGAATGATGTCGTTGAAAAAATCAGCAGGATAACTCATGGAGTAGGCGAAATCAATAATATGATGGAGAACCTTTCCGGTTTCATGAACAGTCATATTGAATCGAACGAACAGCTTAACCGCGATGTTAACGGAGTCCTCAATAAATCCGGTGAGATCGAAAGTTCCATAACTGAACAAAAAACGGCTATGGCCGATGTTGTTCAGTCTGTCAACAGCATCAATGAACTGACGCAGAGGATCAGTATGGGTTCCGAGGACATAGCACGGAACACAAAAGGCAACCTTCAGATGACAAATACACTTCGTGCAAAAGTAGGGGCATTTATTGTGGAATAGGTTTTCCCTGTACGTGTACAACATGCAGTAACAGGATGCGAAATGCTGCTACATGTGATTTATCTCTTCCATAGCCTTTACAATCAGGGAAACCATCCTGTTGTACTTCATGTCAAGACCTGCAGCCTCGCCTGTTTCAACGATCTTCATGTTGATGCTGTCTATTTCGGTTTTTCTGCCGGATCTGTGATCCTGCAGCATCGAACAGGTGTTTACCGAAGTTTTGCTGCAGATTGAACGTGTTTCTTCAATCAGCATACTTAAATCAAAATCAAGCCCGATGCTGCCGGCTGCAGCAACAGCCTCTTTAAGTATTGATTCCTGGATCTGCAATGCATAAGTATTTTCAAGTATCTGCCCGTTTTTTATACCCAGGATTGTTGCAATGGGATTAATCCCGGCATTTATCAGAGCTTTAAGCCAAACAATACGTTCCGGGTTATCCGAAATATTCACATCGAGCCCGGCTGATACTAAAAGATCAGATACTTTCTGAACCGCCCAGGGAGAAACTCCTCCTATACTCACCGATCCCCTGCCTCCGAAGATGACCTCTGAAGGAGATTTTTTAGCGGCGCCGAATGTTGTAGTTCCGTAAACGATACGTTCCGGATCAAAACTTCTGCTTAATGCCTCGAAGTTTCCCAGGCCGTTCTGAAGCGATACAATAATCGCGCCGCTCTTCGCTGCCTTTAAGATTACGGCTGCAGCGTCGGCAGTAGAATAGCTTTTTACAAAAAGAAAAATAATATCAGCTTCAGCAAGTATGGAAGGATCATCTGATATCACGGGGTGTAGAATAATTTCGTTACCGGAAGTAATGATCTTCAGTTCATTTTTTATGCAATTTACTGTTTCGGGTGATATTTCATAAAGGACAGTGTCTATCTTCGTTTCAATAAAGAATGAGGCAAAAAGTGAGCCCATTGCTCCCGCACCTGCAATTCCGGTTTTCATTTAAACCCTCCGGTTTTGAACCTGCAGTAAAAGAGATACTGCATTTTAATTATCAGAAAATAATAATACGATGTCAAATACTATAGGCCCCGGCATCACTGTTTTTGATCAAGAATTACTTGACAAATATAAACAATAAACTGCAAATGCAAAGCTGTATGCTCTGCGTTTTGCCCGGCTATGATTTTTATGATTCCCGGGTTCAATAATTTGAAATAGATCAGTCAGTTGTTCGTTGCTGATATTAAAAGTAAATATATTCAGGTATTTAAGTTCCGGAATAACCTTATAAATGAGGCTGAATTGAAAAACGGATTCCTTACCGGGCTTTTTATTATTATATTGTCTGTATTCCATTCAAGCTGTAAAGATGATGTAACTTCTGTATCAAGGCCGCTGCTTGGTACTGCTGTAACCATTACTCTTGTTCCGGATTCAATAAACACCGCGGAACTTTTTAGTGCTGCATTCGGTGAGATTGAAAAAGTACAGAGGGATCTAAGTATATATGATCCGGATTCAGAGATAAGCAGGCTCAACAGAACAGCATCTGCCGTCCGGTTCAAAACAAGGAATGATATATTTTTACTTATAAAACGGGCAGTTCAGGTCTCCGGTAACACGGAGGGGGCTTTTGACATAACATTCGCATCCACGGGTAAATTGTGGGATTTTTCACATGATGAATTTATTCCGCCGGATGACAAAACCGTCAAACGTCTTCTTCCGCTCATTTCGTACAAAAACCTGGAGCTTGACAGTAATAACTCGACAGTCAGGTTCCTCAAGAACGGAACAAAGATCGGTCTTGGCGGTATTGCAAAAGGTTATGCCGTAAGCAAAGCCGTTGCAGTGCTTCGGGCAGGGAATGTAAAAGGTGCAATCGTTGCCTGTGCAGGCGATATACAGGTAATAGGAAGGAATCACGGGAAACCGTGGAGGGCAGGGATAAAGGATCCCAGGGGGGATTCTGTTATAGGTGCCCTTGATATGGTTGACGGTGAGGCTGTCTCGACAAGCGGCGATTATGAGAGGTTCAGGATAGTAAACGGAAGGAGGTATCATCATATTATTGATCCTTCGACCGGCTATCCCTCAGACTCGGGCCTGATTTCGGTTTCGGTGTTCAGCAGTGATCCGGTAATGTCCGATGCATATTCAACTGCATTTTTTGTACTTGGACTGGACAAAACAGAGCAGGTACTTAAAGTGATTAAAGGTCTATCGGTTGTGCTGGTAACGTCAGAAATGAAGGTTTATGTTTCAGAAAGTCTCCGGGGAAGGATAACATTCCGGGAAGATCTGGATATAATATATTTTTAATCCGGTATGCAGAGACCAGGTAATTTAAACATTTTATGAAACATTTAAATGCTTTTTTGTTCAAAATGTAGACCTGTTTAGCGGGATGTTATTTGATTTTTGAAAGTTCAGGCTGTGCTTAATGTCATCCCGGTTTTGCGTCATCAAATTTCTGCAAATACCGGGATCTCCGGTTTCACCAGGATACCGGTATTAAGCTTCATTGAAGCCGGTATGACATGGTAAAATCAATTCTCTTAAAACAGGAATATATGATAACAAGGATAAATTTATGCATAACGATATAATTCCACAGGATGATGTTCAGATGGGATTCATTATGAATCTTGAAGGCGACCTTGCAAAAGTACGGGTAGCACCTAATGCTGACTGTGACAACTGCGGTGCATGCGACATCAGGCACATGGAGATACTTGCATATAATGCTGTAAATGCAGCACCGGGCCAGAAAGTAAAGTTTACCATGGCAAATGACGGTATGATCAAGATATCATTTATGATATTTGCAATGCCTCTTCTGTCGATTTTTGCGGGTCTTTATACCGGGTCAGTTATATCTTCGCTGCTCAGCATGAACCAGGCGGCCCTCATGACAGCAGGGGTGATTCTCTTTTTAGGGGCGGCAATAGCAATCATATATAATTATGATAAGAAGT
>DAONFG010000050.1:0-20307 GCA_035403465.1 Spirochaetota bacterium | reverse complement strand
TAATGTTTTATTGGATTATTTCAATGGAATTTAAAAGTATAATTATCGTTCTTGGCATGGCTGCCAGCATTATCATGCCCCTTTTTAATATACCCCTGGTGAGAAAGATCTGGAAAAGAAGGTCTTCGTCTGATATATCACTGACATGGACACTGGGAATATGGGGTTCAATTTTTGTTATGACACCTGCTGCTCTTATCTCGGCTGACCCGGTTTTTAGAATATTCGGGATTATGAACATCTTTTTGTTCAGCACTGTTGCATTTTCAGTACTCAAGTTCAGGAAATAAAAGGATAGTTTATTGAAACGAGAAGATGAGGCAAACCGTATAGTCCGTGATTTCATGGAGAACGCATCGCAGGACGAAATACAGGAACTGGAACGCCTCCTGAAAGTGCGGGAAAGCCGCAGACGCTACAGCGTCCCTGATCCGGCTGAGATGGCCAAAAAACTTTCTGGCCAGATACACCAGCAGATGGGACTGACCAACCTGAACGTCAAGTCTATGGCGCGGGACCTGGTGATTAAACTTGCCCGTGAGCATAAACCCGACATTACGCCGCAGGAGCTGAAGGTGCTTGTGGAACAGATGGTTCCCTCTAAAGGGGGAACCACTGCGCCTCGTAAACCGAATGTTCCGCCGTCAATGATGAAGACCATGATAATACAGTTCATAGCATACAGCCGCGGTGAGATGGAGCCCGGTGAACTTGAAGGGCTACCCGAAGGCTGGGTCAAGAAATACTGGAGCGTATTCCCGGTAAATGTTCAGAAACTTCTCTCTGTTTATATTAAGGGCGGGATTGACACAAAAAGTTTCTGGAGGAGAATTTCTGAAGCTATAGGTGTCTGATCATTCCATGTCCCAGAAAAAGTCCTTGTTTGTCAGTTCCTTATCAGGCTCAGCAGGAGCTGTATCCGGATTAAGGTTTTTCTTTATCGTATCAAGCTGTTTGACAAGGTCGGATGTTTCCTCCTCCCAGTACCGTGCAGTTCCAAAATGCGGGAAGATTTCAGGAAACGCCGGGTCATCCCACCTGCGTGCGATCCATGCCGCGTAATGTATGTAGCGTACGGCCCGCAGGACCTCGACAAGCCGCAGCCATGAATGCTCAAAGTCCCTGAACTCCCTGTATCCCTCAAGAAGTACCTCGCGCTGACGCGCACCCTCGCTGTCCATTGCGGGCGCAAGCATCCAGATATCCTGTACAGCAGGGCCGATTACAAAATCATCAAAATCCAGGATGAACCAGCCTTCGGTACCGTGGAGCAGGTTCCCAATATGACAGTCGCCGTGTATGCGGTGAATGGGAACCTCCTGCAGCAGCGACTGGTATATAGATGCAACTTCGTACGCGGTATTCATATATCTTTCACGGCAGTTCGGGGGAAGAAACCTGTTTTCATCAAGGAACGCGAGCGGCTTCAGGATAAAATTTTCCGGTGTCAGGGAGAGTCTGTGCGGGGCGTGTTTTGATGCACCGCAGTTATGAATGCGCGCGATGAGACGCCCCAGGTTGCGCAGGTCCCCGTCGTTAAGTTCATCCCTGACGCGTCCACCGGTGCGTTTCCATATTGCAAAGTTTATATCTTCGAAGGAGTGCAGGGTGCTCCCGTCTGGAAAAGCCATGGGCGCGCAGACCGGGATTTCATTATCTTCCAGTTCCAGTAGAAAGGCGTGTTCTTCAAGCAGCTGGTCGCGGGTCCATCTCCCGGGCCTGTAGAACTTGGCAATGATATGAGATTCATCTTCAAGCATAAGGTCGTAGACCCGGTTTTCGTAGCTGTTTAGCACCATGTAATGGCCGGTTGGCCTTAGTCCGCTCTGTTCAACTGCATTTATGACTGCGTCGGGTGTAAGGCTGTAGAAGAATTCGTTCATTCCGTCTCCATTCTGAATCAATTTTAACGTATGATCAGCTGATGACGCGATGTTGTAAACTAATTTATTCCATATTATTAAAGTAATATCCTTGAAAATATTATGTCCCGGCAGAGAAAATGACCCGCATGAAATAAAGATGAAGGAATGATTAATGACTGAATCAATCAATATAAAAAAAACCGCTGGTGAACTGAAACTTAAACCTGAACAGGTTAAAGCAGTTGCAGCGCTGCTTGAAGATAAAGCCACTGTACCATTCATTGCAAGGTACAGGAAAGAAGCAACCGGCAACATGGACGAGGTTGCCATAATAGCTGTCAGGGACAGGCTGGAACAGCTTGCGGAACTGGACGCACGGCGTGAAGCTGTAATCAAATCACTCAGGGAGCAGGATAAACTCACTCCTGAACTTGAAGCTTCCGTTAACGGCGCCGGGACCATGTCTCTTCTTGAGGACATATACCTTCCGTACAGGCCGAAGAAACGGACACGCGCAATGATCGCACGCGAGAAGGGACTTGAACCGCTGTCGCAGATGATTTTTGCGCAGGATAAATTCAATGTCCTTGATGAAGCTGCGAAATACATTAACGGGGAGCTTGGTGTTGCATCAGCAGATGATGCCCTGCAGGGAGCCATGGATATTATAGCTGAGCAGATGAATGAGACTGCAGGTGCGCGGGAAAAAATGAGACAGCTCTTCGCATCGTACGGCGCGATCTCATCGAAAGTGGTTAAGGGTAAAGACAAAGATAAGGAGGGCGCAAAGTACAGGGATTATTTTGAATGGTCTGAACCTGTCCGGAAGGCGCCTTCGCACAGGATACTTGCCCTGCTCAGGGGATTTGACGAAGGTATACTTAATGTGCATTTTGTTCCGGACGAGGATATGGGTATTTCGCTTCTGGAGGGGGAGTTCGTGAAAGGAGGCAGCGAGGCGTCACAGTATGTCCGGGATTCCGCCAGGGACTGCTACAAGAGGCTCATGGGACCGTCAATGGAGACCGAACTAAGGGGTACACTGAAAAACAAGGCGGACGCAGAGGCAATCAAGGTTTTCGCCGAGAATGTACGGGAACTTCTCCTGGCCTCTCCACTGGGTGAAAAACCTGTACTTGCCCTTGACCCCGGGCTGCGCACGGGGTGCAAACTTGTCTGCCTTTCTGCTCAGGGAAGTCTTCTTCATAATGCAGCTGTTTACCCTCTTGAACCTCATAATAAGAAGGATGAATCTGCTAAAGTAATAAAATCTCTCTGCGCTGAATATAAAATATCGGCCATAGCAATCGGCAACGGAACCGGGGGCAGGGAGGCAACTGATTTATGCCGTTCACTGGATATCCCGGATGTTATTGTAACAATGGTCAACGAAAGCGGCGCGTCTGTCTATTCAGCTTCTGATATTGCACGAAGTGAATTTCCTGATTATGATGTAACTGTGCGCGGTGCTGTGTCCATCGGGCGAAGGCTCATGGACCCGCTGGCAGAGCTGGTCAAGATTGATCCCAAATCGATAGGGGTAGGGCAGTACCAGCACGATGTGGACCAGAAGGAACTTAAAAAGAGCCTTGAGGATGTTGTTTCGGGATGTGTAAATTCGGTTGGTGTCGAGGTGAATACTGCAAGCGGCGAACTGCTGAGGTATGTATCAGGTCTTTCTTCGCGTATGGCCAATGCTATCGTGGAGTTCAGGGCTAAGAACGGTCCGTTCAGTTCACGGGAGGACCTGAAAAAAGTTTCGGGTATGGGGGCCCGGACCTTTGAACAGGCTGCAGGTTTCCTGCGGGTAAGGGGAGCCGGGAATCCACTCGACAGCAGCGCGGTTCATCCGGAAAGTTATGGAGTTGTTGAAAAAATGGCTGCTGACCTTTTATGCAGCGTTCCTGATCTTATAAGAAAAAAAGAGCTTCGTGAAAAGATCAAACTTGAGAAATACGTTACGCCTGATAAGGGTATGCCGACACTTAAAGATATTTACGGTGAACTTGAAAAGCCAGGGCGTGACCCGCGGAAGGAATTTGAACTCTTCACGTATTCAGAAAAAGTCAAGGAGATCAGGGATCTTGAGCCGGGCATGTCGCTGCCCGGTGTT
Source organism: Spirochaetota bacterium (assembly GCA_035403465.1). Classification (GTDB taxonomy): domain Bacteria; phylum Spirochaetota; class UBA4802; order UBA4802; family UBA5550; genus JAAYBQ01. Next base: position 16,329 of record DAONFG010000050.1, on the reverse strand, counting down.
GTGACAAACGTAACGGCATTCGGCGCATTTGTAGATATAGGTGTTCACCAGGATGGTCTTGTTCACATAAGCCGGCTTTCGGACAGCTATGTTTCCGATCCCCACAAGATTGTCAAGGTGAACCAGAAGGTGACAGTCACAGTGCTCGAGGTTGACATGGAGAGAAAAAGAATATCTCTCTCCATGAAACAGCAGAATTAAATAGAGAGATTATGTAAAGTCCGGCCCCTGTTTCTGATCATGTCTCAACAGGTTTTTCTCATTAATTATTTTATTATTAAAATAAAAATTTAAGCTGTAATTTTAAACAGGTTTACTGCCTCTTTCATCTCTTTTGCCCTTGTGAGAACCTCTTCGCTCAGTGTGGAGACCTCTTCGACAAGTGCGGCATTCTGCTGGGTCATCCTGTCAAGGTCGGTTACAGCCTTGTTTATCTGGTCCATGCCTGCCATCTGCTCCTCGCCTGCAGTTGCAATCTCTGTGATAAGGTTAGCCGATTCCCTGTTTGACAGGGATATATTTTTAAGGGCATCCCCTGTTTTTATTACAAGCGCTGTTCCTTTTTCAACCTTTGTAACCGAGTCCTTTATCAGCTCCTCGATCTCTTTCGAAGCGTTGCCGGATCTCTGTGCCAGGTTTCTGACTTCACCTGCAACTACTGCAAAACCCCGGCCCTGTTCTCCGGCCCGCGCGGCCTCAACTGCAGCGTTAAGGGCAAGCAGGTTTGTCTGGAATGCTATTTCATTAATAACAGAAATAATATCCACTATACGCTTGCTCGAAACGTTTATTTCATTTATCGATTCAGTTGCCGTATGTGCAATTACGCTCCCTTCTTCTGATACGGCGGTACCTTTTTCCGAAAGGCTTCTTGCATCTTTGGAAATTTCGGCTGTTCTGCTCACCGCCGCGGTATTTTCTTCAATGGTTGCGGCTATCTCTTCAAGCGAAGACGCCTGTTCCGAGGTTCTTTGCGACAGATCGAGGTTCCCTTCATTGATCTGCGATACGGCATTAAAAACCTGATCCGATATGTGCAGAATTCCCTGAAGTGTTGTATCAACGCTCTCGATCGCCTGGTTAAGTGAATTAATCAATATGCCGAGTTCATCCCTCCTGTCATCGCTTATGCGCGCTGTTACGTCGCGGTCCCTGATCTTCGCTGCGAAATCAACCATTTTGAGGATAGGTGTTGTGAAGCTTTTTGTGGCCGAAATACTGACAGCGGCAAGGATGATTATTGTAAGAATCATGCTGACAATCGAGAATATTTTACTCCTTTTGTTCGTTGCAAGTATGCTGTTATATTCGTTTTCTGCGATAGTTTCGGTTACCTGGGTCAGTTTGTCCATGGCGTCCCGTGCCTGCCCGAAAACTTCATTGTATGATGTGTTGTAGATTGATGCGGCTTCAGCGGTTCTCCCTTCTTTTATCAATGAAATAATCTGTTGTGAATAATTACCCATAGGTTTATAATTATCAGTAAACTGTGTGAATTCCTTAACTTTTTCACCTCCATGTTCTATATGGAGATCCATAAATTTGTTGAACCTCTGTCCTATCTGCTCATAGTTTTCATCTATTGCTGCCGTTAGCTTTTCAATTTCATTCCCTGAACCGCCCGATTTTGAGGCAATATTGAGTACCTGCGAAATCGCTATGCTTGACTGGTACGCATCCCTGTCCGCCTGGAGAAGGTAGTTCAGGCTGAGCAGTCTTACTTTATAAACGGATTCAGCGTTCGCTGCAATTGTCCTGAGACTGATGATCTGCCATACTGATATAAAAATGATAACAGCTGTTATCGCTGAAAAAATAAGTCTAAATTTTGAACGTATTTTAATATCCTGTATTCTCATAATAGACTCCAGTATAAAGTTAAAATGATTAAATTTACCCAATAATAACGAAAACCAGGGAATAGGTTTATTTTTTTATTGTATGATGATTATTTTTTTATTACCTGCAAATTATGTACTGCATCTAAAATTTAAAAAAAGATCTTTAGAAAAGAAGTTTTTAAAGATCTATGACGAACAGGCCATACCAGCCATACGTCTCGGATTCTGGCTTGCATTTGTACTCTGCGCAGTTTTCGGGATACTTGATTATTTTCTGATGCCTCTATCGTATGCTGAAATATGCAAGGGCAGGGCATCCCTATCCTGTTCTGATCAGGAACGGAGTCGTAAGTGAACTGCTGTCCGGCGGTGGGGCGATCGGGATTGATTCGTACATGAAATATGATGAGACATCCATTCAGCTGGAACCCGGCGATAAGATACTGTCCTATACTGACGGACTTACAGAGGAGACAGACAGTACCAAAGAAATGTTTATGGATAAATATTTTCAGAAAGTTCTGCCGGCTCTCGCAAGTATGAAAATTGATGACGTGGTATCCATATCGTGCAGGAGGCTGATTGAATACTGCGGAAGCAAAATTTCGAGGATGATATATGCATGCTCGGTCTTGAGGTTATGTGAACGTTAATCTGGAATAAGCTTTTTCATCTTCGTAGAGAGTTCTGAGATGGAGTAGGGCTTGTTTACGGTATCTTTAATGCCGGCCTCAATCGCTATCTCGCGGGTTTTAATGTCGAGCATTCCCGAAGAAAGCATTGCTTTTATACCGCTGTTGACCTGTTTCAGTTCACTGAATACTTCGATGCCGTTTTTTCCGGGCATAGAGTAGTCTATAATGACTGCTTTTATCCTTGAATGAAATTTTTTATATGCTTCGATTCCCTCAAACGCACCTTCAGCGGTGATAACGTCATACCCGCACTGTTCAAGGAATCCCCTTGCTATGTTCAATATGAACATCTCATCATCAATGACCAGTATTGTGCCGGAACCCTTTTCAAGAAGATTTGCTTCAACACCGGGAAGTGTAAACAGCTGATCGTCAAAAACCGGAAGGTATAGGGTAAAGGTTGAGCCCTTGCCGGGATCGGAATTGACATTAATAATGCCGCCATGCTTTTGAATAATACTGTATGAAATTGCCAGCCCCAGTCCCGTCCCGTTGCTTTTTTCTTTTCTGGAATAGAATGGCTCAAATATACGTTTTCTTGTTTCAATGTCCATGCCCACGCCTGTATCAATTATGCCGATCCGTACCCATGTTCCGGTATCCTGGTACTCGGTATAGAAGGAATTTATTACGTTGTCGGATTTTATGCGTTCAGCCCTGATTGTGAGTATTCCTCCCTGTTTCTCCTCCTGGCTGCGCATTATTGTCATAGCATGAGAAGCATTTATGCAGAGGTTAAGAAGTACCTGTTCTATCTGCGCGGGTTCACCCATGATCAAGATCGGATCCGTACATGTGCTGAATTCAATTTCTACAGATTTTGGCAGGCTGTTTCTGCAGAGTTCATATACATGTTCAAGAGACTTCTGCACGTCAACAGGGACCAGGTGAATTTCATGTTTCCGTGAAAGTGTAAGCAGCTGTTTTATAAGGTCAGCGGATTTTTTTGATGCGTCGAGTCCAATACCCAGGTATTTGCTGATCATATCCCTGCTTTCGACAGTGTCTTTCTCAAGGAACCGTGAGATAAGCTCAAAGCTGCCTATAATACCGCCAAGGAAATTGTTAAAGTCATGGGCAAGCCCTCCCGCAAGTGTGCCTATGGCTTCCATCTTCTGTGCCTGGACCAGTTGTTCCCTGATCTTATCCTTTTCCTCTTCGATCTTTATCCTGTCGCTGATGTCCCTTGATATGCCGGTAAAACCGGAAATGTTATTATCGCTGTCGCGAATAAAAGAGGCCTTGAGTTCTATGGGAAATATTGTGCCGTCTTTTTTTATGTGTTCCAGCTGCAGAACAACTGTGCGGTTTGGATCTGCGCCCTGTTTGTCAATCTTAAGCTGCCTGCCAAGTTCGTTCATCAGTTTTGTGAAAGAGTCAGGTGTATCCCATTTGTCGTGAGGAAGTTTCATGGCCTCATCAACGGTGTATCCGTACATGCGGATAACTGAAGGGCTGATATATGTAAAATTCAGATCCCGGTCAAGGGACCAGATCATATCGGTTATATTATCTGCAAAAAGTCTGTAGCGTTGTTCACTGGCTTCAAGCTCGGTCATTTTTTCGTTAAGGTGATATGTCCTTTCATTAACGAGCTCTTCCAGGTGGTTCTGATGGTCTTTAAGCTTTTGCTGTTCATCAGCCGTTGCTTTTTTATATTTTTCGCGTGTTGCTTCGTAATTATAGGTAAACAGCGTAATCAGGAACAGCGCAAAGAGGTGCCTTGAAACAAAATTAATTTCATAAACAAAGCCGGTAAATGAAAGGGCAGGTACAAAGAAGTGAACTGTAGTCATCGCTGCACTGAGTAATGTCCAGAAAAATCCCTCGCGTTTTCCCATAAGATAAAATGAAAATGGAGGGAATGTCAGTACCCATATACTTGCATACCCGTTAATCGCACCGGTATTGACCCAGTAGAAGAGCAGGAACCAGAGCATGACAAGAATAATCCTGTACATTATCTTTGCGTTTTTTATTTTTCTCAGAAGAATAATAAAGAGTAAAAAGACGAATGCAAGCATGATGTCAATGATTCCGTATTTTGCCAGGTCTGATCTGATGAGGTGTATTCCAAATAGCGACAGAGGAAGCACCAGAAGCAGCAGGAAAATTGTTAAGAGCCTTCTTCTGCCCCTCTCTTCAATGTTGAAGTTCTGGGTAATTGCGAAAAATCTGGAAAATTGTTCGCTGATGTTTTTTATAAGGGATCGCATAATTTTATTTTATTGTATTTTATTACTGAACATATTTTCAAATGTAAAACATTTTCAACAATTTACGTCATCAGTGATAACGGGTATGTTAACTTATATAAGTTAAGCTATTAAATTTGAATTAATATAAAAATATGTGATCTTATAATTTTTTTTTACATCAGGAATTGCCGGGCAGGGATTCCGGTGACAAGCCTCTTTTAATTATTCCTGTTGATGAATGAAAACACTATTAACATTACAAAAATAACTGCAGACATTAAAGCGAATATTTCGTTCATTATAGACCTGTGCAAGAATGCGGCTGTTCCGGAAAAAGCAGTGCACAGGGAAACCGCTGTGATTATTCGGCCGTAAATGCCCCTGTTTATCATGTAGGGTATGAGTGTAAGAAAAACAGCCGAAAGTCCGCCCCACTTTATCCATGTGAATATGTGCAGCAGCAGGAGTTCGAGCGACATGTCAGGAGTGTCGATCTTCGCAGTAATTGCCAGAAGCTGAATATTCTCTGCAGCATCTGCAGCAAGTACAATCAATGCAATACTTATTGATAAAAAGCACCACCGGCTGCCGGTGTTTCTGCAGCATGCAGCTGAAAATATCACAAGAAATGCAGTATATCCAAGCATGTAAAGGAAATCGATTCTGTTTGTCCTGTCCATTGCTGCAGCAAGCCCGGTGCGTTCAGTGGATGGCGTATTGCCGAACAGGTCCAGTACCTCTGCATGGGTTTCTATGAATTCGAAAGCAACTACTGGTGTGTAGAAACCGGCAGGAAGCCTGTCTGCCTTCTGCGGACCGGATACCAGCAGTATAATACTGATCAGAATTACTGCTGCACCGGTGTACCATGCATAACGGAATCGGTTCATGAATACCTCCCGTGAATTATCGAACAGGAATTTTCCAGTTTCAGATCATCAGCGCATAATATACAAGAACGGCCGCTCCCAGCATTATCCTGTAGTAACCGAATGGACTGAAATCATGGGTTGAAATGAATTTAACAAAAGCCTTAATAACAATCCATGCGACTATAAATGATACAATAAATCCCGCAGCTGCAACCTGCATTTCAACCGGCGTCAGCATGCGCCCAAGTTTCATTACTGACCAGACTGAGGCCGCGGCCATTGTGGGAATTGCAAGAAAGAATGAAAATTCCGCGGCTGCCATTCTTGAAAGACCGAGTATCATTGCCCCGATTATTGTTGCGGCGGAACGCGAAGTTCCCGGGATCATGCCCAGACACTGGAAGATGCCTATAAATACAGCGGTTGAGTATGTCAGATCGGCAATGTTGATTCCGGATAAACTGTTTTTTTTCTTTTCGATTATGATCAGTATGATTCCGCCGATAATAAGCGCGATTGCTACTGTGACCGGGTTGAACAGGTAGGTCTTGATCGTTGATCCCAGGAGAGCTCCGACAATCAATGCCGGTATTACACCGATGCAGACTTTGAACCATAGCGTGAATACAGCCCTGGTCTCCTCCTTTGTTTTTCCGCTGCCGAAGGGGAATAACCTGTTCCAGTAAACCGCAACTACGGCCAGTATGGCGCCGAACTGAATTACCACATCGAACATCTTCGAGAAATCACCGGTAAAGTCGAAGAACCTGTTAACTATGATGAGGTGGCCCGTTGATGATATGGGGAGAAACTCGGTTATACCTTCAACGACGCCTAGTATGACTGAGACTATAAATTCGTTCATTAAATGCTCCGTAAAATAGATTGTCATCCAAGATATATAGATGGCAGCTGTAAATACTTTTTTGCTGCTTAATTAATCCTGCGATAAACCGACTGTTAGATAAACGGCATCTGTATCCGGATCAGCACAATCGAAACCGCAAGTGAAAGGATTGTGACAATAAGTCCCGGTTTAAGGAACTCAAGGAAAGTTATCCTCACATTAAGTCTTTCCGCAGATTCAACGACGATCAGGTTTGCCATTGCACCGATTATTGTCGCGTTTCCTGCAATGGTTGAGGCTGCCGCAAGGCTGAGCCAGATAATGTCCCCTGAATTTCCTTTGAGTATGGGGATCATGAAAACAGTGTATGGGACATTGCTGATCACCTGTGACAGTACAAGGCTCAGGCCGTGAATCGCAGTTATCCCGTACAGGTCGGAACCGAAAATCCATGTCCCCATTAGCGACTGTATAACACCGGTCTTGTCAATGCCGCGCACCACGATAAACAGCGCGGCGAAAAAGAGGATGAGTACCCAGTCCACCTTCTGAATAATTTCAGAAGGGCGAACATGTCCGAATATCATAATAAGCGATGCGCCTGTAAGCGCGATAACCGGAATTGAAAGTCCTGTAAAACTGCTGGCAAAAAATAATATTATAACAAGTGCAAAGACAGGAGCCGAATACTTCATTGAGAGAAAGTCATATTCATAAGATTTTACAACCGGATGTATGTGGCTGCGGCTGTGAAATCTACCCCTGTACATTATTTTTATGACGGCATAAATTATGAGCATCCCCGCAAGTGAGACAGGCAGCAGGTGCATCATGAACTTTGCGTATGATATGCCTGAATTTATACCTATGAGCATGTTCTGCGGGTTACCTGTAATTGTCATCGCGCTGCCAGTATTTGCGGAAAGTATTTCCGCAATAAGATATGGCTTGGGATCAATGCTGCAGTCGCGGCATATTGAAATTACAACCGGTGTATAGAGAAGGACAACAGCGTCGTTGACAAGGAATGCGCTTGATATTCCTGTTGTGAAGATTATAATCAGGAGCAGCCTCTTTTCTGTTTTTGCAGCAGTGATAGTTCTGTTCGCTATAAGTGAAAAGAATCCGTCAATTTCGAGCACAGTAATAATTATCATCATGCCTATCAGCAGCGCAATGGTATTGAAATCGATCGCTGTGATTGCCTCGTCAAATGTAAGTACACCTGTAAGGATCATTGCCACTGATCCGAAGAATGCAGCCGAGGGCCTGTCGATATTAATCCACGGCAGGCGCGTAAATATTATGCCTGTATAGGTAATGATGAATATGGCAGCTGCGATTGTACTCATAATATGCAGGTGCGGTTTATGGCCGGGAATGTCAGCAAGGTTATCATATGAGGTCATCCTCATTTAATTTATTTACCAGTTCAAGTTTCAGTTCTTCAAGGACACTTCCCGGCATATCCGAAGGATATTCGTATTCAGAGCAAAGGTCCATTAGAATCTCTATACAGTTAATGAGCAGACTGTAGTAGTACCAATCCCCCATCAGCTCTGCCGCAAAAAGTATCTGTTTTGCAGTAAGCTCGTTCCATGCAACGCAGTAGAAATTTTTACAGGTGCCTTTGAAGAATGATCTGAACTCCGGCGGTTTCTCATTATCATTGTAGGAGAGGCAGCAGACAATGCCGGGTTCTGAGCCTGAAATGCCGACATGGGTGCACTGCATTCCCTCCTTTACAAGTTTTTGATTATCTGATTCTTCAGGGTGTCGTGAAGACCGGCAGACAGAATGTTCTGAATCCCTCTTTTCAAATATTTCTTCAATCAAATCGGGCTGGAATGTATAATTGTGACTGCCGCAGCAGAAAGCGCATGAAGCGCCATGGCCGGGCCTGCAGGGATTAATTTTGTTTTGTGCAATCATCTCTTAACGGGTACCTGAATTATTAAAGTACAATGCCGGATACCGCTTCTCCATGACTAGTGATGAAACAGATATGCTGTTATGTCAACAAAACAAAGAGTATAACCGTAAGGGAAATGACATAATCCTATGAGTTTTCAAGCTGTTCCGTATTTATTTTAATAAGGCGTAAAACGGATTTTATAATGTGTTTTTTAGCTGATAATAAAGTAACAATTCCACGAATGGGGCAACGAAGTATTAACAATGATTATTCAGGTAATAACCCCCGTTCAATTCCCCTTGGACGGGGGTTATTCATGTGTGCATAGCTGATTTATTAAAAGTTTATTAAAATTTACTTTGACAAAAAAAATAGCCGTATATATTATTAGTCAGTATCGATTGCCTGATGCAAAAACGGAGAATTATTTTAAAGTAATCCGGAATTCAAAGGCGGTCATATTTTACTGAAATTTTTTTTAAGGAGTTTTTTTTATGCCAACTGGTGTAGTCAAATGGTTCAATGAAAAAAAAGGATTCGGCTTCATTTCCAAGGATGATGGAGGGGATATCTTCGTCCATTATACTGGTGTAGCGGGAGAAGGTTTTAAAAGTCTTCGCGAAGGTGATAAAGTTAATTTCCAGATTGAAGATTCCGACAAAGGCCAGCGCGCCATTGGTGTTAAAGTAATATAATTCATTTGAACCTTGTTAAAGGGCTGCCATTCCGGGCAGCCCTTTTTGTTTATTTTTTCTCGAATGAATAGAATATATGGGGCAGGGCTCTTCCGGCGAACCCGTATTCTTTAATCTTACCTTCATACTCATCCCAGTTGTCACCGTAATGGGTAAGAAGCATCTTCTTTTTTGTTTCAGCGGGAAGGTTCTTCAATTCCTCAAGAGACGCGTGTACACCTCCTGTGAAGAACTGGCAGTCATGAAAAATTGCTTCAAAATTGAACTTGGATTCGTAATAATCTACAAGGTCTTTGTCAAACCTTGTATCACTTGTAAAAAATACCCTGTCGTCAATTATAACTCCGCAGCTCCAGAATGAACTCTGCCAGTCCAGTGAAGAGTCCGGTATATGCTTTGTCCTCATGATCTTTATATCAATATCGCCAACCTTTGCACCGAATGTCTCACGGGAATAATCCGGAAGCCACTGGGGTCTTATCACGTCCCAGAAGTCCTTGAATGTCAGCATGTCGCCCGCCTCTTCCTCGTTGTACTCGCATCCTCCCCGCATAGACATATCCCAGAGTATATGCTGGTATGTTTCGTTTATTACCATTACCGGTTTGCGTTTTGCAAAGTAGCGGCCGAGCAGCGAGATCTCTTCAAGTCCGCCGATATGGTCAGCATGAGAATGCGTTATAAGAAAATTCCTGACCTCGGTAATGGGCAGACCAAGTTCGGACATGGCCTGGGGGCACTTGGTGCCGCAGTCAATAAGCAGGTGGTCGTTACCTTTAATAATAAGAAGGTTTGTCTGGTACTGGCGTTTGGTAAAAGCGCTGCCTGTTCCCAGGAAAAATAGTTCAAGGTTACCTTCATTTTTCAGTGAGAGTTTTTTTCCTTTAACATCAATAGTTTTCATCGTACCCCCTGCTCTGGTTTATAATATAGTTGAATTAAACTCTATTTTGTAAATGTAAATAGTTTTTTATTAAAAAATTAAAATTACTTTAAGGTTAGACCTGTGATAGATTAATACTGCCGGACGTAATGTTTACCTGAATATATATACATAAAATTGAAATCAGGATACTATTGAACCGCAATCTGTTTTCAACATGAAGGCAGTATCTTGTCAAATGCAGAACGCACAAAATTTTCCCCTGGTATAAAGAATTACTGCCTGATTTTTTTGGAATAATCCGTGAGTGGGTCAATTTTTGTGATTTTTATCCGTGTGCCATGCATAAAAATAATAGGCCTCATCGGCGATAAATATTAAATTATCATTGTATTAAAATCAGCAAATAATAAGAAATAGTCTTTATGAATATACAGGAGAAATGCATGCCGGGTCCTGAAAAGTGGCGGTGGAAAGAAGAGGAGCTTAAACCTGTATCATGGCATTTTGAAAACACATGCCTCAGGTTCCCGGAGAGGGACGCACAGCTTTTTAATCCCGCGATTTTTAACAATGATAACAAGGGGAGATTCTCCTGGTCAGAGGTGCATGAACGTGCAGAACTGATTTCATGCGCACTTCTGAGTTACGGATGTAAACCGGGCGACAGGCTGGCGATAATGTCGGAGAACAGCCCGTACTGGACGCAGGCCGACATGGCAATATGCTGTGTAAAGGGTGTAAGTGTTACAATCTTCCCCACGCTCTCACACAAAGAAACATCTTACATCCTGCGGGATTCTGAATCACGCTTTCTGTTTGCGGGTGACATGAAGCTTGCCGGTAAAGTCCTGGATAATTATTCCGAACTGCACAAGCTTGAACGAATCTTTGTGCTCGATATATCATACAATGAAGATCACAGGCACGTTACAGGCCTCAAACAGATGCTTGAGGATGGGGCAGCGTGGCGTAAAGAGAATTACTTCAGGTATGTTGAACTCAAGGATAGCATCTCTCTTGATGACTGGTATACGGTTATTTATACATCCGGTACTACGGGAATCGGCAAGGGTGTTGTTCTTACTCATTTTAATGTTTCAGCCAGAATAGCCGGTGCGGCGGAATTCTGGGAACGCTACGGCATGACTTTAACTGAAAATGACAGGACCCTGTGTTTTCTCCCGCTCTCCCATGTTTTTGACAGGGGATCATGCCAGCTGGTGGCAATCTACATGGGGGCGTCAATCGCTTACGCAGACAAGCCCGGTACACTGCTTGAAGATATGCAGAAGTACAATCCTACATGGATAAACTGCGTACCCAGGTTCTATGAGAAGATATATATACAACTGCGGCATGTCATGGAACACAGCCCGGTCAAACGGTGGATATTTTCCCGCGCACTTGCGGTAGGGTATAAGGCCCTTGCATACAGGATGGACAGTAAGGGCTGCTACAACATGAATAATGATTTTGATCTCGCATCAAAACTGCCTTTTAGTTTAAGGATCCAGTACAGGTTCGCTGAAAAAGTATTTAAAAAAATAAGGCTGCTCTTCGGCTCCAGGTTCAGGTATTCATATACTGCCAGCGCCGGGATATCGCCGGATCTGCTGAAGTTTTTTTATGCGCTCGGCATTGCAGTTGTTGAGGGCTATGGATCAACAGAGGGTTTTAATGCCTGTATAGTCAATCCGCTGACAGCATGCAGGCCGGGATTTATAGGTATTAATGCAAATGGAGGCCAGTCCCGTATTGCCGATGACGGGGAACTTGAACTTTCCGAAGCAGGAGTCTTTAAAGAGTATCTCAATAAACCTGAGCTGACAGCTGAAGCATTTACTCCTGATGGATGGTATAAAACCGGGGACTTTGTTGTCCAGGATGAACATGGGTACTACAGGCTTGTAGAAAGAAAGAAGGCCATAATCTGTACAAATGTCGGTAAAAACATCTCACCTGCCAAACTGGAGCATCTTTTTTCAACAAGCAGCTACATTGACCAGGTATTCTTTATCGGAGATGAACGCAATTTTATCTCGGCGCTTATTGTGCCCTATTACAACTACTTCATCGACCTATACGACAAGGAGGGGATCAAGTTTAACCGGAACAGTCTTCGTTTTGACGATTCGTCAGGTGAATCGATCTGCATTGAAGTGGGTGATGATTTTACAGGCAACTCAAGGCTGCGCCAGATCATTGAGGATGAGGTGTACAGGGTTAACAGGGAGCTGGAGAGCTTTGAAAAGATCAGGCAATACACTATAGTCCGGGAAAGGTTCACTGAACAGAATGGTCTGCTGACCCCGTCTCATAAGATTAAAAAGAATGCAGTGCTGGAACGCTTCAGTCCGGAGATAGAGAGTATGTATTCATAAAATCAGTTGAGCTTGAATACATACCTGCTGTAATCAATCACCCGGCTTATCCCGTCAATGTTTTTTGCGGTATGTTCAAAACTGAAGAGTATATATCCCCGCGCTCCTGAATTATATGCTGCAGAGACTTCATCCATGATAATGTTTATCCCTGTTTGTTCTTTCACCATTACACCCATGATTATCCTTTCAATGCTCCCGGTCGCCTTTGCATAATCAATATAGCTGTTGTAGGTTCCAATGTTATCAGTATAACTCATGACGCACGCAAGATCGATGTAGCCTTTATTGAGCCAAAACGGCCAGTCCTGGAAGTAGACCTTTCTGCCATAGTCATACCGCGGCATTGAGGCAGTGGACATTATTATGGATTTATCTTTCTGTTTCACAATAGTTTGTATGCCCCTGACTATTTCGGTGACCTGTTCTGTCCTGAACCTGTCAAAAGCAGACTTGGCCCTTGATTCCCTTTTCCTGTTTATCTTAAGCGGATCAATCCCGTACTTTTTCCTGAATATTTTTCTTGCTGCAGGGTTGTATCCAAAATCGCTCATATACCTTTTATAATAGGTATTATATCCTGAATAGGGATAGCGCACATAATCAAGGTGAATGCCGTCAATATCATACAGGGTAAGAATATCCCGGATCACGCTGTAAATGTGCTGCTTGACTTCGGGCAGTGCAGGATCAACAAAGTATCCTTCAAGCAGGTTATCAGTTAGTTCCTTTTCGCTGTATTCTGTCATTGGCCGGCCTTCATGGTCACATGTAATCCAGTCAGGGTGCTTTGAAAGTATATGCTCCGGGTCGCCCGGGTAGTCCTTTGCATTCATGACGAATGAAACATTTACCCATGCATGAATGCGTATATCGGTATTCCTTGTTTTCCGGACCAGGTAGCTCAGGGGATCAAATTCATTTTTTACGTCAAAGCCGTGTGGTTCGATTTTTGAATAGTAGTAGGCGTCACCGCGTCCGCGGACCTGCACGAAAAGGTTCCTTATATCGGAATCCTCAATCATGTCGAGCAGGTTGTCTATCTGGCCCGGGGTTGCAATGGAATTCCGGACAATCCACATGGAACCGGAAAAATTTCTCTTTACATTTAGCGGTTTAACCTGTTCCCTGCTGCATGACAGCGTGAGAAGCGGAAAAAACGTTATAAATGCCGCGATTAATATTTTTCTTTTCATTCTGTTTTTTATTGATATTTTAATGTTGTACACGGACTGCTGTTCTATAAGATGTCCCTGTTGCAGAGTGTCAATAATTTATTGTTTTCAAGAATCCAGGTTATGACAGAGAACGAAAAGAAATACGAACTTATAATCAATCACGGCATAGCCGACGGCTTTGAGCGGTTTGAACTGAACAGGGCTGATTTTATAAAAGAGCTCTGCACCCGCATAAAAAGACCAAGAAAAATCTTCCTGGGCATGGGGGATTTCCTCGAAGTGGGCGATTACAACAACCTCATCGATGCGCTTCTTCTTGACCAGGAGATAGCCAAGCTCGAGGGAATCCTTGACAAGAACAACAGGAAAATCTCGGAAGAGAGCGACATACCAGTATCTTTTTTTAAACTCGCGGTATACTACCCGGATTTTCTTTTAAAGGATGTGCCTGTCGAAATAATTTCAAACATAGGTAAAAAAGCCAGGCTCTTTCCCGGCGCCGAGTATTTTATAAGAAACATCAAGTACCTGTCGCCGCTGATATTTACCGCGATACCCTACGATATATCCATAGAGTACGCAAAGAGGCTTGGACTTGACAGTTCAAATATACTCGCAACCGAGTACAAAAAATCAAGGGTCAACACGAGGGATATTTACAGCGGGGACATAGTGCGGTTCGTGTCCGGAAACAGGCGGGCCATAGCCATTGAAAAGTACATGGCAGAGAATAATATACATGATGACGAGATAGTTTATGTAGGCAGGGGCGAAGCAGGATCTACAACATTTTCAACTTATAATTCGATAGCGTTCAATCCCCCTAAATGGATAATGAAGAGATCAAATACAACTATTTACGGATCAACCCTTGAATCTCTTCTTCCCCTGTTCAATTTTGACAATGAACTTACACCACTCCTGATGTCGGAACGCTACGTGGAGAGCATGCCTTCTCTTGTAGTACTATCCTCGGTCAAGGAGAAGCATGATGAACTTGTTGAAATCGAGCTTGAACACCGGCAGCTGCAGGATAATATCATCGGCCTTACCATGGAACATTCAGAGGATTCATACGGTACACTGGAGCGGGAGATTAATGTGATGCTTGGGGCCTCTGCGATTAATATTACCGCAGTACGCAATATGATTTTCAACCGGCTGAAAGGGTATATCAATGACCCGCAGCTGCTCGTGCGGGATATCTACAATATAGCAAAGGAGCGGTATAAGAATCTTGGTTCGGCCTGATAAATTTAATTGATTCTGAAAAGGGCCCTCTCTATATTATGTTATAAGTACGCCTTTCCGGGCGTATCAAACGCATTACCAGGTAAAGATAAAACAATTTCAAGGAGATACAAATGACCTACATAGCAGACATACGTGCAAGAGAAATACTCGATTCAAGGGGAAATCCCACGGTTGAAGTTGAAGTTGAACTTGAATCAGGGGCAATAGGAAGGGCTGCTGTTCCTTCGGGCGCTTCAACAGGCGAGCATGAGGCTGTTGAGCTCAGGGACGGCGATAAAAAGAGATACCTTGGCAAGGGAGTTTCGAAGGCTGTTTCCAATGTTAATGAAATCATCTGCGATGCCATGATTGACATGGATGCCATGAACCAGATCGAAATTGACAACACGCTGATCAAACTGGACGGCACAGAGAACAAGGGAAACCTTGGGGCGAATGCCATACTTGGCGTTTCACTTGCATGCGCAAAGGCAGTTGCCTCTACTTTCGAGATGCCGCTTTACAGGTACATAGGCGGGGTTAATGCCTGCGAACTCCCGGTCCCCATGATGAATATACTAAACGGCGGGTCGCATGCGGACTCGAACGTTGACTTCCAGGAATTCATGGTAATGCCCGTTGGCGCTTCAACATTTAAGGAGGGTCTGCGGATGGGAGTTGAAACATTCCATGCGCTCAAGAGTGTACTCAAGGATAAGGGGTGTGCTACAAGTGTGGGCGATGAAGGCGGATTCGCACCGAGTCTGAAGTCAAACGAAGAACCGCTCGAGCTGATAGTGCAGGCAATTGAGAAGGCGGGTTTTAAACCGGGTAAGGACCTGATGATTGCCCTTGACCCTGCCGCAAGCGAATTCTATGATACCAAGAAAAAGAAGTACGTCTTCTCTAAAAGCGACAAGAGCGAACGTTCAGGTGCCGAAATGGTTGCATTCTACGAGAAACTGATAAAGGCATATCCGATAATATCGATAGAGGACGGACTGGCCGAAGACGACTGGGAAAGCTTTAAACTCATGACAGAAAAAATGGATTCAAAAATACAGATTGTCGGTGATGACCTTTTTGTCACCAACACAAAGCGTCTTGTACGTGGAATAAAGGAGAATGCCGCAAATTCGATCCTTATCAAGCTGAACCAGATAGGTACACTGACCGAAACAATTCAGGCAGTTGAAATGGCCAAGAGGGCAAACTTCACAGCTGTAATTTCACACAGGTCAGGTGAGACCGAAGATACAACAATTGCCGACCTTGTTGTAGCACTCAACACCGGACAGATAAAAACAGGTTCGGCATCAAGGACTGACAGGGTTGCCAAGTATAACCAGCTTCTGAGGATCGAGGAGGAACTCGGTTCAATGGCTGTCTACAGGGGCAGAGAGGTGTTTTATAATATCGGGTAAGAGTGACAGGTTCAGGGGGTTTGTTTTCCTGTTCATCCTTTTCAGTATCTATATATTTATTTTCAGCGAAAGCGGTCTGCTGGAAAGGATGAAACTCCGGGGAGAGTTTGAATCTCTAAAACAACGCATTTCAGGGCTTGAATAGGAGAACCGCAGCCTTGAGG
>DAONFG010000049.1:0-20808 GCA_035403465.1 Spirochaetota bacterium | reverse complement strand
ATTATATTGGCAATGATGATAAACCGCCTGCGGCAATCGGCAGCAGCGAGATGCGAGGGATAATTGGGAAGCACTGGCTTCACTGGTGAAGGAGGTATTACCTCTCTTAACAAGGGATGTGGCCGAAGGCCGAAGGGTTGTAGCTCGTTCGGAATGACAGGGAGCTATTCACTGCCATTTAGAATGTTGTCACTGCCGCCCGGATTGTTATCACTACAGCACAGGGTGACATAAAATCCACCCGTTGCAACGAGTGGAGAAGCCATTAACTTAATATCACTGCGGTACCATGCGTAACAACGAGATTTCTCACCCGACGACAGGAAGTCGGGTTCGAAATGACAGAATCCTTTCTCTGTGTGCTCTGAGCCGGGGTTTACCCTGAGCGCAGTCGAACGGGTGGCAAACCCGTTAAGTTTACATCCACTATCCAGATCATATCATTGCCCGGCCTATATATATTTTCTTAATGTAATTATTATTCTTCAGAAATAATTCATAATCCGCCGATTATAGAGTATTATCCATTCTCCGGAGAGTCTATGAGCGGAAGTGTGAACAACAGCGTGCTGCTGCCTGACAGGTTCAGGGATCCGTATACTTTCGAGAACGTAATCTCCATGCAGGATGATATACTTAAGAGCGGCTGTGCAGATATGTCGCGTATTGAGTTTATTGAGCCCTATTCAATGGTTTCGCTCCTGCTTATGGGAAGGACTTACCTGCGGCTTAAGGGGGAAAAGCTGAAACTGGTGAATATTCCCATGCACCTGAACCAGTATCTGCACAGGATGGATTTTTTTACCGAAGGGATTTTCAACGTGGCCGAACCGGTTGAGCATAATCTTATGCTTAAGAGAAGTGTCGCAAGTAAAAGGCTGATAGAGATCACAGGAATCCCGAACAAGGAGAGGCAGAGCGTTAACGTCATTTCATCAGTGATCGCCCTGTTCAGAAAGCGGGCGCCCGGGATACTGAAGTTCTGGATGGATGAATCGGTTGTTGATTACTTTGTCACCGTGATCTCCGAGCTATGCCAGAATATTTTTGAACACAGCCTTGATACAGGATATCTTGCAATCCAGACTTATAAGTCAGGAAATGAAAATATTGCCCGGCTGGTTATTTCAGATTCGGGTATCGGCATGATGAAAAGTTTCGGAAGCAGGCCTGATGTGGTTTACGGATCAGGGGCGGAACTCATTGAAATGGCGCTCACACAACCGCTCTCGAGCAAGCGGGAGTTCGGTTACGGGCTATGCCAGGTAAATACGATAGTTGAGCGCCTTAAGGGGACACTGTTTATACGTTCAGAGAATTCCTCCCTTACGGCGCTTTACAATAAAAAAGATAAAAGCGGCAAGCACCTGTTTCACAGGAACGGGCTTGCGCATTTTGACGGTACACAGATATCCATTTCACTTTCAGCGTAGGTAACTGATGATAATTGATGTTGCGAAGATTGCAAAAAGCTGTAAAATTAAGCTTCCTGATCTTATAACAAGGCCGGTGGGCAGAAGCCTTTATGCAGCTGTAAAGGGGAAACTGGAATATGCCGGTACCGGTGAAACAGTTGTTCTTGATTTTGAAGGGATCAAGGTGATCGATTCTTCATGCATTGATGAACTTATCGTAAGGCTCATACAGGATTCCTTTAGCCGGGATTTTTATATAAAACTGAGGAATGTATCGCCTATATCAGAAATAAATATTGACTCTGTTTTCAGTTCGTATTCAAATTATAGGGACAGGCGTATTGCTGTTGTCCGTGAAGAACTTGGCAGGAACAACAAATTCTACATAGGTCCCCTCTCTGAAGCAGAGAGGGACGTCATTGACTACCTGAGGCTTAACCACAGGGCAAGTGTTAATGATTTATCTATTTTTTCCGGTATGGAGAAGGAAACGGCATCGACGCTGATAAACGGTCTTTCTTCAATACGGGTAATTAAAATGGAAGACGGGGATTTTATATCTATCTGAAGCGGTGTTATGCGGTCTGCAAAAAGTAAAAAGGAAGCTTTACCAAGGGATGACAGCCTTTTCGGGCTTCTATCATCGTACAAATCGTACAACACATACCTGCGCATACTTGCTGATGACGAGAAGTCAGAACTGGCAGTTGTTATCACAAGTAATCCGGGATTCTGGAAAAATATACCTGCAGAGCAGCTCGCGTCATTCAGGCAGGTAAAGCGGCTTGATATAGGCACAGACAGACTTTTTGTAAAATACATTCTTCCTGAGCACCTGATAAAAGTATACGGTCCGTCTGCAGGTATAAAAATCGCATCAGATAAGATCCTGGTCGAAAACATGCTCTTGGATAAAGGATTATATATAATCAAAACTTCTGCAAGAAACAGCCAGAAGGTCTTCAGCTGGGTTAAAAAGATTGTCAATCTTTCACCTCAGCGTAAGTATGAGATTCACGAGATTTGCATCGCGGAAAAGCAGGAATAACACATGGGACCACAGAATGAATCATTAAACGAAAAGGCCAAAAGGATAGAGATTTCGCTTAAATATACCAATGGTGATATGGATAAAGCGAAGCTCATGTCATCCGGGAAACTGCAGGATGTTGTTGTCATCAAGGGTAAGTTTGCAGTTCCGGAGAAGAATTCTTCTGGGCTTATACTGGGATTCGTTAATGTATTAGGTGAGTATATCTCCTCTATCAGGATTGTGATGTCAGCCAATACCAGGATATATTCAAGTGTGCGTGTATTTGATTCATGGAAAGCACTTTATAAAAATCTTGTAGCGTATGAAGCCGCCGATGACAGTATGAATTCAGGTAAACTTGTGAGTGACCTGCTGACATCATTCATAGAAACCGATATATTTCCCGATGCACAGAATAAAAATCTCGATTTTCTTTCTGTCTCAATCCAGGATATGATAAAAAAAAGTCTCGGTTCAGATAAAGTGAAGAGCCAGTTCGATATAGATATGGCTTCTTCGCTTGACCTTGAACTTGCAGGTGTTGAAATAATGCTGCCTGGATCAACTGAAACACCTGCAGTGCAGGAGACCGCAGATTCAGCTCCCCAGAAGCCCAAAAGCGACAGCCCTTTCCAGAAAAAACTCGATGCCATCGAAGCAAACGCGACATATATAATTGAAGCAGTATGCGTGCTCTCACCTGTAAAAGGTAAGCACATCAGCGAGATTGAATCCGGTGAAAGGATACTGGTTGTCCTGTCTGCAAAGGATTCAATGTCTGACAGGATCATAGACGCATACAAGGCCAGGGGCGAAGACGGGCAGCCGCTCCCGATTGTAGGCCGTGTTATAGAAAAGGTACCCAATGAAGAGGGGAGGGGTTATATCATCTACACACTCGTTGCGAAAGGGATCTACGCAAAAGTGATAGAGGAGGAGAGTGTCAAGATACAGACTGAACTTACAAAAGCGATTATGGAAGGCAATGAGGAAGAATCTGAGGATCCATATAAAAATAAAGTATTTAATTTCTTAATCTATGGCCTCTTCATACTGCTTATCATTGCCATTATTGTAATACTGATTTCTTTATAACTTTGCTGTATGGGTTTCTTTTCACAACATCTCTACGCTGCAGTATTAATACTGCTTATCTCGTCGCCGCTGCTTTCCCAGATGCCGGACTGGTTTTTTTTTAAAGACAAAGCCGGCAACGGCTATTACTACGACCGCGCATTTAAAATCAGGATCACTGAAGAAAAACAATTCAGCTATGAACCAGTCTCTGCGGATGGAATCGATTTCTATTTTAATACCGGTGTGGACCTTGTTAAGGCAGGCCGCATGACAGAGGGGCTATTCTATCTCAAATCAATCAGACTGCTCAGGTCAGGGAACAGCAGGATTAACCGTGTAAGGAGCGATTCGACCGGATGGATCAATGCCCTTTATAAAAAACATGGCGACAGGTTTGAAGAGGCTGACCGCGAAAGCACTCTCCTTATTTCTGTGAACAATGGTGTATATGAACTGGTAAATGACAAACTGTTTTACAGGATCAATTTCAGCAGCAGACCGTTTGTTATAAAAAACGGGTGGAAAGACCGGTACAGGGGGTATGGCCTGAAGCTGGGCATAAACAAGGGGAGACCGGGTGAGACTGAAGGTTATGACTACGTGATCGGTATTGAAACGAGGGTCTTTACAAACGCACTTGATTCCCTTGAAGAGGCGGAATCTGTCCTCTACGGCGAGCTTGTATATGATTCGCTGAAAAGGGAGAAGATTGTCAGGCAGGATGACCGTGCCGTGTACTATTACGAGTATCAGAATTCTGCGCCATTCTGCGGGATTGAGGGTATTTTTTATAATGGTAAAATTGTTCACATGGTGCGCGGGATATGCCATACTGCTATAAAAGACCGCGTTATTGATGAAATGAAGAGAAACATCATGGGGCTTATACTGGTTAAATAGTCAGCCCCTGTATACAAGCGCGGTCTCACCGCAGTTGTCCCAGTCCTTGCAGTTGCGGCAGTCCTTCCATATCTTTTCAGGAAAATCATCTTTCGAAACAACAATGAATCCGTTTTTACTGAAAAATTCAGGTTTATAGGTAAGTGTAAAAATTCGCGTGTTGCTTTTGCCGTTTATGTTCTGTATCAGCCTCTTCAGCAGCGCGCTGCCGATACCCATGCCATGGTAATGCCCGTCTACAGCGAACGAGCGTACCTCTTTCAGGGTCTCACCGTAGTCATAAAATGCGGCAGTACCAATAATAGTACCGGAATCTTCGGCTACTATAAAATTTTCAAGATTAGCGAGGATATCTTCGCGGCTTCGTTCAAGGATCACTCCCTGCATGGCATAGTGCTTAATCAGTCCGTGTATGGGATCAATGTCCTTTTCTTCTGCGGGTCTTATGCGGTAGTTCATTACCTTTCCGGTTTAAATGCGTTTGATTATCTGTGCATTTGCCGAAATGGCATACTGTCTGTAAAGTGAAATTTCTGTTAATGTCTTACGCGCCTCGTTCTCGGTCTTATACGGTCCGGTAAAAATCCTGAAGTTGTCCCTGCTTTTGGATACGATCACTGTATGTCCCTTACTGCTTAAAAACTGGGCAACGGTTTTAGTGTCGGTTTCGCTGTATTCCTTACCGAGCTGTATTACAAAGGGAAACTCATCCTTGGGGTAAAGCTTGTTTGCCTGTTTATTCTCAGTGGACATGTCTTTTACAAGGCCGGACATCTTAGCGCTTATACTGTTCATTGTATTATATGTTTTTTCGTCCACGATACTTCTTTCAGTACCGCCTGCAAACTTGATCCCCACAACGAGACCCGTAGTAAATGAAAGAATAATCAGTGCTGTTATAAGTGTCAGCATTCTTACCGCTTTGTTATGGTTACGGTCATTCTCCCTGTCGAGCGCTCTTGTTGTTCTTGAGAAATATTCCGGATCGGATTTATCAAACTGTGGAGGCATACTGCGCAGGTGCCTGCCATCGTGAAAGTCCATGTTCTGCATATTTAACCTGTTGAGTACAAAATTTATAAATGGGGAATTCTGTCCCCGGTACATATATTGTATGTCGGCAGACCGGATGTGCTTTTTTAGCAAAAGAACGATTTTTTAAAGGAAATATTTGCAGTGTTAGTATATCTTTGTTTTATCCGGAAGTCTTTATATCATGGAAACAATTTAATTATTAAAAAGGTTTGACCTGTTATAAATACTGGGCCGGATTTTGTAAAAAGACCATAAATAAATATTCAGGAGAGAAGCAGATGAATGACAGAATCGCTAATTTACCTCCGTGGCGCGATTGCGACACTAATTGGGATGCAGCCTTCAAAAAATATATCAGGGAGAACAGGACCCTTGCATATATGATGCTGAAGAACTCGAAAATTTACAGGGATAAAATCATATTCACGCAGAAAAACATAAGAGGGGAGTGGGAATCCATAACATGGACTGATTATGCGGAGAGGTTTACGGGTATAGCAAAATGCCTCATAGACATGGGAATAAAAAAAGGTGATATGTGCTCGGTTTTTTCAGGCAATTGCGCTGAATGGGCAATAGCCGATATGGGCATCCTTGCCACAAGGGCGGTCTCTGTGCCCATTTATGCGACTAACTCCAGGGAGGAGGCTGAATATATCATCAACGACGCAGGGGTCAAAGTACTCTTTACTGGAAACCAGGAGCAGTATGACAAGGCATTGAAGATCATTGCAAAGAATAAATACCTCAAGTATATAGTTGCAATGCAGGACAATATTAAAATCAGCGGAAAGCAGAGCCTTTACCTTAAAGAAATGATAATGAAGGGTAAAGCTCTTAAAAATGATAAGAAGTTTGATGAAAGGATAAACAGTGCTGAT
Source organism: Spirochaetota bacterium (assembly GCA_035403465.1). Lineage (GTDB taxonomy): Bacteria > Spirochaetota > UBA4802 > UBA4802 > UBA5550 > JAAYBQ01. The sequence goes on along the minus strand of DAONFG010000049.1, from coordinate 14,467 downwards.
CCCGACGACATGGTTACTATCATTTATACATCAGGTACAACGGGGAACCCGAAGGGCGCGGTTCATTCAAACAGGAGCTTCCTGAACGGTATTTTACCTGCACTGCGCTACCCCGAGGCAGGGCCCCATTTTACATCAATGTCGATCCTGCCGCTTTCGCATATATTTGAAAGACTCTGGTCATACGGCTGTATGAGTATTGGTGTGAAGATCGGGTACTGTCCCAATCCCACAGAATTTCTTGAATACATGCAGGCATACAAGCCCCATTTCATGACAAGCGTTCCCAGGATATGGGACAAGGTCTATGGAACCATACATGAAGGGATGAAAGAGGCGGGTGGAATCAAATACAAACTTTTTGAGTGGGCAAAGGGTGTAGGTCTCCAGGCATACAGGTCGGGCAGATACGGATTCAAATACAAACTGGCGGATAAAATAATTTTCAGCAAGATCCGCGCAAAGCTCGGGACAGAAAACTGTAATGTGTACCACATAGGGGGTTCGGCCTTTGCGCCCGACGTAAATGAATTCTTCCAGGCCGTTGGTATAAACATTATCATGGGATACGGCCTGACCGAATTTTTCCCTGTATGCGTGGGATTCAGGGACAACGGGAAGCCAGGTTACTGCGGGTGCCTGCTTCCAATGTGCCAGGCAAGGATATCCGGCGAGGGAGAGGTCCAGCTCAAGGGCGGGATGTCCATGATCGAATACTACAAGAATCCGAAGGCGACTAAAGCCGTATTCACAAAAGACGGGTGGTTCAAGACACAGGACGTCGGCGAACTGCTTACTGTGGAGAAAAACGGTGACCGACTCTCATATATAAAGATAACAGACAGGATCAAGGAACTCATCATAACAGCAGGCGGAAAAAACATTTCGCCGCAGCAGATCGAGTCACTCATGGGCAACGAGGTTTTCATTTCACAGTTCATAGCCATAGGCGAGGGGAGAAAGTTTATATCCGCCATTGTGGTCCCGAACTTTATCCTGCTTGAAGACTACTGCAAAAAAAATAACATAGAGTATGTGTCGCCTGAACTGGCAGTAAAAAGCCCGGCGATCTATAAATTTTATGAAAACCTGATAGAAGAGAAAACTAAAAGCCTGGGGCAGGTCGAGAAGATCAAGAGATTTATGCTTCTCCCTTCGGAACTTACACAGGATGCAGGTGAACTCACACCGACATTAAAACTCAAGCGCAAGTTCATTGACCAGAAATATAAACCGCAGATTGATAAACTTTACAAGGATTGAAAATGCTGCATGTTCCGGGAGACCCCCTGGTCTTCCGGAATATTCTTGTTACCTGTTCGCAGACTCAAACTGCTTCATGAAAGCAACGAGTTTTTCAACACCCTCCACAGGCATCGCGTTGTATATGCTTGCCCTCATGCCGCCTGCAGTTTTGTGACCTGCTAAAGTGACCAGACCGTTCTTTTCAGTCTCTTTAAGAAATTTCGCGTCAAGTTCAGGGGACGATGTCCTGAAAGTAACATTCATCAGGGACCTGTACTCCCTGTCAACATTTCCCCGGAACATCGATGACTCATCAAGGAAATTGTAGATCAGTGACGCCTTGTGCCTGTTGATCTTTTCCATCTCCGCTACTCCGCCCAGGTTTTCAAGCCACTCGAAGATCAGCTTGGCCATGTATATGCCGTATGTGGGTGGCGTGTTGAACATGGACCCGTTCTCGGCATGTACGCGGTAGTCGAGCATTGACGGAAGGTTTTCCGGCACCCTTTTCATCAGGTCTTTGCGTATTATGACAATAGTGAGTCCAGCTGGTCCTATGTTTTTCTGCGCGCCCGCAAATATCAGGCCGTAGTCTTTCACATTGTACTGCTCCGAGAGGATGCACGATGACATGTCTGCTATGACCGGAATGTTTCCTGTGGCGGGGAGTTCCCTGTACTTTGTTCCGTATATCGTGTTGTTGTAGCAGATGTGCACGTAGTCCGCATCCGGGTCCAGTTTAAGTTTGTCAGATGGCGGAATGTATGCAAAGGTCCTGTCCTCGGACGAGGCAGCGACATTTACAGTGCCGAACTTTTTTGCTTCAATAATAGCCTTCTGTGTCCAGGCGCCTGTATTGATTATATCGCACCTGCGGTTTATGGTCATCAGGTTCATGGGGATCATTGTAAACTGCAGCGACGCGCCCCCCTGCAGGAAGAGCACCTGGTAGCTGTCAGGTATGTTCATGAGGCGTCTGAGTCGCTCTTCAGTTTCAGTGATAATCGTTATGTATTCTTTTGACCTGTGGCTCATCTCCATGACAGACATGCCGGATTTGCCGTATTCAAACAGCTCAGACGCGGCTTTTATAAGAACGCTTTCGGGAAGGGCTCCCGGACCGGCTGAAAAGTTATATACCCTGGACATTATTGAATCCCCCTTTTGAGATAATAGATATTCAGACAAATCCTGGCTGGTACTGTCAAGTGAAATGTATAGAAACAGCTTATACAATAGCTGTTTACGAAATAATCAGGCACTGTCATTGTGAACGAAGTGAAGCAATCTGTTCAGGCAGGACTGCAAATAATATAATAAAACTGTTTTTTACCGCTGACAGACTGCCGCGGCATTTTGTGCCTCGCAGTGACGTTTTATATACTGATTCAATTGAAAAACGCTGTAAATTATTTCAAATCACCATTGTGCAGAACCCTAAACATTTATGTTTATTTATTTACATAATGTTTACCGGCGCTTAGAATGCAGTAAGGTGTATATTATTTTATGAAAAATTACATGCACATACTTAAGACAGGCTCTTCTTCAACACCGGAAGATTTAAAGAAAAGGTACAGGGAACTGGTGAAACAGAACCACCCCGATCTTTTCCCGGAGGAGAAGCGCAGGGAGCAGAACCTCATACTCATGGAGATAAATGAAGCATACCTGTGTCTCATGGGAAATAATGATGCTGATGTAATGCGGGAGACTGAAACAGTCGATTTCAGCGGTACACTGCCTGTTCTTCATAAAGATCCCGCGTATGCCTGGTACAAGTACGCAATCGACCACCTGAACAGGGGTAATTATATATTCAACTGGAGCAGGTATGCGACGACAAAGCACAGGTATCATTTTGATGTAAGAAAAAGCAGCCTGCTGAAAACTGCGCGTGAGGCTCTTGAGCATTACAGGATGGCATACGGTTCATTCATGAAGGTATGCACCGGTTACCCGGGATCAGTATGGGTAGGGGATTCAACAGACAAGCTGGACCGGATTGATAAGCTGAACGAAAGGTATACTGAAATAATTGAAAGGCTTACAGCCGGATCGTAGATGAAAATAAGCTGAACTATTCTGGAATAAACCGGGATATTATGTATATTAGATTAACAGGGCTCTTCCGAGGGTCGCCCGCTTTCGAAGGAATGATTTTTAGGTCAACTCACCTGTGATCGAGGGGGGGAGTTTAGCAGCAAGTCAATTATTGAAGATAGTTGTCTGTCTCTGGTTTGAAGAATTTCATAATTCAAAAGAATTTTAAACGAAAGGCCGATTATATATGAAACCGCAAATTGTATTCCTTGATTCCTCCACCGTGGATTTCGGTGACATTGATTTTTCACTGCTGCGTGAACTCGGCACCCTCAAGTGTTACGATACAACTGCACCGGATGAGGCTGTTGAGAGGTGCATGGATGCGGATATCGTCATTACCAACAAGGTGGTTTTTAATGCAGATTTGATTTCCCGCTGCCGCAGGCTGATGATGATAGCAGAGGCCGCAACGGGTTATAATAATATCGATATAGTTGATGCCGCACAGCGAGGTATCCATGTCGCTAATGTACCCGGTTATTCAACATCTTCAGTAGCGCAGCTTACCATGACGATGATTCTTGTGCTTTCCACCAGTATTTTAAAATACAATGAAGCATCGCATGACGGAACATGGAGCAGGTCTCCGGTTTTTACCCTGGGGAACTGGAGGTTCAGCGATCTTGAAGGAAAGACAGCTGGTATCATGGGGTATGGAGCGATAGGGAGCGAGGTGGCCAGGCTGTGCCGTGCATTCGGGATGGATGTGATTGCCCTGGACAGGGGTGATCCGCATCCAGGGTATGTGAAGAGGCTGGGACTTCATGAACTCGCTGCCGCATCGGATTTTGTCTGTGTACATATGCCGCTCTCCGATTATTCACGTTACATCATTAACAGTGACTTTCTCAACCTGATGAAACTGTCAGCCTTCCTTATAAACATGGCGCGCGGACCGATCGTGGAACCTTCATCGCTGCTATGGGCGCTTGAAAATGGAATTATTGCCGGCGCGGCGCTTGATGTTATGGAGAAGGAGCCGCCTGATTCGGACGATCCATTGTTGAAAGCGCCCAACCTGATCATAACACCGCATATCGCCTGGGCAAGCGGTGAGTCCCGTAACAGGCTGGTACGCGAGATATCCCTTAATATAAAAAGTTTTCTTGACGGCGGGAAAAGAAATTCAGTGATGAAAATTTAATCAGATGAACCAGCCGGGCGCATGGATGTCTCACAGAACACCAGTTCACCCGAGATTACCATAAAACAGCTTGATTTTTATCCGGATGAAAGTATCATAAAAAGATCAGGGATGTATTACCGGAAGGATCATATAACAGCAAAGATCCGGAAAATTTTACAAGACAGGAGGTCTTCATGCAATACAGGATAATATTTCTGACTTCTTTAATCTGCCTGTTCACGTCCATGGCTTATTCAGGGAAGTTTACCGCGTCTGAAGCGCCGAAGAACATGGGGAAACAGGTGAACTGTGCTCAGAATGATTTTGCTCCAGCGGTAAGTCCCGACGGCAGCTACATGATTTTCAACTCGAACCGGAACGGGAAATACCAGGACCTCTTTATCAGTTATTTCAGGGACGGGGCATGGTCAACACCGGAACCGCTTGATATCCTGAATTCCCCCTATAACGATGAAACACCGTTCATATCAGCAGACGGCAGATACCTTGTCTTCGCATCAGACCGTGATGGAAGCATGGAGATGCCTGCTAATGAAAATAACCAGGTAAGGGTCTCCTTCGATCTCTACTGGTCCGAGAACATAGACGGGAAATGGACAAATCCTGAACCACTGCCCGGAGAGGTAAACACAATCCATCACGAAAGGACGCCCAGCCTTACCTCAGACGGGAAACTTTATTATACAACGTGGCTTTTCGGCGACAGCAGCAAAACGGTTCTTGTCGAGGCTGAAAACGTTGACGGGAACTTTGTCAATCCAAGGCCGATGAAGGGCCCGTTCAACATAGGTTTCCAGGATGTGGGACTTATTCCTGCCGAAGATCTCAAGGGGTTTTTCTTTGCATCAAACAGGCCGGACAGCATTGGTCTGTATGATCTTTATTTTGTTTCTTTCGAAGACGGCAAATACGGTGAACCGGTAAACCTTGGCAATAAAATAAACAGCGAAGCAAACGAGATGTATCTCACCCGTGCGGACCAGAGGTATTTTATCTCCTCCAACCGTGAAGGCGGAATAGGGTTATTCGATTTATACTCTGCATTCATATTTACAAGGGAGGCGAATTTCGAGACACGCGCCATACATTTTGATTATGACAAGTCCGGCTTAAAAAAAGAATCATATCCCTATCTTGACGCCCTTGCGGATTTCCTGAAAGAGAACGGGGATGTTAAGCTGGACATTGTTGGACATACTGACCTGCATGGCAGCGATGAGCATAATAACAAACTCAGTCTCGAAAGGGCAGAATCTGTAAAAAAATATCTCACCGGGAAAGGTCTTGATGCGGGACGTTTCAGAACATCAGGTGCAGGTAAGACTCAGCCTGTGGTTAACAGAACCGGGAAGGGATTTGACGAAATTAACAGGCGCACGGAATTCAAAATAATAAAAGATAAATAAAAAAAGACCGGTGCGGATAATCGCGCCGGTCGTAAAGTGAGCACTTGTATTTATATTTCTATTGTTCGTATGGAATTGTCAGGCTTGATTGTCCGTTTACACCATGATGAAGCGCTAACATGAACGGAAGCCCGTCAGGCCTGCAGTAATTAAGGTCACCTGTATCTATAACAAGCGCAAGGTGGTGGCCTGCGGGTATATCATATGCAGTCGCCACAAAGGGTATATCCACCACGTTCTTGATTTTAGCTAATCCAAGAGAAGTAAATTCCCAGTCATAGAAGGTTCTGAATCCATGTGTGATAAATGTGGCGTAGCCGTTTTCATTTACATCATACAGGTACATCACTACCTGGCCGTTTGACCTTGATAGTGACATACGCAGGGTCGCATGTGCAGTCCCCCTGATTTTTTTTACTGTTGTATAGACCGGGGATTCGTAAACAATTGTCGTCGCCCTGTCGAAAGTTGAAAGATGGCGAATAACCGGCATATTAAACTGTTCAAGTATCGGACCGAGCATACCGCCGGCCTGAGACTGCTGAAGAATGGCATCCACGGTATAGGTCAAAGTACTGGAATAAATGGCATTTATTCCTTTCTCTGTACCGGCAGTATAAGTGAGGGTGCCGTTAGAGACTGTGCCTTTAGGACCGCAGTAATATGTATCTGCGGCGAGTTTTTTAATCGGCCATGAATATATACCGTTCACAATTGAGAGATCGTCCATATCATACACTGAACGAGTACCAGGAGTATTTTTATCTTCCATGGTGATAACGGCGCTCTTCGCATGGTTGGGAACAATCCCTGTGTCGATTCCTTTAAGCCAGTAATCGAACCATTTAAAAACATTGGAATAGGTGTAGTTTTCGAATCCCAGCATCCCGGTCATTTCACCTGAAAAATGGGTTCCCAGGCAAAGATCAAGACGTTTATGGCTGACCGTAAGGGCGTTAAAATAATCAAGGGCTGTATCGGGCTGGAACATGTGATCTTCAAATTGTGTTGCGATGTATACCGGTTTATTCATGCGGTTGACTTCGCCAATGTAGTCCGAAGGCGATTTGCCGTGCATAAATTCATAGAGCCAGTCCAGGTTGATGTGTTTTAAAGTGGCATTCCATACCTTGAAAATATCCGTATCTGCATTAGAGAGGAGAGCAGCTGTGCCGCAGAGGACTATTCCCCAGAAAAGGCGGGGCGTATCCTGGGAATACATGCTGCGGTACATGTCAATATATGGTGAAATGGCTGCGCATGTCTTTACCCGCGAATCCTTGCTCAGCTGATCCAATGCCGCGCCTCCGCCGAGTGATACACCTGATACTCCCACGTTGTTCGGATCAACCGGAAGTTTGGCCAGTGCCCAGTCGAGTATATTTGAAAAATCTACCCAGTCAGCTTCGCCGCCCAGGGAAGCCTCTCCGTCTGTTGCCCACCATCCCCTGTGGGTATAGCTGAGAACAACATATCCTTTTTTCGCGAGATGCTCTGCAACCGGAAGGTATTCATATTCATTGAGGGCCCAGCTGCTTGACATGATAACAAGCGGGAATATTTTTCCTTTATATTTCTCTGCGTCGGGCCGCCATACATTGGCACAGATATATATGAGTTTTTCATCTTTTTCATACGGTGACGCGATTTTAATCTTATCAGACCAGGTAACATCGTAGTTTTCACCTGTATTGGCGTCAGTAGCCGGCACTAATCCCGTTCCATTACCAGGTTGAGGGCCTGTCTGCTGTGTCCCGGATGGTGTAGTGGTATAATCTGTGACCGTCGAGACAATGTCAGATGATGTATTCGTGTCACCTGTAGAATTAGTATCACCGGTTGAAACCGTATCATCCGTGACAGTCCAGTCGGTATCTATGGTTGAGTCAGTGTTTGATCCTGAATTTCCGCCGCCGCTTTCACACGAAATCAGCATGCTTGTTGCGAAGAAAAGCAGAATAATAAGAAGACGAAGACTTTTCATTAATGCCACCCCCCCAAAAAGGTAATATATTTATAATTAAAACTGACCGATCAGTTTTTAAATAAACAATAAATTAAACGCCGGCAAATATATCGTTTATTTTTGTTTATTATAATAAGAACCGAAGGGTCGGTTTTTATTTAGAAGTGTATTGATAAAAAGTCAATGATAATTAATTAATTTTAAGAGAGATAACCTTTTTTTTACAGCTGTTCTATAAAGAGAATATATGGTGCAGAAGAATTTCTATGTCAAAATATTGATAAACTATTTGTTTGCCGGAACAATGTTCCAGATGCCATCTGTGTCTGGGGTTCATTCTTTCATGAAGAGTAAAAGAATTGATTCCTCCGCAAAAGCAGGTACCTTGAAAGTATGAATCCGGTAATAAAAACATGCCTTAATGTTCCACTTATGATTTTTTTGCTGGTCATAACATCTCATGCCATAACCGGGTGTACATGCGGATCAAATAATCAGGCCCAGACTCTTTACGATATATCTTACGGTGCGGATCCCCGGAACAGGGTTGACATTTCTCTACCAGCAGGACGGACTTTAAAGACACCGGTAATTATACTTCTGCATGGGGGCGCGTGGATCAGCGGCGACAAGTCGGATTATAACTTTCTGCGCGAATACTTCAGTTTAAGGGGATTTGCCGTTGTTTCGGTCAATTACAGGCTTGCGCGGGTAACAGGGAAAGGCTTTGATGATATTCTTGAAGATATATCAAAGGTTTTGATTCTGGTCACGGAAAACAGCGGGAGCTGGGTATATTCAAAGGATCTTGTATTCATAGCAGGTCACAGCGCTGGGGGACACATGGCACTGCTCTATTCATTCACGCGGGATCCTGAAGGGCTTATCCGGGGCGTGGTATCGTTTTGCGGAGTCACAGATCTCACGGACCCTGATCTTAAGCGGGCGTTCGACAGGATGCAGATTGATGACCTTAAACCCGGAGGCAGACCCTTTGACCTGCTGGAGTTTATGACCGGGGGGAGCAATGAAATAAAAAAGGTCTACAGCCCGCTGTATGTGACCGGGCGGGTACCCGTACTTCTCTTCACCGGGAAAAAGGATGCCATTGTTCCCTGGCAGCAGAGCGCCGCGCTTCACAACAAAATGATAAGTGAAGGATTCGACAGCACATTATATATTTATCCTGACATGGGTCATGACATCACCATTAATTACAAAAAAATCATGACAGTAACAGAGAAATGGGTCAGGTCGCGTTCGGGTGAGTGAGAATGGTTCACGCCTTTATTCTTTGATTTCCAGCACAATATATATGTGACCATTATATATCTCTTTCGACTTGTATTTAACAGTAAAATGTCTGCGCAGCCCGGTCATAACGGCTTCAGCATTGTTATCCCTGACCTCTATCGTGTATTCAACAACGCTGTTACTTAGTTTTTTTGTTTTAACAATTTCAGCATTATACCCGCGGCATACCTCTTTCGGAGTAATATCAGGCGCGGCATCAAGCCTCTGTTTCCCCATGACGCGGCTTTCGGATCTGTTGCTATCCTTTTTCTCATCAGCACTCTTCTCCATCATGTAGAAATCGCTCTCATTCTCAGAAGATGCGGCAAGCTCCTCCGCACCAGATGACTCACGCTTTACACTGTCAGCAGTTTCGAGGGTATTGGATCTTTCAGTAATGTCCGCACCCTTTGATTTCTCCTTTTCAACCGGATAAACCTTATCATCTGCAAAAGGCTGTTTTCGTGAAATTACATTGTCCCCATAAATTTTCGCGGCTGGTTGATCTGCCGCAGGGCCTGAACCTTTGCTGACAGTGTCAGCTTCACGCGTACCGGCATTTTCAGAATATTCAGTAACGGGTGTAGTTACCCTGCGTATGAAAAGTTTATCCGGTCTGTAAAGAGTGAATATAATGGATACCAGGATAACAAGAGCCGCGGCTTCGGCAGGGAAGTGGATGCTGCGTATATATTCAACCGCAGCATCAAAATATTTCCGGTAAGGCCTGGACCTTTCGGACTCTATCCTGCGGCGCAGTTCGTACATGAATCCAGCAGGCGCTTTTACGGATTTAATTTCAGCCAGGGTTTTTTTATAGTTCATCAAAAATTTAAGTTCAGCCCTGCATTTTTCACATTGGGCAAGGTGCTCCTGCAGCAGTTTGTCGTTCGCGGGATCAATGCCGTTGTCAATATATGCATTTATCAGTTCATGTGCGTCCCTGCATTTCATGACAGTTCCCCCTCGAGAAGTCCTCGCAGCCGGTGCCTTGCGCGTGCCAGCCTTGACTTCACAGTACCCTGGATTATACCTGTAATCTCCGTGATCTCAGTGTAGCTGCGTCCCTCCATGTCGCGCAGTACAACAAGGACCCTCTCCTCTTCCGGGAGTTTGGCGATGGCGCCCCGGACTATAAGTTCACGCTCGCTGCGTATAAGTTCATCTTCAGGGTCGGGCGAACAGTCTTTAAGGTTCTCCAGTACAAGATCGTTCACATGCACGCGCTTCCTGTTCCATGACGCTGTGAGCCGGTTCCTGCATGTGTTTACACAGATCGTATAGAGCCATGTTGAAAAAGCCGAGCGGAACTCGAACCTGTGCAGGTTCCTGTACGCCTTGATAAATGAATCCTGCGCGCAGTCCATGGCCTCGTCGTAGTCGCCGGTTATATTATAGCAGAGATTATATGCCATATCCCTGTACCTCTCTGCAAGGAGTTCAAAGCTTCTCATGTCGCCTGAAATAAATGACCTGATCAGCTCGTTATCCCCCGTTTCTTCATCCTTCCTGCTTATTAGACTGAAGAAAATATTAAAAGATCTCAATTTTTTAATTATTGCTGAAAAAAGGATATGCACTGCATGTTTATGCTGAAGTGTAAAAGGGTCTGAAATTATGCTGTCAGGGTGTAGTTTCATGGTTAATACGTATCAGGGATAATACACCCGGTCTCTCTTCTTTACAAGAAAAAAATTATTTTCCCTTTTTCTTCCACGATTTCAGGAGGGTAATAATCTCCCCGTTTTTCCCGCCGTTTACGGCAAGGTCCAGGGCTGTCTCCCCTTTTATGTTGCGGATACGCGGATCAGCGCCGTGCTGGAGGAGTATTTTTACAGCGGCAGTGTTGTCCGCCTCAACAGCATTCATTAACGGCGTTACGCCTAGATGTGTTACTGCATTAACATCTGCACCGTTCTGCAGAAGTATTGTGATTATGGCACTGACCTGTTGAGATTCCTTCTGCATGCATGCAGTATGAAGTGCCGTGTGTGCGCCGCGCATTTTATAGTCTGCTGCCGCCCGATTTTTTATAAGAAGGAGTACAATCTCAGGGTCACCGGCTGAGACTGCAGAATCAAGGGGAGATCCCGCTGCATCATTAAAACTGACGTTGGGATCGGCGCCGCGCTCAAGCAGCAGATTGACGATATCCCTGTTTCCGCTCTTTACCGCGTGGAATATGGCCCTGTCTCCGTCTCTGGTGTACGCATTTGAACTTGCGCCTGAATCAAGAAGCCGGGTTACACTTTCATAAGCGCCGGACTCTGTCATGTCAAGGTTCATCAGATCCTGCGACGGATCGGTTCCGGATAACGCAGCTCTTATCAGGGTTAACAGAAGTAACGGTATCAGAAGACGTTCAGATTTCATTTGCTTGCTCCCTGGTTCGGATATAATACAAATTAACTGAAATCATGCGGTATTGGCAATATAAAAGCCTGATTTATTGCAAATCTGTATTTTAATTGGCCCTTGAAATAACTCAATATACTATTAATCATACAACATCTCACGAGGTATGCCATTAAAAGAAAGGCCGTGTACATTACACTGTCTGTAATACTACCTGCAGCCGGAATCTTCATTGCAGGCAGGATAAATCTATCCATGCAGTTTAATAAACAGGTAAAACAACTTTACAGTTATCAGGAAGGATTTCAGCCCGGAACTTTCAGATACAGGCAGCTTAACGGCCTTCCGCAGCCTGTACAGCGATACTTCAGGCATGTTCTTAAGGAGGGGCAGCAATATGTAAATTCCGTAAAGATCAGGCATATCGATTTACTGTAAAGTCAGTTTCAATGAAAAGAATGAAGAGATAGATTATAACAGGCCTGAAAGGTTCTATCCGGTATATCTTTGTCTCAATTGCTAATTGTTATTGACCTGTGCGTAATAATTTCATAAGTTAAGTGTAATATTTACTGCCGGTTTATTACATGATGTTTCCGCTGTTTAATCGACATGAGAGGACCTGATATGAAAAAGATTTTTATGCTTTTAATTCTCCCTGTATTTATCACGTGCGGTGATTTATCCGGCGGGAAACCCGGACTCGATTTTTTTCATAAGCTTAATATGCAGAAAATTACAGCTCATGAACTTTCACAGGATATTCCGGATTCATCCATAGCTGCAGGCGAATATGTTTATGTGCCTGTTTATTCCAGTATATATTACAGGGACAGCTCGAAAGTATATAATCTCACCGTAACTCTCGGCATAAGGAATATCGATACTGTAAATGAAATATTTATAAAAGAGATCAACTACAATAACTCGAAGGGGGAAAATGTCAAAAGGTTCCTTGGTAAGCCCATAAGGGTAAGACCCCTTGAGACATTTGATCTTGTTATTGCCGAAGATGACGTATCAGGAGGAATAGGCGCAAATTTTATTGTCAAGTGGGTGTCCAGATCTTCAGTCCAGAGTCCAGTCATTGAAGCTGTAATGATCAGCATCCGGCAGGGGGTGGGTCTCTCTTTTGTTGAAACTGGCAGGGTAATTAAAAAGATCAGATAACCGCGTTAACCTTTTCAAGATCGGGGACCTTGCCGAGCATAACAAGCACATCATTTTTTTCAAGAATTTCATTCGGGCTTGGATTGAATTTCATCTCACCGCTGGCCTTCTTTATGAGAACAATAATTACTCCATAATCCTTTCTAAGGTTGCTGTCGATTAAAGTCTTGCCGACATAAGGTGACGCGTGCCTGATCCTTGCCTCCTCCATGCGCAGGCCGAACTTATCATCCATTGTTGCAATGTCAATGAAGTCAACAACCGTTGGACGCACAAGTAGCTGGGCCATGCGCTGCCCGCCGATAAGGTAAGGCGACACAACCCTGGTCGCACCTGCGCTCTGAAGCTTTTTTTCATTTTGCGGCTCAGACGATCTTGCCAGAATATAAATATCCGGGCGGAGCATTCTTGCGGTAAGGGTGATGAATACGTTGTCAGCGTCAGACATGACTGCAGTTACCAGTCCTTTTGCCCTGGTAATTCCTGCTTTAATAAGAGTATTCTCGTCACGTGCATCAAGGAGCATGTATGGCGTTGCCGAGGTTTCAAGGTCGGCAATCTGGCTGCTGTCATTTTCTATCACGATATATTTTTCATTATGCTTTTTCAGCTCTTTTGTAATAAGTTTGCCGATCCTTCCATAGCCGCAGATTATATAGTGATCCCTGAGTTTTAGAATTTTTTTCTCCACTTTTTTTCTCCCGAACTTTTTACTCAATTCACCCTCGATGAGCATCCTTATGAAAGTACCGCCTGTATAACCGGTGATTGTAATACCGAATAAGATTATAAAAACAGTAACTATGCGCCCGGTGGGCGAAAGGGGTTGAACTTCACCGTAGCCGACAGTGCTGAGCGTTATTGCTATCATGAATATAGCATCAGAAATTGTCATTCTTTCAAAGATATGATAATATGAGACTCCTAAAACTGATACGAGTACAAAGAGGTATAATGCAATGCGCAGTTTTTTCAAATTTATTTACCGGTAGCACGTTAATTTAAACAATATTAATATAAACTTTCTTGGGACAGAAAGTCAAGCTCGTTTTAGTAACGGCTTTCCGGTGGATATTCCCGGCCTCTAAGCACCGGTAATCATGTAATCACAGCTTGCCGATGCAACAAGTTTGTTCTCCCTGTTATACGCTTCACCCTCCATGTGTATGATTCTTTTACCCTTTGCCTTAACGCGCGCAGTAATGGTAAGCTCATCCCCGGGAAATACAGGGCGGTGGAAACTGGTGTTAATATCCACCATGGCTGAAGACCCTGTCCCTGAAGCCCTGTAGCAGAGCGGTCCGAAAACATTGTCAAAGGCAGCTGTGATGTAACCTCCCTGCATTGAACCTGCAGGGTTGGTATATGATTCAACAACAGGGAACGTTACTGTCAGCCCGGTATTTGGCGTATGCCCTATAAGGCGGGCCTGCATATTGGTGTAGCATGGCGGAGCCGCTGGAAGTTCAACGGCCAGTTGACCGTAAGGCTGGTATGATTCTATTTCGTTATTTTTCATTGCATGCACCTCAAATAAAAGAGTATCATATTCCGTAAAGGGTATATCAATAAATGGGTGCATTAATGATTTTTACGTCAAGCAAGTTACATTTAAAAGAAATGAGAGAGCATTAATAAAAAAATCCCTCCCCGCGAAGGGAAGGGATTTTCAAATTTACATGTTTTAAAATTTTTAAGATTATATGAACAGCGGTTTTCCTTTTGTAGCCATGTGCTCAGCCATCTTCTGTGAGCCTTCTGTTTTCCAGCAATCAACAA
>DAONFG010000048.1:0-20892 GCA_035403465.1 Spirochaetota bacterium | reverse complement strand
TCTTATCAATACGTTCAAGCGTGTTATATTCAATCTTATGTACCCACTCTTCATTAACAAAGGAGGTAAGCAGCTGCCGCACCATTTCATGGCTTGAAAAGAGCATCTTGTACCCGGAATCATGTGTATTGTGTTTTTTCATAATATCTGCCCCTGCCATTAATACGCCAGAACCCTGTTTTAATGAAAAATTTTTTCTTTTTCCCAGTGTCATCCGTTCCTCAAGCGAAGCGGGTGGTGAATCCTTTACTGGAAGCATCATATGGATCCCCGCCTTCGCGGGGATGACACACTCCTTACCTCTTTTTTCTCTGTGCTCTCTGTGACTCTGTGGCAAATCATACTGAAGCTTTATATTTTTCTTCTTGAAATATTTCAGCATAATCCCATTCATTTGCAAAGCAATCCGAAGGAGCAACCATAATGGCAAAAGCACGGCTAAGTTTCATCGACCTCATGCGCGGCATGGCAATGCTTGTGATGATAGAAGTGCATGTAGTCAATTCCATGATGGATACAGCGCTGCGTTCAACCGGCTGGTTCCAGGTTGTCAATTTTGTCAACGGCATGGTTGCCCCGTCATTTATCTTCATTTCCGGTTTTGCCTTCATGCTTGCTGCGCAGGTCAAGCTTGATTCATTCAGGCAGTTCAAATATGATTTCTGGAAACAGCTGGGCAGGATCATGCTCATATGGTTTGCAGGCTACCTGCTGCACATCCCGTTCTTTTCACTCTATAAATGTCAGAACAACGCGACGTGGGTGCACTGGATAAAGTTCTTCAGCGTTGACGTTTTACAGTGCATCGCGCTCGGGCTGGTTGTAATATTTATCCTGCGGCTTGTGATTAAAAGCGACAGGGTTTTTCTTGTGACAGTTACCATCCTGGGACTGCTGGCAGTTCTGCCTGCCCCGTATATATACACCATAGAGTTCGAAAGATTCATGCCCTTCTACCTTGCGGCATACCTGACTCCGGTTTACTATACGCTCTTCCCGGTGTTCCCATGGTTCGGGTTCATGGTATGCGGGGTTCTTTCGGCATGGGTATTCATGAAGTTCAGGGAAAAAGGGACAGAGGCGGTTTACATGAAACGCACACTGGCCGCGGGCGCGCTGCTTGCCCTGGTCTGCCTGCCCCTTATGTTTTACCTTAAAGATTATGTTAAACTCTTTACCGATGTAAAACCGAACATCCTCTTCTTCATGGGCAGGCTGGGCGTCCTTTACATTATACTTGCGGCATGTTACTACTACTGCAGGCTTCGCGGCGAACCTTCAGGCGTTATACTATACCCCAGCAGGGAATCGCTCGCGGTATACTTCATGCACCTTCAGGTGCTGCACCGCGAAGTGCTTCCGGGCGGCAAATCGCTCATAACCATGTACCCTAATGCATTCGGATACACTGCATGTTTGCTGATCTCGATAGCCATTATACTTGTAATGCTTCCCATGGCGCGCGTCTGGAACCACTGGAAGACAACATACGAGTATTTTGGAAGGATCGCGGTCTGGACAATGATTGCCGCGGGCGCTGTGATTTTTCTGCTGAGGTAAAATATTTCTGAGATGAGATTTGCCACAGAGACACAGAGGTCACGGAGAAAAGATTTTAAAATGTTACCGTTGAGAACGCAAAGAAAAATATATAAGACTTTAACAGGGATACACAGGATGGTCATTATTAGAACAGGTGATCCTGTAGATCCTGTTCATCCCTGTTAAATGCGTTCAGTAAAGATTTGTAACATAATTCGCTTCACACAGAAGAGTGAAATCACTTTAAACTCTGTGTCCTCTGTGCCTCTGTGGTGAATTCTTTTGATAAGTCTATGATCCTTCGCGGCTTTCGTGAGACCATTTTACAGGATAAGATCAGTCCGGATTAAAGCAGTATCTCCCTGAACTTCACGAGTATTGCGTCCGGATCAAACTTTGCCGCGTCAGGTACTATTCCGCCCGCCATATCCGCATGTCCGCCGCCGAATCCCATACCCTGGAGAGCATCCTGAACTGCGCGGGCCGCGTTCCATTCCTTTTTTTCATTCCTGGTCGAGAAGTTAATGCTGCCGCCGTTCCTGGCGCACAGTATTACGAACTCGACCTCGTCAAGTGCAAGAAAGAAATCACCCAGTATACCGAGCAGGTTCTGGTTGCATCCGTCAGGGAAGTAGCAGAAAGCGATCTCATCATTAATTTTTACATTATCAATGGCATATTTGTAAAAAGAAAGATCCTTTGACTGTATGTAGTTGCGGAGTATGCTGTTCTGCAGCCTTATGTCCGAGAGAGTGTACAGCTCAGCGTAGGCTTCGATATCATGACTGCTCACGCCGCGGGTCAGCAGTGCAGTGTCCATGTTTATGCCGATCATCATTGCCGTGGCCACGTCTCGCGGCACAGCAATACCGGACTTTTTATAATAGGAATATATAATCGTTGAGCATGCGCCATTGTCAGACCTGATATCGGCAAATGGAACATCGTCCGGTTTTTCAACCAGGTGATGGTCTATCACGGCTATCTCGTCACCGATCAGGTCAGCGACATTCTTGTTCCCTTTGCATCCGTCTACTATTATTATCTTGTGATCAGCTGTCATTGAATGGTTTGTACAGTGTTTTATATCTATTCCAAGTTCATCAATCATCTGCACCAGGGAATCCCTCTGGATTTCACCTTCATATATAATATGCGACTTTACTCCAAGTTCAAAAAGCAGATACTGAAGCGCGAAGGCCGATGCGACAGCGTCATGGTCGGGATAGTTGTGTGTCTGGATGAAGATGTATTCCTCTTTTTTTAACACAGCGAGAAGGTCAGTGAATGTCATCATGCAGCTCCGCCTGGAAGTTTATGGCTGGAGAATATATCACCGGCTTCAGCCCTGTCAATAAACATCCCCGGCAGATGCCCTGTACAGATAAAAAAAATCAAAAACTGCTCAAATATTTTTCACCAACCGGGCGTCTGCGGCGTATACAGTATATACAACCGAAGGAGGCTGAAATGGCTACTACACGTTTACACCCCATGTTTTTGAATACAAAAGGGAAATTGAAGGATTTTGTCTTTTATGAAAGGAACGGCGTTGCATGTATAAGGGCCCGTGTCAGGCCGCGCAACACGGATACTTCTGTCCGGAGAAAAAACCGGCGCAAATTTGCCGATGCCGTAAAACAGTGGCAGGCATTCACTGCCGAAGAGAAGGCGGTCTATAAGAAAAAAGCATACGGGAAACGGGTTAGCGGCTATAATCTTTTCCTATCGATGTATATGAAAGGGAGGTACGGATGCGATTAATCGCGTCCGCACCCCTGATACTGCATTCCGCTTCGTTTCCTCTCCGTTTCAGCTTCGTTTCAGCTTCGTTTCAGGTTAAGGATTACTTCTATACACCTTGTATACTTCCGGCTGATTAAGACCGGCTGGAAAAACTGTAAACTATCAGTTGAATACACACTATACTATAAATACTGACCCGGTTAAAGTCCCGGGCAGACTGAGCCGGTGGTTTATTCAGCAGGATGTCCCGGATCCGGCGGTGCGGATTTATCCGCGCCTGGTGCAGCAGCTGCTGTAAAAATTGCGGCTTTCCTGTCGGTTACAGCAGCAGAATAGCGGTTGTTCATATGCAGGCATTTTACAGGGCAGACCTCAACGCATCTGCCGCATGCCGTGCAGTTGAGCCTGTCAATCGTCCACTGCCGGTTCTCCTTTGTTACTGTAATTGCATCAGTGGGACACTTCCTGCTGCACATGCCGCAGAAAATACAGATATTTATTTCTATTTCGATATGTCCACGAGCGATTTCAGCATACACCCTCTCTCTCGCCGGGTACATGAGCGTGGCCGGCCCTGTGAATAAACTTTTAGTAACGGTTTTTGCCATCCTGAACAGGTTCATTACCCTACCTCTCTGTGCAGCTTATGCATGGATCTATCGTAAGAATAATGTTTGGAATATCAGCCATGTGTGAACCCTTCATTGTCGTGACCATGGCCGGGATATTGGCAAAGGTAGGCGTGCGCACCCTGAACCGTTCAATATTTTTTGTCCCGTTCGCTTTAATATAATATACCACCTCACCCCTGGGCTGTTCCACCCTCATAAAATATTCACCATCGGGCACGCCCGCGACCTTCATTTCAACTGCTCCATCCGGAATTTTCAGGGATGCCTGCCTGATAAGTTCAATTGACTGGAAGATCTCCCGCACCCTGACCGCGCACCTCGCGTAGCAGTCCCCGTCCTGCTCCACCACTGGCGCGAACTCAAGATGATTGTATGCAGCGTAACCGGTCCGCCTTGTGTCGCTTTCAATTCCGCTTGCACGCAGCATGGGGCCCACTGCACCCAGCTTATGCGCGCCCTCGCGCGTAATTACGCCTGTGCCGCGCAGCCTGTGTTCGATGGAATAATCCTTCAGGAATACATCGGTCACGCTCTTCAGTTCATCCTTCATCTGCTCCAGTTTATCCACAATGCCCCTGAGCACACTGTTTTCAATATCCCGCCGCGTTCCTCCGACCTTACACGAACCGAATATCACCCTGCCGCCTGTTGTCGCTTCGATTATATCGAGTACATGTTCCCGCATTCTCCAGCTGTGCATAAAGAGCGACTCGAACCCGAATGCGTCAGCGGCAAATCCCAGCCACATCAGGTGACTGTGCATCCTGGATAGTTCCGACCATATCACCCTGAGGTATTGCGCGCGCGGCGGTACATCGAGCTTCATGATCTCTTCAATGGCAAGGCAGTACGTCATACCGTGCATGAAGCTGCATATGCCGCAGATCCGTTCAGCCACGTAGACGAACTCGATGTAGTCTTTTTTGTCAACAAGCAGCTCAAGCCCGCGGTGCACATAACCGATCGATGGTATGGCTTCGACAATCCGCTCATCCTCTGTGACAAAGTCAAAATGCAGCGGTTCCGGGAGAACCGGGTGCTGCGGGCCGAATGGTATAATCGTTCTTCCGCTCATGCTTCTCCCCCCGGTTCATTTTCCGGCGCCGGGGATTTTCTGAAGGGGGCAGTTCCCTTTACCCTGTAGAAAGATCCCTTGTAATCCACAACGATGTTTTTGATCATTACGCCGAAGAGTTCATGAATCTCATTTTCATAAAGAAAAGCGCAGAAGTATATAGGGCTTATGCTTGCCACTTCATAGTCCTGTGCTATGTCAAATCTCAGGTTCACAAAACCGTAGTCTTTATCAAAGGAGTAGTTCAGCTCGTACCTGTCACCCTTCATGGTGCATCCTATCTGCACAAGCCTGTAGCCCTGCGCGGAATAATCTGCAACATGGTTCAGCAGCTCCGCGGGGTTTATATTTATGTATTTCTGCACTTCACCCATCTGTTATCACCCCGCTGCGGCCGTTTCTGTTTTTTTTATTTTTTTTCTGGGCACGGTATTTCTCTTCAAGCACCGTCAGTGACCGCACTATTCCGTCTATGATAGATTCAGGACGCGCCGCGCAGCCCGGGACATAAACATCAACCGGGATAACCTTGTCCACTCCGCCAAGGACATTGTAGCAGTCCCTGAAGACGCAACCTGACGTCGCGCAGATGCCGACTGCAACTACAACTTTCGGGTCAGGCATCTGTTCGTATATATTACGGACAACCCGGCTGTTCCGCTCATTGACCGAACCGGTTATGAGAAAAATATCCGCGTGCTTCGGGTTGCCCGTGTTCACTATGCCGAAACGCTCCACGTCGTACATCGGGGTCAGGCATGCGATTACCTCGATGTCGCAGCCGTTGCAGCTCGTGGCATCGTAATGTATTATCCATGGTGATTTTTTCAGCGATGACATTCCGTCCCCCCTGCCCTAAATGCTGTACGCGTAGTAAAGTATAATAATATTCGCACCGCCTGTAACAAGCGTGAATATCCATGTGCTTGAGAATGCCAGTTCCCACCTGAACCTTGCGTTTATATTGTCTATGAATATCTCCAGCAGGAAAACAAAGAGTACCATTGCCGCTGCCAGTACAGGGATCCGGGCAAAAAACAGGTAGACTATTGCAAGGAGCAGGACATTTTCATACCAGTGGGCAACCTCTATTGCGGCCAGGGCCTTTCCTGAAAATTCCGTGGTAAGCCCTTTTACTATCTCCTGGTGTGCGGCATGGTGCGCCATTGAAAGATCGAAGGGCGATTTCCTGAATTTCATGGTCAGTATAAAAACATAACCTGTAAACACCCCCGGCAGAAACATTATAAGCGGCCTTTCAAACATGGCAATCTCGCTGACCCTGAAACTTCCGGTAACAAGGTACATCCCCACTGGGACCAGGATGAGCATCGGGTCACAGGACATCATCTGTATAATTTCGCGCTCGGCGCCGGTATGGCTGAATGGCGAATCTACAGAGAATGCCGCAAGCACAAGAAAAATCCCTGACAGCGTAAGCGCGAAGATCATGAGGAGCATGTCAGCACCGGTGAATATCAGCGATCCCGTAAAGATCATGAAGACCAGGAACAGGAAGATGTAGAAGTTCTGGTAACGGTTTACACGGAGTGTCTCCTTCTTCATCAGCTTGAACACATCATAGAACGGCTGAACAACCGGCGGCCCCACCCTGCCCTGCAGCCTGGCGCTGATTTTGCGGTCAAGGCCCGCAAGTAACCCGCCCGCCAGCGGGGCAAGTACAACATACACCGCGACGTGAAGCGCCGTAAGCATCTGCGGGTTACTTTTAATTATTTCCATGTAGTAGTTCATATCAGCGCGGCCCCGAACATTATTCCAATAAGTATGACAGATGCGGCAATTCCGGCGACTGAAAGCTTTCGTTCATTGAATATATTTTCAAGGTAATAGTTACCCATCCTCGGTGTAATCTCGGTACCGGAATAATCCATGTAGGTACCTGCTGTCATGTTCCTGCCGCAGAAATACGCGCCTGACTTCCTGTAGCCGGGCCTGATATATGTATAATAGAAAATCCCCAGCGGAAGTATCAGCACAAGACCGGTCATGAGTATAATTATAATAATGAAATCCCTGAAGGGAAGTACCGGGCTTTCACCGTAAATACCCAGTATATATGGTTCGATCATAACTGATGATATAACAGGCAGCAGTATGCAGATGACAACCGTTGACAGCGAAAGCATCGCAAGGCTGAACCATTCCCACGGGCTTACCCCTGTTTCAATGTCCGGCATACCATCCCTTATAGAGATAATCCTGCCCATCCACTTTGCCCAGAAGAACAGGGTGGCAGCGCTGCCGTATGCAAGCATGATCGCCAGGATCGGGCTGAAATCTACAAATGCCTTGAGCGCTGCCCATTTGCTTATGAGCATCCCGAAGGGCGCAAGGAACATCCCGGCAATCCCGATCACGATCATTGCGGTAATCCCCGGCATCCTTGATACCAGGTGGTCCATGTCTTCAATGTCCCTGCTGCCGGTCCTGTTCTGCACAACGCCCGTACAGAGGAATAACAGCGACTTGGACACTGCATGGAATATGATCAGTAGAATGGCTGACCATACAGCCATATATGAATCTATTCCGGCGCATGCGGTAATGAGCCCCAGGTTTCCGATTGTCGAATAGGCCAGTACAAGTTTGGCGTTGCGCTGCGACACTGCGATGAACGACGCGACGAGGAAGGTGGTGCCTCCTATGAAAGCAAGCATTATCCCTGCAGCAGTGCCCTGGAGCTGAGGTGCTATCCTGATCAGGATATAGACCCCGGCCTTGACCATCGTGCTTGAATGCAGCAGTGCAGAGACCGGCGTTGGTGCGACCATTGCCGCTGTCAGCCAGGACGAAAACGGCATCTGCGCGGATTTAACAAGGCCCGCAAGCGCAAGGCACACAACCGGTACCAGCGCGAAGGTCCCGGGCGTACTGATCATCTTGTCAAGTTCAAGCTGTCCTGTTGTGGTATAGAGTATCACAATCCCCGCAGTAAATGCAATACCACCGGCCAGGTTCATTACCAGCGCCTTGAAAGCGCTGTTCACCGATTCATCGTCAGCCTTATACCCGATAAGAAGGAATGAGCAGAGTGTTGTAACCTCCCAGAAAAAGAGGAGCCATAGCAGGTGGTTTGAGAATACTATGCCAAACATGGATGATATAAACAGGTACATGAGAAAAAGAAAGTAACTCCTCCTGTCATCTACTTCGCCATGGTGTTCATGGAACTCATCCATGTAGCCGGCAGTGTACACGCATATCAGTGTGCCTATGATTCCGATGATCAGGGCCATGACAACAGAGAACAGGTCGCTGAAGAGCGAATAATCAATGACCGCGTATCTTGCCATGTGCAGGTCGAACCAGAGTATGAAGCCTGACTGCACAAATGCAAGCAAAGCTGCAAAAAACTTCCCTTTCCATATGCTGTATATGACCAGGAAAAGTCCTGTTGCCATTTCCGCTGCAAGTATGCCAAGGTCTATGTAGTGCGAATTTAATGTATAAAAAACAGGACCTGTACCAGTTGACCGGAGCAGCAGTAAAATTGACGCCGCACAGATAATGACAGAGGCAAGGAGTGAAATCATCTTGCGCAGCGAGTTGAAAGGAATAACCAGCAGCAGGAATGCAGCCAGCGCCGGGAAAACTATCAGGAATAGAAGTATGTACACGGAATCACCCTGCCTGGAAACTGTGATGGTATAATTATAAATAACCGGCGGGGAAAATTCCATAAAAAATCAGCAGGAATTATTTTTATAAACCGGGGCCTTGATAATGCGGACCCCGGTTTAAGATAAAACGCAGTGATAAATCAATTAATTACTTTTACATTTGCAGCAGTTGAACAGCTTGATGTGCCTGTTATTTTACAGCCCAGTGATTCACATTTTTTACGCTGTTCCGATGTGTCGCTGCCGTAGTACCTGCACTGGTTGCCGGAACTTCCCGAGCCGCAGTTATAGCAGCCGCTTGCATCGGCACTTAACGGTTCATTAGACACCATAAGGGCCAGGATTGCACCGGCAGCCAGAAGAGTGATTGATAATACAATTTTTTTCATTAAGGCCTCCATTTATATCAGACTTGTTGCAAATCTGCTTTTTTAAAATAGGGTTTAAGGGGCGGAGCCCCTTAGAGAGCCCCCCGCAGGAGGCTCCCCTGCGGGAGTGAGACAGAGTTTCGCAACAAGTCTATTCATTGTAATAAACATTAACGCTTTTTACGGAAATGTCAAATTACAATGAAATAAATTCAGACCATTATTATGAACGGTGATATTCCTGCAGGGACTTTATCTGCCATATGCCTTTTTTACGCGCCTCGATACCCTTCATCGCAGCGACCGCAGCTGACATTGTCGTAATATAGGTAATCTTGTGCTTTATCGAGGACTTGCGGATATATGAATCATCGTGCCCGCTCTGCTCGTCGTCCGGCGTATTGATCACCAGGTGTATCTCCCGGTTCTTGATTTTATCTATGATATTGGGGCGGCCTTCATGTATCTTGAGCACCTCCTCGCTCTCGATACCGTGTTCAGCAAGGTACGCGTGCCCGCCTTTTGTTGCCATTATATGAAAGCCCATACGCTTCAGTTCTATTGCCACCTCAAGAGCCCGGGGCCTGTCGTTTATATTCACAGTGATCAGCGCAGTACCTTCCAGAGGGAGAACCATCTGCGCCGCCTCCTGCGACTTGGCAAATGCAAGTCCGAATGAATCAGCAAGTCCAAGCACTTCGCCGGTAGACCTCATTTCAGGACCCAGCACCGGGTCCACCTCAGGGAACATATTGAACGGGAATACCGACTCCTTGACACCGAAATGCTTTACCACTTTCTTTTTCAGGCCCAGCTCCTTAAGTGTTTTCCCCAGCATGATCTGCGTGGCTATGCGCGCCATTGAGATATTGCACACCTTGGATACCAGGGGCACAGTGCGCGAAGCCCGCGGGTTCGCCTCGAGTATATATACCCTGTCATCCGCGATGGCATACTGGATGTTCATAAGGCCTTTGACGCCAAGTTCAATGGCTATCCTCCGGGTATATTCTTCTATTGTCCTGATATGTTTTTCCGGGATGTTTACAGACGGGAGCACGCAGGCCGAATCGCCCGAATGCACCCCCGCAAGCTCTATGTGTTCCATGACCGCGGGAACGAAAGCGTCAACACCGTCGCAGATAGCGTCAGCCTCCACCTCCATCGCGTTATCAAGGAAACGGTCGACATATATGGGGCGCTCCGGGGATATATCCACTGCTGCCTGTACATAGCGCACGAGCATGTCGCGGTTGCGGATGATCTCCATCGCCCGGCCTCCCAGGACATACGAAGGCCTCACAATGACCGGGTAACCTATTCTTTCCGCGATGGCTCCGGCTTCATCAACATTGCTGGCCATGCCGGATTCAGGCTGCGGAATGCCGAGCTTGTGCATGATTTTACTGAAACGCTCGCGGTCCTCTGCAAGGTCGATTGACTCAGGCGATGTGCCCATTATGGCTACGCCGTATTTTTTAAGCTCGGCCGCAATGTTAAGCGGCGTCTGTCCGCCGAACTGCACAATGACACCTTCAGGCTTCTCTTTTCCGTATATTGCCAGGACATCTTCAACCGTAAGCGGCTCGAAGTAAAGTTTGTCCGATGTGTCATAGTCCGTTGAAACAGTCTCCGGGTTGCAGTTGACCATGATCGACTCGTACTTTTCATCCCTGAGCGTGAATGCCGCGTGAACGCAGCAGTAGTCGAACTCAATGCCCTGCCCTATACGGTTTGGCCCCCCGCCCAGCACCATGATCTTCCTGTTGCCGGACACGGGTACGCTGTCAGGCGCGTTATATGTAGAATAATAATAAGCCGCGTCATTGACACCGCTTACAGGCACGGCCTCCCAGCATTCCACGGCGCCAAGCCCGGTCCTCTGGCCGCGTATAGATTCTTCACCGGCCCCTGTAATCTGGGACAGGTACTTGTCTGCGAAACCATCCTTTTTTGCCCTGACCAGGAGTTCCGCAGGCAGCGTTTTCCCTTTATATTTAAGTATCTCCTCTTCAAGCTCAACGAGCTCCTTCATCTGCTCAATAAACCAGGCCTTGATATGGGTCTTTTCATGCAGGGTTGCGACATCAACTCCCTTGCGCAGAGCCTCGTACATGACAAACTGCCGCTGGCTCGTGGGCACTGCAAGTTCCTTCAGAAGTTCCCCGGCGCTCATCGCTGCGAACTTCTTCACATTCCCCAGCCCGTACCGGCCGTTCTCCATTGACCTTATAGCCTTCTGAAATGCCTCTTTGTAGTTTTTACCGATGCTCATGGCCTCGCCCACCGCGCGCATCTGTGTGCCCAGTTCGTCCCTTACGCCGCGGAATTTTTCGAACCCCCACCTGGCGAACTTCACAACAACGTACTCGCCCGAAGGTGTATATTTATCAAGTGTGCCGTCTCGCCAGTACGGTATCTCGTCAAGGTTCAGGCCGCATGCAAGGAGTGACGAAACCAGCGCGATGGGAAACCCGGTTGCCTTTGACGCGAGGGCGGATGAACGTGACGTGCGGGGGTTGATCTCTATAACCACCACCCTGCCTGTCTTCGGGTCATGGGCGAACTGTATATTCGTGCCGCCTATTACCTCTATCGCCTCAACGATGGAGTATGAATATTTCTGCAGCCTTGCCTGCAGTACGGGATCTATGGTGAGCATGGGCGCAACGCAGAATGAATCTCCCGTGTGCACACCCATCGCATCGACATTTTCGATGAAACATACAGTGATCATCCGGTTCTTCGCGTCACGGACAACCTCAAGTTCCAGCTCCTCCCACCCGAGCACTGATTCTTCAATGAGCACCTGGTTCACTATGCTCGCAGCCAGGCCGCGCGATGCGACCTCGCGGAACTCCTCCATGTTGTAAACAAGACCACCGCCTGTACCGCCCATTGTATATGCCGGGCGTATAACAACCGGGAAACCCATCTCAAGGGCAATTGCCTCAGCCTCGGCAAGGGTATTAGCCGGTTTACTGCGCGGCATCTCGATACCCAGTCGTTCCATGGTCTTCTTGAACTCTATACGGTCTTCACCGCGCTCAATCGCGTCAGCCTGCACACCTATGAGCCTGACACCGTATTTGTCCAGTATTCCGCCGCTGTGCAGCTGGGCTGAAAGGTTCAGCCCGGTCTGGCCGCCAAGGTTGGGCAGCAGGGCGTCGGGACGTTCCTTTTCTATGATCTTTACCATTGTTTCAAAATTAAGAGGTTCTATGTATGTAATGTCAGCGGTGCCGGGATCGGTCATAATTGTTGCGGGATTGGAGTTGACCAGAACGATCTCGTAGCCCAGGGATCTGAGCGCCTTGCACGCCTGTGTCCCTGAATAATCAAACTCGCAGGCCTGGCCGATGATAATCGGGCCTGATCCTATAATCATAATTTTGTGAATATCGTTACGTTTCGGCATACCCCGGGTCCGCTCCTTTTCATAAAGTTTCCGGGGCAGAGTGCAGGACCCGGTCCGCAGGGTATAATTTGGAATACCCTTCTACCTGAAAAACTAAACGGCATAAATTGTCAAGACATTATGTCCCTACCCGGCAGTAACAGGAAATTTCCTTTAAAAAAAGAATCAATACACCCCATCCGGACGGGCAGCCTGAGAAAAACTGGAACGATCAGCCGGAAAAATAAATTACTGAGTGCCTTATTCCACCCCAAGAAATTTTTTCAGTTCACAGAACGGAAGCGGTTTACTTATATAAAACCCCTGCACAATGTCGCATCCTGTTTTTTTTAACATCGACAACTGCTCCTCGTTCTCGACCCCCTCGGCTATAACCTTCACACCGAACTTCTGTGAGAGTGATACGATTGCCTCGATCATGTATGCATCGTTGCTGCTCCTGGAGAGCACCTCAATAAAGCTGCGGTCTATCTTCAGGGAATCTATAGGAAGATTTTTAAGCTGGGACAGTGAAGAATAACCCGTACCGAAATCATCAAGCGATATTGATATGCCGGTCTCCTTCAGCCGGTAAATAACATCAAGGCTCTCCTGGTAATTTTTCATAATTGAACTTTCTGTTATTTCAAGTTCAAACCATTCAGGATTCATGTTGAATGCCGTTAGTGAAGCGGCAATAATATTCGGGAGCTTTTTCAGGTGAAGGACTTTTGCTGAACAGTTAAGGGAAAGCTTTAACGGGTATTGGCTGCTGCTGATAAGCAATCCCATTTCGCTGAAAGCCTTTTCCATGACAATCCTGTCAATTTCAAATATTAGTCCCGCCTCCTCGGAGAAAGGAATAAAACCGTCGGGATACATAAGCAGGCCGTCAAAACTGTTCCATCGTACAAGCCCTTCAACACCGTAGATTTTTCCTGTCTTTAAATCCATCTGCGGCTGGTAATGTACTTCAAAATTTTTTTCTGAAAGCGCATCCCGGAGGTCATTCTCAAGCTTAAGGTTCCGGGCCACCGTTTCATTCAGGGATTTTGTGTACATGGCGAATGTCTCTTTACCCTCCTCTTTTGCCCTGTACATTGCCGTGTCCGCGTTTCTCAGGAGAATGTCATAATCCTCACCGTCTTCAGGATATATGGCGACCCCGATACTGACACCTATATGGAAAGAGTTATCCAGGATTTTAAACGGCTCCCTGAATGCCAGGATAATCCTCTGCGCAAGATTAATCAGCGGCCTCTCGTTCTCTATTCCTTCAACCAGGATGATGAACTCGTCTCCGCCATGACGCGCAACTGTATCAACGTTCCTGGCAATCTGCCGCATCCTTAACGCTGCCTCCTTCAGGAGCATATCGCCAAAAACATGCCCCAGGCTTTCGTTGATTTTTTTAAAATTGTCAAGGTCAATGAAAAGCACCCCGAACCTGTTTTTATCTCTTACGGAATGCAGGATCGACTGTTCCATCCTGTTCTTCAGCAGGAACCTGTTTGGAAGCCCGGTCAGGGAATCGTGAAAGGCCTGGTACCTGAGAAGCTCCTCCTGCCTCTTCGTGTCGCTGATGTCATGAAAGACCCCGACATAGTGCGATGTTTCACCCAGCGTATTCCTTATGGCACTGATAGACAGCCATTCAGGAAAGGCGTTGCCGTCCTTGTGCCGGTTCCAGATCTCGCCGGACCAGTGACCTTCAGCACGGAGACTGTCCCACATCTCCTTGAAAAAATGTTCATTGTGGTGGTCGGATTTCAGGATACTGGGATTTTTTCCGACAACTTCATATTCAGTATAACCTGTGATATCTGAAAAAGCGGGATTCACCTTGGTGATTACAGCGTTGCTGTCTGTTATGATAATCCCCTCAAGGGAGTGCTCAAAGACCTCCTCCATGAGTGACAGCACCTGGTTCATTGACATCAGGGCGGATATGCTCTCCTTGATGCTTCTTTCAAGCATGCTGCTTTTGTCTTCAATATTTTTTTCAAGGCTGTAGTTTGTTTCGGCCATCCTGTCCAGGAGGGCATTAAAGGTCCAGGCGAGCTGTGCAATTTCATCATTGGTTTTAACAGGGAGCCTTGATGTAAAATCACATGTCTTTTCAATCTCCACAGCTCTTTTTGTAAGGAGATTGATGGGATCCAGTAAATTCTTCCTTAATAAAAAAAGATAAGCGGCCAGTACCATTCCGGAAGAAGCTGTAACAAACAATGCAGTTGCGGTTATCCATAATCCGCTGGCCAGGTAATTCTCAGGAGTAGACTTGAACTGATATGCAATGTATACACGCAGGGATATAAACATTGCCAGCGAAAATGCAAATACAAAGAGAGCAGTTAAAAAAAATGTTTTTTTTGAAAGGCTCATGACTCCCTGCACTTTACATATTTTCAGTCAGTATCAAAACCGTGTACTCAATCTTACGGATGCATAACCCGGATATTGATTTCAGTTTATTTTAATATATCATGTGCGGAGGGAGTATCAATAAAAAGTTTATGCCAGGGCGCCCTTTTCTTCCTGTCCGGAAAAACAAGACTTGACATTAAACAATAATATGAGTAAATCATTAAAAACTCTCTTTAAGGAATACTTTATGCCTGATCAAAGAAAATACCCGCGTTATTCATGCTCAATCAAAACAAAATTCGAATACTTCACAGGCAATCCTGACGAGGTGAACATTGATACAAGCGTTGCTGATAAAGGTAAAGGTGTTATAATAGATATCAGCCGCGGCGGAGTTTTCATAGCGAGCAACACGCGTGTTGCTGCGGGCATGCCCGTTATCCTGAACTTTAACCTTCTGAAACAGAAAATAAGAATAGCAGGCCATATCGTGAGAACCGGCCTCCTTACCAATAACCCGTCCGAGGTCGCCAGGAAATTCTCCATGTTTTCATCCAAGGGGGATTCATACATAGCAGTTGAATTCTCTGAACCTGTTGAAGAGTTCAACCCGGAAAAACTGTAACAATGAAGAAGCGCTATATCAGGATTAAGGATGTCTCCCAGATAGATACCGCCAAGGTATCTGTCTATGACCTTAACAACAGGTATATTGATCCGCTTGGTAATATTTTCGGACTCAAGTACAACCGGATGATGCGCAAGGTTGAAGTAATCAAGATAGAGCGTATCCACACCAGCGAGATGCACCAGTTCCAGAAAAAAATGATGATCAACCGGGAGCACCACCTCTCAATGGATATGGAAGAGGCGGCACAGCAAACAGGCAGCGGAGGCCTGGATGAGGCCTACTATAACGACGAAGAATTCTTTGACCCTGATATTTTTATCGAGGATGTAATCAGCGGCGCGGAAACACACCGCGAGCGCCTGAAGGGGATACTGATGAACATCAACGATTCGAATGTAGTGAACCGCGATCATAAACAGCTCACAACCGAATACGATGACATAATACGCAACCTCGACATTGACGGCACACAGCAGCTTGACAAGATGGAGAACTACTACAGGGAGCTTACCAACTACCCCCGCTCAGTAACCTACTACCAGTCCAAGATAGACAAGGACGGCAAGAACATGCTCGAGCGCCTTACCGGGAACACTGAAAAGACCATGAAATTCATCTACTATTACGAACTGAGCGCATCCATAAAACGGGTCTACACAAACCTGAGAAAACACGTTGTAAACCTTGACAATTTTATATCATCAAAAAAATCAGACGACAGCCCGATCCAGAGCAAGCACCAGAAGCAGTCATTTAATGATGCTAAAATCTCGTTAAAAAACACAATCGGCGACATTGATAAAATTCTGCAGGACAATGATCAGCTCTACGAGTTCTGCCTTAACCCGGACAACTACTAGAACCTGCCCCCTGCCGAAACCCTGTACACAACATCACCCGGACCCGTGATCTCCTTCATGACACTGAAGTCTATGACAATTGCCCCGGAATCCCAGAGAATATCCGCGCCTGCGCATTCAGCCCTGCTGTAAGTTCCATCTTCATCCTCATATGCCCCGGCATAAAATCCCGGTGAAACATAAATATGGTCCCTCATCAGCTCAATGGTTATCCCTGTACCGGCGGAGTGCACACCCTGTGCCGCGGTGTAATCATCCACCCTGCACGACAGCAGCCCTGTAAATACATAGCGATTGAACAGCCGTTCATCCCCTGTTGTAAAAAATGATTCAGCAGTAAGAAAAGCGGAGAATCTCCAGAACAGCGGTATGCTGATCTTTGAATAAAAATCATACGAGGCATACGCGGTCTCTTCCATGGTGTTCCACCCCGCGCTGCACTGGAACTCTGAAAAAATATAATCGTTGCGGTCCAGTCCCATGGCCCTGTCATCATAAACGGCCTTAAACCTGAACGGGAACATGTAAGCCGTATCTGCTGCGGGATAATCATCAAGACTGTACGCGCTGCCGGAAAGCAGTAGTTCAAACCTGTATGGTCCGCCCGAATAAAACCATCCTGCATCAGCGCTGACCTTCAGTGACCTGTAAAAAACGGAACCTTCCGCATCGAATGATTCATCCGAATACTCAGCACCCGCGCCAATAATAAATCCTGAACTCACCCCGCTCCGCTTCATCCTGATCTCCGCGGAGTTTAGCGTAACATCCCCCTGCCCGAACGATGACCTCACTGTGATTTCAGGGTTAAGGTAGTCGCCGATGTATCCCGCGGTAACCGAAGGTATCATGCCCCTGAGAGGATCACCCGCGATATAAACATCGAGAGTAAACCTTGACTTTTCAGGGTAGACATCAAGTATCACAGAACCGTTGCTGTCACGGGTTACATCAACCTTCAGCCCGTGGAGCATGTACTTTCTCTTCAGCAGGTCAATGTTATCCTCAAGCAGGAATTCATTGAACACAGTGCCCGCGGTATAAATTTCATCAGATGAAATATCATCCGCGTTATCACCTCCCGCGAACCTGACCCGGCCCACGACAGATTCATGAAAATAAATCTCCAGTATGCCGTCACTGCCGCGTACGGCGCGTTTAATAAAAAATGCAGTATAGCCTTTATCATGGTAGCGCTTCACGATCTCGGCGCAGATGGCACGTACAGCTGTTTCATCGGGATCTCCGCTGTAAGTTTCAAGATCCGAAAGATCAACATCTGCTGTTTTGCCATGGAAGAGAACCGCGCCTGCATAGAGAGAGCTGTTAACGCAGAGTAGAATGAGGAATACCAGCATTGGTGTAACTGCCATGTACAGGTTTCTACATCTCATCGAGTGACCTTACCGCAGTATCCTTATCTTTTTTGAAAACAAAAAGTTCACTGTTGAGCTTTATGTTAACCGCAATATTGCTGTAAGCTGTATATGAATGCACAATACCCGAGCCGGTCCTCACGAACATCTCCACAGCGGACGGCAGGTATACTCCGCCTGTGTTTATGTGCCCCGAATAAATCTCACGTATGATCTCGTACCCATTACCGTCCAGCACGTATTTCCTCAGAACATATAAACCGCCGGGATCGGTCCATACCCTGATCACCATGGGACTTTTGGCAGATTTTATCGTGAATACAGCAGCCCTTTTGAAAAACGAATAGAACTCCCTCCCCTCGTATGTCACCGAAAGGTCAGCGGCATTCCCTTCGATTATTTTACCTAATGACGGAGCCGGAAAACCTGTATCCCCGTGCGCCCCCTTCTTAACATATACGGTCTTACTGCCGGGGATGTACCAGTAGAATCCGGAACTGTTGTTTATAACGATCTCCCTTGCCGGGGAATAATAATCAATGCGCAGATTCCCGCTGCTGTCAGCGGAATAGTCACCGCTGTAATACCGCGCCTCGCCGCCCGGCATGTAAACCTGCTGATTTATCGATGCGGATATTGTCCTGATGCTATTATAGTCGCTGATTATTCTGTCAAATGTCGGGGCGTCTGCATGGAGCGAGGCAGCGCAGATGGGGATTATGAGTGTGATTAAGATATATTTTTTCATATGACGAGTTCACCTGTTGTACAGGTACACTTTTTGTTTAATAGATGCAAGATATTTTTATATACAGGCGCTTTGTCCGGCAACCAAAACTGTACAAATGCCGCGTAGCATAAATCTTTCGTAGCAGCGTAATGCATTACGCTGCTACAGGGGATTACAGGGTGCGGCATGAACGATTAAGGAGACTTCCCAATAATTTCATCCATTAAATATTTTCCTTGAAAAAAAAAGCCCGTCGGCAATACCGGTTATTTACAGCGGCTTTATATGATTCTAAAAGAAATATGCTCACAAATCATCTCCTCTATGGAATTTGATCCTGTTAAAAAAGCAGGAAGTTCCCCCCTGTCC
Source organism: Spirochaetota bacterium (assembly GCA_035403465.1). Taxonomy (GTDB): domain Bacteria; phylum Spirochaetota; class UBA4802; order UBA4802; family UBA5550; genus JAAYBQ01. The sequence continues at coordinate 2,155 of DAONFG010000048.1, read as the reverse complement.
ATTGAAGGAGTATCGCCGTCATCATTCCCCATGATTATTTCATCGGTTTTTCTTTCACGGAATAAACCGCTCCTGGTTGTCACCGAGGGAATTGCGAAGATGCACGAACTCAGTCTTGACCTTTCATGTTTTATCGACGACCGGTACATATGCCGCTTCCCCTCCCGGGAGACCATGCCGTACGAGTTCATGTCCCCTCCTGAATCTGTTGAACGGGAAAGGATCACCTCGATCTACAGGGTAATGTCCGGGGAACCCGCGGTGATTCTCTGCACAGTGGATTCTTTGGTACGCAGACTGCCTGTTAAGGATTTCTTCATCAAAAAGGGACTTCAGCTCGATGTAAACGAGGATTATCCATTCGAGGATATAATTGCAACCCTTGTGCAGTACGGCTATTCGCGCGAGGCACGTGTAGATTCCTTCGGCCATTTTTCGGTCAAGGGGAGTATAATCGATGTGTTCCCGCCATCCATGGATAACCCTGTGCGTCTTGATTTTTTCGGCGACACGCTCGATTCGATCAGGGAATTCGATATACTCTCCCAGCTCTCAACAGGCAAAGAGACCCACACCGGCATGACACTCTACCCGCGCCGTGAAATGGTGCTCTTTAAAAAAGAACGCGATGCGCTGCGTAAGATACTCTCTGCCAAACTTAAAGGTTCAGATGAAATCCCGGAGCAGATGAAGTCCTGGTTTCACGCCGACATTCAGACCGGCGAAACCATCCCCGGAATAGAAGATTACTTCCATGAAATCATAGATACCTGCACAATACTCGATTACATGGACTCTGCGCACGATATCATACTTGTCGAATGGCCTGAACTCGCATCAAGAAGAAACAAAACAGAGGCAGTATACAATGATCTTTACGGAAAAAAGAAATCCCTTGAATACGCGCCCGAACCGCTGAAGCTCATAGACCCGTCAGCGCTTGACCGCGCCGCACAGTCAGCAATATCCCTGCAGACATTTACCGTAACAAGCGGCGCGATAAGCCCGGCGATGAAGAGCATCCCCAACTTCCAGGGGCGCATCAAAAACGTGCGCGATGAAATCGGCACAAAACTTGATGACGGGTGGAGCATCATCATGACCACATCTTTCGAGGGCCAGGCGCGCAGGCTGGCGGACCTCTTCTCTGATTACGGACCCGGCGCCTCGTTTGAGGAGTATAATGCTGAATCCGCCTTCAACATTGTGCTGGCCCCCCTGTCATCGGGGATTGAACTCGCAGCCATAAAAACTCTTATTCTCACAGACCACGAAATATTCGGCAAAAGCTACAGGAAGCGAAAGCAGTTCAAGAGCAAGTCATCGCGCCCCATTGATTCATTCCTTGACCTGCGCCCGGGCGACTACATAGTCCACATCAACCACGGGATTGGAATTTTCAAGTGCATCGAGCGCATGACTGCCGGAGGTGTTGAACGCGACTTCCTGCACATCCAGTACGCGGACGAGGACAAGCTCTACGTATCCCTTGACCAGATCAGCCTTGTACAGAAATACATAGGCATGGACGGACGGACACCGCGCATAGACTCCCTGGGCAAAAAGTCCGCATGGAACAGGATCAAGCAGAAGGTCCGCGAATCAGTCGAGGAGATCGCGAAGGAACTGATAAAAATATACTCGCAGAGGAACGCGCTCAGGGGATTCCGCTTTCCGCCGGATACGCAGTGGCAGGAGGAGTTCGAATCGCTCTTCGAGTACGAGGAGACGCCCGACCAGCTCACCGCTATCGAGGACGTAAAGGATGACATGGAAACAGAAAAGCCCATGGACAGGCTGATATGCGGCGACGTGGGATTCGGGAAGACCGAGGTCGCTATCCGTGCGGCGTTCAAATCTGTAATGGCCGGGAAACAGGTGGCGCTCCTTGTACCCACGACTGTTCTTGCCATGCAGCACTTTGCAACTTTCAAAAAACGTTTCAGCGGCTACCCTGTGAACATTGACATGATGTCAAGGTTCAGGACAAAGGGAGAAATCATAAAGATGAAGGATAAGCTCAGCAATGCGGAAATCGATATAATTATAGGCACACATGCACTGCTGGCCCGGGATGTAAACATAAAAAACCTGGGGCTTCTTATCATTGACGAGGAGCAGAGGTTCGGGGTCAAACATAAGGAGCAGCTTAAAA
>DAONFG010000047.1:0-21437 GCA_035403465.1 Spirochaetota bacterium | reverse complement strand
TGATACTGTTGCTGTTAATGAAATTAAAATCGGCGACAATGATACGCTTTCTGCCCATGTATACAGTCTTGTTGAGGCTGACCTGCTTGTGCTGCTGAGCGATATAGACGGCTTTTACAATGACTTAAATGACCCTGAACCTGTGAGATTTATCGGAAAAATAAGCGATGATATACGTTCCAGGGCAGGGGGATCGGGAACCAAGCATGGTACCGGCGGTATGGTTACCAAGGTCAATGCTGCTGAAATGATCATGAGGCTCGGCGGAATGATGGTAATCGCTGACGGCGGTGAGGAGTCAGTTCTTGAACGCGTTCTTCGTGGAGAAATGACAGGTACACTTTTTGCGGGACAGTCTGTAAAGGTCAACAGCCGGAAAAAATGGATCAGTATGAGAAAGGGGAAAGGGATTGTAGTCATTGATGACGGAGCAGTGAATGCAATCACGAAGAATAAAAAATCCTTACTTGCTGCAGGAATAACACATGTGAACGGCAGGTTTGTCATGGGGGACATCATTGATGTCGTTAATTCATCGGATGTTCCTGTCGCACGTGGTATTGTTAACTATAGTTCTGAAGAACTGGAACAGATCAAGGGTAAAAAGAATGCCGAAATACGCGGCATACTGGGCATAAAGTATTTTGAAGAGGTGATTAACAGGGATGATTTTATTCTTCTTTAAAATTCATACAGCATGCCCGGGGGAACGGTAAATAATTAATGAGTCCTTTTGATATAACGGCAACATGTGCTTTCGGTATTGAGGCTGTAGTTGTCGATGAACTGCGAAAAATTGGTTTTGATAAAACATCAGTTGAAAACGGCCGTGTGAATTTCCAGGGTGACTACATATCAATCATAAAAAGCAACCTGTGGCTTAGATGCGCTGACAGGATTTACATTAAAATCGCTGAATTCCGGGCTGCCGATTGGGACGAACTTTTTGACGGAACAAAAGCAGTGCGCTGGGAGGATATCATACCCGGAAACGGCATGATGCATGTAGTTGGACGTTCTGTGAAATCGAAGCTGCACAGTGTGCCTGACTGCCAGTCCATTGTCAAGAAAGCTGTTGTAGAGGGGATGAAAAGAAAATACAGGCAGGAACGCTTTACAGAAGACGGACCTGTTTATAAAATAGAAATATCTATCCTGAATGATATTGCAACACTTTCTCTTGATACTTCCGGGAACGGACTTAACCGCAGGGGGTACAGGTCACAGCAGGGTGAAGCTCCGCTTAAAGAGACACTCGCAGCAGCCCTTGTCTACCTGAGCAGGTGGAGGCCTGACCGCATGCTCGCTGATCCGTTCTGCGGATCCGGAACTATCCCCATTGAAGCTGCGATGATCGCCGCAAACATTGCACCCGGTTTTAAAAGAAGCTTCGCAGCAGAGTCATGGCCTGAAATCCCTGCAGAGTTGTGGCGCATGTGCAGGGAGGAAACCCTGGATCTTGTGATAAAAGTGAAACCTGAAATTTACGCGGCTGATATAAACAAGGATGTTTACCGGTACGCAGTGAAGAACGCCGAAAACGCGGGTGTATCTGACATGGTGCTTTTCCAGAAGAAGCCGCTGTCTGAATTCAGTACCAGGATGGAATACGGCTGTATCATATGCAATCCGCCATATGGAGAGCGTTTAAGTGAACAGCGCGAGGTGGAAAACCTGTACCGGGAGATGGGGAAAATTTTCGGCAAGCTGGAGACATGGTCATATTTTATTCTGACAGCGCTTGATGATTTTGAAAAATTTTTCGGGAAAAAGGCAACCAAAAACCGCAAGCTCTACAACGGCAAGATTAAAACTCATCTTTACCAGTACTTCGGGCCGCTGCCCCCGAGAAAGAAATCAGGTGAGCATTCTTCTGACAATGTCTGAGATTTCACTGAAGTAGAGAAAGTGACCGTCTGCATTTACATGCAGTTCGTCAATGCAGAGCCTGTTAATGTCATGAAAATCTTTTACAGGGTCTGCAAGTGTGACATTGTCGTACACTGCCGCGAAATGTTCGAGCATGTTGTTAAATCCTGATATATTCTGCTGAACAAAAGGACTTTTTGATCTGTAATAGTCGCATGCCCTGTGTATTTTCAAGTACACAATTTTTGTCCCGTGCTTTCTGCATCTTTCAATATATGTGCGGATATTGTTTTCTGTAACTGAATGATCAATCTCGGTACAGTCCGGCATGCGCACCCTTCTCTTTTTAATAAATGAAATATACCTGTTCAGGAACCTCTTCGGAAGGATGCTGTGCATGAAAAAATGTTCAAAGCCCGTTTTTTTAAAAAGTCTTGGAGCACATTCCTCGAGTCCCATCTGTATAATTACAATGTCCGGTGTGTAGAATTCAAGCAGGTCTGCACCGCCTCCGCCTTCAGTTACAAGCCGTGCAGTTGTAGCCCCGCGCATGGGCCTGTCTATGATGTCGCAGTGAGAAAATTCATTTTTAAAATGGAAGATCCATGTGTCTTCGTACGGGATTCCCGGACGGGGAATCGATATCGAATCGGTTATTATAAGTATGCGTTTTTTCTTTTCCATCAGATCGTAATGTTCAGTCCTGTAGCATGGTAGTCGGTCACCGGTTTAAGGAATGATTCCTCAGTTTTCATTTATGATGACAGTTGCGGAAGAATCAAATGGATTTGATCGTATGGCAAGCGAGTAGAGAAAGGGGTACTCGCTTTTAATATGAAAAAGGTATGACAGCCAGAGTACAAGAATGCTGTTATACACCCGTGAAATATCCTTTGAAATGTGTTTAAAGTCAGACGCGGGGAGCGATGCAAGGTCGTCGCGCATCCGGAGCTCATCCGAGAGGTGCGATAAAGCGAGCAGCATGTCTGTAAACCGGTCATGTTCTGCAAGGTTGGCGTTTTCCATCATTCCCAGAATAAACCTGCGGTTAGTGTTAAGAAAGTTCTTCATTTCTACAAGAACATCTGTTTCATGCTTAAGTTCAATACTGAGTTGAGCTGCTTTTTGTCCGGCAGTCCTGAAATCTGCTTCGTCCCACACCGGCTTTATGCTGAAAATTGGCGTAAGGATCTCCCTGTTCACTGTTATATCAAAAAGGAGTTTAAGCAGGTTGTTGCCTGTTTCGCTGAAGAATATACCGATGCCAACGAATATTTTTTTTGTAAGGATTTTCTTTTCATGGCGTTTGAGCAGCCTGTCCAGAAATATTGTAACTATAAGTACCTGGACAGGAACAAACGCCAGGTCCTGCATCATGTAGAAATATGTTTCACCGGGCCTGTGGAAAAAAAATAGCTGTGTATAATATATGGATGCAGAGGTTATTATCAGGGCCAGTGCTGCCATAATATACCAGTTGCGGTCGTTATCTAAAAATTTCATATTATCGTATTACAAAATATTTTTTAAAGTTATCATTAAGTCTCTGGTAATATGATGCGTACTGGGTTTCACCGGTTTTTGTATAGTAATAGATAAGAAGCATTGTCGCCCGCACTATAAAGACATTCATCTCCTTGCCTTTCATCCCTTTGTTGATCTCAAAGTTTCCTGATTTTATCAGTTCACGCGCAAAATTGACATGTCTGCCGTAACCTGCAAACTCAGATCTTGTCTTGTCGGGATTAGCATTGACGGCTGCATCAATCTTTAATGTGTCCGGGTCGCCGGTCAGGAGAAAGTATTTTTTTATGCTGACAAGTGATGATGATATCAGGCTTTTTTTCAGTGCAGTATCAAGGTGATCCTTCACGAGTTCGAATGATTTGAGCTTGTTCGAATCTGTTGAAGGGAGTTCGTCGAAAAGGTTCCTGTAAAGATTTGAAGTTATTTTCAGGAGGTCGCAGAAGTCCGGGTCTGTTGACATCATCGAAGAGACCTTTCTGAAGTTCCCGGGATTCCTCTGGAGTATTTTCATGTAAAGTTCAATTCCTTTAATTGCTTCGGAGAATATGACTACATTTCTTGATCTGAAATCATGATTCGAGATCAGCTTCATTCCTTCGATTATCATAGGGGTTTGCGCGCTGATCAGCAGAAGGTCCATGTCCGGTTCGAAGTCTGCAGATGACCGTCTGCCCCCGGAGGGAGCCTGTTCCTCTTCGGGGTTTACGGGTTTAGTGTTCTTCTCTTCGTTCTCGAGGAAAAAATCATCATTGTCAAAAGTATCCCCTATCGGATCAAAGTCAAAGTCATCAGGAGATGTCATTGATTATTTTGCCCGGCTTCGATTTCATCATACACAAAATTAAATGAAATCAGACATGACAGTACCGCTTTAAGCGGCATGCCGGTTGTTACCTGTATAAGGTGTTCATCTTTCACTCCCTCATATTTCCAGTCCCTGCCATTTACGATCATTGAGCCTGAATACTCAAGTGAATCTGCATCATACAATTTTATTTCCTTGATGAGATCCATTTATCACCTCTTTGCAAAATATAATTATTGTATATATTTTAAATTAAAATGTTTTGCCGGTATAAGTGAAACAGAAAGATAATACAGCTTGACATTATCTCTCCGGCAACTTATTGTATTTCATATGCAAAATTTTTTTCAGACAAAATATTTACGTTAACTGATTTTAGTTGAACGGTGATTTCATAATCAAGCAATTTTTATTATGATTTACCGGTTTTATTCATTTCTTATTCCATTCAAGAGGATGTTTATTTATGTTTTTTAGGCCGAATGTTGAAAAATTTGCGATTGCCGGGGATAAAGAAAAACTTTTCCGTCTGCTCAAACACAGAAACTACCAGGTTAGAATCGACAGCATGATGGCGCTTTTCAAGTTATTTGAAAAGGATCCCGAATCTGCTGAAAAAATGAGATTTCTGCTTAAAGATAAAAATGTCAGGGTCAGGAACAGGGCTGCAATGATGTTCGCCCGTTATAGTGACCTTGCTGTAATTGACTACCTGTTTGAAATAATAACTTCCGGTTCACTTGCAGAGCAGATAGAAGTATTGCGCATCCTTCCGCATTACTACAAGTGGGATAATGATAAGATAACCCAGATTCTTGCACTTGCACTAAAAGACAAGAAGGTTCCCGTACAGGGCGAGGCCATAAAAACTATAGGCGAGATGGGCATCGAGACTATGGCGTTTTATCTCCTGGAATTTGTCAACCACCCGAGCATAAGGGTAAGGCTTGATGCTGTTACAGCCCTTGGTCTGACTGGCAACCCTCTGGGCACTGATGAACTTATAGGCGCATTGACGGATTCAAATCCCGAGGTGCGGAGAGCAGCGGAGGCATCCCTGAGGAAACTGGGAACTGACAAGGCGTTAAATGCGCTTAAAGATGCACCATTCATGCTGATGGTTAAATCAATGAACGAAGGTGTGGCAAAGAGGCAGGATACTGTTATCAATATCGGTAAACAGAAAAGATACCTTGGTCTGCCGCTTCTCCATAAGGCGTGCCACGATGATTATAAAAATATCCGTATGGAGGCTGTCAAATCGATCGGGCAGCTCCATGATCCCTCTTCATTAAGCGTTCTGATAGAAATGCTCAATGATAAGTACTATGATATCAGAATCGAGGCAATTAAAACTATTATGAAATACAGAAACGAAAGAGCCTTAAATGCGCTAAAAATGGCCATGGATGACACAAATACAAATGTGAAAATCGAAGCCAAAAGAGGATTCGCAAAATTAAAATCAAGGCTTGATCCAAATAATTAACATTTATCTTAACGATGTACAGGATTTTTAGAAAAAAACTTCTCTAAGCCCCGCCGTGCTGACATTTTTAACTTGACTTCAACACTTATAATCGTTATCTTTCATATGTTCATAAATATAATGAACATTTATTGAATTGTGTCTCGTTTTTATTGAGCCAAAGAATTTAAATTAAAAGAAATTGAATGATAATATCAGGTCTACTTTTAGCTTTTTTTGTGTCGTTCCTTGTTCATATCTTTGCCCTTGCGGCATATGTGACAAAAAAGAGCAACCGGTCTTTAAAAACATACATAACAACAACATTTACCAATATCGCATTGGCAGGTGCCTGTATAGTCCTTATCTTCCTGAAGCCCGAGATGGCCAAAGAGGTCGATATCAGGTTTCTTGTATGGCTGATGTCAGGTATTATACTCGTAATTACTATTATTATAAAAATAGGCGTTTTTAAAAGAATATACCGCAGGATGAAAGACCCGAGCAATTACCATGTAAATTTTTTCGGTAAAAAGGTTCTTCATGCATCGGTTGTAAGCAGGCTGGAAATTGCGGTGTTTTTCGGTACCGTTCCATTCTTCCTGATGGCAGGAGCCTATTTTGTTGCAAGGGGGGTCAATTTTTTTTTATACAAACACCTTTGACAATTATATACAACATGTTGTTTTCTGTATAAAATTCCTTTTATAATATAATTATACTAAGGATTGCTTATAAAATAAATTTTATTCCGGGAGGAAGACGATGGCTTTTGTAAACTGGAGAGCAAAAGAGAACACTAAGCAGTGTGCCGAGTGTAAAATCAACTTTTCCACATTCACGATGGATGATAAAGGTTATATGCATTTCATGGACCTGGACGGTATGGTTAACAAGGTGGTTAACAAAGCGGCTAAGGCTACAATGTGGACAGGCTGTAAAGTATGTCCGATCAGAAAGGATTTCGTGAATGTATACGGTGTCGAGCCGATTCAATTTTTCAGTGTTCCGACAGAGTAAACAGTCTCTGCTGATCCATTAAAAAAGCCCCGGAAGGGGCTTTTTTAATTTGCAACATAATACTCCCGCCGCCGCGTGGTAAAATCAGGCGTCATATAATTAACAGCATACAATCCGGTAAAAATTTTGGATTATTCATCTTTGTTGTTATATTTCATAGATAAATCATCAGGAGGATTTTTATGCCGGCAACAATGACAAGGGACGAAAAAAAGGTTCTGATTGCAATATGCAGATATGTTATCAGCTCGGACGGTATAATAACTGACGATGAGATCAGCAGGATGAATGAAATTGCAGATGAAATAGGTATTGATGATTACGAGGAACTCTTTAATGAGGTTGACAGCGAAATAACATCAGAAGAAGATCTTCACAAAAAAATTGATGCACTGGCAACCCCGAAGAATAAAAAAAAGATTATTCAGTACAGTATACAGCTCTCAAGGACAGACGGCTGTATTACTCATGATGAAATAGATATTCTTGTATATGCTGCTGACGCATGGGGTATCGATCTGAAAAACGTTATGAAAAAATGCTGATTAAGGAGAAGTCCGATGAGCTTTACCATAAAAAACCTTGAAGGGAAATCTGTAAAATCACCGCTGCTTGACAAGTTCCATCTTAATGACATGAATTTTGTAAGAGATGATAAGCGGATGATATATAATGTAATGATCGACAAAGGCATCCCCGCTGATATGCACCTTGAAGACACATTTGAACTTGCAGGTCCAAGGGAGTTCCTGCACTTTAATCCGGAAAAAGTAAAGTCTGCCGTGGTTACCTGCGGGGGATTATGCCCCGGGCTTAATTCTGTCATAAGGTCAATTGTAATGGAATCATGGTACAGGTACAATTCAAGAAATATACTTGGTATCAGGTACGGATACAACGGGCTCAACCCTGCAAAGGGATATGATCCTATCCAGCTTGATCCTTTGGCTGTACAGACTATTCACATGGATGGAGGCACAATACTCGGTTCATCCCGCGGCGGTACAGATAACATGGATATCCTTGTGGATACTCTTGAGCGGTTAAAAATCAATATACTCTATACAATCGGCGGAGACGGCACACTTAAAGGTGCACACACGATTGCCGACATGGCGACGAAGCGCGGTCTTGACCTTGCAGTTGTAGGTGTGCCGAAAACAATAGACAATGATATAAGCCACATCCAGAGATCGTTCGGTTTTGAGACTGCGTTTTCTGAAGCTGTTAAATCCATCTCATCTGCACATGTAGAGGCAAAGGGCGCGTTTAACGGCATAGGGCTGGTTAAGCTCATGGGACGTGACTCGGGATTCATTGCGGCAAATGCAACTCTTGCGATGAATGACGTTAACTTTGTCCTTGTACCTGAAGTTCAGTTTGAGCTTGATGGCGGGAACGGACTCCTGCAGCACCTGGAGAAGAGACTCGCAGACAGGCAGCATGCTGTTATCTGTGTTGCAGAGGGTGCGGGCCAGGACCTCATGGATAAGGATGTTAATGGTGTGGAAAAGGACGCATCCGGGAACATAAAGCACAAGGATATTGGAATATTCCTCAAGGAGAAAATTGAGCAGTACTTTAAGGCAAAAAAGATTGAAATTACCCTGAAATATATAGACCCGAGCTACATAATAAGGAGCGCGCCGCCCGTACCGAATGATTCAATATACTGCGCACAGCTTGGCCAGTACGCTGTCCATGCGGGTATGGCAGGGAAGACTGACCTTGTAATAGGGCAGTGGAATAACAACTATACGCATGTGCCGATTGAACTCGCGATTTCAAAACGCAGGAAGATCAACCCGAACAGCAGGTTCTGGTTCTCTGTTATAGATGCAACAGGCCAGCCTGAACGTATGGTTAATGACTGAGTATCCCCCCGCTTTAAAAAGTCTTATCGTTGAGACGGTTGTTGAGCAATCCAGGATACGCATTCTTAATTACAGGGAGCTGAACAGGGGACTCTATGTGCTCTACTGGATGAGGAACTCGCACAGGGCTTCAATGAATCCTTCGCTGAACTTTGCAGTTGAGGCAGGGAACAGGCTTAATCTCCCCGTTGTTGTTTTTTTCCAGCTGAATAATTACCATCACGGAGGTTACCTGCGCCACTACAGCTTCATGCTTGAGGGCCTTGAAGAGGTATATAAACAGCTGACGAAGAAAGGCATCCTGTTCATATTGCGGTCCGGTGATCCGGCAGCGGGACTTGCGGCGATAGCCGCAGAGGCATCTGCAGTTGTGACAGATTCAGGATACCTGAAGTATGAAAGGGAGGCTGAAGCAGATGCAGCCCGGACTCTTGCATGTCCCCTTGTATCAGTAGAATCCTCTGTAATCGTACCGCTTAATTCGCTTTCGGGAAGGGAGGAGTATGCGGCATCAACGCTGAGGCCTAAACTTAAAAAAATTCTACCCGCATACCTGGACCCGCGGCCTGACCCTGGAGCGCAGCACTCCTCGCTGAATATGAAACTTGAAAGTGAGGATATTGCGCTTCTGCTGAATAAACCGGCAGCCGATGCATCTGTACCTGCAGTGCCCGGAGTACGCGGCGGTACAGGGGCTGCACGCAGGATGCTTGACGTATTTGTACAGAAAAAACTCCGCGTCTATAATGAGCAGCGAAATGACCCTGACCTTGATGCCACATCGCATCTCAGCCCGTACCTCCACTTTGGACATATATCCCCGGTCGAGGCTGCACTGGCTGTTATCGATACCGGAGACCCGAACGCGGAAAAATTTCTTGATGAACTCATAGTGCGCAGGGAACTGGGATTCAACTTTGTGCGGTTCAATGACAGTTATGATAATATTAATTCAATCCAGTCCTGGGCTTATGATTCGCTTATGATGCATAAATGTGATGCACGGGATTATGTTTACAGCCTGGAGGAGTTTGAACATTCCGGGACACACGACCCGTACTGGAACGCTGCGCAGAACCAGCTTGTCCGTGCGGGGACCATCCATAATTACATGAGGATGTACTGGGGAAAAAAGATCATAGAGTGGTCAAGGTCGCCTGAACAGGCTTATGAATACATGGTTTACCTGAACAATAAATATGCCCTTGACGGCAGCGATCCGAACAGCTACGCGGGGATAGCATGGTGCTTCGGGAAACATGACAGGCCCTGGGGTTCCAGGCCTGTATTCGGGAAAGTGCGCTATATGAATGACAGGGGCCTTAAAAGAAAGTTCAGCATGAACGTTTATCTTGAAAAATACCCGGATGAAAGGCGCGGAATTTAATCTAAAAAAATACTTTACTATTCATGTACAGCAGTTAGAGCAATGAAACAGCATCCCGGTGCAGGTCATTATTACCGGGAGTTCAACCATGCAGGCGGAATTAAACGGTATAAATATGAAAGATATAAGAGATGTAGCAGATGTCATGCTCTCAATAAAAGGCACAGACGAGATGACGCAGTTCCTGAATGAAATACTTACTGATAATGAAAGACGGGACCTTGTTATCAGGTGGGAGCTGATGAATAGACTTTATGACGGAAGGCCGCAGAGGGCAATCGCCTCGGATCTCGGCATAAGCCTCTGCAGAATCACGCGCGGTGCGAAGATACTTAAATCCGGTAATTCCGTGGTCGAAAAACTTTTAAAAAGGTCACGGGGCGAAAAGGCTTAACCGTCCTGTTACCCTGCACTGGAGAGTAAAATTCCCTCTGCTGCCCGGATGCCCGAAGCCCAGGCACCTGTTATCCCGCGGCTTGTTCCGGCACCGTCACCTATCATGTAAATGTCTTCCTTAACCTGGAAGTACCTGTCCATAAAATCCGGCCTGATGGCATAGGTCTTTATTTCAGGGTAGTATATAATGGTGGATGGGTGCATTATGCCGGGGATAATGGTATCCAGCATCTTCATGGCCCTCCATATATCCCGCATGATCTTTGAGGGGATTGCAAGGCTCACGTCGCCTGGTGTGCAGTTTTTCAGTGTGGGCTGGAAATCGTACAGGTCATCGTTGAATGTCTCTTTCTTTGACCTGCGGCCAAGCCTGAAATCGCCTATCCGCTGCATCATCGGCTGCCCGCCCGAAAGCTGCATGGCCATCTGCCCCAGTATCCCTGCAAATTCGTGGCCGCTGACAACAGGATCGGTAAGGGTGATTGTCCTGAGAAGCGCGAAATTCACAAGTCCGTTAGACCGGTGTTCCGCGGAGTAGGCATGCCCGTTGATTGAATAATATTTTTCGTACTTCTCTTTTACTATGTGTGCCGAGCCTGAATTTGTGCAGAAGGTGCGTACCCTGGTTGGAAATATGAACTTGGGATCATAATAGTCCTTCACAATGGGGTAATGCTCTTCGCGCGTCTCGACCCTGACCCCCACATCAACTATATTGTCGGAGTAGGAAATCCCAAGCTGCTGTATGATCGACTGCAGCCACGTATAACCGGCCCTGCCCGGGGCTATTACCAGTTTTTTAAATGCCACGGTGCTGCCGTCCGCAAGGATAACCCTGCGGCCGGCGTAGTCAATCCCTTCCATTTCAGTTTCAAGCGATACTGTGACACTCTTCTGTTCCAGTTCGGCGACCAGCCTGGCAATCAGCAGTTTTGACCTGTCAGTGCCCACATGAGCCTGCTTTATGTTGAGGAGCTTTACTCCAAGGTTCTCTGCGCGCTTTATGTAGACTTCAATGTTCCGCTGCTGGATGTATTCAGGTTTAAGGTGCGACGCGACCTGGTCAAGGAGCCTGTCTGCCTCGTCCTGTTCCCACAAATCCTCTGTAAAACCCACGGGGAATGTGTAGTTCTGCTTGCAGTCATTCCGGAGTCCCCCTGAACTGATCTTTGTCTTTTCAAGGAGGAGTACGGACATGCCTGAATTTTCCGCGATGTGAAACGCGGTACCCAGGCCCGCAGGACCCGAACCTATAATAATTACATCAAAGCTCTCTTTCATCATGCACCCTGCTGCAATATTTCTTTTAAATGCCAGTTCGTGTCATTACGCCTCCGGGTTGCAGACATAGGGTGAAAAATCCAGGATATCAGAAGGTTGTTTGAAATAACACTACATAAACTTCAACCTGCATATCAGATTTCTCAGTCGCAACTTTATTTATTGCATATTACCCCTTGCCTGATGCTCCTTCGAAATGACATAAAATAACGCTTTCTGCTGTTTCACAGATAAATTCACTGACTGATGTAATATACTTAAATATTCCGGCAATGTGTAATTGTTATTTTATTCACGTATCTTAAAATATCAATTGACGGCAGTCCTGTGTAAGAGCCTTTTAGCATAACTCTATTTGACAGGAAACATTCCATGACCCTTCCAACATTATTTGATTTCGGCCGGGACTTTCTGGGCGGCAATTTTTATGTATACATGCTTGCATTTTTTCTTTTACCAGTATCTGTACTGTACGGGGCTAAATTCTTCAAGCCGGGTGAATATAACGACGGGTACCTTTCAAGGGATATTACCGGGTGCGTCAAGGGAATAAGCATCTTCGTGGTGATACTTCACCACCTATCGCAGAGAATATCAGGTGCCGGGATGTTTTTCAGTTTTACACGTTACGGCTACCTTGCGGTCTCCATTTTCTTTTTTCTTTCGGGCTATTCACTCATGGTATCGCTGCTAAAAAGCCCGGCATACCTTGATAATTTCCTGCGCAAACGCCTGAGCAGGGTATATATACCGGTACTTGTTATTAACTCCATAACACTTGCATCGTATCACCTTATTTACGGTTTCAACTGGACCATCACAGGCATTGTAAAAAATATTACCGGTATTGAGCTGATCGACCAGATACTCTGGTTTGTTAATGCCATACTCATTTTCTACGTGGTGTTTTTTATCGCTTTCAGATTTTTCAGTGTACGCACAGGTGTATTCATTGTTCTTGCATACTCGTTCGTCTACTATAACGTGTGCAAACACACCGGTTTCGGGGAATGGTGGTATAATACATCTTTCTGTTTCCCGCTGGGAGTAATGGTGGCGTATAAATACAAAGTGTTCACCGGGTTTATGCAGCGCAACTACATGGCTGTAACCGCTGCGGTAGTCGCAGTGTTCTGCGCATCTTTCTATCTTGGCAACTGGTGGCCATACCCGGTTAATACAAGGGTATTCCTGATAATTTCTGCCGTATCATGCGTATTCATGGCTGTTGTGTTTTCCAGGCAGCGCAATTACACCGCATTAGTCTCTACTCTGGTCATCGGGACCGCAGCTTATTTCTACATATGGAGGTTCTGGTACTTCCCTGCGTACGCCAGCCAGTTGTCAGTTGTATCTTCCATATCATGCGTATTCATGATGCTTGTATTTCTCATGAAGGTAAACGTGGGCAACAGACTGTGGGTCTTTATGGGTGTAATATCCTACGAGATGTACCTGGTGCACATGAAGCTGTTCAACATATACTTTTCGTATGTAAAACTAAACAGTGCAGTTACAATCTACATATTCCTTGCCATTGTCATAGCCGCAGCATGGGTGTTCAATAAACTGTTCGATTACATTAACCAGCCGCAGAAGGCTGCAGCTCCAGCTGTTTCTCCAGCTGGACCCGTTGATGTCGAGACTGAACCTGAAGCGTAGCCTGATGGCATCCATGACGGTATGCAGTCCCCGCGAAACTGCATACCGCAAAAATACTTATAGCACATTCCTGAATATTGGGAGAATCACTGGTTTCATTGAATACATCATTATGCCGGTATTCTAAAGCCCCCTGTCCCCCGGAGGGGGCACGTATCCAGAATTATTCAAATGATAACTATTCTTTAATCCCTTTCTAAACAGGTTCTCTAGTATTTAAAACATTTATTAGCAACCCGGCAATATTAAAAAATATTTATATATTCGTGCTCCTTGAATCACTAATTGTTTTTATTTACGTGCCCCCTCCGGGGGACAGGGGGAAATCAGTTTTATTGCTGGTTTACCCGACATTCCGGAATGAGCCATACTTATGGAAGAAGTTTTACCAGTGAGAGCCTTACCTCGTTGAAGAAGTTCCTGTCGAACCATGCCCAGTAGTAACCGGAAAAGAGCAGCACGGCGAGTATACCGATTGCCAGGTAGAGTCCAATTACCCTTCCCAGGTAGACCCTTGTTATGTGGACAAATTTATTTACAAAGAATTCCGACACCTTGCTGAACCGTGAAACCAGCATATAAAAGATTACAAGGACGCTTGTCATTCCTACCAGTGTGATGTAGTGATGTCCTATTCTGCCTTTGTAAGAAAGAATGTACTTGTTCATAATGACAAGTGTAAGGTCAGCTGTCAGGATGGTAAGGCATGTGAGTATAAAAAATATTATCCTGAATTTAAGTTTAAGTGTTCTTGCACCCATTTAAAATCCCCCGGAATTTATATGCTGTATATGGCAGACATCTCTTTTATTTCATCAGCCAGCTGCTTCACCAGCCCGGGCGGTTCAAGGACTTCGGCGCTTTTACCCCATGAGAGCACCCAGCGTTTTACTTCGAACAGGGAGTTTGTTGTGAATGAAAGAATAACTGAACCGTCATCGTTCTGTACAATCTCCTGGCCGCTGTGCCACCGGCGCTCGGTTATGTAAGGGGCCTGGTCGCCCTGGAAGAGTATACGCACCCTGTGCTCAGCCTCTTCAGTCATAATACCGAAACTTGAACCTATGAATGAACTGAAATTAAAGTCAGCAGGTATTTCGTATGGAGTATTCAGCAGCCTTGCCCTGTGTACCCGTGATACCGCAAAACGGAGTACAGCCTTGCGCAAATGGCAGTATGCGACAAGGTACCATTCGCCGCGGAAGTTTACAATATGGTACGGGTCAACGGTTCGTTCAAGATCATCGGCTGCCCCGGCCTTCCTGTGCGATATGCGGAGGCTGTTTTTCTGGCGGAGCCCGCGGGATATTACCTCCCATACGTCCGGGCTTATGGTGGTGAAACTGTCGTGCATGAATGTAAAGCGCGTATCGATCCACGTTGTGTTAACGCGTATGCTTTCGGGGAGATGCTCTTTAAGCCTGTTGAATATGGCAGAGAGTGTTTCGTACAGGGGAGTGTTCTCATACTGGCGTATGGCCTGTTCTGTGACGCATATGGCAAAGAAGTCCGATTCCCTGATGTCGATAGCCGGAAGGAAATAGTTGGACTCGGTATAGTAGTAGCCCTTGTGCACAGTGTCATATGCAATAGGGGCGCCAAGGGAGTCGCGGATATACTCGATGTCACGCGTGATTGTGCGGCTGCTCACCTCGTATTCGTCAGAGAGCGTAGTGGCGTTCGGGTATTTGCCCCCCCTGATTTTTTCGTCAATAAAGAGGAGGCGTGCATGCTGCGGCCTGTTGATATTCATGTTGGAATATATAACATGAGAAGAGGGGATGAGTCAATGATTTTTTGGCTGATCCCGCGCATTCATATCCGGATAAGGGGGATATCCTCCCACCTGGTTGTGTAGGCAGGGGAGAGGAGTTCCCTGCGCATTCCCCAGGGCCTGTCAATTCCCCCGGAGGCATAGAAGAGGGTGCCTGTCCCGTACTTCCTGTTCACATGGTCAACGGTCTCCATGACCTTTGAGCTTCCCCTCCAGTCCGCGGGCATAAAGAGGTTCATCTGCGCGTCGCCCCTGCGCACTATGCCTGAAAGCATGATCCCCGCCTTGTTGTACTCGTAGCCGTCAACGTAGAGCCTGCGCAGCAGGGCAAGCGCGCAGCGGATTATGACCGGGGTGCAGCATGAGGCTTCGGGGAGTTCAAAACTCCGTGAATCTGCGTACTGCGGCGTATCCCTGAACCTGTTTGTCATGATGAAGACAGTGACCATCGAGGCAAGGCCCTCCTGGCGCCTCAGCTTTTCAGCAGCGCGCTCCGCGTATGTTGATACAGCCTGTTCCAGTTCGGGCAGGCCCCTTACGCTTCGCCCGAATGATTTCGAGGAGACAATGGCTTTCTTCTCGGCCGGGACCATGTCGGGCTCAATGCATGATCTCCCCTTAAGCTCGGTCTGCGTGCGCAGCCCCATTATGGTCATGCTGCGTTTTACCCACGCGGGGTCCAGCTTTATGAAGTCTGCGGCTGTGTATACGCCTATGCCGTTAAGCTTTGCCGCGTACGCCGGGCCTATTCCCCATATATCGCGCACCGCGATGCGGGCAATCAGTTCAGCGGCGTCGGGCCGCGAGGTCAGGTCAAGGGCACCCTTCATAAGGCTGTCGTGTTTGGCGATGTGCGCTGCAGCCTTTGCAAGTGTACGCGTATAGCCTATACCAACTGAGACAGGAATCCCTGTCCACCTGTAGACCTTCTCTTTTACCGCAAGTCCAAAGCCGGTCATATCGCCTGTTTTATTAAGTGAAAGGAACGCCTCGTCTATGGAATAGACATCGACGTCAGGGGTGAACGACCGCAGCACGTTCATTACCCTCTGCGACAGGTCGGCGTAGAGCGCGTAGTTTGAGGAGAATACAGCGGTGTTGTGCTTTTCGGCCATGGCCCGGACCTTGAAGTAGGGCGAGGCAAAGGGTATGCCCAGGGCCTTTGCCTCTGCAGAGCGCGCCACAATGCACCCGTCGTTGTTTGAAAGGATCACAACGGGCCTACGGCGCAGGGAGGGGTTGAACACCCGCTCGCACGAGGCGTAGAAATTGTTGCAGTCCACGAGCGCGTAGACCCTTTTCATGACCGCCTCACTGTGTGGATCACATGAACCACCACTCCCCATACCTCGAAGTCGCAGCCCGCTGTAACCTCGATCGGCTGGTATGCAGGGTTCTCAGGGAAAAGCCTGACCCTTTTGCCCGAACTCTGCAGCCTCTTTACAGTGAATTCACCGTTAAGGATTGCCACGATCACGCTGCCGTTTACGGCTTTGAGAGCCCTGTCAACAATGAGCAGATCGCCCGAATTTATGCCTGCACCTGTCATAGAGTCGCCGGTGACGCGCACAAAAAACGTGGCTGCGGGGTGCTGCACAAGGTACTCGTTCAGGTCAAGGGACTTTTCAATATAGTCCTCGGCAGGCGACGGGAAACCGGCATGGATCCTTGCTGTAAAGAGCGGCAGGGAGAGCCTTACGTACGGGGAGAATCTGTAAATTTCAGGTTTCATGACGCAAACCTCTCTTGTGGGGATGCCCTCATCCGGCCTTACGGCCACCTTCGGTCGAGCGCTTTTTCGGACTTCCTGTCCGCGCTCGACACTAAAGCATCCATGCTTGTCGCCCTTTTTGACGAATTGAAGGGGAGAAGGGGAGAAGGCAAACCCTTTTGTAAAGGACAATATAATAAGAATGGGGATTGTAGTCAACAAATGTTTAGTAAATATGAACGGAATATTTATGCTTTATGGGGCATGGATTTATAAAGCTCCCGGGCTCATTGCAGCCTGTTTTTTAAAAAAGGCCCTGCTTTTTAATGACCGGATAGGAACCAGCTAAGAGCCAGCTGAGAACCAGATAAGAGCCAGATAAGAACCGGAAATGACCAGAGGATGACTGGAAATGACTAGAGATGACCGGAACATGACTAGAAATGACCAGCGGATGACTAGAAATGACCGGAAGATGACCGGAAAGTGATATGTATGGGTGTGACTATAACTTTTACCTCATGGTATATTGCGGTATTCAATACACGCAGTGTTTGTTCTTTTCTTTGCTCGTCCAAAGAAAGGAACCAAAAGAAAAGACGCTGCTCAATTGCCGCAGGGGCTCTAAGCGTCTCATGCGGCGACTGGCCTTCCTTGAAGCAGCATGCAGTTATTCTGTGCAGATACAACAGGAAGCATATATTCACAGTGGTATTGCTTTAGCATGAAGGCTTGCGGCGCTGAGTCCGAAATCCGTGTCGGATTCAGTCGCAGTCGCTGCCGTCCTGGCGCTCGCCTGTCCGTTGCAGTATAAACTTTATATATTATAAGCCGCGGTGCTATAAAAGATCTAAATACACTAATTTTTATATTCTTCCTTGACAGTTGAAATCCGGCATGTTATGCGGTTGATCAGTGCTGCAGCACAGGACCTGCTTCTTTGAGCCGGCCTCCAGGTTCGCCGCACGGGACATAGCGATTCATAAATATTCAGTGATTTGGCGGCAGGAACAGGTTTAACTTTACCGGTTTACAGGAAGCCGGTCGTCGAGTGATCCGCCAGGGCCTCAATAAGCTGCTTTGCGGCAAGGGTATACCGGACCCGCAGTATTTTAAAACACACGATGAAAGGCGGATTGTATCGAGACGCCGGATGTTAGTGGGTGTTTAGGTAAAGATTGTTGTGCGCAATTAATTGCGCGTTATTGTGCCTGTTGTATGGTTATACGCCATATGGCGGGTAGGAAGAAGTTATATGAAACGACGTGCCAAACTTTTAAAAGACCGCGCGTCCGTGCGCGGAAGAAGAACAATTATCTATATTTATGAAAGAGTACATAATAAATTATGAATCATAAAAATGCATTAGAAATATTGGAATTATTGAATGAATACTCTATCGAAGATGTAAAGCGGAATTATAGAAAACTTGTTTTTAAACATCATCCAGATCGAGCTCACGGTGCTACAAATGAAAAAATTACTGAGCTTAACAATAAAATCATATTGTATAATGAAGCTTATGATTTATTGACAAATAAAACGAGCGATGATAATTTTTCATCTATGAATTTCAATTGGGACGCACCTTGGACAGTTCAATGTCAATATGATTACTCATTCACTCTTGAAGATAAACAATATTTTCAAATGCAAAAATTACAAAGAATATGTGGTGAACTTGGGACCGAAAGAAAGTATGGATTAAAAATTCGGTTATATGAAATTGGTATTAACAAATGTTTAAATGGTGATTACATTCATAGCAATAAAGATTATAGATTATATCAAATGGGCCGTGATCTTGGAGATTTATTATTTCAATTAGGTCTGATAACGGATGGTATTAAATTTTTTCAAATGGTTGAAGCTAATTATTATTTAGGTAATGCATATTTTTATTATGAAGATTACGAAAATGCAATTAAATATTGGAGTTATGAATTTTCAAATCCGCAAACTAGCGCTGATCCTGATGACATGTATGAAGGACTTAATCTTCAAATTGCAAGAGCATACTTTTTATCAAATCAATATGAAAAATGCATAAACACTATTGAACATTTAATTGAAAGTAAAATCATACAAAAGAAGTCATTCCCTCCATATGATGACAAGAGACCTTCCTATCCTAAATATTTTCCTCAATTATTGCTTTACTCAATATATATTTTAGAAGGTAACAAATTTTTATCGGAAATCGATATTAAAAACAAATATCATATATCATATAGATTTATAATTAAATTATTGGAAAATTATAAAAAGGCTATTGATTCAATGGAAAAAATTGTTTCCGATGAAAAAGAGTACAACAAATTCATAAAAAGAACAAAACCTAAAGATACATACAAAATAAAAGGAGATATATCTTTAGACTATAGTATTGAAGAATTAAAAAGTATTTATGAAAAAATATTTCACGAACCATATATATGCGAGTTGATTCAATAATGAAAAACCATAAAAAACATGGCCAATGCGCTTATTGTGGTGCAATAGGCCCACTAACCGATGATCATATTCCTCCTAAAAATATTTTTCCAAAACCACGGGCATCAAATCTAATTACAGTTCCTTGTTGTATAACATGCTTTGAAGGTTGGTCTAAAGATGATGAGTACTTTCGCGCTGCAATTATTTCATCTTACAAAGTTTCAGATGAACCTTCAGCGTGTAGTGTTATTAATACTCTCATTCGTTCTGCCAATAGATCTGAAGGTTTTGCATTGTTACTTAAAAATAGCATCAAAGATGTTGATGTTTTTACTGAAGCAGGTATTTACTTAGGACAAGAAGGTGCTTTTAAGCTAGATGTAAATCGAATTGATAGAGTGGCTCAACGAATTATTCGAGGTCTTTTTTTTAATGCAAAAGGATATCCGTTTCCAACAAATTATCAAGTCATTGCAAAAATTCAACAGTTCGGTCTTAATGACATTTTAGAAAAATTACAAGGGATTAATTTCCCTCCATTGATCATTATTCAGAATGGTATCTTTTGTTACACTTACCATGAAACGATTGAAGATGTAAATTCCGGAGTATGGATATTATTATTTTATGGAACTTTACCAATAGTAGGTATCACAAAGCCATATTCGTAGTAATAAATTTTTAGAACCGGGTTCATACGTCCTGTATTCACCCGACAGTACTTGTCGTAATGGCACGTCGCATCATATAACAAAGGCTAAAACGCGGCGCCGGAGTACCGGCTTGGGCTTCGCCACATTGCGCAAAAGACCGCGCAACGTCGTTTAGCCAGGGCGTTGTATGAAACGGCCTAAAAACCTTTAGCCGGGCATCCGTGCCCGGTTAGTAAGTAAAAAATATAATATGTGGAGAAACAGATGTCAGAACAGGTAATCAAACAATTAGATGAAAAATTTTGTGAATCATGTGGTTCAATCATCAAAAAAGCAGCAGAGCTTTGCCCCAAATGTGGTGTTAGACAAAGACCAGCTGGTGTAATTGATGGCGCCGGAAAAGATTGGTTAACTACATTATTGTTATGTTTTTTTCTTGGATTCTTTGGGTTACATAGATTTTATACAGGTAGCACAGGAATTGGAGTCGTTCAATTATTAAGTGGTGGTGGTTGTCTAGTTTGGGCATTCATTGACTTTATTACAATACTTACAGGTTCATATAAAGATGGTAATGGTCAACCTCTTGTAAAAAAATAGTGAATAAAAATAAATTTTTTATACTTCTAGAAATCGGTATTCTTATCATTGCACCTTTATTGCTGATATTAATACCGACGATTTTATTTGAAAATGGTCATTCAATTTGTTTGTTTAAAAAATTATTTAACATTGAATGTCTTGGATGTGGTATGACAAGAGCACTTTCATGTCTTTTTCATTTTCAAATAAAAAAATCTTACGAATTTAACAAATTGATAATCATCGTCTTTCCATTATTATCTTACATATATATTAAACATCTTTTTTTTTGTTTAAAAAGCTTTAATCTTAATTTCGTAAATTACTATTGATTTTAAACATAAGGAAACTGAAAAAATGGATAACTCAGTTGAAGAAGATTATGAAACGATGGAAAATTATAACAGATTTTTTAATATGTTTAATTTTAATCTAAGCATGCTATTAAATAGATTAGTGAAAATAAGAAAAATAAATCCACTTGATTCAAATAATGAAGTAGAATGGTTTACTTATTTTGATTGTATTATTACACAATTAAGAGCTATGTTCATCGAAAATGAAAGATATAAAAATAATTATACGTATCAAAATTTCTTAACTCTTTACGGGAAAAATGATATTGTAACTAAAATAAATAATTTTCTCGAAACTCCATTTATTGATGAATCAACTTTAGATTCAAAAGGTGAAATTTTATCAATAAAAAATGCAATAAAATTTATTGCAGATAAATTCATTTGTCATTATGAAAATACTTCACTCGAAGAACTTGCTAGACAAGAACTTATTTCAAATACATTATCAAATTTAAGTAATAATTCAACAAACAATTTAGACGTAATATTAACACGTATTTTTACGATGATCGAGTTTAGAAAATAATTACTCCGCTTTCCAGCATCCGTGCTTCCAAGCGGAACAAAACTTTTAGTAAGGTAGTGTACAATGTCTTGCGCACATTTTAAGAATAAAAAAGTCCTCAATCTGAC
>DAONFG010000046.1:0-24491 GCA_035403465.1 Spirochaetota bacterium | reverse complement strand
TTTGGTCATTGATTGAGGACTTGATAAAAATGTGCGAAAAAATATTGACGTTATCTTTTTTTTTCATTAACATTTGCCTCTCTGTTTATTTAAAACTTTTATTTTATTATTGAACTGAACTGCCTTTACCTCGACCGGATCGGTTCGTTTCCTCCCTGTTTCTGCAGCAGGCTTTTACCGGCATCAATAGCTGGTCTGTGACTTGCTGAACAGGAATGTAATGCTTGAAAAGTATAAGCGACAGACCGGGTGTTCTGACCAGGTTTGTGCCCTTTGTGAGAGATAAAGTTTAATATCTGAATTTCTTATAATAAAATCAGAAAATGTTAATATCCCGAATATTAACATTTTGTCAACATGATTTGCACTTTACATGTAATGATTTTTGTTAATTCATACCGGTTTGTAGACCCGGTTACATGCCGGAGTCTGGTTATTGTGTATCCATGCTTGACAGCAATGACATCTGGTGATATTGTGAATCAGCCGGTTTAAAACCGGTCAATGCCAGGTCCGGCCGGAGCAGCCTTATGATAGAGAAGATAAATGACAGGATATCAATATATTTTACTGACGAGGGATTCGGTAAGTCCAATGCCGTGCTCATCGACGATGATGTTCGTGTGATGATAGACAGCGGTGCGGGTGAGATCACCAAAGAGGCACGGCCTGCTGATGTTGATCTGCTCATAAACTCTCACTGCCATATTGACCATTCGTGGGACAATGACCTCTTCGTGAATGCCCGCATACTTACCCATCCACTGGAACGGGAAAACTTCAGGGATAGTAAAAAAATCGCGTCGCTAGAGAGCTGGGACAAGTACATGAACGAGGATCCCGAAAAGTATGTGCATCTTATAGGCACAATGAAACAGTCATTTTTCGGCGAGTGGCGCGTTGATGGTACTATCGATGAAGGTGACGTGATTGATGCCGGAAGGACAAAGATTGATGTGATGCATATGCCCGGGCATACATCGGGCCACCTTGCATTCTTTTTCCCGGAAGAGGGTCTTCTCTTCTGCGGTGATATCTGCCTCACAAAGGTGGGGCCGTGGTACGGTGACGCTGTAACGCCCGTGGATGATTTTATTGCATCCATAGACAGGATAATCAGCATGAAACCTGATAAGGTTGTTTCAGGCCACAACAAGGAGGTGCTTAAGTCCGGGATACGCGAGGCGTTCGAGGTTTACAGGGGGCGTATCCTTAAACGTGATGACCGTGTACTCGCAGCTCTCAAAGAGAAGCCATCAACTCTTGATGAACTTGCTGCAAAGATGCTCATATACCCGGCGCACCCCACGATCTTTGTTCTGTACTGGGAGAAGGCGATGATCGTGAAGCACCTGGAGAGGCTGATAAAGAACGGTCTTGCTGCTGTTGACGAGGATGGGAGGTATTGCAGCTGCTGAAAATTTTTTCTGTTCCAGTTTACCGGAACGCCACATTCCGTCATCCGGGTCTGGTGTCAGAGCACCGGGTTCGATTACAGCAGGTCCGGTAACCCGACACGGAAAGTCCTTGAGGATGGTATGGCCAGACTTGACTGCGGAGCGCGTGGATTTGCCTGTTCTTCGGGCATGGCTGCAATAACCGGCATCATGTTTTTATTCAGGCCCGGTGATCACATAATTGTAACAGAGGACATTTACGGCGGCACCAGGAGACTCTTCGATCGCCTGCTTGCAGACTATGATCTTGAGTTTTCTTATGTTGATACTTCGCATATAAATGAGATTAAGGCGGCAATACGTCCATCTACAAAAGGAATTTTTGTTGAAACCCTGACGAATCCCCTTCTCAAGTTTGCCGATATCGCGACAATTGCATCGATCTGTCGCGAAAATAAAATCCTTTTTATTGCGGATAATACATTCCTTACCCTGTGAAATGTCCCATGTATCAGTACCGCAGGAGGAACGCACAAAGAGGGGGATAACCGATACACCCGTGAGGCTCTCTCCCGGACTGGAAGACGCTGATGATCTTATTGACGATATTGCGGCTGCTCTCAGTGGTTGTTGATTATTACGTCAGGTGATATGTGTTCTAAATGTGCATTATTTATACAGATTCCCTGACTATTATCCTGGCTACTTCCTCTGCAACTTCACCGGTAAGAAATATGCACTGTTTCATGTGTTCCGGTGAGCCAAGATCCATTCCTTTTGTAAGAGCCCTGCAGCAGAGATTATTATGACGTTTTTTAAAGAGATCATGTAATTCATTGGCAAGTGCCATTGCATTTTTTACCTTTTCGTCTTTAGCAACTGTTCGTCCAAAAACAAGTCCAAGAGCCATTACACCCCCTGAAACTGCTCCGCAGGTACAACCGGAACCACCCATTCCGACCGGGAAACCTGATGCTGCTGCGATGATATGATCAGAGATATCTAGTTGAAATTCATCTTTAATTGTTTTAACAATTGCCTCTGAACAGTAGAAATCGCCATTCCTGTAGTATTTTTCGGCGGTCTCTTTTATTTTTTTAAAGTCTACCTGTGTGTTCATTCAATGTAACCCCGTATAATTATTAAAATTATCAATAATGTATATAGCAAAGTTGAATAAATAAAGTCAATCTAAACACTGAAAATTTTTTGAAAAACAGACAAATTTATTGACAGGTTTTAATTACGATTAAATCTATCATTTTAGTAGTAATTAAAACCCGGTTCTGCAAGATTTAGCGGGACGGCGGAGGTGAAGCATGAGAATAGCGATTATTGGCGGTCTTGAGCGTAATGATTATAAATATGCGGAGATGGCATCAGTTTCAGGGCATATTCTTGAAAATCATACCGGAAGAACAGGCGGCCGCGGACCGGCTGAAATGCAGCGGCTTATAAACAGGGCCTCGCTGGTTATTATCCAGATAACAATAAACAGCCATGGCGGTGTACACATGGCCAAGCGTATTGCAAAACAAAAGCAGAAACCCGCGGTAGTCATTCCCAGGCTTGGGCAGAGCGGCTTCAGGGAGATCCTTGATAAGATTAACCGTAATCCGGATTACTTCAACGGTAAATGAAAATAAAAGATACAAGGGGTAATGTATGAGTGATAACAGGTTACATGGAAATAATGAAATTAATTTTAAAACAAAAGTGGGCCTTGCGGAGATGCTTAAAGGCGGAGTCATCATGGATGTTGTTACACCTGAACATGCAAGGATTGCAGAGGATGCGGGTGCAGCAGCTGTCATGGCACTTGAAAGGGTGCCTGCGGATATCCGGGCTGCAGGCGGTGTTGCCAGGATGTCCGATCCTGAACTGATCATAAGGATACAGGAGGCTGTAACAATTCCTGTCATGGCAAAGTGCCGTATAGGTCATTTTGTCGAGGCGCAGATTCTTGAATCGCTCGGGGTTGACTTCATTGATGAAAGTGAGGTGCTCACACCGGCAGATGACAGGTTCCATATCAGTAAACACCAGTTCAAGGTGCCGTTCGTTTGCGGATGCCGCGATCTTGGTGAAGCGCTCCGGAGAATAGGTGAAGGTGCAGCCATGATCCGAACAAAGGGTGAAGCAGGCACGGGTGATGTTGTCGAGGCTGTGCGTCACATGAGGACATTAAAGGATGATATAAGGAGAATAAGTTTTCTCCCCGAAGAGGAACTCATGACAGCAGCTAAAGAACTGGGTGCACCATATGATCTGGTTGTTCAGACCGTACGGATCGGCAGGCTTCCTGTTCCGAATTTTTCCGCGGGCGGTGTGGCGACTCCGGCAGACGCCGCACTCATGATACACCTCGGCGCTGAATCTGTCTTTGTCGGATCTGGAATATTCAAGTCCGGAAATCCGGCAGCGCGGGCACAGGCAATAGTTGAGGCAGTCACATACTATAATGACCCTGCAAAGCTTGCTGAGATTTCAAGAGACATAGGTGAGCCGATGACCGGTATAGGTATGCCGCAGCTTAAAGATACAGACAGGTTTGCTGCGCGGGGGTGGTAGATGAACCTTGTAAAAAACAGAACAGTAGGTGTCCTTGCAATGCAGGGTGCTTATCACAAGCATATTGATGCTATCCGCAGGCTCGGCGCCAGGGCAATAGAGGTCCGAACTGCTGCTGACCTTGACTCTTCAGACAGCCTTATAATTCCAGGCGGGGAGAGTACAACTATAGGGAAGCTGATTGTTAAAAACAACCTCATAATTCCTGTAAAGAAGCGTATAGGTGAGGGGATGGCGGTTTTCGGTACATGCGCGGGTATGATCCTTCTTGCTAAATCAGTGCAGGGAATGGAGCAGCCACTGATTGGTGCTATGGATATAGCAGTTGAGAGGAATGCCTACGGCAGGCAGATCGACAGCTTCGAAACCGGTTTGCAAGTTAAAGGATTAGCAGGGAATGCTATGAAAGCTGTTTTTATTCGTGCGCCCAGGATTACTTATACATGGGGTAGTGTAGAGATCCTGGCATCATATGGAGGTGTGCCTGTTATGGTACGGCAGGGGAACCTGTTCGCGGCGAGCTTTCACCCGGAGCTTACTGATGATCTGAGGGTACATTCGCTTTTTATTTCCGCAGTCCAGGTTTCAGAGGGGCGACAGTTTTTTAACAGGAGTAATGTATGATATTTTTTGCAGGTATGTCAGTTGCTGCTGCGTTATTTCTGCTGTTTGTAATAATTCAAGCTTTTGTTTTAAACACAGAATATGCGGAGATTGAAATTGTTGGCAGTGAGAATTTGACGGGCCGTTTTTTGAGTCTTTCAGGCGGGCGCACATATTTCGAAATAGATGGCGATGAAACAAATCCGGTTGTACTCCTGGTACATGGCTTTTCAGTGCCTTCCTACATGTGGGATAAAACTTTCAGTCCGTTAGCTGAAAGCGGGTTCAGGGTCATCCGATACGATATGTACGGGAGGGGCCTCTCGGACAGACCGCGCACCGCATATAACAGCAGACTTTTTGTCCGCCAGATATACGAACTGCTCAAAGAGGCAGGCGTCAATGGTAAAATAAGTATAGTCGGCACATCAATGGGCGGGGCTGTCGCTGCTGCTTTTGCCAGGGCATACCCGCACATTGTGGAAAGTATTGTGCTTATAGACCCGGTGCATGAACAGGTTAAAATAGGGATAAGGCGTATCCCGTTCATAGGACGGCTGGTAGAGTATTCTTTCTATCATCCGGGTTATTCCGAATTACAGCTTCAGGATTTTTATGAGCCGGACAAATTTCCGGATTGGCCGGACAGGTACAGGGAGCAGATGATATATAATGGTTTCAGACATGCAATTTTTTCAACACTGAGGAATTTTTTAAATCATGATCCCGGGCCTTATTATCTTTCGATTAAGGAAAACAAAATCCCCGCGCTTCTTATATGGGGCAATGAGGATAAGACACTCAGCCTGCATGGAATCGCAAAGCTTGATTCACTTATAAGCCCCGAAATATTCGTTGTATACAAGGCAGGTCACCTGCCGCATTATGAAAGGCCTGAAATTGTTAATCCCGTAATTATTCACTTTTTAAGACGGAATACATTTGTTAATGTAAGTGCTTATATCTGAAAGATGGGGTGGCTGGTCATTATGCATCTGCTATCCTGCTTTCATGACAGTATAGATTAAAGCTGTCGCCGCGGACAAAACCTGCTATGGTGATTCCATACTGAACAGCGTAATCAATTGCAAGCCCGGTCGGCGCGGAGCGGGATATAACAACAGGCGTACCTATCCGTGCTGCCTTAATAAGCATTTCCGAGGCAATGCGCCCGCTCAGGAGAACGGCCTTGTCCGATGTATCTATGCTGTTCAGGAATGTGTGGCCCATTATACGGTCCAGCGCATTGTGTCGACCGATATCCTCAAACCTGATAATGATACCGTTATTATCTGCAAGCGCTGCTGAGTGGACACCGCCGGTTTTTTTAAATATATCCGATTCCTTTTCGAATTCACGCATCAGGCTGATCAGGCTGTCAGAAGAAAACACTGCATCACCTTTAACCGGCATTACCTGTTCCTGGTCGTTCACGAAATAAAGCAGCGGCCTCCCTTTCCCGCAGCAGCTGGCAAAATTGCGGCACAGGAATGTATCAGTCTGCGGAGTGGGATTAACTGTTTCTACCCAGACAACACCCTGCTGTTCGCGGTAAAAATATTCTTTAATATCTCCGGGACTCTGTATAATACCTTCGCCTGCAAGAAAACCAATAACAAGTTCCTTCTCGGCAACCGGTGAACAGACAAGTGTGGCTAACTCTTCATTATTCAGCATTACAGTAAGCGGCGTCTCGTTTACAATAAAATCCTCCTCCCGTGAGATAATCCCCTTCCTGAATTTTTTTACGTTCCGTGATTCGAATATTTTTCCTGTTTCCATTTTCCTGTCCCTG
Organism: Spirochaetota bacterium; assembly: GCA_035403465.1. Classification (GTDB taxonomy): domain Bacteria; phylum Spirochaetota; class UBA4802; order UBA4802; family UBA5550; genus JAAYBQ01. The sequence goes on along the minus strand of DAONFG010000046.1, from coordinate 18,125 downwards.
CGGCCAGCATCTTTACAGCAGCCTGTTTGTGATAATATCCTTTATTGAATCGATGAATACATCGATCTCATCTGTCGTATTATATATGTAAAAGCTTACCCGCAATGTTCCTGTTACTCCAAGTTCATCCATGAGCGGGTATGCACAATGCCCGCCTGCGCGGACTTCGATACCGTCATCAGCCAGGAATTCAGCGATGATGTGGGGATCAATGGTTTCCCGGTTTTTAATGATGTTCATGGAAATAATACCGCACCTGTTTCCGGGACTGTCATCTCCGTAGAGAGTTATTTCATTAATGGCACATAACCTTTCCAGTGCATATTTGCAGAGATACTGTTCGTAGCTGTGAACATTCTTCATCCCCAGTTTTGACAGGTAGTCCATTGCTCCATAAAAATTTTTGCCTGAACTTTTATCAACAGCACCGGTAAGGGCAACTGCTGAGCACATGTCAGGTGTCCCCGCTTCGAATTTCCACGGCAGGTCGCTCCAAAGCGCAGAGCCTTTCCCTGCAGTTTTAACCATCCCGCCTCCCCTGATAAAAGGCGACATTTTTTCAAGGAGACTCTCCTTCCCGTATAACACGCCCGTGCCGGCCGGGCCCAGCATCTTGTGTCCCGAGAAAACAAGAAAATCGCATCCGATATCCTTAACATTAACGGGCATATGAGGCACAGTCTGGGTTGCATCGACCAGGAAGAGTGCGCCGGCATCATGTGCTATTGAAGCTATCTCTTTTACTGGATTGATTATACCGAGGACATTGCTCACGTGCGAACATAATACCAGTTTTGTCTTTTTTGTTATGGCATTCATGATCTCTTCAGGGATAACCTCACCCGCAGGGGTAATACTGGTGTATTTAATTGTTATTCCGGCGCTCTCCGCCAGTCCAGTCCATGGTAGAAAGTCTGAGTGATGCTCAGAAACAGGGAGTATAATCTCATCCCCGAAGACGAGTCCGACAGTTTTTTCTTTACTATTAATCAGCGAATATGACACGAGGTTAACAGCTTCAGTGCTGTTTTTTGTGAATATGATTTCTTTATATGACGCGGCATTTATAAAGCGTGCCGCGTTTTCATGGGCCTGCATGTATAATGAACTGGCAATGTTCCCTGCTGAAGAGGCCGACCTGTTTACCGGTGCATTATAGTTTGAGTAAATATCATTTATTGTCTGTAAAACCTGTAACGGTTTCTGGGTAGTTGCCGCACTGTCAAGATATATGCGTTTTTTTCCGTTTACCTGATTAGCCAGGTATGGGAAATCTTTGCGGATCTGTGTTACATCAATCATTGTTACAGGCCAATATATTTTGTGTAGAGCGCCTTCGCTGAAATTTCTTCAGATACACCCTTTATTATTGTCCTTCCGTCAGGGAATATTGTGAACTCATACAGCTGAGAAATAAATTTCATCATATGCGTGTTGTAATTCACTTCACCTGAAGGTTTAAGTTTTGAAGCGAGTTCAGCGTAATCAATTCTGTTTACTCCGACCGGTGTTACCTGCACAGAATTCTGACCGCAGAGAGATATGACCTGCATCTCTCTGTCGGCCTTCAGATATTCATACCTGTGATTATCGCACACATGGCATGGTTCATCCCCTTTCTTTATTGTGAATGATTTATATATTCCGTGCCACACATCGACGTATGTAAGCTTTTCAGAGAGTGAATTATCAGCTCCAACCAGCACCTTCAGACCCTCTGTGGCTTCGATCGAGGTTACCATGTTTACAGCGGTATTCAAAACACCGGTTGTGGCACATGTTGCAAAGCTGCCAGGTGCAGGCATCTGGTTTATGAAGCAGTTAAGGCAGGGTGTTTTACCCGGTATCGTTGTATATATCATGCCGTAAGTGGATACAACACCTGCGTATACCCATGGTATTTTCAGTTTGTCACAGGCTTCGTTCATCAGGAATCGTGTTTCAAAATTATCGGTTCCATCAAGAACAAGGTCTGTTCCATGGAACAATCCTTCAATGTTTGAAGGATTTATATCCGCCACGATCGGCTCAATTGTAACCGCGGAGTTTATTTTTCGGAGTTTGTCTGCAGCAGCCACGGCCTTGGGGAGTCCTCTTCCGATATCCTCCTCATCAAAGAGAAGCTGCCTTGGCAGGTTGTCATATTCAATGTAGTCACGGTCAATGATCTTCACGTTTCCCACACCTGACCTTACCATAATATTTGCCAGTGATGTTCCAAGTGCGCCGCAGCCGGCAATTACAACACTTGAGTTGCGGAGTTTTTCCTGCCCGTCTGCCCCGATCTGGGGAAGGAGTGTCTGCTTGTAGTACCTGTCGTTTGTATTGTTCCTGATCATGTCAGCTTACCTTCTCAATTATTCCGCCGCCGATAATAACATCCCCGTCATAGAAAACAGCAGACTGACCAGGCGAAACCGATTCAATTTTTTCATATGGTGTAACCCTGACGTTGAACGGATTGGTCATATCAATATCAGATTGCATTTCAGTCTGTGCGTATCTTGTTTTTACTGCAGCAGTGAATTTTCTGCTGATTTTATGAATAGCTATCCAGTTGACATCCCTGACCGTAAATGATGAGACAAGAGTGTCGTCTTTTGTGCCAACTATAACACGGTTATATCTGCCGTCGAGTTTGACAACATACAAAGGTTCAGGGTTGGAAACAGACAGTCCCCTCCGTTGACCCGGGGTATAGTTCCATATTCCTTTATGCCTGCCCAGCACCCGTCCATCAACATGGACGATATCACCTTCGGTATCATTAACATCCAGCAGGTCCCTGTAGTTCCCTTCGTAAAAGTCCTGGCTCTCCTCTTTGGCAGAAACAGGGAGCCCTGCTCCTTTCGCTATATTGCGGACTTCATCCTTTGTCATTGTACCAAGAGGAAAGAGCGCTTTCTGTAACTGAGCCTGGGAAAGCATGTATAGAAAATAACTCTGGTCTTTTTTGCTATCTCTGCCTTTTTTCAGAAGGTAGCGGCCTGTATCAGCATCATATTCTACAATGGCATAGTGTCCTGTCGCGAATATGTCAAATTCCATACCGGCAGACCTGGCTTTGGATAGAAGGGTTCCGAATTTTATTTTATGGTTACATACAACACAGGGATTGGGTGTCCTTGCTGAAAGATATTCTTCGCGGAAGTAGGTAAGGACCTTTTCGCGGTATTGTCCTGAGCAGTCAATCACCTGAAAAGGAATTCCAAGTATCCTGCAGATTTGTTCAGCCTCCGCTATATCCATTTTTTCGTCAGGGCCATAGCAGGCATTTCTCCTGTGCGAAGAGGGTGAGTCTGCGCCGTCCCAGAGTGACATTGATAATCCAATAACTTCATGCCCCTGTTCTTTAAGTAATAACGCGGCAACAGATGAATCAACACCGCCGCTCATGCCTACTGCTATCTTCATTTTTTTGCATCCAAAAAGTTAAAAGTATTTCCTGTGGAAGAGTAATCCCTGGGATTGTTGAACCGGATATACATGACAGTTATTCAATATCTTTAACGCGTTATTTGTATCAGGACGTTCGTGTCTGCCGTAATCAAATATTAAAGTCCCCGCCTGAAAGGTCGTTCTTCCGGAATTTTTTTGATTTTTTAATAAGATCTTCCAGGGTGAATGTATCCATAAAATCCAGCAGGAGAGAACTCATCTCATCCCAGACCTCGCGTGTCGCACAGGCATTTGACCGGTCACAAATAGTTGGATTATTAACGCAGTCAACAAGAGACAGGTCGCCTTCAAGCGGTTCAATAATATCCCGTAGTGTTATTTCCGAAGCAGGCCTGCTCAGAAGGTAGCCGCCGTGAGCTCCCCTGAATGTTGTAACAAGTCCTTTAGCCTTGAGAGGTATAATTATCTGGCTCAGGTATTTTTCCGATATCTCCTCGGCGTGAGCTATATCCTTCAGAAAAATCGGGCTTTTCCTGTCATTCATTGCCAGGGAGAGCATCAGCCTTACCCCATATCTGGAACGTGTTGAAAGCCGCATAATTTACTCCTTAAAATTCAAATGACAAATATACTATCAATTCAATGGAATTGGTAGTATATTTGTCAAGAATTCTTCGTGAAAAGTTACAGTAAATATTACTGCTGTTCAAAAAGCCAGGTTGAAAGGTATCTTTCACCTGTATCTGGAAGGATAACTACAATAGTTTTCCCTTCAGAATCCTTCCGTTTAGCAACTTTTAGCGCTGCAAAAAGAGCCGCACCTCCGGAAATTCCTATCAGGATACCCTCCTGCTTCGCAAGGCTTCTTGCTGTATTTCCAGCGTCAACATGCGCAACTGTGATTATTTCATCAATTATATCTTTATTGAAGACTTCCGGGACAAAACCAGCGCCAATCCCCTGGATTTTATGCGGGCCGGGTGCTCCTCCTGAAAGCACAGGGGAATCTTCAGGTTCAACAGCGATTGCTTTAACTGACGGCTTGCGTTTTTTCAGCACTTCGGCAATACCGGTAATTGTGCCACCTGTACCGACACCGGCTATAACGATGTCAACTGCACCATCTGTATCCTTCCAAATCTCTTCAGCCGTGGTTTTTCTGTGAATTTCCGGGTTTGCCGGATTATTAAACTGCTGTGGAATAAATGAATCCGGAATTTCCTTGTGCAGTTCTTCGGCCTTTGCAATCGCCCCCTTCATTCCTTTGCTTCCATCGGTGAGTACCAGTTCAGCTCCCAGAATCCTGAGCAGCTGCCTCCTCTCGGCGCTGAATGTTTCGGGCATTGTAAGTATAAGCTTGTACCCTTTAGCCGCGCTTACAAACGCAAGGGCAATCCCGGTGTTGCCGCTTGTGGGTTCAATTATTGTTGTCCCATCTTTTATTAGTCCATCCCTCTCGGCAGCTTCGATAAGTGCTACACCTATCCTGTCCTTCACGCTTGAAAGCGGGTTGAATGATTCAACCTTTGCAAGGAGGGTCACTCCCTTCGTGGTGTTGAGTTTGTTTATCCTTACAAGGGGAGTGTTGCCGACTGTTTTTGTAATATCATCGAATATTCGTGCCATATTGTTACCTCACCGCTTTATCAAGCGCCTGGTCTATATCGGCCAGTATATCATCTATATGTTCGATCCCTATCGAAAGTCTTATGAAGTCCGGTGATACGCCTGTCGCAGCCTGTTCTTCGTGTGAAAGCTGCTGGTGCGTTGTACTTGCAGGGTGAATGGCAAGGGACTTTGCGTCGCCGACATTCGCAAGATGAGATATAAGCTGCAGGGAGTTGATGAATTTCTTCCCTGCCTCGGCTCCCCCTTTTATTCCAAAACCCAGTATGCCGCCCGCGCCGTCTTTCAGGTACTTGTCGGCTAGCTTTTTATCAGGACTTTTTTCAAGTCCGGGATATGCCACCCATGCAACAGATTGATGTTTCTCAAGATGCCTGGCCACGGCAAGGGCGTTTTCAGAATGCCTGGGCATCCTGAGATGCAGGGTTTCAATACCCTGGAGAAGAAGGAAAGCGCTGAATGGTGAAAGCGCAGGTCCCAGATCACGCAGCAGGGTTACCCTCGCTTTCAGTATATATGCGATATTGCCTATTGGTTTCAGCGCTTCAATAAACTGAAGCCCATGATAGCTGGGTTCCGGATCTGATATAAGAGGGAACTTCCCGCTGCTCCAGTCGAACTTTCCTGAATCAACAATGATTCCGCCGAGTGTAGTACCATGCCCGCCGAGAAACTTTGTCGCAGAGTATACTATTATATCAACACCGTGATCAAAAGGTCTTAATAAATATGGTGAGACAGTATTATCCAGAATAAACGGTATCCCGTGTTTATGAGCTATCGCTGATATAGCCTCAAGGTTTGCCACATCGAGTTTCGGATTGCCGATTGATTCAGCATATACGGCCTTGGTTTTCGGCGTGATAGCCTTTTCAATTGCATCCAGGTCATTCGATTTAACAAAATTTACCTTAATCCCGAATTTGGCGAAAGTATTATGGAAAAGGTTGTAAGTGCCTCCATAAAGGTTATCGGCTGAAACAATCTCATCTCCATTTTGTGCGATGTTAAGAATAGAAAGACTGATTGCGGATTGTCCGCTCGCCACAGCAAGGGCGCCTACCCCGCCATCAAGTGCCGCGACTCTTTTCTCCAGAACATCTGTTGTTGGATTCATCAGGCGAGTGTAGATGTTACCAAATTCCGTAAGCCCGAAAAGCGCGGCCGCATGGTCAGTACTGTTGAACTGGTATGATGCAGTCTGATATATCGGTACTGCTCTTGAACCAGTAGTTGGATCTGCTTCCTGTCCTGCGTGGAGTGCTAAAGATTCCCTTTTTAGTTGTGCATCAATTTTGCTCATATTTTCCTCCGATGGTGTTACGGTATTCTAATTACTAGTATTACTATTGATTTAGTAGTAATTAGAATACCGGCATGCTTTTGTCAATGAAAAAGTGATTTTTTTAATAATAATAAAAATTTTTTTATATTTTTATATTTCAGGGGCTCTGACCCTGATTCGCAGAAAATCAGTAAAATTGTTCTGATCCACATATCCTGATTATTTCCATCATACATCACATCATAGGCTCTGACCCCCTGATCCAGGATCTGGGGAAAAATCAGTTTCCCTGTAATATCCCTCTTTAATTGCTGCTAATTTAATAATTTAACTAGTAATGAAAGGGGGACTCAGATGCAAATGACACATTATATGGGACTTTTCAGGGAACTGAACTCGGCGGGCATGACCATAATAATGGTCTCTCACAGTGCGGAGTGCATCAGGAATACTTCACGCGTGATAAAACTTTCCGACGGCAGGATTACCGCAGGATGACCCTGGTCTGCCCATCCTACGGAGGGCAGATCGCGCAGACTGACCTGTATGTCTCTGTTGAAAGGTACCTGTCGCCGCGGTCAGGGAAGAGTACAACAACAGTGGAACCGCGCGGCAGGTCACGCGCTGCCTGTATTGCCCCCCAGAGGGCGGCACCGCTCGAGATGCCGCAGAACAGCCCTTCGCGAGTGGCCAGGTCACGCACAGTTTCAAAGGCATCCTCGTCGCTGCACATTAACCTGTTATCAAGAAGTTCAGGCTTGTAGATTTCGGGAACTATTGATTCACCCATGTTCTTAAGCCCCTGGATCCTGTGATTCAGGGCAGGTTCGATCCCGGTGACCTTTGTGCGCTGGTGATGTTCCCTGAAATAGCGGGAGCATCCCATGAGGGTTCCGGTTGTGCCCATGCCGGCAACAAACAGGTCGACTTCACCTTGCGTGTCGCGCACAATTTCCGGCGCAGTTGTTTCGTAGTGGGACTTCCAGTTCGCATCATTTGCGAACTGGTTGGGCATGTAGTATTTTTCGGGCATTCCTTCAAGTATATGGTGGGCGCGGACTATGGCGCCGTCAGTGCGGGCGCAGCCGGGAGTGATCTCAAGTTCTGCTCCAAGGGCGCCCAGTATGGCCCTCCGCTCATCGCTCACACAGGCCGGCATCGTGAGTTTGATCCTGTAGCCCATTGCCGCGGCTATCATGGCAAGCCCTATGCCGGTGTTGCCCGAAGTGGGTTCAAGTATCGTCTTCTCTTTTGTAAGTTCACCGGATGCTATCGCCGCCCTGATCATGTAGTAGGCCGGCCTGTCCTTGACCGATCCGCCGGGATTGGAACCCTCGAGCTTGGCCAGAATCCTCACCCCGGTCTTCCCTGAATCCCAGAGGTTCATAATCTCAACAAGCGGTGTGTTCCCTATGGCGTTTACTAGACTCATTGCCGGCCTCGCATAAATTTTAAGTGAAACTGTAAAGTGCGGTTTCCTGCTGTTACTGGTTGTAATATTCTGCGGGGTGCGGGGAATGCAAGAAAAAATATGTACTGCCGGATTTATTTTACATGGACCTGGTATTTAATTGATAAACGGATTTAATGTTACTTCTGTGCCATTCCCTTGTAGAAGGGGGTGATACAGAAGTAACATTATAAGCTGAGGTTTGCCTTTTTAGTCAGGCCTTTTGTGAAGTACCGGTATCTTTCCAGGATATACAGTGATAGTCTGAAATGTATTAAATGTCATCACAAGGATACCGGGGGTCGACGTGGCGATCTGTTTTAGTGCCCACATAGTGTCATGTATCATTAAAATTCAACATTAAACACTATTGATAAAATACAGATTGCCACGGTGCTGAGCATCTTGCAATGACAGTGTCTTTTTAGACAATCCCATATAAAGGGATTATTTTGTATCCCCGGTATATTTATCAATCATCTGATCTTTTTTGCTCCAGATTTTGTTAAGCCACTCAGCGAATTCCTTTTTGAATTTCGGGTCCTCGATGTCTGCCTTAACAAAATGTCCCGGGATAGTTATAGTTTCTACAAAAACATCAACGCTCCTGACCCTTCTGCAGAGGAAATCCCACAGCGACGCGGGACCTTCGGGATACACTATTGTCAGGTTAAGCATTTTGTGCAGGTGATCCCCCATTGATGATATGGTGAATGAGACACCGCCGGCCTTCGGCTTGAGCAGGTGCTTATAAGGTGATTTCTGCCTGTCGTGTTTCTCTTTCGTAAAACGGGTCCCCTCCGGGAATGTCATTATGGCAACAGGTGAGGTCTTGAATTTTTCACATGCCTTCCTGGTGATCTCGATGTCTTTACCCTTGAGTTTTGGATTTTTTGCGATCTCCTCTTTCGTGTATCTTTTCATGAAGGGAAAGTCGAGCGCCCACCATGCAGGTCCCATAATCGGAACCCATATCAATTCTTTTTTAAGGAAGAACTTGATGTAGGGAATCCTGCCGTAAAGGACTTTCTGGCTGATTATTATATCAATCCACGACTGGTGATTGGAAATGACCAGGTACCAGTCATTTTTTTTGAGTTTTTCAAGACCTGTTATTTTCCATTTAACAGGGAAGCAATAGTGGATAAACATGGAGTTAACAAAAACCCAGTTGTTAGCCACCCTGATCAGTATTATGGTCATAATTTTATGCCACCACTTGAACGGGATTATAAACTTGATGATGGCAAGCGGGAAGAGCTGGGCTGCGCAGAAAAGAGTATTTATAAAAAGTATGGCGCATATAACACACGCGAATACACCGGCAAAAAAACTTTTAATCATTATTATATCCTTGTATATATTTTCGGGTGGTGAAAGCAGGCTGTTTCCGGATAATGAAAACATAACTAACACACTTACCTCTATAAACAACTTCTCTGGTTTAAAGTTGCAGATAAAACCATGTTTTAATATTTATTTTCAATGATAAAGCAATAAACGATGTAATCTGACAAAGTTGATCTCCGCTTTCGCAGAGATGACACTCTGGTTTATTGGAAACACTAAAATCTGTCATAGGAACTTTAAATATTAAAGTTATAATGCCCCGCTGATCACGGTTGTGTTACCGGGAAAAAATTTAATTGATTAATCTCTCATGTACGTGATTACTGTTTACGGAAACAGTGCATGAAATCGAAAAGCAAAGCATCTGAAGAGAAGGTCTTTAAAAGCGCCGAAACCCTCATGTCCCGTTACGGGATCAAGGGTTGGAATATGAACGATCTGGCCGCGGCCTCGGGCATTACCAAAAGGACCCTGTATAAGATAATCACATCAAAGGAGCAGCTTATCCGGGACGTCGCGTATAATAATATTAATGCGATGAGGGAAAAGCTCTTTGAGATTATCCGGAAAAATGAAGGCTTCATGGAAAGCCTTGAAATGATTATAGTTGCAATTCCTGAACTTTTAAAGAACAATTACATTAACAATTACAGCGATATACTTAATGAATTCCCTGAACTTGAAGCGGACCTTGTTCGTGAAAACGAAAAACTTTCAAACGACATACTGTTTTTTTTCCAGCGCGGCATAGACAGCGGCTTTATAAGGAACACGGTCACCCCGGCATTTATTAACCAGATGGTCCAGGGGATGGTTATACATTTTGCCAAGTACAGCAGGTCTGAAAACGAAGCTGCTGAAAAGATAAACCTTGCACTGCACAGCCTGGTCTTCGGGATCAGCGCCCGGACTACAGAAAGTAAAGTTCAGCAGGCTGATTAATCCTGTATCATATACTGCGCAATGGCATCAATATGAAGTGTCATCGTATCGTACAATTTAATCCTTACATCATCCTGCCTGATTACAAGAGGAATTTCCGTACATCCGAGTATTATCCCCCCTGCGCCCCTTGACTGGAGACCGGAAATGATTTCTATAAAATATGATTTCGCTTTTTCTGTAAATATCCCGCGGCAGAATTCATCCAGTATCAGGTTATTTATCCTCTCCCTGTCACCGCTTTCGGGAATTATTGTTTCTATCCCGAACATGCCGGCCAGGCGCGCCCTGTAAAAATCCTTCTCCATGGAATACTTTGTCCCGAGCAGTCCCGCCTTTGATATGGCGTCGGATTTAACAGCTTGACCTGCTGCATCCGCAATATGTATAAGCGGAAGCCCCGTATTTCTTTCAATTGCATCTGCGAATACATGCATGGTATTAGTGGCGATTGCAATGGCGTCGGCTCCCGCGGATTTAAGTTTCATTGATTCCGCAATAAGGGATTTTTCCATGATGTCCCAGCGGCCGACCTTCATGTTGTCCGATTATTCCTGGAAATCAACCGATGTCATGATGATCTTTGCCGAATGTACTCCTCCCAGCGCTGACTGGATCCTGATGTTAAGAAGCCTGTAGTATTCAATGCTCGATTCCCAGCTGAGACCTGCGATTATACCGATAGTTTTCATTAGTTCCTCCGGGCGGTTATATGTTTTATAAAACTTTTTGCATGGAATTGTGTAAATGAAATTTTTTCTTTGCAAAATAAGGTTTATATTAGATTTGTTGCAAAATTCCGGTTTGCGATTGCAGGGAACCCCTGCGGGGGGCTTTTTAAGGGAGTGAATCCCTTATAGCCCATTTAAAAAATAGATTTACAACAAGTCTATTTATTATGAATTCATGTAAAGTAATTACTCTACCCGGGGGAAATTGTGAAGAGCAATTCTGCAGATGACCTGAACAGGTTCCAGAGATCAAATTTTATCACTGAAAAGCCTGCGTTTATAAAAGCCCTTGAGGCTGAACTGAAAAATAATGAGAAGATACTTTCCCTTGCCGACGGCCTCTGCCCCGGACCTGGATCTTCCAGTGAAACAGACTATATCCCGGCGGTAATCATCGCCACCGACAGGAGAATACTTATACTGCGCAGGACTGCAAAAAACAGGTGGGACGCCTCCCGGCTCGGTACGGTCAGCGATGTCGCTATAACCAGGGTATTCTCCGGAACAAAAGTGAGCTATACATCCGGCGGGAGGCAGTTTCTTTTTGTAAGCCACTGCCCGGAAAAGGACCTTGCTGCGGCTCTGGGCGGCACTGCCGTGAGTACTGTTTCACTTAAGCCGGATGCTGTGAGTACTTCATCTGTAAAACCTGTAGACGTTCAGGTTACACGCCAGTCAACGGGTGAGGAATTTATTTTTGCTGAAGCAAAGAATATTAAAAAGGGTATAGATGAGTGCGCAGCCCTGGCGCCGCAGGATTTAAGGTCTGTTTTCCTCAATGATATCGCGACATTATGCGGGATTGTTAAACCTGATAAATCATTTGGAGGAAACGATCTTGCATTTCTCGGGATGATCCTCTGCGGTGTGAATCCATCCGGAGACAGTGAACTGGGCAAGGCATCGTCAGTCATTCTTGAGGCTGATCAATTTGATTCTGTTCATAAGGAATTCCTGGTAAAAGCAGCGAAATTATTCCTGGATAATGTACAGTTTCCCCCGGAGAAGGGGGCCGGGTTCGGGTCAATAAGCGCATCGTATCTTTCATCTTCGGAGAAACCGCAGGAGGTTATGGACAGGCTCCGCGCGCTTCTGTATTCATGCGCGCTTACCTTTGTAAAGGCGGGCGGCGGAATCGATCCTGCAGAGGAGGAGCTGCTTAAGAATGTCTACTCCATGATCTACAAGTCACCTGAAACTGCAGCCCCTGAATCTCCCGCAAAAGAGGAGACCCTTGAAGATGTTATGAAAGAGATCAATTCACTTGTGGGTATGAAGAACATAAAGAACGAGATAAACTCCTTCGTGAACCTGGTGCGCATAACAAGGGAGCGCGAGTCGCGCAAGCTTCCGGTTGCCACGGTATCCCTGCACTCGGTGTTTTACGGCCCGCCCGGAACAGGCAAGACCACGATCGCGCGTCTGCTGGGCCGCGTGTACAAGGCGCTGGGGCTGCTCAAGTCCGGGCACCTGGTTGAAACTGACAGGGCCGGGCTGGTCGCGGGCTACGTAGGGCAGACAGCTGTCAAGACAGACGAGGCCGTTAACAGGGCAGCGGACGGTGTACTCTTTATTGACGAAGCCTACTCCCTGGCGCCGGAACAGGCGGGCAATGACTTCGGGCAGGAGGCGATTGACGCGCTCCTGAAACGCATGGAGGACATGAGGGGTAGGCTCGCGGTGATTGTTGCGGGCTACAACGATGAGATGGAGAGATTCATAGGTTCCAACCCCGGCCTGAAATCAAGGTTCAGCCGCTACTTTAACTTTGACCACTACACGCCCGATGAGCTGATGCAGATATTTGAACGTTTTGCAGGAAACGTGAAGTTTAAAACAAGCGAAGAGGCAAAGAGGAAGCTGGTTGACCTGGTAACGGCGTTCCATGCACTCCGGGGGCGTGATTTCGGCAACGGCAGGTTCGTGCGCAATGTGTTCGAGCGCATTGTGCAGAAACAGGCAGACAGGCTTGCTTCCGTAACTGAGCTTACCGAGGATATACTGTGTGAAATAAAGCCCGAGGATGTCCCGTCAGGCGACGAGTTCAGGGCTGAACAATTCGTCTGAACTCTGCTGCAGGGATTATCTGGAAGTACTTGTTGAGGTGCGAGATGTCGAAAAGTGTTGATACCCTTTTGTTGATGTCACATACATAGAATTCGGCATTCATCCCCTCGGCATGTTTTGCCATGCTTATGAGTGCCCCGAGTCCCGATGAATCTATACTGTCAAGGCCTTCGCAGTTTATCCCGAAAATCCTGTATGCTGTGCCGTCAGTCGTAAGTGCCTTGAACTCGTTGAGCAGTTTGTCCGTGTTGTGGATGTTCAGGTTTCCCTTTATTGTAATCTCCACAGAGTCTTCATAGTGCTGAATGGTTATTTTATCCAATTTGGTTCCCCGTACGCAATTTGTTGTTTGGCCAGGATATTCCTGCGCTGTTCCCGGAAGAGTTATCTGTTTATATCTATGTAAATGCAGTGCATTATATTTTCAACAACAATTCGTGAGTTATTGCAAAACTGTGTTCTGCACATCAGTCCTGTGGTGAGCCGGGGCTTCGCCCCGGACCCCGTGACAATTCGTGAGTTATTGCAAAACTGTGTTCTGCACATCAGTCCTGTGGTGAGCCGGGGCTTCGCCCCGGACCCCGTGACAATTCAGGGGTTATTGCAAAACTGTGTTCTGCGCCTGCGGGAAGAGTGGGGGGCGCAGCAGGTTCACAATCAAGGTCTGAGGCGTTAGCCGGGATGACTGACCGGTGTCCCGGTCTGTACGCTGTTAGAAGTCCAGGGTGTCGGGAAAGAATGATCATGAGCGAAGCCATTGTTTTGGTTCGGAAATTGTAATATCAGTAATGCTTGACAATATGTATCAGGATGTATATTCTATACATATGAAAACAACTGTAAATATCAACGAAGAACTGCTTAATGAGGCAATGAAAATCTCCGGTTCAAAGACCAAGACAGAGGCCATTGAAACAGGTCTGAAAGAGATTATTGCATTGCATAAAAGAAAGGAACTGGCAAATCTCTTCGGGAGCCAGAAAGACATTTCTGCACCCGTAAGACGGCGATTCCCGTGATAATCGCTGACACAAATGTCTGGGTCTCTTTTTTAAAGGGTGAAAAGAAAGCGTTTCTTTTAAAGGATATGATTATCGAAAATGAGGTAATCCTTCACCCTTATATTTATGGAGAATTGCTTCTTGGCGGGATCGCACAAAAAGTGGTACCTTTGCTTCAATCACTGGAAACCCTGAGTATAACTGATGAACAGATTGTATACTATTTCATCATGAAGAATAAAATGCAAAACCGCGGAATCGGCTGGGTTGATGTCAATTTACTGGTATCAGCACTTTCAGAAAAACACAGGATATTTACATTTGACGCTAATCTTGCTGTAATATGCAAGGAGTTTAAATGTCATATTGATTGATCCGGCATCCGGTATATTCCTGCAGGATATGGTCTGATTGTCCCGGAATTTTAAACTTTACATTTATGCAATGGTTTGTACGTTCATGAAACCGGAGGTCGTATTATGAACAGCAGGTATGTCGGAGTGTCGCAGTTCAGTATCATGATACATGATGTGGGGCCTGACAAAAAGGCCAGGGTCAAGTCTATCTTTAATTATATGCAGGCGAATGTCGATGAACATTCAAGAAAGCAGGGCACCTCGCTGGGCGACATCGAGGCCCTGAACCTCTCCTGGGTATATGCCCGCTTCTATGCGGAGGTCAGGCAGTATCCCGTACTTCACCAGAAGATAATATGCAGCACATGGCGCTCAAAACTTGAGCAGTACCTTGCGTACAGGGACTTCACAATCTGTGATGAGAATAATAATGTACTGGTTGCGGCAACAGCCTCCCTGGCGCTGATAAACCGCGATACACGCAAACCCGCTGAAATCAATGTTCCATCAAGCAAACTCTTTGAAACCCATTCAGAAAGGGCTGTTGATCATACCTTCGGGAGAATTCCTGACAGGGAAAACTACGGCATCACCTACAGTACATCCGCACGTTATGAGGACATAGACGTAAATAACCATATGAACAACGCATCGTACGCCCAGGTGTTCTACGAGAGCCTTGCCGGGCAGGTGAACGGTGCTGAACTTGCTACGATAGACATAGCGTTCAGGGGTGAGGTTTCACTTCGCGATGAACTTACCTGCCTCGCAGAACCGGTCGACAGCGGAATATATCACCATAAATTACTGAATCATACAAAGGGTAATGTTTCTGCCCTGGCTGTTACAAAATGGCGCGAAAATTAATGTTTTGATAAAAAATTATTGTATTTTCAGCAATGTTAAAATATTGTATTGTCTCAGCTCCCGAATCCTTTGATTAAATAAAAATAACAGGCAATATCCGGTATGGCAGAGAGCAGGAATACCCAGAAAGTTTCAATAGATCTTGACTATATAACGGCTGATACCTCGTTTGTGTACCCGTTATATTCTCCAGACGGCAAGAAGCTTCTTGAGGAAAGAGAGGTTCTCTCTGCCGGAAAAATAAAAAATATCAGGGAACTCTATGGATCAAAGTTATATTATTACCTTCCCGGTGACCGCCGTACCATGGTCTCGGGACAGATTTATCATAAAGCATGGAATCATACAAAAAAAGTACTCGATGGAATTCTCACAACCGAAAAATTCACCAGCGACGCCTACAAGCGTACAGAGGAGATTATAAACGATATAATCGAAGAACTTAAAGCTAAAGAGATGGCTGTTCTTACGCTTATAAAGGATATGCGCTCCTTTGATGAATACCTCTATAACCATTCGATTAACGTGGGGATGCTCACTGCACTGCTGGCGCAGAAGAAGCGGATATACAAAGAGTCCGAAATTAAAAAGGTTGTGATCGGTGCCTACCTGAGTGACGTCGGCAAGATGAAGCTTGAAAAAGAGGTGTTTAACAAACCGGATAAGCTCTCAGAGAATGAGCTTATCCGTATGAGGCTGCATCCCCAGGACGGCTACAACATGCTCAAGGGTATCCGGGAGGTTGATCCCGTTGTACTGCAGACAATACTCTTCCACCATGAACGTTTTGATGATGAAGGATACTATGGACTTCCTTATGAGACACTCCCGTCTTCACCGAAAATAGTTTCGATATGCGACATGTACGACGCGCTTACTTCTCCAAGACCATTCAGAAAAGCGTATACTGCTTCAGGAGCATTGAAGATTATAACAAGTACAATCGATAAAAAATATGACCGGCAGCTTGTTTCAGATTTTGTGAATATGGCAGGTTCTGTACTGAATAATTCGCAATCGTTTTACCGCAAGGGTGATTTCTGCCAGCTGAACACCGGTGAGATTTCTGTAATCTCTGAAATAGGGTCATGGGACATACTAAAGCCTAAAGTGATTGTCTTCGCCAGGTTCGAAAATAGTCAGAACGGGTCATCCCTGAGATTTTTCAATAATCCTATCGAGGTTGATCTTTCCAAGGACATGAACAGGAAGATGGATGGAATACTGATGCATCCTAAAATCATTGAAGCTATTAAAATGAAATTGAAAGATAAAAAGATGCTTCTTGATTACCTCTACTCCTCAAATTCCAGTGAATTCTGAGAGGAGAATGCTGTGGCTGTAAAGAAGCGGGATGTACAGCTTAAGTTTGATTTTGGACAGGATGAGCCTGATACCGGGTTTACAACGGTAACCGGAGTCTGTAAATGCGGCAGGCCCTGGGAGTTCAGGAAATCGGGCATTGTCAAAGAGATGACTGTTCCATGCCCCGGATGTTCTGCGCTGATTGTTGTCAGGGGTGATGACAATCCCTAATCGAAGTCTTTGCGAAGCATCATGCTGCCGCAGAGCCTGCATTTATAGTATTCCTGGGGCTTCCCGAAATCAATAAATACATTAACACTGTAGCCGCATTTGCAGTTATACGCAAAATGCCTGTTTTTATATTCCATATCGCTCCCCTGTAAATAAATAACCAATGCCGGAGATTCAATCATAAAACCCGGGATACATGACTCCGCCGGTATCTTTCCAGTCATGTTCCAGTCTTCAGCTGGTCACAGGTTTTAGCATTGATTCCTGGAAGTAAATGCTCTCCGGTTTATATATCGGTATGTTTTACGCAGAGTAAAAGGGTAAATCTGTTTCAGCGGTTTTCATCGGAAGAATCTTTTTTTTCTAAACGGGTCAAATGCGTCACTACAGATGATACTACAGAAATATTCAGGACCACGAATAAAAACTCCAGGTAATCACCGGTGATGTTCCACCTGGTCCTGGCAGCGTTTATCATCCCGCCACAGTTTATGTATGAAAGTAATAAGGCGGTTATTATTATACTGAAGAGTATATTCAAGGTTAATGATCCCCTGAAAGCGGAAAGTCCTTTGCAGCTGGAGCAGGTGATTACACTGCTATTCTGCATAAAGGGAAACTGGATGCCGCTTCCGCACCAGGGGCATTGCCTTGTCCAGGGTTTTTTCCATAACGGCACCCGGCGCGGCTTTTTATGTTCTTTCCCGCATTCAAGGCAGGGGGAATCTGGTGAAGACGATGTATAGTCCCTGCCGCATTTCCCGCAGTGCACCAGCCAGAGCAGGCTGTCGCAGGCACTGCAGTTGACCAGTGTATTGCTGAAAGACTGTGTTCCGGTAAGGCTTATATTGTGGCCGCACCTGTCGCATAGTAAAAAGTCTTTCATTTATATCTCCATTAGCATTGAATACCGTTATCCGGTTCATCACCTGAAAGAAAAGCGGATTATCTCCTCTATATCCTGCGCTGAAGGCTGCGGTGATGTGTTTGCTACATTTTTTGATGTCAGCACAGTGTCTGTGAAAAGTTTTATCTCGTCGTCACTTAATGTCTCCTTTTTGCCGAGCAGGTCATTCATTACGGCGCCGAAGTCATCAGTGCTTTCAATGTTCATGGCATTAAGTATCTCTTTTACCTTTGGTGTCCGGTTTTCAAGAAATTTCAGGAACCCGTGCATAACCAGTCCATTCGCGCGACCGTGGTCGATATTCCTGTAATAAGTGAGAGGGTATCCTATTGCATGTACAACAGTTGTTGCTGTCTGCGCAATGCATGTGCCGGCCAGCATTGATGCGTAGAGGAGGCTTTCACGTTCTTCATGTGACGGGAGTTTATGTTTCTGGAGAGTCCTGAATGTACCGGCAAGGATACTGATGCTTTCAAGTGCTGCAGGTTTTACTGCAGGTGTTGCCCGTACGCTGAGGTAGCTTTCCACTGCGTGCGACAGTGCGTCTATGGCTGTGTTGATTGTTGATTCGATGCCCAGTGTGTATGTATACGCAGGGTCAAGGAGTG